>CAZYAN010000053.1:0-23840 GCA_964645585.1 uncultured Opitutales bacterium
ATCTACGGTTATTGGGTTCGAGGGGTCGCCGGATTATCCGGCGGCCCCTTTTGTTTCCGCCCCCTTCCCGCCCCCCTGCTCCGGCGGCGCCAGCGTGACGATCGTCGCGCCCCAGCCGCCCGCAATTTCCTCCGCCTGCCGCCACGAAGCCACCCAGGGAAGGCGGCCGAGGATCGCGTGAACCGTCCGCCGAAGCGTTCCCGTTCCCTTGCCGTGGATCACCCGGACCTCGAGGATCCCCTTCTCACGGCAAACCTCCAAGTAGTGCGGAACCAGATCGTTGACCTCTCGCGGGTGAAACGTGTGGAGGTCCAGCACTCCGTCGATCGGAATTTCGACGGGTGAGGACTCGTCATCCGGCGCGGGTGCGTCATGCGTTGCCATCCTGCATCCATCATTACGGCCGAACCGGCCGCAGTTCGAGCCGAAACTCCGCCGCTGAAAAGGCTGAGCCGCCCTCCCTTCAAACGCTCAGGATTTCCCTCAGCACCGGCGAAGATGCTTGCCGAGAAGGTGAACGGGGAAAGGCCCGATTGCAGGTCAGCAAGCCTTCTTTTATACTTCCCTGCCAATGACGAAGCGCCTCAGCAGCCGACTTCCGACGAAGCGGGAAAAAGGTTGTTCTGCCCGGGAGGCGCCGCCCGGCGGAACGGGTTCGCTGGGCTTTGCCGGATTGGCAGCGATTCTTCTTGGCGCGTCTGGCGCTTGTCCCGCGTACGGCTTTTACGAGATCGCGCGAGGCGAACTCGTGCTCAACACGACCGCAGAGTTCGTGTACGACTCGAATGTCTTCGCTCGCGAGGACTCCGAAAGCGACCTGTATTTTTCGCTGATCCCGGAGTTGCAGTTTTTGCGGCGCGCGGGACGAGGCACGATTGACGCGCGCGCCGGAGTGAACGTTACCCGGTTTCTCGATTTGCAAGGCGAAGATTTTGAAGACCTGCACGCCGGGCTCGACGTCACCTATCCCGTCAGTCCTGATTCGCCTTTATCGGGCGGTGTTTCAATCGGATACACCGAACTGACCGAGGCTCATGACTTTCTCAACGAACGCGTCACTTCCGAAGAATTCGCGGCCGGCGCGAAGACGCTGTATGCGTTCAGCGATCGGCTGGGCCTGCGAAACCTGCTCAGCTACGAAGATGTCACCGTCGACGGATTCAGCGGTTACCAGCGGATTTCAGCGAGCGCCGGACTCCAGTGGTTTTACTCTGAAAAGCTCTCCTTTTTTACCGATTACCGGCTCCGGAAAGTGGAATCGGACGGCGAAGACACAATCCAGGGCAGGGAAATTGACAACCTCGACAACTCGATCCACGTCGGCGCAATCGGCACGTTGCGGCCGCGGATCCAGGGCGTCGCTTCGATCGGTGTCCAGAAAACTACCTCCCGGGCAGATGAACCGGACGCCACTCTCATCGTCGCCTCAGCGGCTCTCGACTGGCAGTGGCGACCGCTCACAAAACTTCGGCTCGACGTGTCGCGCGAACTCGACGTCGCCCCGACCGATGAAACCGTGGAAGCGAGCGACGTAACCCTTGGCGTCGAGCACGACCTCGACGAGAAAATCATGCTCAACGGCTACATCGGCTATCGCAACCTGAACTTCCGGAGCAGCGACCGGAAGGAAAACGCCCTCCTCGCCGGCGCCGGCCTCGAATACACGTTCACCCGCTACTGGAACGCGGGAGCAAGCTTCGATCTTACGTTCAACAACTCGACCGTGGAACGGACCGAATACGACCGGCAGGTTGTGCGGCTCTACACGCGGTACACCTTTTAACCAGCACCATGCAGTTTTTAACCGAGCAACCTGATCCGCAATGAATGCCGTTAACCGATTACGATCCTTCACAATCCAACGATTCCTTGGCGCTGTCGGCCTGCTGATTGTTCCGTGGACCAGCGGCGTTCTGCGAGCTGACGAGCCTCCACCGCAGGTCACAATTCCTGAATTCTATGAGCTGAGCGTTCGCGACCAGATCGAGATTTCTGTGTACGGCGAGCCGGATTTGAGTGCCGCCCAACGCATCGACGGGCGCGGACAGATCCGAGTTCCTCTTCTCGGCACCGTTAAACTCATCGGCATGACCGTCCGCCAGGCCGAAGCATTCATCCAGCGCAGCTATGTCGATCAGCGTATTCTCCGCAATCCGATGGTGACGATTCGCGTTGTCGATTACGCGCCCAAGGAGGTTTCGGTCCTCGGCGCGGTGGCGACTCCGGGAAAACTCGTTTTCCCGATCGAAGCGAACAGCTTGGACATCGTCGACGTAATTTCGCAGATGGGCGGATTTACCGGCATTGCCAAATCGAATGAAGTTCGCGTCACTCGCCGAGGTCCCGGGAGCCAGACGAACGAGTTCACGGTCAACGTCGAACAATTGATCACCGGCAAGGGAAAGGGCAGCGACAAAAGCCGGGTGGCGATCCTTCCGGGTGATGTGATTTGGGTGCCCGAACGGCTCTTTTAGCATCCGACCGCTCGCAACCAGCCGATGAGGTCGAACAACAATCAGTTTACGCCTGGCAAGTCTCCCTCGATACGAATCCCAGCTTCAGGCGCCAACGGCACCGGATCCCGCCCTCTCCGGCCGGTTCAGCGAAACTTGCGTGACTATTTCTTGATGATCCGGGAGCGCTGGCTCCTCGGTCTTGCCACCGCGGTTATTCTCGTCGGGCTTCTGGTCGCGCATCAATTGCGGCAGCCGAAAATATACGAGTCGCGCGCAAGCTTGATTTTTGAAACATCCAAGCCCCAGGTCGTCGACATCCAGGAGGTGCTCGACACCAGCTTGAACACCGCGACCATCGACGCAACGCTCCAAACCCACATCGGTCAGATCAAGAGCGTGTCGTTTTTCCAGTATGTCGCGGAAACATTCACCGAAGAGGAAAAGGAACAGATAGTTCAGCCGTATATCGAACCCGAGTCCCCAGCGCCCTCGGTCTTCGATGTTGTTCATCCCAACATCGATGTTTCGCTCAATCGCGGCACCTATATCGTCACCATTGCCGCCCGTCACCGCGATCCCGAGACCGCCGCGATGATCGCCAATCGCTACACGGGGGAATATATCGACTACAACCGCGAACGCACAATCTCCAGCAACGACGCCGCCCTCGCCTTCCTGCGAAGCCAAAAGGAGGAGTTGCTCCATAAAATCCAGGGAACCGAGGCGACCCTTCAGGAGTTTCGCCGCGAGCACAATCTCGTTTCCCTCGAAGAGAATCAGAATATCATTCTCCGCCGACTGACAACCTTAAGCGGTGAACTGATGGACGCGCGGGTCGCCCGTCTCGCCCTCGACAGCAAATTGAAACATGTCGAGCATTACATGCTAAACGACCAAAATCTGCTCGAGATTCAATTCATTGCTGAATACGGATCGATCCGCGAGCTGATTGCACAGCTGGAAAGTCTCGAGGCCGAAAAGGCGCTCCTAGCCGAGCGTTACCTTGAAAATCATCCGCGGATGATCGAAAACACGCGTTCAATCGAGAACATCTACGCGCAACTCGATGAGAATACCCAAATGGCGGTCACCGAGCTGCTGAGTCAGCATCAAGCCGCGGTGCAGCACGAAACCCAGCTGGAGGAAGCGCTCGCGGAAGCGGAACAAGAATCGCTGGAACTCGAGGAGATCGCAGCCCGCTACGAGGTGCTCCTTCGCCAGGCCGAGTCGGATCGTCAGGCGCACGCCGGAATCGTTGATCGGCTCAACGAAACCTTAATTGCCAGTCAGCTCGATCACATCAATATCAAGGTCGTCGATGCCGCGAATCGCTCCCCGATCCCCATCCAGCCGGACGTTAAAAAGATTGTTCTTCAGAGCGCGTTCCTCGGCTGTTTGATTTTATTTGGGTTGCCCCTCGTCCTCGGATTCCTCGACCAAAAGCTCAAAGCGGCCTGGGAAGTGGAGCTGTTGCTGGGACTTCCGATGCTCGGAGAAATTCCGCGCATCACCGGCTTGAGAAAACGGGAACGGCCCCAATTGATCTCTCGCGGGCGCGACCACTCAGCCAGTGAGTCGTTCAAAGGAATCTTCAGTCAAATCCACCTCAAGGCGCCGGTGCAGAATCCGTCGGCGCTGCTTTTTACAAGCACGGTGCCTGGCGAGGGCAAAAGTCTCGTTGCCAGTAATCTCGCCGCCACCTTTGCCAATCACGGCAGACGAACGCTGCTGATTGACTGTGATTTTCGTCGCCCCGCCCTTCACTACTATTACGAACGCAAGAACGATCGCGGCATCATCCGATGGCTCGAAATGGATGAGCCGGAATTCGAATCCCTCGATTCCGAAGAGGCACTGGACATTCTGCCGCTCGGTCAAAAGCTGCACCTTCTTCGCGCCGGCGGGGAAAGCCGAAATCCGACCGAGATGTTCAATCTGCCGAAATTTAAAGATCTGTTCGCGGATTTAAAAACTGAATACGATGTTCTGCTCGTCGACACACCGCCGGTCGGCGTCTTCCCCGATGCGCTTTTGCTGGCGCCGTTGTGCGACCTCGTCCTCTACGTCTGCCAGTTCAATCGAGTCAACAAAACGCAGATTCGGAAGTTCATGGAAAAAATCGAGTCCGCCGACGTGGAAATCGGCGGACTGATTCTCAACAGCATCCCCACCGGCCGCGCCTCGACCTACTACGATTACTACGGTTACGGCCAGATCGGGAACAAAGACTACGAGGCCTACTACGCGCAGTCGCGGTAAGGCGCGGCGGACACCGTAACGCCCTCCGCGCTGCCACCGTCAGCGCACAACGCGCGCGCCGCCGCCGGCAATCAGCCTTTCGACTTCGGCTTTCGACGCCATGGAAGTGTCGCCCGGCGTGGTCATCGCAAGGGCGCCGTGCGCCGCACCGTATTCGATTGCCTTCGCGGGGTCGTTGTGAGCGAGGAAGCCATAGATCAGGCCGGACGCAAAGCTGTCACCGCCGCCAACCCGATCCAAGATCTCCAGGTCCTTCCGGTACGTGGCTTCATAGAACTTGCCGTCGCACCAGCAAATCGCACCCCAATCATTGATCGTCGCGGTCTTCACGGTTCGCAGAGTCGTCCCCGTTACCTTGAAGTTCGGAAACTCCTTCACCGCGCGCTCAATCATCTTTTTGAACTTATCGACCTCGATCGAGGAAATGTTTTCATCGACGCCTTCGACTTCAAAACCGAGACAGGCGGTGTAGTCTTCTTCATTTCCGATCATGACATCGACGTTCTTCGCGATCCGGCGGTTTACTTCCCGCGCCTTCTCGAGACCGCCAATCGCGCCCCAGAGCGACGGACGGTAGTTCAGGTCATAGGAGACGATCACGCCGTGCTTCCGCGCCGCCGCGACCGCTTCCTCCGTCAACGCCGCCGCGGATTCCGACAGCGCCGCAAAGATCCCGCCGGTGTGGAACCAGCGTACGCCTTCCTTCCCGAAAAGATGATCCCAGTCGATGTCGCCCGGTTTCATCTGGGAGGCGGCGGTATTTCCGCGGTCCGGAATACCAACCGCGCCGCGAATGCCAAAACCGCGCTCAGTAAAGTTCAATCCATTCCGGACCTTGCGTCCGACACCGTCGTACGGAACCCACTTTATCCACGAAGTATCGACTCCCCCCTGGAGAATGAAGTCCTCGATCAACCGGCCGATGTCGTTGTCGGCAAAAGCGGTCACCACACCCGTCCGCAAGCCGAAACAGCGGCGCATGCCTCGGGCGACATTATACTCGCCGCCGCCTTCCCAGACTTGAAACGATCGCGCGGTGCGCACACGTCCTTCGCCCGGATCGAGGCGAAGCATGATCTCGCCGAGCGAAACCAAGTCGTATTTGCATTGATCAGCCGGTTTAATTGAAAGTGTGCTCATAGTAATCTTTCCTATCCTTCTTGTATTCGCATTCCGGGCACAAACCCTGGAAACGTCAGATCGTTGACTCTCTTTCCGGAATCGTCAATCGGCCGCCTTGAATTCCTCGGGATTCCAGCGCGGCTGGCCGCACTCGTCAGCAATCTCGCCAAATGCATCAATCTCCGCCCGCGTAAAGAGGAGCCCGCCGTTTTTGCGCGACCGTTCCGCGTTTTTCGCCTCGATCTGGCCCGGCAGCACGCAGGAGGCATTGCCGCCGCGGAAAATATCATCGAGGACCGCCTTCAGATTTTCACTCTGACTGCGTCCCTTCGCGAACTGTCCGCCGCTCAGCGCGTCCGGATGAATCACTTGAAAAAAGAAACAGCAGGTATGCTTTTCCCCGTCATCGGCCCACCGGCTGCGCAGTGTCGGCAGCGAGCCGCCGATAAAGGCCGCGACAACTTCATTGATGAGGGACAGCCCGTAGCCTTTATGCGCGCCAAACGGAAGGAGCGCCACCGCCTTCGAGGCGTCCGTCGTCGGGTTGCCGTCAGCATCGACCGCCGCGTTCGGGGGCAACGCTTTTCCTTCGCGCTTCAACTGCTGAACGCGCCCCATCGCGACAACCGACGTTGCCCAGTCGATCACGATCGGGTAGCCAAGCGCTTCCTGCGTCGGGAATCCCCACGAGTGCGGATTCGTGCCGAGCGTCGGCTCTTTTCCCAAAAATGGCACCACTTCGGTCAACGCGGCCGTGCAATTGGTATAAGCGATGTATCCACGACGGGCCGCCTCCATCACATAACCGCCCCCCCAAAGATAGTGGAAGGCGTTATCGACCGACACCGTTCCGACGCCATACTTATCAGCGAGCTCGATGCAGCGGTCAATCGCTCGATACGCGACCGCCTGACCGAGCTTCTTGTTCGCGTCCCAAACCTGAGCCGCCTCAAACCTGCCGGGAAGCTCGCGGATTTCGGCGCCGGGAACACATCCCTGGGAACCGCTCCCGAAAAGGTGGTCGAGGTGCAGGGCCTTGATCGCGTTGTGCGTCTGGATGCCGTGGCGAGTCGCCTCCGCGCAAAAGCGCGCCGCCTGCTCCGCCTCATCAGGACCGTACCCGCGATGTCGGTACGCCGCCTCTACGAGCGCGCGATGCTTCTCTTCGGGAACAACAAAAAATGCGTCTGCCATAAAATTAGTTTCGGGTTATTGGTTATTGGTTATTGGGTTAGTCAGGCGCTACCAAATGAAATCACTCTCCGCTTTAATAACCAATAACTGATAACTGATAACCACTAACCAGTTACCACTTATTCGCCTGCGCGACCGCAGGTTCGCCTTTCATCAAATTGATCAGATTCCGCGTCGCCATCGTGGCTTGGCGGACGACGCTTTCGTAGGTCCGCGATCCGATGTGCGGAGTCAGCACCGTGTTCGGCGTGCGGAACAACGGATGGTCCGCCGGCGGAGGCTCCACATCGAGAACGTCCGCGCCATAGCCGCCCACCTGCCCGCTGTTCAATCCCGCTACCATCGCCGCTGTATCCACAAGTTCCCCACGTGCGCAGTTGAGAATAACGACCCCCTTTTTCGCGGTTTTCAAGCTCTCCGCGTTGATCATGTGGCGCGTCTGATCGGTCAAATTCGTGTGCAGACTGATCACGTCGGCACTGGAGATCGCCGATGCGATCGACTCGGCGCGCTCAACTTGGTGCGCCGCGGCAAAAGCTTCATCCCAATACACGTCGTAAGCGATGATCTCCATGCCGAACGCCCTCCCACGAATGGCAACCTCCTTGCCAATCCGTCCCAAGCCAATGATTGCGAGCTTCTTACCGAAGAGTTCATGACCGGTCAATCGCTTCCACTCACCGGCTTTGACATGATTGCACTCGGTCACGATGTGACGATAGAGGCTGATCAAAAGCCCAAACGTGTGCTCAGCGACCGTCGTGTGATTGACCCCCGGACAGAAGCCGATCGGGATTTTCTTTTCCGTCGCAGCGTCGACATCGATCTTGTCCAGACCGATTCCATACTTGCTGATTACTCGCAGCCGGGGCAGAGCCTTTTCGATGACTTTGCGCGTGATCTCGTCGTCTCCGCACAGAAACGCGTCAAAATCCCCCGCCAGCTCGAGCATCCGCGATTCGGGAAGCGGCCCCCGCTCACGCACAATTTCGAAACCTGCCGATTCAAGCAGGCGATGATGGTCGCCCGGCGTGTCCTGGTACGAAGTGGTCGTCAATAAAACTCGATCCATAAGAGAAGACTCCGAAAAAACGAAACCAATTAGTTACTCGGGTCCAAGCCCGAAACGCAAGTATGATTTCGGCGGAACCCGCCCGTCAATGCAATCTTGAGCGCGCCGCAGCGGTTTCAACCACAACGATCACAAAGAAGCACAAAGATGGAAGGAACCTTCTCGTCTTGTGCTCTTTCCCCTTTGTGGTTGATTCAATCCGCAGCCCGAGCAGGCCCTTTCGATGCCGCGAGCGGAAAACGACCTTACTCCCCCGCGCAGGCGCGGTTGAGTTCAGCCAAATCCAGCTTCTTCATCGGGCCCATCGCCTTCATGACACGCTTCGTCTTCTCGGAATCAGGATCGGTCATCATCTCGACCAACGCCGCTGGGAAAATCTGCCAGGTCACCCCGAACTTGTCCTTCAACCAGCCGCATTGCTGCGCATCTTCGTCCCCGCCTTCGGAAAGTCGGGCCCAATAATAATCGATTTCCTGCTGCGTTTCGCACGGAACTTGAAACGAGACGGCTTCGTTAATCTGATATGCTGGCCCGCCATTTAAAGCCGTAAATCGCTGGCCGTCGAGGTCGAACACGACCATCATCACACTGCCAGCCTGCCGGCCATGATACTCCTGTCCTTCCTCGCTGTAATACGAAACATCGATGATTGTCGAATTCGGGAAAATCCCGGTGTAATATTCTGCCGCGGCTTCCGCTTCTCCGTTGAACCAGAGACACGGGACGATCATTCCCGGTTTCAATTTCATTTCGTTCCTTTCGCAGTGTCGCAGCATCCGGACTTCACCGCCGCCGCTTCGTATTGATCGTGCAACCGCACCCAATCCATGGTGCGATGCTCGTTCCGGCCTCGCGGTGTCAAATCGAGCAGGTTGTGGGCGCCGCATAAAATATCCACGCCCCGGGCGTAGGCAGAATAGGTGTGAAAAATCTCTCCCGCCTCGTTTTTGAAAAAGACACTGATTCCGTGATGCTCTTCACCGGCATCGGCACTGTCGATTTCATGAAAGTTATACATACATATCTGCTCATTGGAATCTGCCTTTCTCTAACTACTGCACGTGCTGCTTCCCAGCGTTTTCCATGAACTCACGGGCCCGCCGGTCGATTTCGTCTTTGGAAACATCCTCGATATGCGTCGCGAACGACCACTGGTTTCCCCAGCGATCTCTGACGCAACTGTAACGGTCTCCCCAAAACATGTCGGTCGGTTCCATGATGACCGTTGCGCCCGCATCGACCGCACGGCGAAAGAACTCGTCACAATCGTCCAAATACAAAAACAGCGCGCCCGGCGTCGGCCCCATCCCGTCGCATGCCTCGCCAATCATCACTTTCGAGTCACCGATGCGAACTTCCGCATGCATGATCGCGCCATCGGGTCGCGTGATGTATTCGGCCCGCTTCGCATCGAGCACCTGCTCCATGAAATCGATCAGCGCGGCCGCGTCTTTGACGCTTATCACGGGCGTTACGGTGTGGTAGCCGCTGGGAATTGGGTTTGGTTTGTTCATAATTTTTCCTGATTTTACGTTCGGTTTTCATTGGCAGCTGCTGCTCTCGAAGATTGCGAGAGCCGCGACTGATTGGAGAATTCGATCCGCGGCGACAGCAGTCGCCGGTAATGCGCCCAGCAGGCGTATATGAGAAAGAGGTGGGCGACGATCATCACAATTGCCATCGGCAATCCGGTCGGGTCCAAAAAGAGATGAACCATGAGAATGTTTACTGTGATCGGAATCAGCACGATCGTCGCCAGCGGAACAAAGAAGCCGATGACCAGCGCGAGGCCGCAGAGGAGTTCCGTCGTCTTCAATAAAGGAAAGAAATATTTGGATGCCGCGAGACCGGTATTGAACGCGAGGATATCTCCTTCCATCTCCGGGACCGGTATGAGGTCGAGGAAAAAGCTGACCGACGCAAATAGAAACAGAAGCCCCAAGAGGATCCGTACAAGAATCACAGCAATCTTCATGACTTGGCGCTCCCTTCTGGCTTGGCTTTCTCCGCCTGTTCTCCGCTCGCGTCGTCAGCCCAGAGCGGATCCCAAATGTGACCGTCCAGATCTTCAAAGGCCCATTCATACATCCACCCGTGATCAGTCGGCCGCTCGTTTGGTATTCGTCCACCGGCCGCCGCTGCTTTTCGAACCATATTATCCACGGCCTCGCGACTCGCGAGCTGCACGGCCACCATCGTTTCACTTTGACGTGTCGCGTCACAGATCATCTTGGACGTGAAGGTCTGATAAAACTCCTCGACGAGGAGCATCGCGTACATGTTCTCGCCAAGAACGAGACAGGCAGCATTGGCATTCGTAAAACGGGTGTCGAAGGTAAACCCCAGTTCCTTAAAGAACCCGATCGATTGGTCGAGGTTCTTGACCGGCAGATTGACGAATACTCCTTTTATCATCGGTCCATTTCGTTGGAGCATTTATCCGGCGTCCGTATCGATCTCGTAAACACCGAAAGTATTCCCTTCCGGATCGATGAAATACCCCTGCCAGCACGTGCCAGGAACAGCAAATTTCGGAAGGGCGACCCTTCCGCCGAGCTCACTGATCCTCGCTGCGGTTTTGTCGAAGTTTTCGACGAGGATGGAGCAAACAAACGCATTCGTGCCCGATGCCTCAGGCGGCGGGGAAGCCGGGCGCTTCAAAAGCCCTCCGCGCGCGCCCCGTGCGTTGATCCGCCAGTATTCAATCGGCATCCCGGGCGCTCGCTCAAATTGCCACCCGAAGAGTTTTTTGTAGAACTCCACGGCGCGACCCGGATCGTCCGCCTGGATTTCAAAGTAACTCGGCCCGCCGTTAAACGGGAGCGCGGATGGATCGATTTGCTGACATGTTTGGTCACTCATAAATTCGCGGGTTTCGCGCGCGTCAGGTGCCGGGCTTCTCGGTCGGGTTCCGCAGGAACAGGCTGTCGATGTAATTTTTCGCGTGCTTCAGATTGTTCACTGCAATCTCCGGTTCATTCCGCGTCTTGGCAACCAGCAGGGAGCCTTGCCAGAGGCTGTTCAGCATCCACCCCACCTGCTCGGGATTGAAGTCAGTTCGGATCGGATGCACCGCTTTGGCAGCCCGGAGCAGGCCCGCGACAAAATTCGTCCAGCCGCCGAGCGCCGCGCAGCACGATTCACGCACTCCCTGGCGGACAAGGGCGACTTCTTGCGAGACCATCCCGAGCAAGCAGGAAAGGATACCGTCGGGGGGATTGCGCAGGCTAGCGATCAACCCATCGATCATCCGGTTAAGCTGCGCAAGCGGGTCTCCCCCGCCCTGTCCGATGTCGCGCCGATACCCTTCCACACGTTGCCTGCACCATTCCTGAAGCGCGGCCACCGAAAGTTCCTCCTTTGAGGAGAAGTGATGAAAAAAGGCCCCCTTTGTCACCCCGGCCTGCTCGCAAATATCCCCGACTGAGGTCGCGCCGAACCCTTGTCGCCGCATCAGCACAATGGCGGCGTCCAGCAGCTTCCGCCGCGTCACCTCGGGCGCCCGCACCTTGCCGCTCTGTTCCAAACTTTTCATACCTACCGGTTGGTATGCTCTAATTAACCGCTAAGCCTGTCAATCCCATTGAACCATTTTTTTGCCACCATCCCCCCCTCCGAATGATTCAGAAACAGGCCGGGGCATCAAGTCGTGTGGACGGATTCCAACGAGGCGACGGTATGGCTTCCGCTGATTGCTTCTGAATCACTTCCCCCGATCCCTCCAGGCCCGAAGAAGACAGTCGGGTTTTCCTCCAAGTGGAATTGACGGCGACGGACGGCGCCGCGATTCTTTCTGAAGTTCATACGTAGAATCATCACCCCCCGAACGTCATGTCTATGTCTACACATACCATTCGCCTTCACCGCGTCTTGCGCGCGGCGCCGGATAAAGTCTACCGCGCCTTTATCGACGGACCCGCTCTCGCCAAATGGTCTCCGCCGTCCGGGTTCACCGCGACCATGCACGAGATCCATGCTGAAGTGGGCGGCGGCTATCGCATGTCCTTTACCAACTTCACGACCGGAAACAGCCACTCCTTTCGCGGCCGCTTTTTGGAACTCGTCCCCTTTGAACGTATTCGTTACTCGGATACTTTTGAAGACGAGAACTTGCCGGGCGAAATCATGGTCACGGTTGACCTGAAAGCGGTTTCTGTCGGAACAGACCTTCGGATCGTGCAAGAAGGAGTGCCAGGCGTCATCCCCGAAGAAGCGTGCTACCTGGGCTGGCAAGAGTCCCTCAATCAGCTGGCACAGCTCGTCGAGCCGAATATTCCCGACTGATCGTCCGGGTGCTCGAGTGCGCAATCAAAAACCGGCCCCCGATCGATACTCATCCAGCGGAAACGGGTACCGGCGCCGCCGAACGGCTCTTTGGCCAGATTCCGCAACAAATGCGAGTCCCGAAACTCCCCGTCCGAAACTCCGAAACACCGGCCACTGGCTTACCGCTCGCTCGGTGTCTGCTGGTCCGCCAGCAGGAGGCGGACGTCGCCTTTGCTTCTCGCGTATTCGAGGCGGCTGAGGTTGTAGCGGTAAATGGCATCGACAACGTTGTTGTTCGCGACGGCCACCCGGTTCTGCGCATCGATGATCTCCCGGTTGTCCGCCACACCCGTCTCAAATCGAACCCGCGCCAAACGAAGTTCCTCTTCCGAAAGTTGAAGTGCTTGTTCCGCCACTTCAATCTGTGCGAGGCGCGAACGCATGTCCTGCCAGGCAAGGAGCAGATCCGAAGCCGTCTCTTGCTCAATGCTCGCGAGCTCGACTTCCGTCGCCCGGATGCGCGATTCGGCAAGGTCTTTGTTCGACTCAATCCGGAAGCCGTCAAAGATCGGGAATGTCGCCGAAATGCCGACCGACCACCCTCGTTCGCGATCATCGTCAAACGCGTCGCGGCTCACATATCCGTAATCACCGAATGCCTGGATCGCCGGAAACCGTTCCCAGCCGGCCGCCCGCCGCTCCAGCCGGTTGCGCTCCAGTTGCGCTTGGGCGCGCTGATAAGCCGGCAGATCCTGCAGGACATGCTCGACCGAGACAGCCGGTCCGTCCTCCGGCAGCACCCGGTTCGCAAAAAACTCCGCCACCTCGATCGGACGCGACAAATCGACATTGAGAAGGCGCTTCAACAGCAGCTCGCTTTCGTACACGACGGTTTCCTGCTGCAGCCGCGCCTGCCGGTCGGTCGCCAATTCCACCTCCGCGCGGGTCACATCAATCCTGGTGGCGACACCCGCATCCAACTGTCCCTTCGCCAATTCGAGAAGCGCCTCGGCACGCGCAATGTTCGCTTCGATCACGGCAAATTGTTCCAAGTTCCGCAGGTGCGTCAGGTACGCCGTCGCCGCCGCGTCCAAAACTTCCTGCAACAGTCGCTGGTAATCGTGCTCGCTGACTTCGATTCCGATTTTTGCTGCCCGGTAAGACGCGATCAGCGTCGGCTCCAGCAGCGGCACGGTCCCCGTCAGCCGGGCGTCAAACCGATTGCTCGGAGGAAAATCGACGGGGATGCCGGGAGCGTCGAACCCCCGGCCGATATTGACGAACTGGGTACGCGTCTGACTGACTTCGACACCGACCCGCGGGAAAAGCGGTGAACGCTCCCGGCGGGCCGTCACGAGCGCTTGCTCGACCGCTTCCCGATTGAGGAGGACGTCCAGGTTCTCAGCCTCGACGCGCCGAAGGACTTCTCCGAGCGTCAGGCGCTCCATCCCAGCCGGCTCCGGAGAAGCGACAGCCGCGCAAATCGAAGCCGCCGCCCCGGCCGCCAGCATTGCACAAAATCGGTGAATCGTCATCAAAGGTTCAGCGATCAAAAGACCTATTCAACCGCTGATGCCGCGCAATGGCAAAACCGTTATGGTTGAATTCCACGCGGTTCAGAAAAACACCAACCACCAACCACCAACCAACAACCAACAACTAATACCCAACCGCATCGGCGTCGCCGTCCGGATCGTTCCAGTCGATATCGTCCGCGTCAAAGTGCAATCGCAGGTGAAACAGCGGCAGAAGCGCGATCAACCCGAGACAGGTCAGCCCAAGGACCGCGTACCCCGCCACATCGTGCACCATCCCGCCGATCGCCTCCGCGCCATACCGATACGCCCAGCTCGTCAGGAAAAGGCTGCGCAGCAAATTGGTGAATACCGCCAGCCCCATCGCCGCGACGATCAGCAGTACCTTTTTCCAGAAGCGATCGAGAAAGACCGCGCCGAGGAACGAGCCGGCGAAAAGGCAAGCCGTTAGGGACCGGATACCGGAACACGCTTCGGCCACGCCGACCTCGCTGCCGTTGGGAAGCATCAGGACGTTGCCGCGCTGCTCCAGCGGGAAGCCTCCCATTTCGAAGACGAAGAAGACGACGACCGTCACTTTCTTCAACAGGAACACGCTCAGGTTCTTTTCAACGACCGACGTCAGCGGAGCCGAAATCGTCCAAATAAAAGCGATAAAAATGAAGGTGGCGGCCAGTTGCACGCGCCGGTCACGCCACAGCGCTTTCCACCAGCCTCCCGACCGGTTTTCGCCGACGACCCCGCCGGGAGCATTAAAGAAGATCAGCGGAAGGAGGATGCAGCCAAAACCGAGCGCGATCGACAGCGAGCCGGGATTCGACGGGCCCGCCCCCGCGCGAATCAGCGCGCCTGCAAAAAAGAGCAAAAGTCCGCCGATCAGCATGGCGAAGGCGCCCGCGCGAAGGACGACCTCGAGCCAACCCGGCAGAAACGAGCGCGGCGTTTCGGCCGCCCCCGCGCCTTCACCGTCCCCGCGGATCAGCGAGACGATCTTCTCCCAGCGGTCGAACAAGACGTAGCCGACAAAGAGCGGGACGAGGAAACCGAACGAGTAGTCATCCCTCGTGTTCCACCAGTGCCACTGGTCCCAGATTACAAAGAGCATGAATCCTCCCGCCAGCAGGAAGGCGAAGCGGAGCGTGTCCGGGAACTCTTTGAATGTTTGCGTGATGGAGGGTGAGGCCATGGTGGTCGAATCGTTCAGATCGCGTGTCGAATGAGTGAGCATGGAACGGGGCGCGCCGTCAATCGGGAACCGAGAATGCACGGGTGGTTGCACCGCCCCGAAGAAGCGCGGCCGGGCCCGCCGCTCGTTGAACTTTTCTGAGCGGCGTCACGGTTTCAGGACGAGAAACGAGGTGGAGTGGTCGCGCGATATCTCCATGAGGAGGGGATCCTTTTCTTTAAGAGACTCTTCATAAATCGCCTGAAAATCCTCCAAACTGCCGATCGGTTCCCGATTGACCTTCAGAATAACATCTCCCGGCTGAAGGCGCGCGTCCGCGGCCGGATACGCGCGCTGCAATCCGAGAACGATAAACCCGCCATCGTCCGCCAGCTTCTGTTCCCGCGCATACGCCCGCGACACTTTCCTCACGCTGAGTCCCCATTTGGCGAAAACCCACTCCTCCCCTACCCGGCTCTCGAGGCGTTCCGTCGTCACTTGAACCGGAAACTCCTCCCCGCCGCGCCGCACTTGAAATGTCAGGACTTCGCCGACCGGAGCGCTCGCGATGGCCTTCCGGATCGGCGGCAATTGCTCGGGAAACCGGCCGTCCAGCGGCGCGCCATCCAGGGACAGAAGAACATCCCCGGCCCGCACACCGGCCTTCTCCGCCGGCGAACCCGGATCGACACTGTCGACCAGGACACCTTGGTTCGCCCCGATCGCGTAAAAGCGTTCGAGATCCTGCAATGGACCCGAGACGATACCGACGTAGCTGCGCTCGACCTCACCGTGCTCCATCAGCGCCTGGACAACCGAGCGAGCCGTGCTCGAAGGGACCGCAAAACCGAGATTGTTGGCGCCGAGATAACTCCGCGTATTGATCCCAATGACGCGCCCGTCGCTCGTCACGAGAGGCCCGCCGCTGTTCCCGGGATTGATCGCCGCATCGGTTTGAAGCCAAGTGTTGAAAAAGCCGGTCTCATAGCCGCGGACGCCGTCAGCCCCTTCGAAGTAACGGTTGGTGTTGGAGATAATCCCGCGGGACACCGTGCGCGACAGTCCGTTTGGCGTGCCGACCGCGAAAACGGTTTGACCCGGGAAAAGTTTGTCCGAATCGCCAAATTTCGCCGTAGCAAATTGCAGGCCCCGCTCCCGCACGTCCTCCATGTCCAGCTGAATCAACGCGAGATCGGTCCAATGGTCCCACCCGACAAAGCGGGCGTCGACCCGCTCGAGGTTCGCGAGCGTGACGGAAATATCGACCGCCTTCGGACTGACCACATGGGCGTTTGTCAGAATGTGTCCCTCTTTAGTCAGAATCACGCCCGAGCCGATCCCGGAAATCATCTGTTCGCGGCCATTGTGAAAGGTCCGCTCGCGCACATCGATTCGCACGACCGCGTTGAGCAGATTGACGAATTCCTTTCGCCTCGCCGAATGATCGAGAGTCGATGTCGACTGGCAGCCAGCCGCCAGCAGCACGGCGGCAAAGCCCGCGGTGATCAGGCGCAAAAGGCGTGAATGAAGCTGATTCATACGTAAACAAAACATAGCGCGGGAAATCGGTCGCCGAAGTTTGATGACAACGTCTTCCACAAAGAGTTGCGAACGAAAAAGCCTTGGACCTGAACGGAATTGACGCCGCCAGTTTCACAGCGGACCGAAAGCCCGCTTCCAGCCGGAATGGAGTCGATCAGAGTCTGCAAGCCGCTGCCACGTTTTGTAATGTCAGCGCCCTTCGCTTCCAGGCCGCGTGCCAGCAAATTCGAAGGAGATCCGCTCAGTCAGAAACTTCTCACTCGTTTCGATCGTCCCGTTTCATAGCTCGATTTCCGCTTCCAGGCGAACAAAGATTTCGCCCGCCGAGCCAGGGTTCACAATAACGGTGATCGTTTCCATACCGTCACCGGTCTCCATCGGCGCGCTGATCGACTCGATCGACGGCGACGTTCGGCTCCAGTTCGAAAGGTCATGGCTCACCGAAGGATAATAGGCGACACCAGTCTGATTCATCGGTCTCTCAAAGCGAAAATGCAGCCGCGACCCGACCCGGTCCAGCGCGACCGGAAGCCGTTCCCGGTCCGGTTTCAGCGGATCGAGTCCGAACGCGAACTCGAAGCCGTTTACGACCCCGTCCCCGTCCGGATCCGCTTCCAATCCGGCAATCGCGTCATTGCCCGCCGCGTCGCCAAACCGCGAGATCCGCCACTGCGCGAAATCAGCCGCCAGCGCAACCGAATCGATCGTGAACCAATCCGACCGGATCGGAAAAATTCCGCCAGCCGTTACCGGAAATCCGGCCAACGCGGAAACAGCCGTCACATCCGAGGGCGATTCGATGCTCGTCTGGAAGGTTTGCCCGGCTGCCGCGCCACCTCCGGCGCGGTAGGCGACAAGCCAGTGGACCGGTCCGTCCTCTGAGACAACCATTCCATTGTCCATTTCTACCACGACGGTTCCGTTGTCGGCGCCATACGCGGCTCCCGGCTTGCTCAATCTCGCGTCCGCGGGCGTCACCGTGCCGCTGCCGTCGCTGTCTCGATAGACGTCGATCGATTGGACGCCTTGGACATCGTCCAAAGTCCCCGCCGCGGCGAAGATCAAGCGTGCAACCTTGACGTCCTCCCCGATCGCCTGGACAGAGAACGGCAGCACGGCGGTTTTGTGGTCAAATGCAATGCTTCGATCAATCGGAGAACTCCCATCCGTGCGCTCGATCAGGAATCCCCGCGAAACCGATCCTTGGCCGAACGCCGAGGTGCTTCCATCCGGCGCTGTGACCGTGGCTGTGATCTGGGCGAGCGGCGCCGGAGGCAGCCCCGTGATCTCCCACGCGCCGCCGGCGGGAACTTCACCTTCACCCAGAAAAACCTCCCCTTGCAATCCGGCGTCGGAAAAAAGCTGCACCACGCTTCCTGCGGGCGCGGACGCGGAATCGACTTCTCCGGTCGCCACACTGCCGGAAACCTGCACGGCCGTCGGCGGCGGTATTTCGTCATTGCCGAGATTCGCGGTCTGAATCCCGCCGAGTCCATTCGCGTAAATGGCGTTATAGAGAATACTGTTTCCCGTCGACCCGGTGTCCGAAACCCGAACGCCAAACCCCAAATTCTGACTGATCGTATTCGGCGCCGGCGACCAGACCGGACCCGATGCGGTCGGCACATCCGCGCGGCCTCCCACGAGCGTCCCCGCCGCCTGATCGATCAGCGCGATCCCATGCTGCTCGTTCGGCCGCGCCATGCCGTCGGGAGTCTCTCCGATAAAGTTGTGCTGAATCCGGTTTCCCCAGGCATTGGGGCCGACAATCACAATCCCGCTCCCGGCATGGGCGACAATCGTATTGCCGCCAGCCGGGCTGTTAGAACCGACGAGATTTGACGAACCGCCTTCGATCAGAACACCGTGGTCGCGTCCGCCTTCAATCATGTTTCCCGCGATCCTGTTGCCCGAACCTCCGATCACAACGATATTGGCCGTGCCGCCATCGCCGGTGATTCCGGCTGAAGTAAACGCGTTACGTCTCCTTCGCGTCCCGTCCCCGATCACACAATCTTCCGCATCGAGCAGAACAAGGTTCGCCGGCCACGGGGTCCAGCTGAGGTAACCGGCTTCGGTCGCGTACAATTCCACCCCGGTGCATCCGTCAATGTAAACCGGAACCGGAACTGCATCGAACATATTTCGCATGTTCCACTCTTCGCCGAACTGATGCCTGTCGCTGTCGCCGGTCACGAGGAGTCCGACTGAAGGCGGCACTTCCGTCAGCGGCGGCACCGGGTCCTGGCTCGAAATCGAACCAATGATCACATTATTCATAAACCGGTTCCGCGCGGCCGGATGCGAGAGCGGCGTCGAATCGATTTTGATTCCGACTTGCTCCACGTTAAAGATATTCGCGTCCCCGTACCAGCCCATTCCGCTCAGATAAAAACCCCGCACCGGCGGGCTGGTTCCGCCGATGTCATTGACCTCCGCCCCGCCGGTGATCAGTAAACCGACCGGTCCGGTCAGGCGGTTGCTCGCGATGATATTCGGCAGAACGCGATCGCCGTTCGCGTCGACCGAGCCCCCGGCGCCATCGATGACGATACCGGCCGCGGCGCCGGAAAAATCGTTGGTAAGCAGGTCCATCGAAATACCAAAACTCGACCGCCCGATTGTCGGCCCTGGCACCCCGATGCGATTGCCGCGGGCGCCGCTGTACAGATAGACGCCGGTTCCCGCCCAATCACTGTCATGAAGCGGTGCACCGGCCTCCCACACCGTTTGACAGCCGGCCACGACGTTGCCGATCGTCGCCGCATCCCGAATCAGGATCCCGGCCCCGGCCACATTCTCGATCTGAATTCGATCCGCGAAGACCGGCTCCCCGATTCGATTGTGACTCGCTCCGCCGCGGAGTTCGATTCCGTTGCCGGCGGTCGCGGAAGGAGGTGCCTCACCGGCGATCGCCACCGTACCGATGTCACGGATGATGGTCCGATGCACCAAGTTTTGTTCGGTGCCGACTCCCTCCATGACGATTCCGTTCTCCAAGTCGTATTGGAGCACATTGGGCATCGTCAGGTCATTGAAGCTGTTGTGAAATTCGGGCGCGGTGATTGCATTTCCAGTTGCTCCACCGCTCAGCCGAATGCTGCTTCCTTTGTTCGGCGCGGGCGGCGGTGACGTATAAATCTCGGGATCGTAGAAATAAAGCTGCTCACCGCTAAGAATCGTCGCGATGACATTCTCATGGGCGTTGTCGACGAGGATCCCGTCTCCCTCGTTGGCAGCGATGTTCAGCGTCGATACGGAATTATGACTCGCTCCATCGGCCAAGATCAGTCCAGGACCTCCGTTAAAGTAAATTAACCCCGGAATCACTCCGCCCGCCGGACTTTCCCGATAGGTTTTTCCGACCTGATTATATGACGTACCCGGTCCTCGAATACAAACTCCGCCGAGCGTGTTATTCATCACATGACGGATTCCCCACGTATTGAAGCTCGCGCCGTTTTCGATCAGCAGCCCAAACCCGGCATTCTCGCGGTAGATTTCTTGAACGGCGAAGAGAGCCTCGGGATCATCAAACCCCGCCTGAGCGATTGCCTGGTTGTAGCGTACACCGGCACCCGAAAGGCGCACTCCGCTGGCGGCTGAGCGAAGCACCTCGACTTGAAAGAAGCGGTTCAGCTCCGCTTCGCCTTCGAGGAAAATGCCGTGACCGCCGGAGTCGGTTATACTCGCTGTCCCGATGGTATTCCCATCTGACCCGCCCGTGAAATGCACACTGTGGCCGCCCGCATTTTCGATCGTCACCTGCGAGAAAGAATTTCCGTTTGAATCTCCGTCAACAAGGATGCCGGACCCGCAGTTCGAAACTTTCAGATTCACGAAAGCGGCGCCGTCAGTGCCATCCGTCGCATGCACCGCCGGCCCGCTCGCATTGAGGATAACCGCGTCATGCACCGCAATCCCGTCCGCGCCGGAAAGCCGCAATCCTGTCGACGCCGCGCTCGCATCCAGCGGAACGTTGCGAAACCGAATCGTGTCCCAGGGACCGAGGCTCGGCAGATCGGAGTCGATTGTCAGGACGCCAAGCGAGGAGCTGACCAGGATGGTGTCGATCTGCGACGGCCCCCCGACCCGGCCGAGGACGTCGATCAAACCAGTCACATGATCGATATCGAGATCGCGCCGCGGACAGTCGCCTTGGATCTCGCAATCCAAATGCCGCTCCAGCATGACGCCGCGATTGCCGTTCGCGATCAGAATCGCTTCCCGCAAACTCATCTCTCCGTCCTCCGCGACGATGTCGGCCGCGGTGGTTACGTGGATTTCAACGCCATTGACGACATCGTCGGGCGGCGCCTGCGTCGGTGTTTGGACCGTGAAAGAAACGGCGGCTGTTTCACGTTCTCCCGTTTTCACCTTCACCGTGTGCTCGCCGACGCTGAGCGTACTTCCCGGCGAAAAAACCAATACAAGGCGGTCGGGCGTCTGGACGGTCGGCCGCATTTCCCGAAAGTCATCGATGATCGCAATGCTGTGCGGCTGGAAATTTTCCCCTCGCAGCGAAATGTTGTTATAATAGAAGATCACCGCGGGTTCGACAGCCGTTAACGCGGGCGGCGGAACGTATTCAAATATCTCCCGGCTGACCGCCAGCCCGGACGCCGTTTCGATGCAGAAATGGGCGCCTTCCGGAAAAGTCGCGCCGAAATCCAGAGGTATGCGCACCTCGATCTGGTTCTCGTGGCGGCGGACGACTTCGAGCTCGATCCGCGCCGTCGGCGGCTCCGGATGATCCGGATCCGTCGATGTTGCCGGAAAGGTGCAGAGGCTGACCTCGATGTCTTCATTTTCATGATCCTCATAGGGCCACAGCGGAAAGCCAAAACCGTGACCGCTCAGGCGGACCGTTTCTCCACCTTGTCCGCGTCCCGGGGAGAACGAGCGGATCTCCGGAACGAACGGGTTCCGCACCGCGACCAGCGTTCGCTCGACAGCAAACGTGTCGATATCCATCAAGCCCGCCGCCCGCTCCAGCGCCTGTTCCGCTGTGCTGATTTTCCCGGAGATATCGAATATCTTGAGCAGAGTTTTCCCCACTCCCTGCACAAGTTGTGAAGCAGCATTCTCAGCACCGTCTTTCAGCAGTCGCCTCGCCAGTTTTTGACGGACGACTTTCTGCGCGGATTGAAGCGCCTCCATCACAAGGTCAAAGGTTACCCCTTCCGTCTCATTGTAGACCGCGAGCGTTTTCGAGACGCTTGTGAAGGTTCCCTGCGCAATATCGACAACGGCGCTTTTGCCTAGGAAGTCCTGCACATCGACCGCCACGGACACGACATCAAACGCGGCAACGACAACATTCGTCGCCAGCGCGGACGCCCACTGCCCGTTCGGATCGATCTCATCCAGCAGGGCAACCTGGTTCGTCGCCTCGAGCAGCGCGGTCGTTCCATACCAGAGATTGCCCGAATACGCCTGGACGACATACACACCCGGCGTCTCCCGGTCGAAGAGGAAGTCGTTCGGTCCGAGACGCGGGTCATCGAAGGGGTTGACGGTTTTGACGAGAAAATCGCCAATCCGTCCAAAGATATCGAGCTGCGCCGACGCAAGTTTCGCCCGCACATGACCGCCGGCAAGCGGACGGGCATCGAAAAACTCGAGCGGGTCGTCCGGGGAAAGATCGTTGAGTGACGATAGCCCGCCGGGAATCGAGCGCGGATGGATTTCGTAAATTTCCACGATCCAGTCGACCGGATTCAGTCCGCCTTCCACCGTGTCCAGGGTCAGTAAATGCGCGTTCGGAACGTCCTCGGATTTTAAAACAGCGCTGAGATTTCGCGGCTTCAATTCCAAACGCGCCTCGGTGTAAATTGACTGCGGATTCAACGGCTGCAGGGTCAACCCCCGCGTATCAGGCGGCGGCAAATCCGCGCGCGTCTCCCGGCGCGGCTCCGCTGTCGCGGCCGGGATCGGCAACGGGAGCGACTCCATGGCCGTCTCAATAACATCCCGCAGCGCCGTTTCAACCCGCGCGTCATTCAGATAAGGAATCCCCGCTCCCACAGCCGCGGCGATCGCCTGCTCGAGCGCCGTCACTTCCGGGAGCTCCGCAAGCAGATGGCGAATAGCCTCCGCCCGGCTCGTCTCCCGGTTCCCAAGAAAGGGACTCAGGAACGGCAGAGCCCGCGCCGTGCTGGAGAGAGAAATCGTCACCTCGGCGTCGGAAGGCAGCGCGATCGCCGCGAAAAACGGCGCCGTCTCAATATCGCTGTCGGGAACGGCCCAAACAAGCGTCGCTGTGTTTTTCGGGACCGAGACCGGACTGCCAACGCTTCGCCCCGCGACAATCGTGTAGGTGTCAGGCAGGCCGGCCGGAAGGTCCAGCATGACCGGGATCTCGCGACGCACTTGAAACGGAAATGGACTTTCCGCCGCCACCGAACCTTCGGCGATCAGCGCGAACACTCCCGAATCAGCCCCCGCCGGAACCGCAAAATAAAGAGTCTTGTCGTCGACAACCAACGCTGGCGTATCGGTGTTTCCAATACGGACCGCGACTGTCCCGAGGTCGGAAAACCCCTCCCCGGTCACCGTGACCGTCTCGCCCGGCGGGCCGCCAACAGGCGAAAAATCCGAAATGACGGCGGCATTGACGATCGAGAATGGGGCCAGGAGCCCAAGAAGGATCACGCGCAAACGTTTCATGGCGAATCGAGATGACGGGAACAGCTAAGCAAGAGCAGCTGAGGAACAATCAAGCGGCGAAAAAATAACGTCCGATCAGGGTGGCCGTCTTGTTCAGGAATGAGGCCGATGTCTTGGGGCCCCATCGAAGGGGCGGCTGGTTGCACGATCCAGCGCTCGCATAGTATCGCTTCATGGCAACCGGCGAAGGCAAGTCAAGGCTTTTCGATCCGGATCGGACGGGTGAGAAGCCCCCCCTGAACCCGGCGCCAAAGTTTCCTCGACCTCGCAACAGCATTGACGCTATGACTTTGGCCCATGTGGGTAAAATTCGTTGCTGTCAGTTTCCTCGCCGCAATTTCTCCAATCAGCCTCGCCGCTCAGGATTATGAATACGACGTGGTTGTATACGGCGGCACGTCGGCGGGCGTGATTTCCGCCGTGCAGGCGAAGAAGATGGGAAAGTCGGTGATCGTCGTCGGCCCCGACAAACATCTCGGCGGTCTTTCGAGCGGCGGTCTCGGATTCACCGATACCGGCGACAAATCAGTCATCGGCGGCCTCGCCCGCGAATTTTATCA
>CAZYAN010000053.1:23940-26149 GCA_964645585.1 uncultured Opitutales bacterium
GTGCAGACAGGCGTTCTCCACCACCGCCATCACTTCGGCGTGCTGGACGAGCCGATCAGCCCGTATGTTGTTCCCGGCGATCCGTCGAGCGGTGTCCTCCCGGAGATCAGCACCGAACACCCGGGCGAATACGGCGCGGGCGACCGGAAGATTCAGGCCTACTGCTTTCGGGTCTGCCTGACCAATTACCCCGAAAACCGCGTGCCGTTTCCGAAGCCGGACGGATACGACCCCGCCCGCTACGAATTGCTCCTGCGCATCTTCGAGGCCGGCTGGCGCGAGATGTTTTGGAAGTTCGACCCGATTCCCAACCGCAAAACCGACACGAACAACCACGGACCGTTCAGCCTGGACTACATTGGCGGCAACTATGATTACCCGGAAGCGACTTATGAACGCCGCCGCGAAATCATCCAGGAGCACGAGCGCTACCAGAAGGGCTGGTTTTATTTTATCGCCAACGATCCCCGAGTTCCGGAAGAGGTCCGTGAGCGGATGGAAAAATGGGGATTGGCCGCGGATGAGTTCACCGACAACGGCAACTGGCCCCACCAGATCTACGTCCGCGAAGCCCGCCGAATGATCGGCGAGTTCGTCATGACCGAGAACGAGCTGATGAAACGCCGCCCGACCCCGCAATCGATCGGTATGGGCTCGTACACGATCGATTCCCACAACGTCCAGCGCTACATCACCCCGGAAGGCTACGTGCAAAATGAAGGCGACATCGGCGTGCGCCTCGACGGGCCGTACGAAATCGCCTACGGCGCCATCACCCCGAAGCAGGACCAAGCCGACAACCTCCTCGTCCCGGTCTGCGTCTCCAGCTCGCACATCGCCTTCGGATCGATCCGCATGGAACCCGTATTCATGATTCTAGGACAATCCGCCGCCACCGCCGCCGCCCTGGCCATCGACGCCGACATCCCCGTCCAATCCGTCCCCTACGAAACCCTCAGCACCCGCCTCCAAGCCGACGCCCAAATCCTCACCGCCAACCAATAACAATCGCAACAACCCCGCGATCGCCTGCCATCCTCGGCGATTTGCCCTCTCCAAATTCGAGCTGCAAGACCAGCAGCGAATGCCTGCAAACCCTGCTCAATCGCCCGGGCCATTGCGTAGTGAAACCTAAACGACGCTCGCAGTCTCGCTTCAGAACGCCGATTGGGGCAATAGGTCCTCAACGCCTTACTCCTTCCGCATTGATCTATCTCGCAAGGCGCGCTCCGCTTTCTCGTATTCTCCCAGATGTGCCCGCATTAAGGCCTTCCAGAGTTTGCCGTGGTTCGGGACGGAGAAGTGCAACAACTCGTGGACGATGACGTAATCGCCCAACTCGCGATCCATCGCGAGCAGCTCGTCATTAAAACTCAGGGTGCCCGCGGTCGAACAGGAGGCCCACTTGCGGCGCATCGGGCGCACATAGATGGCGGTCGCGGGGACATCCAGTTTCTCCGCCCACTCGCGCACCCGGGCGCGGAATTCCTCACGATTCCGCCAATGCTTCACGATCGCTTCTCCCGACTCAATACGCTGAATAGGGCGTCCACATTGGAGGTGACCTTACCCATGTCGTCTTCCTCGGCGAAGATGGCAAAGGTGACCTTCTTCCTCAGCTCCCGCAGGGAATGTTCGCTGCGTCGCCAGTTGGGATACAGTTTGAAGGCCCCAGCGATGTTTTGGGAGACCAGATCCGCGTGCTTGATGCCGGCGTCGGTAAGCTGGCGGAAGACGAAATAGGTGAGGTTGTCCAACCCGCGTTCGGCCTGCTCCTTCTTGCGCGCCTCGTTTCGCTCCAACTCGGCCAGCAGGTCAGCCAGCGCATCCGCCGTGGTGGTCTGGCGGTTCTCGAACTTCTCTTGCACGGCGCGGGCGCGCTCGGCCAAAGCAATCAGGAACGGGTCACCGCTGTTCTCCTCCGCAGACTTCTCGATGGTCTTGATGAGATTGATCACCTTGGTCGCATCACCCGCACCCCTGGTCTTGATTGCCTCGATCGTCTCGACGTTCAGCTCAACTTTGTCGGCCAACGGTTCCTCCATCACAGTCCCGATGTGCTTCCGAACAAGCTCGTTGGTCTTTCTCTGGAAATCACGATCCACCATCACCCGCTTGGTGTAGGCCTTACGGACCACGTCGTAGATGGCGCTAAGCGTCGTGTAGTCCTCGATGAACGGCCGCAGGAACGCATCGGGTGAGATGATTT
>CAZYAN010000054.1:0-25441 GCA_964645585.1 uncultured Opitutales bacterium
GCGGCGGGCGTTGGAACCTTGCGGGTGCATGATTTGGCGGAATTGGCGGGCTGGCATGAGGCGGTTTCGGTGCCGGAAAACGGGGAGGAGTTTTGGCGGTGTTTCCGAATGGGGTGTCGGTGGAGGTGGCGGCGGTTTGCCGGGATCCCCGGAATTCGGAGGTTTGGTGGAGGCCGGATGGAACGCTCTTGCCGGAGGGGACGGTGAAGGTCGTGAGCGGTTTGGAGGAGGAACGACTGCTCGCGCGGATTCGGGCGGGGAAGTCGCGGTTTGGTGTGGGAAAAACGAGCGAAAATACGCCGGAGAATGAGGTGCTGATTTATGTGCGGCGGGTGTATCCGGAAGGCTGGCCGGACGATTTGCACGGGCATATGCTGGAGTGGTCGCGGCCGCCGTCGCGGATGGCGGTGCGGCGGTTCCCGAATGTGCGTTGGCGCGGCGGGGAGATCGGTTCCGGGGAACTGCTTTGGTTTGATGATTTTCCGGACGAGCTGGATTTGACGGTGACGCTGCCGATGGGGCCGTGGGAGCCGGTTGCGATTTTTGACGGGCGGGAAACGCGGGGATTGGTGAGCGGGGTCGAAGCGGAATTCCGGCGGGGTGGTGCGGAGGATCATAAAGATTTGCTCTTCGAGATCTCGCATAACCTCGATTTTCGGGACTATGGTTTGCGGGTGATGGCGCGGATGCGGGACGGGAGTTCGCGGCAGGTTTTTGAGCAGTCGACGGGGGAGAATCCCGGCGGCGGTTTCCGGACGTATTTGACGTTCAGCGGGAATCCGGGACTGAAGCTGGAAGAGGTGAAGGAGTTTGAGCTGGCGCGGACGACGTTGGCGGCGCGGCGGATCGAGGGGATTCGACTGGGGCCGAAGGCTGTGACGGGGACGTTGGCTGTGGGCTCGGCGGTGATTCCCGTGGCCATGGATGAGAATTCACTGGCGGAGGAAATTCGGGCACTCGATGGCGGCGATTGGCGGGAGGCGTTCGCGCTGGGGAAGGAATTGGCGGCGCTTCCCGCGGAGGAGGGGTTGCGGGCAGTGCAGGCGAATTGGAGCCGGATTGAGGATCCGGAAGCGCGCCAACAGGTGTTGAAGGCATTTTATTTCGCGCGGCATGAGCGGTTGCCGGCGGTGTTGGAGCTCGCGTTGCTGGATGACAGTCCGGAGGTGCAGAGTTGGGCGCTAGGATATCTGAAGGCGGTGGCGCTGCGGGATTTTTCGGGCAATTATGAAGAGGCGAGGGAATGGTTACGGGAGCGGCGGGATTGGGTGTTGGCGGCCGCGTTCGCGGATGGGTTGGCGGCCGCGGTGGAGGAATTGCGGGATGCGGATGCGGAGCGGCGGCGGGTTCGGTTGACGCTGATGGAGGAAAATGGGATGCTTTTTCGGGAGTTTCCGGAGGCGGTGACGGCGGCGGAATTGCCGGAAATTTTGGCGGAATTTGCGGAGGGGGACGATGAGGAGACGGTAATTGCGGCCCTGGGAATCGCGAAATTGAGCGAGTTTGGTGAAGACTGGTATCGCCGGGTGGCGTTGCCGAGATTGCGGGCGGGAAATCCGTGGCCGGTACGGGATGCGGCGGCGGGGGCGCTGGGGCGGAAAGGGCATGATTGGGCGCTTGAGGATTTGATGGGCAATCTTGCGGAGGCAGTGGATGCGGAGAGGAGGGAAAGTATCTGGACGGCGGCGCGAGCATTGGCCGAAATCGGTTCGGCGGAGGCGATTCCGGCGATGATTGGGTTGATCAAGGACGGTGATTCTTACGACACGGTTTACGGAATCGGCTATTTCGGTTTGAGCGGGTTGACCGGCGTCAATTACGACGAAAAACATGACGGCGCGTGGTGGCGGGATTGGTGGGTGAAGAATCGGGACCGTTATCCGGCGGTGCGGGGTGTGGAGATTCGGCGAACGGGTGTGGAGGGTGAAGTTTCGGCCGCCGCGCCGGTCGCGGATTTTGAGTCGCTTCGGGAGTTAGTGGCGCGGGTGCGGGAGGCGGCAGATGCGGGGCGGCTTGGGGAGATGGGCGAGACGTTCCAGGAGATCAACGAGGTTTGCGATGAGCTGCAGGGGAAGAACGGGAATGCCGCGCCCTCGGCGGAGGCGTGGGGTGTGGACACGGAAACGCATCGGGAAGTATTGCGGCTTTTGGCGGAATTGGAGAACGAGGCCGAGGGGATGAGGAGTTTGGCGAGGAGCGGAGAGATGTCGGATGACGAGCGGGCGGAGCTATTGCGGCGGGTTTGGACGGAGCGGTTTTGGCCGCGTTGGGAGCCGTTGCTGAAGCTGCTGGAGACGGGTGCGGACGGGGAAGCGAAAAGCGCAGGCGCGGTGGAGTCACTTCGAGAGCGATTCGCGGGCGGCGATCCGAGGAAGGTATTCTTCCTGATAGATTCATCCGCCGGTGCGAGCGGGGCTGATGCGGCCCGGCCATTGTTGCTGGTGTTGCCGGGGGGCGATGGCGGGCGGGATTTCAAGGCGTTTGTCGAACGGATCTCGCAGAACGCGTTGCCGAAAGATTATCTTGTCGCTGAGTTGGTAGCGCCGCGATGGGACGAGGAACAATTCCGTCGACTGGTTTGGCCGACGGAAACGAATCGTTATCCCGGCATGGAGTTCTCGACGGAACGATTTGTGGCGGCAGTCATCGACGAAATTGAAAAGGACCACAAACTCGACTCTCGCCGCATCTTTATCTTGTCGTGGTCTTCCAGCGGGCCGGCCGCGTATGCCTCGTCCTTACAGCCGGATACGAGGATCGCCGGATCTCTTGTGGCGATGTCCGTATTCAAGCCAAATGAACTTCCGGGACTGGGGCCCGCCAATGAAAAGGCCTATTATATTCTTCATTCGCCTCAGGATTTTATTCCCCTGCGCATGGCGGAAACGGCCCGCGATGTTCTCGTTCAGGCTGGTGCGGTTACGCATCTGGAAACGTACGAGGGCGGCCATGGCTGGCATGGAGATGTTTGGGGAAACATCCGCCGCGGGATCGAATGGCTGGAGCAAAATTCTCGCGGACGGCGGTAAGTCGTCTAAGCGGAGGAGCCCGGCTACAGACGCGGTGACGGCGGGAGCGGGAGCGGCGATGGTTGCTGTAGATAGGCGATGTCCCTGATTTCACCCGCTCTCAAGGCGGTGCGTTCGAAGGACAAAATGCCAACCAGCTTCTCCTTCGTTTGACCAACAACCGGCTCGGCAATGGCTCGACATTTAATCCGTTTCATTTCATAATCGTCGTCGCGTCCGGTTGCCAAACACCGGCAACAGCCGTTCATCGTGCCCGACGATCTTCAAATTCGCGAACACATCCGCTTCCAGAAACGGGTCTGGAAACTCCAGCCAGTTGTCTGGTGCCTGATGCTGCTATTTGTTGTCGTCGGATTCTTCGGAACTTTTGGTGGTGCCGGACCGGCCAACCAGACCAGTGTCACCTCGCCGCCGATCAAGATCGAGTTCGAGCGGTTTCCCATCAAAACCCTTCCCACAGTGGCAACTGTGGAAATCGACACCGTTTCCGATGACAAAATCGATCTTTGGCTCGATGACGACTATCTCTCCCAAATGGTGCTCCAATACTTCTATCCCGACCCCGAAAAATCCGAGAGCCGCGATGGCGGAACCCTCTTCACCTTGTCCGTGACGGAAGGACATACCGCCACTCTTTCTCTCGTTTTTGCACCTGCCAAGTCCGGCCGCGCCACCACCGATTACCGGATCGAGGGCGTCGGCACCGTGACGATTTCCCATCTGGTATATCCGTAACGCGATTCCCGTATGGACATCATCATCCGCGTCATTCTCATTTACCTTTTCTTGATGGTTCTCCTGCGCGCCTCCGGTCGCCGCGCGCTATCCGAACTCACCGGCTTCGATCTCATCCTTCTGCTTATCGTGGCCGAAGTGACTGACAGCGCCCTTCTTGGCCATTACTCTTTCGTTCAGGCGATATTGACCATTACTGCCCTTTTCACGATCGACATCGGATTCTCCTTCCTGAAGCAAAGATACCAGAGCTTCAATGACTGGACCGAGGGCACACCAGTCATCATCGTCAAGGACGGGCAATTGCTCCTCGATCGGATGAAGGACCTCCGGATTGACGAAAAAGAGGTTCTCCAGGCCGCTCGTCAAAGCCACGGACTCACTCACCTTGAGCAAGTCCGCTACGCCGTCGCGGAGGCCAGCGGCGCTATTTCTATCATCCCCCGCTCCTGAATGTTTTCCGGGGGATGGTTGGAACGAATCGTTGAGGCTCGTTTCATAAACATCTTGTTCAGCGTGTTATTGCTTCTTCACGCCCTCCGGGCGGCGGGAACTGATGGACGATGGCGTGTGTGACGAAAGCCAACTATTGAACGGGAAATTTTGACGCGCGCTGCCTGACGGCCCGGGTTCCGATGCGGCAGGATCTTTGACAGAAGGTGAAAGTTTGTTCACCTATTAAGGAATGCGATCTTTGTCGAATCAGCCGGGCGGACGGGCCGCGGTTTTTCCTTTTGGGCGCCATGCGTCCCCGGAGGCCGCGCGTGAAAAGCTGGCGGAATTGCGCGGATTGCTCGCGGAGCGGTTTCCGGAATCGCCCCGTCGGACGGAGGAATTCATCCCAACCGGGTTCGCGCCAGTAGACGAAGCGGCCGGGGGCGGTTTGCCGCGGGCGGCCGTAACGGAGATCGTCGCTTCCGCCCCGAGTTGCGGCGGTCAATACGCGGTGCGCGCGATGCTGGAGACCGCGCGGCGGACGCATCAATATCTGGCTCTCGTTGACGGGAGCGACAGTTTCGATCCGCAATCGGAACAGGAGGAGCTGCTTCCGCATTTGTTCTGGGTGCGGTGCCGTCAAACCAGGCAGGCGCTGCAGGCAGCTGACTTGATTGTCCGTGATGGAAACATCGAACTCGTCCTGCTCGACCTGCGGGGAAACCGTCTGGCTGAGATTCGCCGCGAACCGCCGGGGATCTGGTTTCGTTTGCAGCGAATGGTCAAAAAAAGCGGCGGCATCCTCGCTGTGTTGACCTCGCGCCCGATCGTCAACAGCGCGGCAGTTCGGGTGAAATTGGGCGCGGACAGAAGCCAAGCCAGGAATCCGCGTGAAAAGGCGGCCGGCTGAGCGGAGCGCGACGACAATGGATCCGACCGCCAACAGCAGCAATAACCCGAGCAAGTTCCGCCCGTGTCCGTCCACGCCCGACTCCGTATCCGGCGGATTTGCCGTGATCGTTCTTCCGGAATTTGCCTTGCAGGCGGCGGTGCGTCTGGAGAAAGCCTGGGAAGGACGGCCATGCGTGCTCTTGGAGGAGCGGGGGCGCAAAGCCGTGGCTGTTCAGGTCGATGCGCGCGCTCGCGACGGCGGGGTGATTTTGGGAATGACCGCTCCGCAGGTGCTGGCCCGCTGTCCGGACGCGGTGTTGCTCGAGCGATCGCCGGGGCGGGAGGCGCTCGCTCGGGAGACGCTGCTTTCGGCTGCATTTACTGTTTCACCGCGCGTCGAGGAGACGGAGGAAGGCGTTTGCACGATCGACCTGCGGGGCGTGCCGTGCAAAGGCCTGATCGACCGGGCGCGCCGGCTGGTCTTGGAGCTGGAAAAACTCGGCTTCAACCCGCGAATCGGTTTTGGGGGCAACCCGTTGCTCGCGCTTTATGCGGCGCGGGAGGCGACGCCGGTCTTGGCGCTGGAGGATGAATCCGCTTTTCTTGCCGCGCTTCCGCTCGAAGCCGCCGATCCGCCGCCTCGCTTGGCGGAGATCTTGCATCAGTGGGGAGTCAAGACACTCGGCACGCTGACGGCTCTGCCGCGCGATGCGATCGTGAAGCGGCTCGGCGAGGAAGGAATCGCGCTCTGGGATCGAGCGGCCGGACGCTGCGACCGCGCGCTTCGACTGACGAGTCTGCCGGAGGAGTTCGAGGAGACGCTTGAACTCGAGCACGAGATGGAAACGCTTGAGCCACTGCTCTTCGTGCTGCGCAGGCTTTTGGGGCAGCTGACCTTGCGGCTGGCGGCGGTTTACAAGGTGGCGGAGGAGGTGAAACTGGTGCTGGGACTGGCGGATGAGTCGAATTACGAGCGCCGTTTTCGTCTGCCCGAGCCGACCCGCGACCCGGATCTTCTTTTCCGGATGCTTCACACACACTTGGAAAACGTCCGGACGGAGTCGGCGATCATTCGCATCCATCTGTGGATGCAGCCGTGCCGGCCGGTGGCGAAGCAAACGGACCTGTTTGAGGCGACGGTCAAAGATGTCACCGGTTTTGCCGACACCCTCGCCCGGCTGGTGGCCATAGCCGGATCGGGGAACGTCGGTTCGCCGCGCTTGGAACCGACGCACCGTCCGGACGCGTTCCGAATGGAGTCGCTGCAGAATACCGGATCCCGCGACGGATCCGTCGCGTCAAAGCCGTCGCGCCTGATTCGTCCGCCGATGCGGCGGTTCCGTCCGCCCATCCCGGCGCACGTCCGAACCCGTAACGGCCGTCCGATCGACATTGAATCGAACGTCATTACAGGACGGATACAAAACGCCAGCGGCCCCTGGCGTCTTTCAGGCGACTGGTGGGACAGCCGGCGCTGGGCGCGCGACGAATGGGATGTCGATCTGTATGAAGGCGGGAGCTACCGCCTCGTTCGTGAAGGAAGGAAGTGGTTCGTGGAAGGGGTGTATGGGTGAGTTATTGGTTATTGGTTATTGGGTGAGGGAGGGTGCAATTATAATGAACCGGTATGTTGAAAAATGATAAATGAAACAGGATCAATATATCGAGTTGCATGCGAGGAGCGCGTTCAGTTTTTTGCGCGGGGCGTCGAATCCGGAGGAACTGGCCGCGGAGGCGGCGCGGCTTGGGCTGCCGGCGGTGGCGCTGTGCGACCGTGACGGTGTTTATGGCGCGCCTCGCTTTTACGCGGCCGCCCGAGAGCAGGGAGTCCGTCCGATTATTGGATGTGAGCTGACGATGGAAGGAGATGCGGTTCTGCCAGTGCTGGTCGAGTCGGCCGCCGGCTACCGCAATCTCTGCCGGATGCTGACGCGAGCAAAGCTTCGGGCGCCGAAGAATGAAAGTCGCGTGAAATGGAGTGAGCTCGAGGAATTTTCGGAAGGGTTGATCGCGTTGACGGGTGATGGGGAAGGGCCGGTGCTGCAGGCGTGGGCGTCCGGCGGCACGTCCGCGGCCGAAGCGACGGCCGACAGACTGCTTCGGATTTTTGGCCGCGATCGCTTGTATGTGGAAGTGCAGCGCCACCATGACCGTGAGGAAGAGCAGGCGGTGACGAGACTGGTTGATCTCGCACGGGCGAAGCGGTTGCGTCTGGTCGCGACCAATGGCGTCTGTCACGCGACTCCGGCCGGGCGGGCGGTGATGGATGTCTTTACCTGTTTGCGGCATAAAACGCGTTTGGATGAAGCGGGGCTTTTGCTGAGCCGGAACGGAGAGCGGCATTTGAAAAATGCCGCGGCGATGGGCCGCCTTTTTGCGGATCTTCCCGAAGCGCTGGCAAACGGGAACGAGCTGGCCGGAAGGCTGGCGTTTTCGCTCCAGAATCTTGGATACGAATTTCCGGTGTATCCGGTGGGGCCCGGCGAGACGATGGCAGGTGTGCTGCGCCGGAAAACCTTTGCCGGCGCGCGCGGCCGTTATGGGCGGATCACGCCGGAAGTCCGTGCGCAGCTCGAGCATGAGCTGGCATTGATCGAGAAGCTCGGTTTTTGCGGATACTTCCTGATCGTCTGGGATATTGTTACTTTTTGCCGAGAGCAGGACATTATGGTACAAGGGCGCGGGAGCGCGGCCAACAGCGCGGTTTGTTACAGTCTCGGCATCACGGCCGTGGATCCTGTCGGGCAGAAGCTTTTGTTCGAACGGTTTTTGAGCGAAGGGAGGAAAGGGTGGCCCGATATTGACCTCGATCTGCCGAGCGGCGATCGGCGGGAAGCGGTGATTCAGGAAGTTTACCGGCGTTACGGGAAGCACGGGGCGGCGATGACGGCGAACGTCATTACTTACAAAGGACGGAGCACGATTCGCGAGCTGGGAAAAGTGCTTCATTTTTCGGAGCAGACGATCGACCGTTTTTCGCGCCTGTTTGCGCGCGGGGATTATCCGGACACGATGGACCTGGAGGCGCGGATTGAGAAGGCGGGAATTCCGCGGACCCATCCGCGCGCGCCGGTGCTCGCGAAGCTGTACCGGGCGATGTATGGATTGCCCCGGCATCTCGGGCAGCATTCGGGCGGAATGATTATTTGTCAGGACAGACTGGATACGGTCGTGCCGCTGGAAAATGCATCGATGCCGGGACGGGTGGTTGCGCAATGGGACAAGGAAGATTGCGAAGATCTCGGGATTATTAAAGTCGATTTGCTCGGGCTCGGAATGATGTCGGTTTTGCAGGACACGCTGACGGCGGCGCGGGAGCGAGGACGGGGGGTGGATTTGGCGCGGTTGCCGAAGGATGATCCCGAAACGTTCGCGATGATGCAGCGGGCGGATACGGTCGGGGTGTTTCAGATCGAGAGCCGGGCGCAGATGGCGACGCTGCCGCGAATGCAGCCGAAGTGTTTTTACGATGTGGTTATTCAAGTGGCGCTGATCCGTCCCGGACCGATTCAAGGGAAGATGGTGCATCCGTATCTGGCGCGGCGTTCGGGGAAAGAGCCGGTGCATTACATGGATGAGAAGCTGATTCCGGTGCTTGACCGGACGCTTGGCGTGCCGCTGTTCCAGGAGCAGGTTTTGAAGATCGCGATGGTGATGGCGGATTTCAGCGGATCGGAGGCCGAGGAATTGCGGCGGGCGATGAGTTTTCACCGGTCGCCGGAGCGGATGGAGCGGGTGATGAAACGGCTGCGGGAAGCGATGGCCGTGCGGGGCGTATCGCCGGAGACGATCGAGGAGATTGTTGCATCGGTCGGCTCCTTTGCGCTCTATGGTTTTCCGGAATCGCACGCGATCAGTTTCGCGTTGATCGCGTATGCGAGCGCTTGGCTGAAAGTGCATCGCACGGCGGAATTTTTCGCGTCGCTGCTGAACAATCAGCCGATGGGGTTTTATTCGACTGCGACGCTGGTTCAAGATGCGCGTCGATGGGGAGTGCGCACGCGTCCGGTCTCTGTTTCGGTTTCGGGATGGGATTGCACGGTTGAGAGCGATCGCGAAATACGGCTTGGCCTGCGAGTCTTGAAAGGAATGCGTCATGAGCCGGTGCGGAGGATGGAGGAAGCGCGGCGGGAGCGGCCGTTTGTCTCGCTGACCGATTTTCGCGAGCGAACCTCGTTCAATCAGGCGGAGCGCCGGACGCTCGCCTCGGTCGGCGCGTTGAACTTCCTTGCCGGCCATCGCCGCGGCGCGTTGTGGGGCATTGAGGAAAGGTTGGAAGAAGAATTGTTTAGAGGGGAGACAAGTGGAAAGGGAAAAGAGGAAAGCGGAAACGGGGGCGGGGAGCAGTTGAGTCCGCTGGAGGCGATGTCGGAGATCGAGCGGTTGCAGGCGGATTACCGGGGAATGGGGCTGACGACCGGAGCTCATCCGATGCGGCGTATCCGGAAGGAGCTGCACGGAGTTTGCCGGGCGACGGATCTGATTCATGGCCGCGATGGCCAGCGAATCACGATAGCGGGGAGCGTGATCTGCCGGCAGCGTCCGGGCACGGCGAAAGGCTTTGTCTTTATCAGTCTGGAAGACGAGACCGGGATCGCCAATGCGATTGTCACTCCGGCGCTTTTCGAAAAGCAGCGCCTGACGATTTCGCAGGAACCTTTTTTAAAAATTCACGGCATCCTGCAAAACCAGGAAGGAGTCGTTTCCGTGAAAGCCCGTCTCATTGAACCGCTCTACGCGGCGGAGCTTCCTTGGTCCGAGTCGTATGACTTTCACTGAGCCGCTGCATTTCGATCACTCTCGGTTCCAGTCGGAAAAATCGGGGTCGTCGTACATCGCGGCCTGATTGGACCAGCGGCGCATGTCGCGGAGCTCAGTTTCGTCGAGCAGCCGCACATTTCCGTCTAGATGAGCGACGATCGCCTTTCCGCCGTATTCGAGAGAAACGAAGCCGAGGGAGGCGGGAATGTCGGGCCGATAGCTGCCCCACGCGGGACCAGCGGGTGATTTTGGCGCATTGAGACGGTAAAATCCGACATAATCCGAAAAACCTTCGGGCGGCGAATAGCGACTGCTGGCGAAAACGATCAGGTTGGATGGATTCCACGCGTCGCCGGGCTGTAACACCCAGAAGTCGGCCGGGAGCGACGAACTTCCGCCGCCTCGTCCGCCGCCCGTGTAGCCGGGGTCGTGTATCCGTCCGTCGCGATGCCCGCCGACAAACACGCTGTTCATGCCGAAAGACGGATGAAGGCTCGTTGTATAGGCGCTTTTTGAAGCTAGCTGTTCATAAAACGAGCGATGGTTTCCGATGTAGAGCGTCTCGATCCGGTTATCGAGATACGGAGCAATCCGCCAGGGATAACGTTTCGCTTCTTCGCTGGAACTGGTCAGCGGCGCTCCGCTGGGCGGGTGGATGGTCCTTCCGGTATCGCCGTATCCGGTCATGTAGTAATCATCGTTATCCAGCGGCGTCACAAGGTAAGCGAGGATGAGCGATCGCGCGGCGGCGCTCGCGGCACTTCGCTGGGCGGCCTCGCGAGCGGCACTCGCGCCTGCCACGAGGACTCCCGAAAGGATGCCGATGATTCCGATCGCGACGAGCAGTTCGATCAGGGTAAAACCGTTGCGACGTCGGTGACTGCTGGTGAAACCGGCGTAAACTGGAAGGCGGATTGTCATGACTCGGACTGATGGATGACTTCGAGACGGAAAAACAGACGGTCGTTTGACGGGAAAACGTCCGCGACGGAACGGACGGCGACAGTTTCCGTGCCGTCTCCGTTGAAGGCGGGATCGGGCAGCTCCTCGGTCCACGTGACTCCGCTGCCGTCACCATTGTAATGCCAGTTAATAAAATCTTCGGAAACCATCACCCGGTAGATAAGATCGGCGGCCGCCATTTGACGGCGGTAGGTAAATGTCGGTTCACCTGTAGTGGAAATTTCCATACGAGGCCGAATGTCACTTGCGTCAGACACTTCCGGCTGACCGCCCAGCGCGTATTCGAGCAAGTTGGTAAAGCCATCACCATCCGGATCGGCATCGATGGCGCTTCGCTCTGAAAAGGGCGGATCGAGAAGGAACGGGGTGATCTGATTATAGGTCCAAACGAGATAACCGCGCGGCGCGAAGACGGCAGTGACGTTCGGAGATTCGGTGATAGTCAGGGTCGCTGGAATTTCCGTGCCGGAAAGATCACCGTTCCACCCGACAAAGACGTGATCGTACACGGGAACGCTGACTGGATGCAACAGCACTTGGTCGCCTAATTGATAGGTGGCGCGGGGTTCGGTTTCGCCAATTAAATGATGTTCGACTTCGCCCACTGTGACCAAAAGGGAAGTCGTTTGAATATGCAGAGCGATGCCCAGATGGTTCGTCGGCTGATCGAACGTGTCCAATTGAACTTCCTGCAGGCTCATTGAGTTTTCCCGCGAGGCAAAGACGACGAAGTAATCGAAGACCTGCAGTTCGGAAAGGTCCCACTCCCACATCGCGAAAACGTTCCCGCGTTCTTGCAGAAAACCCGTACCGGTCGGAGCGCCCGCGGCTTTCACGACACCGTTCTCGGTCTCCCTGTAATACAGCAAGGCGCTTTCGAGGTCCGGCAGTGTTCCGATGGTGCGAATTTGAAGAAGCACGGAATCGGCCTCAAAGCTCGGCTGGTCAAAGATAAGAAACTCGGTCGCGAGCCCGCTGTTGCCGTAGATGCCGCCGGAACTGCTGATGACGGTGCCGGCGTCCGGGCCGTTCTGGATAAGGACCGCCTCAAAATTCGTGGAAGCCGGATGGGTGGGCGGATTTCCCTCGTCATTCGGGAAGGAATCGGCCAATTCGCCTTCGGACGGCAGGTGAAAATCGGTAAACGGATCGGAAAAAACGTCCCACCAGGCGAATTCGGTTTGGGCGCCCGCCGGAGGTTCGGGAACAAGAAAATCGGCTCGCGCCGCCGGAAACGCGGCCAGAAAGACGACGGCTGCCAAGGCGGCGGAGTTTCTCATTGGAAAAGACTTTTTCAAAATCGAGAGCTCGTCGGTAAGATGAGGTCCGGCGACGCTCGCGGGAGAGCCGCCAGACTTCGTTTACAAATTAATCCACGCGCTGGATACGCCGGCGCGAGATGGTCAGGGCCAGCATGCCGATTCCGGCGATGAACGCGTACGTCGATGGTTCCGGAATCACCGACGGGGCCATCGAGGTGAAACCTTCTATTTGAATCGCGTCGAGCGAACGGTGGCTGTTTGGAATCACGTCGCCGAACGTCGCCGCGATGGTATCTGACATATCGGTTAACTCAAAGTCCATAAAGAACACCGTGTTGGCACCCGTTGTATAACTTCCCCCGGTCAACAGAGTCTCGGCGGGGACATCCAAGGAAGGAGCGTTGTCGAAAGGCAGCGTCGGACCTTGCGATGCACCGACAAGACTGTAACTGATCCGCACGTATTTCACTGGCGCCGTGAATGTGGCGTTCACCGTCCACTCGAAGCCGCCGAAAGCCGCGTAAAAACGGTCGCCGCTATCATACAACCCTCCCGGGGGGGTGATGGGGAAGAGGATCTTCGTCGTCACTCCGGTTGAGACGAACGAGATCTCATTCGTTGTCGTACTCTGGGCAAGACCTTGGGGGCCGCTCTCGCCGGCGGCGCCTCCAAACTCGCCCCATTGCCACGTATCCCAGGCGGCGGAGGCCGCGGCATTCTCGTCGGTGAGGAAAACCGTCACCGCCGAAAGCGGCGAGGCCAGGACCCCGAGCGCGGCGAAAGCGGCTCCGGTTCGGGCCAAGTTCTTGAACAATTTCGTCATCATCATGGTTGATCTTCTGTGGTTTTCAGCGCCTTTCCAAAAAATGCCCGCGAGCAACACGGATGCGGAACAGAGGCTTTAACTGCAAACGAGACTCAGTCTCAACTGGAGGAAAGCCCGATTTTCTCGGAGAACGCAATGAGAAATTTGAAAAAATTCATCCTTATGAAGGTGCGATTATTGCATGTATTGAGATTGAGATTCAATCCCATTTAGTCTTGCGTTGTGAAAAAGCTGCCGGGAAAATTCCGTTTGTGATTTCTTTTTCCACTTCTCGAATTCGTCTTTTCCTTGCTTCCCTCACCGCGTGCATGCTCGTGTCGCAGCTGGGCGCGGCGGGTTCGCACGATCGAATTGTGACGATCGGCGGCTCGGCTACCGAAATTGTCTGGGCGCTTGGAGCGGGGGATTCGGTCGTCGCGGTCGACCTCTCCAGCACGTATCCGCCGGAGGTGCGAAATCTGCCGCAGGTCGGATATATTCGCCAAATTTCGCCGGAGGGCGTGCTTTCCATGAAGCCGAGTCTGATCATCGCGGAAGGAGCGCTGGGCCCGCCTGCCGCCCGGGATATGCTGGAACGTGTGAGTGTGCCGGTCGTCTGGCTTCCGGATCCGGTCGAGATTGACGATCTTCGCCGTTCCGTCCGGCTGGCAGCGGAAAAGCTGAAAAGGCCTGAGAAGGGCGAAGAACTGATCAAGGAAATTGAAAGTCAGCTGGCCGAAGCCCGGAGGCGTGTCGAGGCGGAGCTCGACAAGAAGCCTTCGGTGCTTTTTCTGCTCGAACCGCCGGGAGGCACTTCCGGAGGCATGGCCGCGGGTGTCGCCTCCCGTGCCGATACCCTCATTCGTCTCGCCGGCGGACGGAACGCCGCAAAAAGCATTTCGGGTTTCCAGCCGATCTCGCGCGAAAGTCTTTTGGCGATGAATCCGGACGTGATCCTGGTCGCGCAATCCTCCGGACACGGCGGTTCGCCGGCCGCGATTCAAGCGATGCGGGAAAGCCGCGCGCTCGCGGGCGTCAGCGCGGTCCGCAACAACGCGGTCCATGCGGTGCCGCTCGATGATATTGCTTTCGGGCCCCGCGTTGGAGAGGCGGTTTTGCGGTGGACGGAACGTCTGATCGAATGGACGCGGCTGGAACAAAAGTAAGCTTGGCGGCGCGGAAAACCGCCCGTGCCTCCGACACTCTTTTCTCGCGCCGGCCTTCGCGTCCGGTTCTGCTCAGCGCGCTCGGGGTTCTCCTGCTTGCTGTGTCCCTTTGGTCGTTGACCGGCGGGGCCGTCGATACGAGCGCCAAAGATGTTTATCATGCTCTTTCGCCCTTCGAGAGCGGAGAAACCAGCGAAATCAGCGCGATGGTGGTTCGCCAAATCCGCCTTCCGCGCTTGGTGTCCGGCATTCTCGTCGGTGCCGGATTGACCTTGGCCGGGGCGATGCTTCAGGGACTTTTTCGCAACCCGCTGGCGGATCCGGCCTTGATCGGCGTTTCCAGCGGAGCGGCCATGGGCGGAGTGCTCGCGGTGGTCGCGCTGCCGGTTGCGCTGCAAATTTGGGCATTGCCAGCTTTCGCCATGGGCGGGGCGGTGGGACTGATTTTCGTGATTTACCGCGTCTCGCTGGTCCGGGGCCGAACGCATGTCCCGGCCATGCTTCTGACCGGAATCGCGGTCAATGCGATCGGCGGCGCTTTTGTCGGATTGCTGGTCACGGTCTTCGCGACAGACGATCAATTGCGTTCGATCACGTTCTGGACTTTGGGGAGTTTGGCCGGTTCGAATTGGACAAGCACGGCGATTATCGCCGCTTTAATTCTGCCCGGTGCGATTCTGTCGCTCCGGTACGGCCAGGCGCTTAATTCCTTTTTGCTCGGGGAATCGGAAGCCTTTCACCTCGGAGTGAATGTCCAGTGCGTCAAGCGGGCGGTCATCATTCTGAGCGCCGTCATGGTTGGCGCCACGGTCGCTTTTTGCGGCATCATCGGTTTCGTCGGTCTGGTCGTGCCGCACATTCTGCGCACCCTTTTCGGGCCGGATCACCGGCTCCTGCTGCCGGCCGGCGCGCTTCTTGGCGGCACCATTCTGGTCGCGGCGGACGTCTTTGCCCGTACGCTCCTTGCGCCGTCGGAATTGCAGATCGGCATTCTCACCGCGCTTCTCGGCGGACCTTTTTTTCTCGCGCTGCTTTTACGCGCCCGCAAAGGGGGGACTTCGGCAATCGGATCGTGAACGAGAAAGATCCAGTCGTTTTACGGGCGTCGAACATTTCCGTGCGCGCCGGCCGGAAGGTTCTTGTTCAAGACGTCGATTTCGGGCTCCGGCCGGGGTGCGTTCAAATCCTCGCGGGTCCGAACGGCGCGGGCAAAAGCACGCTTCTGCGGGTTCTGACCGGTGAAACCGTTCCCGACGAAGGAACTGTTTTTCTCCATGAACGTCCGTTGCGGGATTACGAGAACGGCGAACTCGCCCGGCGGCGAGCCTGCCTCCCTCAGGCCTCGGCCCTGTCGTTTCCATTCACGATTCGTGAGGTCGTCGCGATCGGCCGCTTTCCGCACCGCGCGCCGAATCAAGAGCAGGAGCAGGCGGTTGATGAGGCGCTGGAGCGCGTCGGCCTTCTCGATCGCGACGCGGAAAGCTACCTCCATCTCTCCGGCGGAGAGAAGCAGCGGGTGCATCTCGCGCGCGTGCTCGCCCAGCTCGGACAGCCGGAAGGCAGCGTTTTGCTTCTCGACGAACCGACCGCCAGTCTCGATCTCACCTTTCAGCAGCTGGTCTTCGCGATCGCGGCGGAGTGGGCGGAACGCGGCGCGGCGGTTCTCATCGTTCTCCATGATTTGAACCAGGCGATGCGGTTCGGCCGTTCGGTCACCGTTCTCGACGGCGGCCGGGTCGCCGGACACGGGTCTCCGCGGGAAATTTTAACCCCGGCCCTTTTGGAACGCGTGTATCGCGTGCGAGCGCACTGGGTGGATTCCGGCGATCACCGTCTGCTCGCTGTCGAAGGACCCGTAACCGAGTAAGAATTCTATGACTAGCACAACAACAGAACAACCAACGGCTGACACCAGAGAAGCCAAAGATCTCGCCCGCGCGAAGGAAAATTATGACTCCCTTCTCCAAGGCTTTCAGACGATCCATCTCGCGACGATCGCCGCCGACGGGAAGCCTGAGGCGAGTTATGCGCCCGCCATTCTGGACGAGACAGGCAGTTTCCAAGTCTACGTCAGCGAGCTCTCCGCGCATACCGCCAACCTGCTTGCCTCGGGAAAAGCATCCGTGCTCATTATCGAAGATGAGGCGGCCAGCCCCAACATCTTTGCCCGCCGGCGCGTCACGTTCGACTGCACGGCCGCGGAAATCGAGCGGCACAGCGCTGAGTGGAGCGAAAGCATCGATCGGTTTGCTGACAGATTCGGGAAAACCATGAACGTCTTGCGCGACATGGCGGATTTCCATCTCATCCGCCTCCGTCCGGACAGCGCGCGCTTGGTTATCGGGTTTGGCCGGGCCTACGACATCCAAGGAGACACGATCGTCCATGTTCGCGGGAACGAAGAGGGAGGACACCGGAAGGATGCTCACGGTCCGAAAGACACGACGCCGTTCACGGCCGAAGACGTTGAGCGCATGGTCGGTCACATGAACGAGGATCACACCGATTCCATCCTCGCGTACGTCCATTATTTCGGCAAATGCCCGGAAGCGACCGACGGGCGAATGCTCGACGTGACCCCGAACGACATGCGCATTGAAGCGGTGACTCCGGCAGGAACCCGCGAGATCGTCATTCCGTTCGAACGGACGCTCGTCACCGCCCACGACGTTCACATGGCTCTGGTGCAAATGTCGAAAAAGGCCAAAAAGGCCCTCGGTTAATTCGACACCCCAATCCAGTCGGTTTCGCCTTGCGCCGCCCGCGGAAGCGCGGGGCGTCTCCGTCGCGCCCAGGCGGTTCAGCGCGGATTCTTCAGTCCGAGTGCGTCGAGTCGATCAGGCGCGCGGTCAGCTTCGTGCCTTCGATCGTTCGGTGCGGATAGGCGGTAAAAACGATTTCGTTTTCGCGGATGGCGAAGCCGGTTCTTTCTTTAACCTGAACCATCACTCCCACCGGATGGCGGTCGGCGCGTTCGACGGTGTAAGCGCGGCTGGATCCGTCCGGAAATTCAATAACGAGCAAATCGGGATCATGGACCGGCTCGTCGATGTCGATCGCGAAGGAGCTGGCCCCGGCGCGATCGCCGTAGACGTTGACGACCGGCCCGCTCAAGCGGCCCGGCCCGTCGAGCTGGTAATTTCGAAACTGGAGTCCGGATCCGCCGACAACATGGGCGGAGACGATAGCGTCGTTCCCGTTCAAGCGGACGACCGCGCAGGCGGCGTCGGTGGTGAAAGTTCCTTTGGCGGTGCTGTAGGAGCTCGACGAGGGATTGTCGAACGCGAGGGAAATATAATCGCGGCCTCGGCCATGCCGCACTGAAATCCAGAGACGGCCGTCGGTCTGGCGCGTTCGGACATCATGCACACCGGGGAAGCCGTTCACCGGTTCGTGGGCGGCGACGAAGGTTGAGCTGAGGTTTTGGCCGTTCCGGCGGACGACTGCGGACGGCCGGAAGAACTCGTCGAGATTGGCATCGCTTTCGCCGGCCAAGCGAATTCCTGGAGAAGCGCCGAGGAAGAAAGTGGCATCGGGGAGCGGGGCGAAAACCGTGCGGGTGCCCCGAGACGAGTCGACGGTTGAGCGGATATCGATTCGCACCGGTTCGGATGCCGTCGCGGAATGGAGTTCGCGGATAAAGGAAAATGCTCCAGATGCACCCATGGTGTCGGTTTCCTTCCGCGGCTGACTGAAACTCGCGCCCGGGTTGACCAATGTTCCGCGAAACGGCCGAGGATCGGCGCCGCCGACCGTGACGGTCGAATCGGAATCGGCGCTGGCATGCATAAGGTAATCGTGCTGCCGGCCGCCGTTGATCTCGAAGATGTCGAGCAGGTAGGCATTCTGCGACCCTTCGCCGAGAAGGATGAGCGTGCGCCGGTAGGTTTGCGTCCGCGATCCGTAGGCGCTGGAACTGGAGGCGACGGCGTAATGAAAATTTCGATCGTTTGTGGCAAAAGCGAGGAGATGATTTCCGACGTGGTTGCGGTCAAGCGCCGGCTCCCGCCCGTCGACCACGACTGTGTTGTGCGCCATCATTGACGAAGCCCATGCCTGCCGGTAGCGGGTGTGCGTGAGGCCGAGATCGGGAAGAAGTTCCTGTCCGTGTCCGAAGAGCCCGATGGATAAAGCATCGCGGTGTTTGTGGGCGACGCCGGAAGTGAAATTGAGCCAGGCCATCACCTGATTCTCGCCGTTGCCGGCACCGAGAACGGCCACACCAAGCCCCGGCAGGACGAACGAGCCGGATTGCTCGCGCCGATTTCCCGTGTGCTGATCGCGTTCGGAATGGACCGCCCACGTGTCGTTCAACGGCAGGATGCGTCCATCCGGCAGACGCACGTCCTCGGCAGCGGCCAGTGCCGCGGGCGGAATGCGTGAAGCGAGGTTGAGATCGTCGATGCGCTTGCGAGTTTTCGGATGGGCGTATCCGGCCGGGTCGGAGTAGCCAGCCGCCATCGCGGCGACTTCTTGCAATCTCTCGATTGTCGCGACGTGGATGCCAGGGGTTGTCGCGAACCAGTGTCCGTCATAAAGAAAACGCGACGCGATCATCCGGTCGAAGCGGTCGGTGACCTCATGCATCCATTCGGGGCGGTCCAGGAGGCGGGCGGCGTAGGCCGCGTCGCGCCAGAGGCGGGGCGAATGTTCTTCCAGCGGGTCGACAAAGCCGAGGGTAAACTCGACGAGCATGGCGAACAGGTTGTTTTCGATGGCGGCGCGGGTCTCGCTTCCGCCGATCCCCGCCCATCCGTTCCACTGATAGAGAGCGTCGTACGCTTCGAGCAGCCCGCGCGGAATATCCGTGTAGGCGGAATCCGACCAAATCGCAGTTCCAAACTCCGGAGCGTCGGGAACGCGCGGGCGCCGGTAGGAGGTAAATTGCTTTTGCACGAACGGCGCGTCATAGGTGCGCGCGTAACCGGGCACGGTTTCGGCGAACCGCTGGAGAAGGATTGCCGCTGGCCTCGCGTAGCGATTGTCGCCGGTAGCCAAATACAATTTTCCGAGGTTCCGCGTCATTTCCTCCAGCCATTCGCGCCGAAGGAAATCGACATGCGCCTCGAAAAAATGCCGGTAACCGGACGCATCCGCCCAATAAGCAAAACGATGGACGCCTTCCGGCGCCTCGACCTCAATGAACTCGTTGTCGGGATAGTTCGGATTATCGGGAAAAACGGAAAAGCAGGTCTGGCAGCTGATCTGGTTCGGCCGCTCCGGATCCCAGGAAAACGGCCCCTGGTCGCGCGCGCCGCCGTCGCAGTTGGGGCAATCCGTGAAACGAATCCCGCCGGAGGCGACCGGAACGCGCGCGCGAAGCTCCTCTTCGGACAGTGTCAGGATGGAGCTGACCGATTCCTCCAGCCGCGCGATTTCTCCGGGCGACGGCTTTTGGGTCAAAACTTTTTGACCATGGAGGAACGAGGCGGAAGGCAACAAGACGCCCGCCGTTACCAGGAGGATCGCATGGTAAAGCCGATCCGCGAATCCCGCGCGAGGCGCGTGGGATGAAGTCAGTAAGTTTCCTGGATGGCTGCGGCTTGTGTTGTTCATGCGGTCTCTTCTACGCGAAGAAAAGGATCCAACCTCCCACAAGAAAGATGGCAATATCAACAAGAGCGTGACTGAAAAATCCGGGCCAAATCGAGCGAAATTTCAAATACATTGCCGACCAGACACAGCCTCCGATAAAGACACCGAGCGAAGCGAGAAGTGCCGCGGACATCGGTAACTGCGCCAGCAGCGCCACCACATGGTGCAGCGTGAAGAAGGCGGCGCTCAGGATCACGGCGGCAGCCCCGCCGCCGAGAATCGTCTCGCACTTCCGGTAGACAAACCAGCGCCAGACATACTCTTCCAGCACGGCATTGACGGTGCAGGTGTAAAGCGCGAACAGCGCAAAGGCGCGCGGGCTTCCGATTCCGGCCGCCTGGACGGTTGCGCGCATTTTTTCCGGATCGATCCAGGAGCGTCCAATGATCAGCCAGGCAAGCACGATAAACAGGCCAATGGCGAAACCGGTGGCGGCCCCGAAGCCGAAGCCGCCCTGGCGCGGCCGCGACCAGCCAGGTCGCCCTTTGTCGACCAGAAAGTGCCAAACGACCGGAAGAAGAAGGAGCCAGGTCTTGGCGAGCGCGAAGATGGCTTGGCCCGCGGGCGTGCCGCGCGTTGTTTCGGAAGCGAACCCGAACCAGACCCCGATCAGCGGGGCGGGAACCAGAAGCAGAAGAGCGACCGCCGCCGTGCCGCGCGAAGTCGCCGCCCGGGCGGGCGACGCGGCACCGGCCGGTTGTAAACCTTCGAGCGAGGCTGCTGAGTCCGTGGATTTCAATGCATTCGACGATTGCTACCTGTTTCTATCACCTGGGCCGGTTTCCTGACGGAGCTTCTGCTCTTGCCATGGGTGAAGAACGGAAAAATTCCGCGAGGATCGCGCGAGTTTTCCGGTTTGCGCCGAATCCATTCGCCCAATAACGTCGGGTTGAATTGCCATGAACGCTATGCAGACGAAGTCGGGAGCGCAGTCAGGAAAGCAGCAGCAAATCTTGCTGGCTCTGCAGATGTCCAGCCTTTTTGCCGATGTCGCGGGGGAGGATTTGCGGGAGATTGCCCTGATCTGCTCGATCCGGAAGCTGGCGAAAGGCGAAATACTCTTCCATGAAGGCGCGCCCTACCAAGGGTTTTACATCGTCCGGAACGGGGTTCTCAAAATCTTCCGCTCGAACGCGGCGGGAAAAGAACAGGTGATCCGCATGGTGGAGGCCGGCGACTCGTTCGGTGAAGGACCGATCGGAGACCGGCAAGCGATGCCGGTTTCGGTCCAAGCCGAAAAACCGTCGGAAGTGATCTTGGTGCCGGTCGACGGATTTCGCGATAAAGTGATGCGGACGCCGGAACTCGGGCTCAAGGTTCTTGGCGCCATGGCAGGGCGTTTGCGGCATTTGGTGATGCTGGTCGATGACCTCACCCTGAAAAACGTGGAAGCCCGTTTCGTTCTGTACCTGGTTCGGCTGAGCGGGAAAACGGTGCCGGACGTCGGGCATCAGATTGAAATACCGGTGACGTGGCAGGTGCTCGCCAGTCACTTGGGTTGCACGAGCGAATCACTTTCGCGGCTGCTGCGGTTTTTGAAGAACCGCGGAACGATCGAGGTCAAAGGACACACGGTGACGGTGCTGGATCCGAAGGATCTGGTGTCGCTTGTGTGACGAACGAAGAGCGGGCGATCCTGTCCGCTGGAGGACTCGAAGGCCGCGCTCGATGAGCGTTCCTGCCGCCCTGAGCTTTTGTGATTATAAATCCCGGTCGAATCTTGCGCGCGGATCGGTTTTGGAACACCATTCCGTCCAGAACCGCGGCGGAATCGCAGAAAATTGACGTGCATCAATCCGCTGGGCGGCATCTCAGCGTAGGATATTTCAATGTCAGATAAGAGCTCCAACAGTTCGTGCACTCCGTCGCCGGAAGCGGACAGAGATGAAACGCCCCCGCTTCTGCGTGCCTTGGAGGCTGAGGGGAAAGTGAAGACGCTCGATGTGCGGCCGTATTTTGAACGAGGGACGGAGCCGTTCGCGGCGATCATGCGAGCGGCCGATCAGCTTCCGGTTGGATCGGCGCTGAAACTGCTCGTTCCCTTTGAGCCGCTCCCCCTGTATGGAGTGCTGGCGGCGAAGGGGTTTTCCCGTTGGAGAGCAGCGCCAGAGGATCCGTCGGGAACGTGGGAGGTTTATTTTTTCCGCGAGAACGAGGATGGTGACGAAATTGATCCGGACGGACCGGTGCCGTCCTGTGAGAACCTCGCCGGGTCCAAACGGACGATTGAGGGGGAGGGTGACGGTGAATTAATCGACATCGATGTTCGCGGGCTGGAAGCGCCGGAACCGCTGGAGCGCGTGCTGGCGATTTTGGAGGACCTGAGCTACGGCACCGTGCTCCGCGTGCGTCATCACCGCGAGCCGCTGATTCTCTTCGATATTTTGACGGAGCGCGGATTCGCGTACCGAAGCCGCGAGCTCGACGAGAGCGATTGGGAGGTCCGGATTTGGCAGCGGCGGTAGCGAGAATCCTCTCGGAGGCGCGCGGGATGAAAACGTCGAACGTACTTTCGCTGAAACGATGCGCGATGCGGTTCAATGGATCGGCAGCGATCGGGCTCGATGAAAGTGCGGCCGCGGCGGCGCGGAAACGGAGGGCGGTGCCTGTCTCATGAGCAAGACGGCGGCTCTCCATGTTAAGAACGCTCCCTCTCCCCGCCTGGTGTTCACCTATCTCGGCGCCGGGGTGCTGTCGTTCTTTGTGCTCGGTGCGCTGACGGTATTGGGTTTCCGAGAGTGGAACGGCTTTTTCGCGGCAACCCGGCTGCTTGGTTGGGTGCATGTGGCCGTGCTGCTTTGGCTGAACCTGATTGTTTTTGGCGTACTATTTCAGTTTGTGCCGGTCGTGCTCAACGTCCGGCTCGGCAGCGAAAAGCTCGCTTGGGCGCAATTGTTCTTTTATTTGCCCGGCGCGATCGGCATGGCCGCTGCCTTCTGGATCGGCCGGCTCGACTGGCCGCTGCACGCGTTCGCCACTGTTCTCTGGGTCGGTTTCTTTTTGTTTATTTGGAACATGCTGGTCACCTACCGGAAGGTCACCGCCTGGACCTTGACCGCGCGATGTATTTACGCGGCGGTGCTTTACCTTCTGGCGACGATCATGCTCGGGCTGTTTCTGAGCATTCACCTGGCTTACCCGATGGGCAGTATCTCCCACCTGACGCTGCTCAAGCTCCACGCGCATTTCGGATTGGTCGGATGGCTGCTGATGCTGGTGATGGGCATCTCGATGAAGCTGCTGCCGATGTTTCTGTTGTCGCACAACTACTCGACCCGGCCCGGGGAAGCGGCCTTTTACCTGGTGAACGCGGGGCTGCTTGCCTGGTCGCTCGGAGTGGTCCTCGACTGGCCCGGCTGGGCGCGCGCGATTTCCGCGGGCGTCCTCGCGATCGGGGTCATTTGTTACCTCGCGCAGGCATTCACGATCTTTCGCAAACGGAATAAGCTGAAATCGGATCCGCACCGCCGGCACACGGTCCGGCGCATGGAGTTTCCGCTCCGTTTTGCCGCGTGCGCGTACGGTGTCTTGGCGGCCGCGGTGCTGACTGGCGCGGCTCTCGCGGTGTTCTGGCGGGTCATTCCGGTCGACTATCACAATCAGCTTGTACTGGTTTACGGGGCGCTGATCTTTCTCGGATTTTTCAGTCTGCTGACGCAGTCGTTCCTGTATAAGATCGTGCCGTTTTTGGTGTGGCTGACGAAGTTCAGCAACACGGCCGGACGGGTAAAGACGCCGCGGATTGAGACGCTTGCCCCGCGCAAAGCGGCGGTAGCGCAGTTGACGACCTATTCCGTCGGTACAGCGCTGATCGCTCTGTCACTCGCACTCAGTTTGCCGTGGATGACGGGTGCGGGCGGGGCGCTGGTATTCGTCAGTGCCGGTTGGCTTCCGTGCAATCTCATTTCAATCTGGTTCCGGGCTGTGCCGCTCGGGGCAATCGAGCGGGCGCCTTCTTGCGAAGCGCCGCCGGAGCCAGCGCGGCAGCGGGTTCAATGACGGTGGCTGATGCCGATGGCGATTTTATCCGAAAACCGAATACGGCAGATCCTGCGAACCGTGGATGATCCGGAAATCGGAATCAACATCGTCGACCTCGGTTTTGTCCACAAAATCGTCTCCGAAACCGGCCGCATCGAAATCCAGCTGGCATTGACCAGTCAGGTCTGCCCGATGCGCGAGGCGATTCTCAACTGGATACGGGAGGCGGTGCGGCGGGAAACCGATCAGGAGCTTCACCTCGACACCGACACCGCGCCGCCGTGGACGCCGGAGAAAATCGACCCTCGGCTGTATGAAACTTCCGAATACGACGAGTGACTGACACGGAGAGGGTACGGCATCTTGCGTTCAGCGCACGGATCATGTTTACCTGCACCAAGCTTTACACGGATATCTCCTTTGCCCATCGCCAGCATCGGCACGAAGGCCCTTGCGCGCTGATTCACGGCCACAACTGGAGCCTTGAAGTTCAGTTTGGCTGCGAGCGGCTTGATGAAAACGGCTTTGTGATTGATTTTGGCCGGTTGACGTTTCTGGAAGAATGGATCGAGCGTCATCTCGATCACGCCTGTGTATTCAATCAGGATGATCCGTTGCGCGAACGCTTGGTTCAGGCGGCTCCGGGTTGCTGGAAACCGTATGTGATCCCGAATTGTTCAAGCGAAGGGATCGCGCGTCACTTGTTTGGAATCTTTGACGAACTCGTTCGGCGGAACAGCGGAGGCCGCGCCTTTATTGTGTCTGTCGCCGTTTTTGAAGACAGCCGGAACCGGGCCTGCTTCCGCAATCGAGATGGGGGCGACCATGAGGCGACTGATCACCGCTGCCCCGATTGAAGAAAAGCAAGGAGTGGGGAACCTTGTTTCCCATGAAAACGACGCAAAGCCGGATGAAACACGCGTACCCGGAAGGGCGGGTGGCGACGACAATTGAGCGACAGACGGCAAAGATCCCGTCGGACCTTTTCTTGTGGGCCGCCGGCGTTTCGATTGTCGGGTCATTGACACTGAAGAGCATGAGGCGCGACGAGGACGCGCTCTTTGTCGGCCAATGGGCACCGACGTTCTTGCTCCTCGGTACCTACAACAAGTTGGTGAAGCTGTTGGACTCCGATTGAGCAAATCGTCTCAATCGTCCCGGAGATGGTGATGCGCAAGCGAGGTTGATCCCTCGCTTGCGCTCGCCGGGGCGATGGTCGGGATGATCTTTTTCCTGAACGAGCTTTGATGCCGGTCCTCGGTTGCGAACGCGTTCGGCCGGATATACGTTGATCCTAAATTCACCACTAAGAACGTAATTCTTTAACCACGAATGGACACAAATAAACACAAATGAGGACCGTAGATTTTTGATATATGCATCTCACCCATTGGGTGAACGAGGATACCGGGGCATCGTTTCATAATTCGTGTTGATTCGTGCCATTCGTGGTTTCTCAACTGCGGTGTTTAGGTTGGTTTTGCACGGAGCCGGACCGGAATTAGCTCTTGGTCCGGCTCCTCATCCGAGAGGGACACTCAATAAGGGGGAGAAAAATGAAAACAGTAGCCGGGGGAATTTGTGCAGTGATTGCAGTTGCGGCCCCAGACTCCGCCAGACGATCCAGGAAGCGCTGGTAATCCTTGGAATCCCGAAACAGCCTAAGCCGCTCGTCGCGCCAACTCCCGACCATCCGCCCGGTCACGTGATAGATCGCTCCCGGATACTGCACTCGCAAGGCACGTGCCATGAAATCATGGAAAAGCCTTCACGTCTGCGAGTAAAGTGTTAATTCAAGGGCTGACCCTGACGGATCCG
>CAZYAN010000055.1:0-21470 GCA_964645585.1 uncultured Opitutales bacterium
TGTGCGGCCATAGGTGCGCCCAGAATGAGAGGGGCAACAGCCAATGCGAGGAATGAGGATTTTTTCATAGTGCTTTTCGTTCTCTCGTTATTTTCTTGGTTTGTCAATGATCTAATTTCCTAGTGAAGGAGATCTTGGTTGCGGATGTTATTCCTGCATACCTTTGCCTCGTCCATCTTCTACAGGAAGGCCGCGATACGGGGAATTCCGGGTGGAAGCAGGCTCAGCGAATGTACGCATAGAAAGAGAAGTTTCGCCGATTCTCCATGTTCGGCTCGGTTTGTAAAGAAATAATTGCGCGGGCGGTCGATTTTGTATCTTTGGGAGTAAGACGAACTTCGAACTCTCCCGGCTTCTCGCTTTTCACGAGTTCAGCCTGAAAGGCCTCTTCGTCGACTTCAACACCCTTCACCTCCAGATCCGCGTCGGGATGAATGGTGATCTTTACCGTCTTTTCTTCGGGATCCTCACCCATGCGCCAGTGAACCAGGCGAGGCGTCATCGTCACAAGCGTCGGGATGGTCACGCTGAAGGTGAGCTCCGTAGACGGTTTGGCCGGATCGTTTGTCAGCACGCGGACGGTGTTGCGGCGCTCGCCAGTCCGGCTGCCGACATCGAAGTGAGCGAGGATCGTCCCTTTGTCTCCGGGGTAGTAGGTAGTCCGGTCCAGTTTCGCGGTCGTGCAGCCGCAACTGGATGAAGTCGAGCGAATCACGACCGGGTAGGATCCTTTATTTTCAAAAAGAAACTCCGCCGTCGCCTCCGTCTGCCCCAGTTCAAGATCCTGATGAATCTCCGTCGTTTCCCAAGCAAGCTGCCCAAAGAGCGCCCCGGCCTGGCAAGAAAACACGAGCGCGATCAAAACCGGGATGAGCGTGCGCGGAGGGGTGGGCAGGTGCTGTTTCCAAGAAACCATGAAGCGTCCTTCGAATATGATGCAGAGATTGGAAGATTGATTTCAGCGTGTAAAGGCAAAATTTGCTCGCGCCAGCCATAGCCGAAAATCGCCCCTCCCCCCGTTGCTGTGAGGAGCGGGAAACGACGACGACGCGGCAAGTGATTGCTCACCGTTGGAAACGCCGCGGCCGGCTGGGTTCCGCGGCGATTCAAAAAAAAGGCCGAATCGATCTGCCGCGGTCAGACTGAGAGGATTGATCGGCCCTCGCACTGTCACGAGCGCCGCTACGGAACGTCGGGCACTGCGGCTGCATTACCCCCAATGGAAATGCGCCCGACGACGCGGAAGCTGAAAGCGGGAATCACTTGCGGAACCGCATGGAATTCCTATGCTGCTTCCGGCCATGCCCGTTCCCGTTCGCTCCATTGCAATGCAGATCGCTCTCCTCGGCATTCTCGCGGCCGCGGCGGCCGGTCTGACCGCGGTTCTTCATCCTCGGCAGCCAGTGTGGGAAGCCGATGTGCTGCGCCCCGGCGAGGTCCGGCTGGATATGGTGCTCGAATTGCCAGAAGTTCTCTGGGTCGACGCACGCACGCGAGCCGACTTTGAGCAGGATCATATTCCCGGCGCGGTCCTACTGAACGAGGAAGAATGGGATACCCTCCTGTTCGACCTCTTCGATGCGTTCACCGGGAATCCCGAGCGTCCGATCGTGGTCTACTGCGACGGCGAGCAGTGCCAGCGCAGCACCAAGGTTGCCGAACGGCTCCGCACCGAAACGGGGTTCGACGCCATCGACATCTTCGTCCTGAAAGGAGGCTGGTCCGAATGGAAACAGTGGAACAACCGGTAAAGACGCCTCCCGATTCGACCGCTTCAGACGGCCGAAAGGGCTCACCCTCCGCCGCGGTTCGCTGGGCAAAAATCCTGCTCAGCCTTGGGCTCGCTGCTGTCTTCCTCGCAAGCGGCGGCGCCAAGATCCTCGATCCGGCAGCATTCCAGAAGGAAATTCTCCAATTTCAATCAGTCAGCATCAAACCAGCCGGTCTTCTCGCGCTCTATCTTCCCTGGCTCGAACTGTTCTGCGGGGTTGCCCTCCTCACGCGCTTCCGACTTGGCGCCACTTGCATCCTTGCAGGCTTGATGGTCATCTTCATTGGAGCCGTCGCACTCGCCTGGACCCGCGGACTCGATGTCACCTGCGGCTGTTTCGGCTCGGCCGATTCCGCCGCGGCGACAAGCTACCCTCTCTGGATCGCCCGCAATCTTCTAATCCTCGCCGGACTCGGCGCATTCGGATGGCTCACTTGGAAGGCGCCCGCACGCGCGAGGAAAACCAATACCGCGTGACGAATCCGGTTCGGCACTTCGGTGCCATGACTCGACAGGCAAGCAAAACTTACGAAGAGAGCGCCATCGCGCCCGAAACGGCAGTGCAGGAAGGCGTTCTTCCCCCCTTTCGAGAATTCACTTTATTACACCATTTGTCCCGCCACCCAGCCGGACGCCCAAGCCCATTGAAAATTGTAACCGCCGAGCCAGCCGGTTACATCGACCGCTTCGCCGATGAAATAAAGGCCGCGGACCCTGCGCGCTTCCATCGTTTTGCTCGACAGTTCACGCGTGTCGACGCCTCCGACGGTGACTTCCGCCTTCGCGTAGCCTTCCGTTCCATCCGGACGAATTTCCCAGCGGCGCAAACGTCCGTGAAGCTCCTCAACCTCCCGCCGCGTAAGCTGGGCGCCGGGACGGTCGCGAATCCTCGGGTCGAGCCACACATCGACAAACCGCCGCGGCAGGCGACGGCTTAGCCAGTTCGCCACTTTCGCCCCGGTTCGGATTTCACGAAAAAACGTCTCATCGGACAGGTCGGGCAGCAAGTCGATTGTGATCGTCTCGCCGGAACGCCAATACGAGGAAATCTGCAGGATAGCCGGCCCGCTCAGGCCCCGATGCGTGAAGAGCATATTCTCCCGAAAAGCGACATCGCCTGGCGAAACCGTGACGTCGATCGAAACACCGCTCAGAGACCGGAACTCCCTCAATTGTTCAGCCGAAAGAGTAAACGGCACCAATCCAGGGCGAGGCTCGACAAGCCGCAGGCCAAATTGCCGCGCCACCTGGTGCCCGAACGGCGTGGCGCCCATTTTCGGAATAGACAGGCCGCCGCTCGCGATGACGACCGAACTCGCCCGATACGCTCCGCCGGACGTCGCGATCTCAAATTCATCACCCGATCTCGCGATTCGTTCGATCCGGCAGCCGATACGGATTTCGACATTCGCCGCATTCGCTTCGGCAAGCAGCATGGAAACAATTTCCCGCGAACTCCGGTCGCAAAAAAGCTGGCCGAGTTTCTTTTCGTGATACGCGATCCGGTGCTTTTCCACCAGCGCGATGAAATCCGCGGGCGTGTAACGGCTGAGCGCCGACCGCGGAAAATGCGGATTCTCCGACAAGTAGCGATCGGCGGTCGCGTGAATGTTCGTGAAATTGCAGCGGCCGCCGCCGGAGATCAGAATCTTCTTTCCGATCTTTTCGGCATGTTCGAGAACGACGACGGACCGGCCTCGCTTTCCTGCTTCAATCGCGCACATCAATCCCGCCGCGCCGCCCCCGGCAACCACAACATCGCGCGAGACGGCGGAACGCCCGGCGCGCAATTCGTTCCTGGAAGCCGCCAAGCGACCGTCCCCTTTGTTAAAATCTGAATCGGAATCCGCCATAAAATGCTCCCGCGAAACCTACCGGATCGCGTGAGGCAATCCACGAAAAACTTATTCCCCGCGGCGAACCGTCACCGCCGAAACAACAAGATCAGCGCCAAAGTTGACCAAACGGAAGCTCGCGCCGGCGTTCTGACTGTGGTCAAAGCGCGCATCTTCTAATTCAAACTCGATTTGACGCCACTTCCCGCTTCCTTCCAGCGCAACCTCAACGCCCGCCGATCGATACGATTGATACACCGCGTTGTACTCGAGCCCGACCCGCCCTCCCGCGGTATCCAGCAGCGTAACCGTCGCGACCAGCGTCACGCCGTCCGCCGAACTCGCCGGACGCGCGAATCCGTCACCAGTTTTAAAATACAGGTAACGACTCCCGTCCGGGCGCTCCTGTCGAATCACAGCCTCTCCCCCGGCGTCTGAACCGAGCGAATACGGTCCATCCGCGGCACGCACCGGATCCAGGCCGTCACTTTCACCCGCGGCGCGATACACAATTTCCTTGGCATCCCCAAACGGTCCAGAGGCGGCAGGCTCACGAACCCGCTGGCGTTCCCGGTGCTTCAGCAGCAGCATGAACCGGTACGCGTCGACAAACCGAACATCTTTGCCGCCCGGCAGCCGCCCCACCCGCTCCATGGTTTCTTTGTGCCAGCTCGGCGACTTCAGGATCGTCCGCAACGGCAGAAACGCGGGTGCGGTTCGGTTCGCGGCCTCACGCGCGATTCGGTCGGCCGCCTGCTCGGGAGATGCCCCATGAAAATCCGCGCCCATGCGAATGAACGGCATCGTGTCGCGATGCAATCCCTGCGACGGAATTTTCTGGCCGATCAATCCATCCGGAGAGAACCCGGCATACGCATCCATGCCGCGAAGACCCATTCCCGGACTCGCCCCGTCAATCACGAAACCGGTAATCGTCAGGTCATACTTTTCGTAATAACTTTCACAATACGCGACCCAAGCCTCCCAGCCGTCCGAGAACCCGGGGCCGCGATGTTCGGCCGCCAGCATACCGGGATTGAGATAACCAGCGCCAGAATCGCCAGCGATAAACCACTCGTTCGCAACCTGCCGCGTTCGTGCAAAATGCATCGCATGCGGCGCGCGCCGGTCGAGGTTTGGATTGAATGCCCAGTTCAGGGGGATTTCCCCGCGCGCGGAATCGTTCCGCCAAACCGGCACGTATCGGTTCATCCACGCCGCGCTGTCATAGTCACCATGATAGAACATCACGTAAACATACGGCGCGACGGTTCCGTCCGATTTCAAAAATCCCTCCTTTCGCAAATCGTCACCGGATGGACGCCGGGGCTGAACGTATTTCTCTCGCAACGGGAAGTGCCGGTAGAAAGACGCGTTCGCCATCCCGGAAAGGCCCAGCGCGTCGCTGTCGATCACCGCGTTGTATTTCGATGCCAGTTTGTTTTTTGCCCACTCCGTCTCCACAGGTTCATGCCGCGATTGTCCCGGCGCCGCGGTCGTGTATTTCCAAAGCCACGGGGTGAATCCGCCGATATGGATCATGTTCCCGTCCGCGCGCCGCGCCATCGACTCAAGGATCTTCGTTACTACCCGCCGGTCCGTCCCAACCGGCTGCCCCGGATCGTCCACAGGCGCCTCGTCTCCCCAAACGCCGAGGTCAAAAAAGAAGGCCCGCTCGGCAATAAAGAAGTCGTGGTTCGACAGCGTAAAGTTCTCGAGCGACGCCCGGCGCGGATGCTGCAGCCACCACGCGTCAATATAATACGCCAAAAACTCATCACTCGTCCGCCCCGCGTCAAGATACCGCTGGATCGCCCAAAGGTACGCATCGCCTTTCGCACTCCCGGTCGACGCGATCGGTGGTTCTGTCCCCGGAATCAGCTCGCCCAAAACCGCGGGCGGCCCCCGCCCGTCCTCCTTGGCCGGCAGCCAGCGGACGTCGCCCCACTCGATATCCATCGCCATGACCCGGCTGTAAACCGACCCGGGCGACGGATCGTATCGCAAACAGATCCGCTCCTCAACCCCGGCGATCGTGCTTGCGACATTCGAGTTCGCGGGAACGTCCTCACGGTAAATAACCAGCCCGCGAATCCGGTTTTCAAATACAGAGATCAATTCCTCCAATGTCGCAATCTCATGGACTGGCCGTCCCGAGAGCCAATTCCCCGGCGCCCGCATCCACTCGAACCAGAAGTCGTCGGTTTCCTTCATGAACCGAATGAGCAGAATCGGATCCTCCCGGTTCACATTGCCCTGGAGCGACGCGACGAGATGCATCGTGTCCCATGCTTCCCGCGCCTGAACCGGATCGCTGAGGTTGCGATGGTAAAGCCCGGTGAGATCGAAGCGCCAGATGGTTTCCGGCTGGTCAGTTTCGCCGGCGGCCGCCAGCGAAGCAGCAAACAGCAGGGAACAGAAAAGAAGCGAGGTGCGCATAAGCGGCGCATCCTGATCGTTTAGCCGAGCGATGTAAAGGAGCGGGAAATCCCCCGCGGCCCGTGAGACCGCCAATCGCTGCCGCGGCGTTTGAGAACAACTGAATTTTCGCTTGCGGACCGATAAAAGCTGTGCGATTAATTCCACCTTACGCGGCCAGTGCGTGATTTTCCGGTTACCGGAGAAGCCCGCTTCTGCCCCTTCGGGCGTCTTTTCGATGAGAGACTGTTCAGAGGTCTCATCCATTTCATCGAGTTAATAGACACAGAGCGCCCTTCTAATTAATCGCGGCGCTCCCACGCGAATCCATTTGCCGCGCGGCTGCACTGATTGCAGGTCCGCCCGGCAATCCATCTGTATGACCGCATCTTCCATCTCGTTTTCTTCGCTCGCGCTTTGCGAGCCGATTCAGCGCGCCATTGCCGCCAAAAATTATACGACGCCGTCGCCGATCCAAGCCGAGGCCATTCCTCATTTGCTCGACGGACGCGACTTGCTCGGCTGCGCGCAAACCGGCACCGGAAAAACCGCCGCCTTTGCGCTGCCGATTCTTCACCGCTTGGCTCAAATGCCCGCCCGGCGCAACCCGCGCGCGCCCCGAGCGCTAATCCTTACTCCGACCCGCGAGCTAGCGATTCAGATCGGCGAAAGCTTTTCGGCTTACGGCAAGAACCTGCCGCTGCGCCACACCGTGATCTTCGGCGGTGTCGGACAGAACCCGCAGGTCCGGGCGCTCGCCGCCGGCATCGATATCGTCGTCGCCACACCCGGCCGGCTTCTCGACCTCGCCAAGCAAAAGCATGTCGATTTCCGGCAGGTCGAAACGTTTGTTCTCGATGAAGCGGACCGGATGCTCGACATGGGTTTCGCTCCCGACGTCAAACGAGTCATCGCGCAGCTTCCGGCACACCGCCAATCTCTTCTCTTTTCCGCGACGATGCCGGACAGCATTCGAGAATTGGCCACGAGCCTTTTGCGGGATCCGGTAACCGTCACCGTCACTCCCGTATCTTCCACCGCGGAACGCATTGAGCAGCAGGTCTGTCACGTGGAGCGGGAGCACAAACAAAAGCTGCTCGTTCATGTTCTCAACGAACATAACCGCGGTCTCGTTCTCGTCTTTTCGCGAACAAAGCACGGAGCGAATCGTCTCGCGCGGCAATTAACGGCGGGCGGGATCCGCTCGGAAGCAATCCACGGAAACAAGTCCCAAGGCGCGCGAGAAAGAGCCCTCCATCAGTTTAGGAATGGTTCCGTGCGTGTACTGGTCGCCACCGACATCGCGGCGCGCGGGATCGACGTCAAAGGCATTTCCCTCGTCGTCAACTTCGACATTCCCAACGAACCCGAGTCCTACGTCCACCGCATCGGCCGGACCGCACGAGCCGGCGCTGACGGCCGTGCGCTGTCTCTCTGCGAACCGGCTGAAAGGAACTGGCTGCGCGACATCCAGCGCTTGATCCGTCAAAAGATTCCAGTGCACCAGGAACATCCATATGCGCTAGAAGTTGACGAAAATGACTTCAGCCTGAAACCGCCCTCCCGGCCGAATCAGTCGCGAAGCCGCGGTCGCGGACGGAGACCGAACCGCTCTCGCAACGCCAGAAGGCCCGTGACATCGGGAGCGGCCTCCAAGCCGACAGAGCGCCGCCGCCGGCGCCAATAGGATCTCAATCAGGCAAGTAAGAGCGGGGCTTCAGCCCCTTTTCTGAACCGGGAGGCGCTGAACCTCCGACTCTTACCCGGGGCGCGTTGCTTTATTTCCTGAAATGCCGGTCGGCGAAATCGAGATACTGGTCCCAGTCGTACGCGGTGACGTCGTGTTTGCCAGTGCGGATGTGATAGCCAACCGCGTCCCCAACGGGCTTGTTCACCTCCGGCATTTCGTCCACGCCAACGCCTTTCAAGCCGAAGAGTTCGTAAACCGGGCCGGCGTGCTTGGCGCTTAGAAACTCGCCGCGCGGATCCGCCCAGCGGTCCTCTTCGGCGCTGGCGACGTAAACCGGCCGCGGCGCCATCAGCGCGATGAGCTGATGCTGGTCGATCGGAAGAGTATCCTCACGATCGTTATACCGTCGGAAATTCAGGCAGAACCAATGAGGAAATCGGGTGTTGATCCGTTCGACGGTTTCTCCAAACCGCCGCCGGCTCAGCGCCGCGCCGCCGCAACCCGAGTTGTTCGAGATAACCAGCGCGAATCTCTCGTCCTGCGCCCCGGCCCAGAGCGATGTTTTCCCGAGACGCGAATGCCCCATCACGGCAACTCGCTTCGCGTCAATCGCCGGATCGGTTTCCAAGTAGTCCAGCGCCCGGCTCAATCCCCATGCCCAGACACCGATCGCGCCCCAGTCGTCCGGCCCGCGCTCGGTCTCTGCGGGACCGCGAACCGCCGCCGCGATGCCTTCCTCAAGCCCATCAGCGCGGTCAGGAACGAGATCGCCGTAGTAAATCGTGGCCAGCGCATAACCGCGCCCAATGATCTTCTCCACTTGCCAGCGAGACGCACTCGTGCCGCGGCCGGCCTCCGTCGCCCGGCTTTCAACAACGCCCTTTGCGCTGTTGCTCCTCATCCATCGGTCAGAAATCGAAATCCCCGGATCCAAATGAACCGTGTGATTGCCGTAAAAATTCAGCCCGAGAAAAGCGGGAACCGGCCCTTCGACTCCATTAGGGATATAAAGCAAAACTTCCATCGATGGATCTCCGTCATTCGCGCCGAACTTCACGACCACTTCCTTCCGCGTTGCCGCCCCGCCGAGCGCCGTCGGATCCGTCGATTTTACCGTGTAGCTCACCTTCAGCCCGGTCGCCTGGGTTTTGCCGTAGACGTGCTCCTCGAACAGTCGCAGGATCTCGCCCCGCCGTTTTTCACGCCAGTCGCGAGCATTCGCCACCGGGGTTCCGTCTTCCATCACCAGCGGGTCCGGCAAGGTGTAGTCGGGGACCTTGGCCTCGTCGTAATTAAATTCGTTTGCCGAAACATTCATTGCAACAATCAGCCCGAGCGTCGCGGCCCGCCTCGCTGGTTTCCAAAAAACGGAGGTAAAAACAGAGCGCATGGTCCGCGACCATACCAGCGGTCCGGGCTCTTTGGAAAGCAAAACCGGCCCAGCGCCGCCGCATGGGGAAAAAGTCGCCCAAAACCGCCTTGCATTTTCGTCCCCCGCGCAAACATTGATGACCATGTCCACACTTTGTCCATGTGGTTCAGGCACTGCCTTTACTGACTGCTGCGAGCCTTTCCTTCAGGGCGATCGCACCGCGCCGACACCCGAGGCGCTCATGCGTTCGCGCTACACAGCCTACACGAAAGAGAATATCGCCTATCTCAAGGAAACGCTGACGGCCGACCAGCAGAAGGATTTTTCCGCCGAAGAAACACGCAGATGGGCGCGCGAGTCCGAATGGCAGGGGCTTGAGATCAAACGCGTCGAGGGCGGCGAGGAGGACCAGCGCGGCCTCGTCGAGTTTTCGGCTCGCTTCGCCGTGGACGGCCAGCCGCAGGTCCATTACGAGATCGCGCTTTTCGAACGGGAGAACGGAGCATGGAAGTACGCGGGCAACGAGGAATTCAGAGGCAACACCGTCCGCCGCGAAGAACCCAAAATCGGGCGAAACGACCCGTGTCCTTGCGGCAGCGGCAAAAAATACAAAAAGTGCTGCGGCACGTGACGGGATCACCGGTCGGGGCCAAGGCAAGATTGGGGGCTTCAGCCGCTTTTTGGAGACGCTACAAGCGCCCGCTCATACCTCGGTCACCGGCGTCGATTTCCCGCACAACAGCCGATTTCGGAATTCGCGATCTCTTACGGCGTCGCTCCGGATTTCGAAAACCCGGACTTCACCGCCGCGAGTGCTCTCTCCAATCGCCTGAAGCACTTTCTCCCATCGCGAAATTCTTGCATACGCGATTCCATGAGCGGCGCAGATCGCCCCGAAGTCGACATCCTGCGGAGTCGTAAAAAATTTGGTGAAGGGGGGATCAAAATCGGCCACGGGAAGCGAATGAAAGATCCCGCCGCCGCCGTTGTTAATCAGCAAAATCGTCATCCCGCCAACGGCCGAGTGGGCGTTGAGCAGGCCGTTCTGATCGTGCAGAAATGCCAAATCGCCGGTCACAAGAATTACGGAAGCTCCATCCGCCGCAATACCCGCCGCGGTTGAAACGATCCCGTCAATTCCGTTGGCGCCGCGGTTAAAGTAGACGTCGACCGGCTCCGCGCGCGACCGCCAAAAATACTCCGCATCGCGAACCGGCAGGCTGTTCGACAGAAAAACCGCCGTCCCCGGCGGCGCGTGCCGACTGATCAGCCACGGAATTTTCCCTTCAAACAATTCGGCGCATTCTTCGAGACGAACGTCGATCTCGCTGCCCAATTGCTCCGATACCATCCGCCACTTCTCGGCATAGGTCCCGTCAAACTCCGAAGCTTCCCGCAATCGGCTCGTGAGGGCGCGTGCCAATCGAACCGCCGACGTCCGCAGGTGGATCGCGCGCGTGTGCAGCGGATCAACATTCCGGTCGCTTTCCTCCGCGACATACTGCGGCGCATCGACCTCCCCCAGCCATTTTCGCAATCGCTTGCTCGTCGGCAGCGGCCCGAATCGCAACACAAGATCCGGCTTTTCCTCGGGCGCCAAATCTCTCGCGAAAACCGCTTCGTAGTTTTCTATCAAATACACAGAAGCGGCTCCGCGCTGCCGGACCGGCGACAACGCATCCGCCAGAATTGGCGCTCGACGCCGCCCCGCCAGTTCCACGATCGCCGCAACGTATGCCATTCGATCCCATGGCTGCGCGGGACCGGCGACGATCATCGGACGGCTCGCCGCCGCGAATGCCGCGGCGACGGCATCGAGGTCCGCATCCGCCAATCCAGAAATCCCGGGAACCTCCGGAGCGACATCCGCCAGCAGGCGCGCGATCAATTCGTCATCAATCGCGCCGGCACTGTCGTCCGGAACCGGAACCAGCGGATCGCGAAACGGCACGTTGAGATGCACAGGACCGGGCGAAGGCCAACGGCTGCGCGCCACCGCATGAGCCAGTGTCTGACGCAGGTAAGCCAGCATTTCTCGCGAGGCTTCCGGCAGCGCCAGCTCGGCATGCATCCTTGGATACTGCCCGAACAGCTTTACCTGGTCGATCGTCTGTCCCGCGCCGCATGCCCGCAGCTCCGGCGGCCGGTCAGCCGTCAGCACCAGCAGCGGAACACCACTTTCGCTCGCTTCAATAACAGCGGGGAAAAAGTTCGCCGCGGCCGTGCCCGACGTACAGACGAGAACCGCCGGCTTCCCGCTTTTACGCGCGAGTCCTAGCGCGAGAAATGATCCCGAACGCTCATCGATCACCGGGATCGCATCGACCTTCGGATGATTTGCAAGCGCGATTGTCAGCGGTGCCGATCGCGACCCAGGAGCCACTACCGCGCGCCGGATGCCGAGCCGAACGAGCGTTTCGACCAGAAAGCTGGCCCAAACGCTGTTGGTATTCGCGAAATTAATTTCCGCCCGCATCCACTTGCCACTCTGACGGGACAACATTCGGATTCAAGCCGCAAAAGAATCGCGGCGCTCCGGCGCCTTTATACAGGGGCTCAAGCCCCTGCTCTTACGGCTCTTGAACAGTCTGCCATTGCTTCGTCATCTCCAAGTAAGAGTGGACGCTTTAAGCGCCTGTAATGCATCTTTCCCGAACCCGGCGCAGCCGCGCGCCGTTACATGTCCCGAGTTCGGTGCCGCAGAATCTGTCCCGGACGCGCGCCGTTGTGCGTGTCGTTCTCAACAACCGGCTCTCCGTTGACGAGAACGTACCGGAACCCGGTAGCGTATTGGTGCGGCTCGGCAAAGGTTGCGTTATCCACGACTTCTTCCGGATCAAACACCACGATGTCGGCGGCGAAACCTTCCAAAATCTGGCCGCGCTCTTTGATTCGAAATACCGTCGCCGGAAGCGAGGTCATCCGCCGCACCGCGTCCTCAACCGTGAGAAGGTGCTGCTCCCGAACATAACGCGCCAGAGCGCGGGCGTTGTTCCCGTAGCCCCGCGGATGCGGCACGCCGGATTGAAAGTTACGGATGCTGCTGTCGGACGCGATCATTGTGTTCGGGTGAGACAGAAACGTCCGCGCGTCGTCCTCATTCATGCTGTGAAAGACGCCGGACGCCCCGCCTTCCGCCTCGATCTCGAGAATCATGTCGATCTGCGCGTCCAGATCGTCGCGTCCGTAACGCTTCTTGGCCGCTTCGGGAATCCGCAATCCATTCAGGCTCGGATCGGAACCATAATAAGCGATCGCGGCGTAATGATAATCGGTCCTGCCCGCCTCCTTGAGATCTGCGCGCATTTGATTGGCGATTTTCTTTCGGGTATCCGGATCCGCAATACGTTCCCGATATTTGTCGCGACCGCCTTCACGAGCGGAATCCGGGATCAGCTGCCGCATGCCGGTGCTGGACGCCGTGTACATGTATTGATCCTGTGTGATGTCGAGTCCCTCCGCGCGCCGGGCCTCGATGAAGGCCAGCACCTCCTCGCTCTGCCCCCACGAGGCGTTGCCTCCGAGTTTGATGTGGGAAACATGCGCGGGAATCCGCGCTTCCCGGGCAATCGTTACCAGTTCCTCCAGCGCTTGGAAAATCCGGGTCCCCTCGTTCCGCATGTGGCTGACGTAAATTCCGTCGCGCGCACGGACAACCTTGGCGAGCTCAACGAGCTCCTCCGTTTCGGCGAAGGTGCCGGGCTGGTAAATCAAACCGGTCGACAGTCCGGTCGCCCCGGCTGCCATCGCCCGATCGACCAGGCTCTTCATTTCCTCCAGCTCCGCATCCGTCGGCGCCCGGTCCGTGTTGCGGCCGATCACGCGGGCGCGGACGGATCCGTGACCGATCAAACTGACCACATTCGGCGAAAAAGTCAGTTCTTCCAGTTCCCGGAAATACGAATCAAGATCGACGCGAGAACTTCCGCAGTTTCCCAAGACCAGGGTCGTCACGCCCATGCGCAGAAAATTCTCCGCCAAAGGAAGCTTATCGATGTTTTCGGCGTGACTATGCACGTCGATAAATCCAGGCGCCACGATTGCACCCGTGGCGTCGAGCTCGCGATCGCCTTTGCCTGATATTCTCCCGACGGCGACGATCTTCCCGTCATCCACCGCGACATCGGCAAAGTAGGCGGGATTCCCGGTTCCATCGATGACCCGTCCGTTTCGGATGACGATGTCATACGTTTCCGGATACAGTACTCCCGGAAGAATGAAGGCGGAAACAAGCAGACAAAAAAGATTCTTCATGGCCGTTTCCTAGTCAACCGCCTGGAAAAAAGCGATCCGGAACCGCGCGCATCCGCCGTTTTCCACATCCGAAATTTTCCGGATAAACAGAAAAAAAGGGCTCGCGACGTGATCGCCGCGAGCCCTCGCTTAAAGGTTAAGCCGAAGCTTTTTTAGAAGCCGGCTGTGTAGGAGATCGTCCAGAACAGGTTCTGGCCGCGAGTGCCCAGCGCGGCGAGACGGGCCTTTTCAGCCGTCCGGTAATGGACACCGGCGGTCAACGTCGAATACTCGCTCACCTCAAACGGAACCTCGGCTGAGGCGCCATAGTAGTGGTAGTTTTCGTTGATGCGAAGTCCGCGATCACGGATGCTGCCGCCGAACTGGTACCCATAGAGGGCAGTGAGATCGAGGGCGAGTTCCTCGCTGGCCGACAGCAACGGAATCCGGTAGCCGACTTTAGCTTCCGCCACGTTGGCGCGACGGTCGATATCATGGAAGAGATAGACCGCGGCGCTGACGCCATCCAGATTCACGATGTCGTTGAACTTCGTGCCGACGTAGACTTCATGGGTCCGGTCAAGGCGCACCCCGGGAAGGTCACCCGCCTCGGGCCAGTCGTAAACCGTGATCCCGACGTCGAGCAGCAAACCTTGGAGACCAGGAACCTCGACGGCAAATCCGCCGAAGTAGTGGTACTCGTCGGTCAGGTCGAGGGGACCGTCAAACCCGCGAGGAGCGTTCGCGAAAAACCCGACGTAAAAGTCGCCGAGTGAAGCTTCCAACGACGCCTGAAGGGAGTTGTTGGCGACTTCGTACCCGCGGAAGTTGTATTCCGATGCGAACGTGATGTCACCAGTCACTCCCAAATCGGCCGCGATAGGGATGATCGCCGAAAGGCTTGACCCGCCCATAACGACAGCCGCGGAAAGAGAAGCGATTGTCTTGTTCATAGTTTTCTAGTAGTGCGTTTGCTTTGTTAGCTTGCCTGCTGAACGGTTTCAGCAGTCCTACTTGAGGCAAATTACGCTTCGTATATCAAGAAAAAAGATACGTCTTTCCCGCGCGCTTCCGACTCTCAATTTTTCTCTTCCGCTCATCATGTCCTGCAATTGTTTACGTATTCAACTTCCGGTTGCGGCCTTCTTTGGTTTCACAGCGGTCCTGCTCGGCGCGCTCGGGGCGCACGCCCTCGAAGGTCAGCTTCTCGCCCGCGAAACAACCTCCGCTTGGCAAACCGCCGCCCTCTATCATCTCGTTCACGCGGTCGCGCTGTTCGCCCTCGCGCTCTTCAGCAGCGCTACCGGCCGCTCGTTCTCCTGGACCTTTCGCTGCTGGACCGGCGGAATCCTCCTCTTTTCGGGCTCACTTTATCTTCTCGCGCTCGGCGGCCCGTCTTTTCTAGGGCCCGTCACACCGCTGGGCGGCCTGCTCTTTCTCGCCGGCTGGGTCTCTGCCGCGTTCGGCGGTCGGAAGAACGGAAACGAAAAGGCAGACCGGTAAACTGGCCAGCTGGATACCTAACCACCGCCAGTTGAGAAACCACGTACGAAACGAATAACCGCGAATTCAAAGGAGCAGGAAACGGTGAGACGGTATTGTCGTCCACCATTGAGTAATGGTGCATCATTAACGGATCACCTGCTTAAGCCCTTCGGTCGTGCTCATTCGGGGCCATTCATGGCTAGAGATCTACTTTGTGACCGCTGCATTTCGTGCGACCCTCCCTGCGTCGAAACGGAAAAATATTGCCGCCCCGAGTTCCGGATTGACGAGGACTCGATCGGACCTCAACATCTTTGGCGGCCGCGGTCCGCTGTATGTTGACCACGCCTTTTTCGGAAGGCAGCAACCTTCCCGGGAGTACCGGCTCCCCAGGTTTCACGTCCCGTTACGCCGGATTCAGAGACCTAAACAAAACATAAGAAAGGAGCCCAAGGATGATCAGGATCACTGCGATTGCCTGCCTCAGTCTGCTCGCTGTTCAGACCGCGTCTCAAGCGGTCATTATTAACTACCAGTTCGCCCTCACCACCGATCAGGAGGTACAGTCTCCGCCGGTGGTTTCCTCCGCCAGCGGTTTCGCGGAGGTTTCTGTCGACACGGCGACCAATCAGATCACCTGGAACGTCACGTTTCAGGATCTTGCTGGAACCTATATCAACGCCCACTTCCACGGGCCGGCCGCCGGCGGAGTCAATGCGGGAGTGATGTTCGGAATCCACGACACAAACCTGGTCGGGGAGACTTCGGGTCAATTGACGGGATTCACCATGGTCGATCCCGCCATAACCCAAAACATCCTCGACGGCCTCGCCTACATCAACATCCATTCGAGCAGCTATCCGGGCGGCGAAATCCGGGGACAGGTGGTCCCCGAACCCGGCACGTATGCGCTGTTCGCCGGCCTCTTCGCCCTTGCCGGTGCCGGCTGGGTGCGACGGAAGGGACGCTCTCCCGTCCGCTAGCGATCCGCGCTCAACTCTCCTCAAGCGCGGCGCCGGAACCTCGGCGCCGCGCTTCTGTTTTCTCCTGAAAAAAAGTCCTCTATCGCTCGCCAAACAGCGCCGTGCCGACGCGCACGAGCGTCGAACCTTCGAGAATCGCTTCTTCAAGATCCCCGGTCATGCCCATCGAAAGCTCCGGAAGCGCGACTCCAAACCGGCCGGACAGGTCGTCGCGCACTTCCCGCAGTCGCGCGAACGCCGCTCGGGCGCGCTCCTTTTGATTTTCCGGATCCAGCGGCGCGATCGTCATCAGACCCTCCACCCGCAAATGCTCAGCCGCCAGCGCCGCTTCCAGCAGCTCGGGCGCCTCATCAATCGACGCCCCAAACTTTGCCGGATCGTTCCCCGCGTTGATCTGCAACAGCACTGGCATCACCTTCCCGGCTTCCGCCGCGCGGCGGTCGATCGCCGCCACCAGCTTCTTTCGGTCCAAACTCTGAATACGGTCAAAGACATCCACCGCATCGCGCGTCTTGTTCGTCTGCAAATGTCCGATCAGCTCCCAGCGCATCGCAAAATCCGCCCGCCGAATCTTTTCGACCGCCTCCTGCACGCGGTTTTCCCCGACAAAGGGAAGCCCCGCTCGCGCCGCATACGCCACGGCTTCAACCGGATGCGACTTCGTCACGGCCATTAGCCGCACTTCATTCGGAAATCGCCCCGCTTGTTCACAGGCGTCGTGAATCCGCCTGCGGACCATCGTCACCCGTTCAGCAAATTCTTCGAACGATATCATTAGGTAATCTTCTGGATTGAATCCTGATTAGGGGACATTATGTTTTTCCTCCATGCATGTCGAAAACTTTAAGATTTTCGCGGACTTGGTGGAAAGCGAGAGTTTTTCCAAATCAGCTCGCCTGAATGGAATAACCCAATCGGCCGTCAGCCAGCAGCTCCGGGCGATGGAGCGAAATTTCAAGGTCCTTATTCTCGACCGCAGCCAAAAGGGCTTCCGCCTCACCCGCGAGGGGCAGCGTCTGTACGAAGCCGCGAAGGACATCATCCACCAATACGAAAAACTGACGAGCGAACTCCAGGAAATGAAAAAGGTCGTCAGCGGCACGATCCGCCTGGCGACGATTTACAGCATCGGCCTGCACGAACTTCCGCCGTTCATCAAACGTTTTCTCCAGGAATTCCCCGCGGTCAATGTCCGGGTCGAATATCGCCGCTCGAACCTCGTCTACGAAGATATCCTCCACAACGCGGTTGACCTCGGGCTCGTTGCTTTTCCCCAAAAGGTCCGCCAGATCGAGGTAATCCCGTTCCGCGAAGACGAACTCGTCCTGATTTGTCCCCCCGGCCATCCGCTCGCGGCACAGCGTTCGATCAGCCTCAGCGCCCTCGGCGATCACAAATTCATCGGCTTCGACCCCGACATCCCGACCCGCAAGGCGGTCGACAAGATCTTCCGCGACCACAAAGTCGAAGTTGAGCCAGTCATGGAATTCGACAATATCGAAACCGTAAAGCGCGCCGTCGAAATCGACGCGGGAGTGGCGATTGTGCCGCGCATTACCGTCGTCCAGGAGGTCAATCAGGGCACGCTCAATGCCATCAACCTCACCGGCGGCCAATACAAACGCCCGCTCGCCATTCTCCACCGGAAGGGCCGGGCGCTGACTCCCGCCATCCGGAAATTTATCGACGTCCTGAAATCCGACCTCGCACAGCCGCCCGCCAAAGCGGCTAAATGACCGACCCGCAACGTCCATGTCAGCCCCGCCCAACAAATTTTCCGTGATTTTCAAAGGGTTTTTTGGCTCCGCTGACTATATTCTAGGGTGATTCACCGTCTTTCCATGTTCCGCCTCCTCCCGGTTCTGTTTTTGCTTCCGCTGTCGTTTCTCACATCTTCGGCGGTTCAGGCCCAGCAGGACCAGGTTCGCGCGGAGCTGATCGCTGACGTCAGCGAAATCCGCCCGGGCGACTCATTCCGCGCCGGCGTCCGGCTCACGATCGCCGACGGCTGGCATATCTACGGCGAAGACCCGGGACTCACCGGACTGCCGACAAAGATTGATTGGCAACTGCCCGATGGCGCATCCGCCGGACCGGTGCACTACCCGCCGACCGTGCCGTTTCTGTTCCTCGGTGAACCGGGCGACGGCTACACCGAAACCGTCGTGCTCTGGAGCACGATTCAGACATCGCCGGATCTCACGGACACTTTGACCATCGAAGCGACCGCCTCGTGGCTCGTCTGCCGCGAGGTCTGCATGCCCGGGAAAACAACGGTTTCTCTCACTCTGCCGATCGGTCCGCAATCGGTGACGTCAGAAAATGCAGCCTTGTTTGTCGGTGACGACCCAACTGCCGACGCGGTCGCTGCGGACACGGCGGTCGAGGTCGAAACCTCTGATGACACCGCCGAAGCGACAAATGCGCAAGCGGGTCGACCGCTGGTTTCGATCCTGCTCTTCGGTCTCACCGGCGGATTGATCCTGAACCTGATGCCGTGCGTTTTCCCGATCTTGGGATTAAAGATCATGGGATTCGTCAACCAGGCCGGCGCGGACCGCGCCAAGGTCGCGGCGCACGGACTGGTTTTTACCGCCGGGGTTCTTCTCAGCTTTTGGATTCTCGCGGGGGTTCTTCTTATTCTTCGCTTTGGCGGCGAAGAACTCGGCTGGGGATTTCAATTACAGGAGCCGGTGTTCGTCCTCGCCCTGACGGTTGTCCTGCTCGTGTTCGGCCTCAACATGAGCGGCGTTTTCGAATTCGGCCTTTCCGCTGTCGGCGCCGGCAGCAAACTCACCGCGAAAGGCGGCATGGCCGGCTCGTTCTTCTCCGGCGTGCTCGCTACCGTAGTCGCCACGCCGTGCGCGGCGCCGTTTCTCGCGCCGGCCTTGGGTGCGGCCCTGACGATTCCGCCGGCCCAGTCGATCGCGGCGTTTACCGCGATTGCGATCGGTCTTTCCCTGCCGTATCTCATCTTGTCGCTCTTCCCGGACCTCGTGAAACTCTTGCCGCGTCCGGGCGGCTGGATGGAAACCCTCAAACAGTTTCTCGCATTTCTCCTCTACGGCACGGTCGCCTATCTCCTTTGGGTTCTGGCCGGACAGGTGGAACCGGAACTCCTCCTTCAGATCCTTTTCGGGCTCGTCGTTATCGCGCTTGGCTGCTGGGTCTACGGCCGCTGGTCCACTCCGAGCCGCCCGCGAAAAACCCAGTGGCTCGCGCGTGCCGCCACCGCTCTCTTACTCATTCTTCCTCTCGCGCACGCTGTCGGGGGCATCGCGGAACAAAAGCGGCGACAGGAACAAATCGCCTCGGGCGAAGGCGCGGCGGACTTCCTCGTCTGGCAGGATTGGAATCCCGAAAAGGTGCAATCACTCCGCGCGGACGGACGGTTCATCTACATTGACTTCACCGCCCGCTGGTGCGCGACCTGTCAATGGAACAAGCGCGCCTACGACGATCCCAAAGTCATCCAGGCATTTTTGGAAAACGATGTCGTGCTCCTGAAGGCTGACTGGACCAATCAAGATCCGGAAATCACCCGCGCCCTCGCCGAATTCGGCCGTTCCGCCGTGCCGTTCAATCTCCTCTACGCGCCGGGCCGCGAAGAGCCGCTCATCATGCCCGAACTTTTTGGCGCCGGCACCGTTTTACAAAAACTCGAAGAAGTCGGCGCGCAGCTCCCAGGCGGCTGAACCGTTTCCGCCTACACCTGCTCTTCAAACAGCTCGCGCGGGCTCATGACGGGTACCGTCAGCCGCTCTTTCCACGCAAGCAGGTGATCGTCGTTCGTGATCAGCGGCACATTCGCGGCAACCGCCAGCGCGGCAAATTTTCGGTCTTCCGAATCAGCGATAAACGAAAACTCCGCCTCGGACAGTTTTCCCCGCAGCTCGTCTTCCGCACGAAACAGGCCGTCCAGCACGCTGTTCCGCAACACCGGAATCTTCCGGACAATCCGCTCGGTTTCCCTACGGGTCCGCTGATTCCAGACCAATTGCCACTCCCCCTCGCGAATCCGCTCAAGCAGTCGCGCCGAATACCCCCCGCGCTTGAATCCCGCCGCGACAAAAACATTCGTATCAATCACCACCCTCACCTGGCCGGCTCCTCACTCCCCCACCCAACTCTTAGCAACCAACAACTAACAACCAGCTCCCCCACCTTCTTCCTTCTTCACATGCTCGTGATTTCGGAGGTGCTTCTCACAGTAGGCATAATCCCCTTCACACTGGGAACAGTACCGAAACTCCATATCGGGGTGCGAGACGTCCGTGATCCCGCAGGTGTGACAGCGATGAAACGGCTCCCGCGCATCCACTTGCTGCTTCGCGTGAAACACCGCTCGCCGGCGCCGCGTCCGGAGCGCGAAAACGATGTCTCTCCCAAAAAAGATCAAAAAGTTCGCCACCGATGCCACGACCATCAACCGCGAAACCCAATTTCCGAACAGAAACGAGGCACCATAGCCGATCCAGGCCAGCAGCGCCAGCCACTTGATCTTCACCGGCAGAACGAAAAACAGGAGCAGCTCGAAATTCGGATTCAGAAAAGCGAACGCGAGAAACACCGACCCGCCGAGAAAAAGGTTGGTCGCCGGCATTTGCGGGGCCAGAAACGCCGCGGCCACGGTCGCGATACAGCCGATCCAGATAAATAGATTGTAACGAAACGTCCCCCACGTGTGCTCCAGCGACGTCCCCATCAGGTAAAATAAATACCAGGCGAACGCCATGAAGATCAGGTTTGTCAGCGGCGGCATGAACAAAAAGGTGACCAGCCGCCAATACTCCCCCGCCATCACCCGCTCCGGCACCAGAATGATCCGGTTAAGATCCAGGTTTCCGGTCGCCATCATCCCGTAGGCGAGAATCTGTCCCGCCAGCAGAACGAGCGTCAGATTCGGCACGGCCAGCCAGCCGAACCGGCGTTCAAGCGCCTGCAAAAATTTCATCAGTCGTTCTCCTCCATCCCCGCCGCCGTCTCGTCATCCGGCAACAGCAGGCAAACCTGGATTCCGGGTCCATGGACGCCTTCAATTAAAATGCCTTCGACATCCGCCGTCTTGGACGGCCCCGTCACCCAAACCACGTTTGGATCGTCCCCGAGCAACGCCGTCGCCTCGTCCGTGTCCCGAACAATGTCGCCGCGCCGAAGACACGCGATATGCACCCACGGCGCGAGCGCCGCCAGCCGGCTCGAGGTCCCGCGATCGGTCAGGACAAGGGTCCCGGTCTCCGCGATCGCCGCCCGCGCTCGCGTAATCCCGAACGCGTACGAATCCAGTCGCCCGCGATCAAAATGATTCTCCAGAACCAGCCGTTCCCCAACAAGCCGCGACAGCACCGGCAGCAGCGCCGGATCGCAATATCCGGTCGTGTATCCAAAACTTTCGAGGTACTCGACCAGCGAATCGATGTTGTCCAGCGGCATCCCGTGCACCGCCACAAACCGCTCGGAAAACTTTTCCCACAAATCCCCGTCGAGCCCCCGCAGTGCTGCAACTGCCAGCTTGTCCTCATACTCCGGATACGCCGCACGCTCCGGAAGCCCCCCCAGCGCCTCCCGCACCTTCTTCAATATGATCTCCCTGTCGTCCCTCATCAAACCTTCACCGCCCTTCCCACCTTCAAACCTTCAAACCTTCCCACTTTCCCACTTTCCCACTTTCCCACTTTCCCAC
>CAZYAN010000055.1:21570-25247 GCA_964645585.1 uncultured Opitutales bacterium
TTCAAACCTTCCCACCTTCTCCCCTCCCCTTCCACCATTTCCTAAACGCCCCGCCGCGCCACGGTGGCAGTTGACGCGATTTCCGCCAGGCCTGCAAGGCGGGAACGGGAATAACTTGCAACGGCACGTGATTCAGCGCCTTCCCGGCCGCCAGTCCCGCACGCCAAACGGTCGGCTGACTCGCCAGATACGACCAGGCGCCCATCGGCGGTGTTCCGGGCGACGGCACCGACTCGCGCTTCGCTTTATCCCGAAGGCGCAGCAGCAGGTCCGGGATCGGGATGTTCACCGGACACACCTCATGGCAGGCGCCGCACAAACTGGACGCTTTCGGCAGGTCGGCCAGCTCCACAAACTTCTCACCGGCAAGCAGCGGTGACAGCACCGCCCCCACCGGCCCGGGATAAACACTGCGATAAGCATGCCCGGAGGCCTGCCGGTAAACCGGACAGACGTTCAAACAGGCCCCGCAGCGAATGCACCGTAAAATGTCCCGGCATTTCGTCGCCAGCACTTCCGTCCGCCGGTTGTCGAGGAGGATCACATGCATCTGCTTCGGGCCGTCCGGCTGCTCCGGCGCCTTGGGGCCGCGAATAAATTCCGTATAAACCGTCAACTGCTGCCCGGTGCCCGAGCGCCCGAGAAGCGCGAGAAAGAGCGCGAGATCGCGGTCGCGCGGGATCAGTTTCTCAATCCCGACAACCGCGATGTGAATGTCGGGCGCCGCCAGACAAAAGCGCGAGTTGCCTTCATTCGTCACCAAGACGAGCCGTCCGCTTTCAGCCACCAGGAAGTTCGCGCCGGTCAAGCCGACCCGCGCCTCCAGGTATTTGTGACGAAGAAACTCCCGCGCCCGCCGTGTGATCGTTTCCGGCTCATCATTATACGCTCCGAGCCCTTCGCGCTCAAAGCTGCGGGCGATCCCCTGCCGGTTCTTATGGATAATCGGTTTGACGATGTGACTCGGGTGGTCGCGATCGATCTGGACAATAAACTCCCCGAGATCCGTCTCCAAACTTTCAATACCGTTCTTCTCCAAAAACGGTCCGAGGCCAATTTCCTCGGTCGCCATGCTCTTCGACTTCACGAGCTTGTTGGCACTGTTCTCCCGCATGATCCGCACCACCGCCTCGCAAGCGGCCTCCGCGTCGCGCGCCCAATGCACTTTCGCCCCGCTCTCCGCCAGCCGCTCCTCGACCTGCACAAGGTAAAGATCGAGATTCTCCAGCGTGTGCTGCTTGATCTGCCCCGCGGTCCGGCGCAAAAGGTCCGGATCCGGATAATCGCTAAACAGCGATTCCGTCCGCTTCTCGTAACCGCTGACCGTCCCGTCATAGACCGCGCGCTGGACTTCCTCCTTCAGCTCGAGCGCAAACTCATCGATCGGCTGCACCTTCATTCGAGCAAACCTCCTTCGCGCAAAGCATCCCGCAGCACCTGCACCAGATGCCGCCGTTCAATCGCCCGCCCTTGCCGGTCGCACAAGCCGCCGAGATGCATCAAGCAGCCCATGTCACCGGACACCAAATAATCGGGCTTCTGCGCCATCACATGGTCGAGCTTCAGATTTCCCATCGCCGCGGCGATATTCGGAAAACTGACCGAAAACGTGCCGCCGAAACCGCAGCATTGCTCGCCCTCGCCAAATGGAACTATCTCCACCCCCTCAATGGATTCGAGCAACATTATCGCCGCCTCGCCGCTGTTTGTCCCCCGACAGTGACACGACCGGTGAAAGGCGATTTTTCCCGAAAACCGCCCGGGCCAGGAACGAATCCCAAGACCGTTGACGATATAATCCGCGACTTCCCACGTCCGCCGCGCCACTCCTTCCACAGCCGGCCGGTCCGGCTCTTCCTCGAACTCCAGCGGCGCGCCGTGAAACAGCATCGCCGCGCACGAACCGGATGGGACGACCACCGGCCCGTCGCCCGCAAAGGTTTTGACACAATGGCGAACAACCCGCCGCGAGGCGTTCCAGTCACCCGCGTTAAACGCCGGCTGGCCGCAGCAGGTCTGACCTTCCGGGAAGGCGACGTCACATTTGAGGTACTCCAGCACCTGGACCGCGGCGATCGCCACATCGTCAAAAAACGCGTCGCAGAGGCAGGTCGCCATCAATTGTATGCTCCGCCCGGCGGGAACCGCCCGATCCACTGGTGTCATGAGCCGCAACGTAGGTTTCAGGCAATTTCCTTGCAACTCCTTTTCCCCCAAGTTCAATCAGGATTCCCGAACCCTTCGCCCGGACCGATATTCTTCACTCAGCCATGAATACCGCAAAAACCTTCCACGCCGCGGCCGTCGATCTCGGAGCGACAAGCGGACGTGTCGTTGTCGGCAGCTATACCAGCGGGCACCTCGCCCTCCGCGAGGTTCATCGCTTTCCCAACGCTTTCCACTGCCTCGGCGAATACGCGTATTGGAATCTTCCCCTCTTGTATTCAGAGATTCAGCACGGTCTGCGCAAGGCCGTGGAAGCCGAGCCGGAACTCACCTCGTGCGGTGTCGACACGTGGGGCGTCGATTACGTCCTCCTCGACCGGAACGGCCGCCTCGTCTTCCCGCCTCACGCCTACCGGGACGGCCGCACCCAGCCGTTCTTCGATCAACTCGCGGCCGACGGGATCGAGCAGGTTTTCGCCTGGACCGGCATGCAAAACCTGCCGTTCAACACCAGCCTCCAGTTGCGGGAAACCTTGGTCAACTGCCCCGGCATTCGCGACCTCGCGGCTCGCTGCCTCCTCCTCCCCGATTACTTCAACTTCCTTCTCAGCGGCCGCCAGGAAAACGAAATTTCCATCCTCAGCACCGGCCAGCTGCTCGATATCCATTCAACCCGCCTGTCCGCCGAAGCGTTCGCGTTTTTTGGCATCCCGGCCGAATGGTTTTCCGAACCCGCTCTCTCGCCGCGGAAACTCGGACCGGTCCGCGACATTCCTGAGCTCTCCGGCGTCGAAGTCGTTCTCGTTCCGGGTCACGACACTTCCTGCGCCTACGACGCGATGCCGAGCACCGGCGGATCGAACGACATTTTTCTCAGCAGCGGAACCTGGTCGCTGATCGGTTTCGAATCCGATCAGCCGGTCCTCGGCAAGGAGGCTCTTCAAAAGAACGTTTCCAACGAACGGCTCGGCGACGGACGCTACCGGCCGATCAAAAACTGCCTCGGCCTCTGGCTGCTCGAACAGACGATGTCCGCGTTTTCCGACCGTCCAAAAACCGACGAGGACTGGTCCGCATTGATCGAGGCGGCGAAGGCGAAACCGCGTTTCCCGTATTTCCTCGACGTCACCGACCGGTCGCTCTTCAACCCGAAATCGATGCGCGACGCGATCGACGCGCAGCTCGCCTCCCGCGACGAGAAAGCGCCGGCCGACCTTCCCGGCTACACCCGCCTCATTTGCGATTCACTCGGCAAGGGGCACGCCGACGCGATCCGCGCGTTCGAAACGATGACCGGCCGCACCTTCGACCGCATCCTTATCGTCGGCGGAGGCTCGAAAAACGAACTCCTCTGTCAGGCGACCGCCGACGAAGCCGGCATCCCCGTGCACTCCTTCAACCTCGAAGGCACCGCCGTCGGCAACCTCGCCAACCAGCTCATCGCGATGGGCGTCGTCCCCGACCGCGCCACCTTCCGCCAAAACCTCGCCCGCCAGCTCACCCCCGCCATC
>CAZYAN010000056.1:0-25164 GCA_964645585.1 uncultured Opitutales bacterium
CCCGCCCTCCTTTTCTCCGCTTCCTTCGAGACAGAAAGGATAAACGTCCGAAAAGTAGGTAGTGTCTTCCCGCTGATGATCGCTTAGGCAGTTGGAGAAGACACTGAATGAGACTGTAAAGGCCGGTTCGTCGGCATCAAGCGAAGTTGTGCGAATCGACTTCGGAAACCTGAAAAAGGACCTGAGCGGGTTTGTCCGCGGAACGGTGGAAGAGGCGCTCAATGGGCTTCTGGAGGCGGAGGCCGAGCAGGCCTGCAATGCTCGGCAGGAGCGCTCCGCCCGCCGAAACGGCCATTACGAGCGCAATCTGGAGCGGTCAGATCGAAGGACCTTGGCAGGAAAAGGCGGATTGCCCTTCCACGTTCAATGAGGAACCTGAATACGGGTGCCATTTGGCTCCGCTGAGACGCAGGTCGTCGTGATGGATATCGAGGGTTTCCTTTGGATTTAAATATAAATACGCGCTAGGAGGATTTTTATGGTAAACTTGGGGCAGATTCTATTGGCTGCGGTTGTCGGCAGTGTATTGTTTTTTTCGGAATCGGAAATTCAGGCGGACGTGACCTGCGATGTCGTTGTCTATGCGGGGACCAGTGGCGGTGTTGCGGATATTTCCACTTTGCGCGGAGAGTTGATTCTGGCCAGTGACGCCCAATTGACGGGAGAATGGCTCGTGAGCCGGAAGAAGCGACTGTATGTTGGGAACAATACCGGGGAGGGAGACAAATCGGCGGTGAATGGCGTAGCAACGAATGTATTGAATCAGCGGGAGGAACCGGATATCAAAGGCCGCTTTGTTTCCCTTGGCCGGTCTTCATTTTCTCCGGACAATCCCGCGAAGGTTCTCATCGAAAACCGTGGCACGACGGCGCATGTGGGGCTCGATTCGGTGCGGCTTGTTCCGGCCGTTCCCCGCGATCCTTTTCCGCTCTGGCCCTCCGGAGAAGTTCCCGGAGCGTCGGGAAAGGCGGAGCCGGACACGCCAGGACTGACACCCTATTTCCCGGAATCGGCGATTGCCACCGGGGCCGCGATGGTGATTTGTCCGGGCGGCGGCTATGTCCGTTTGGCCGAGCACGAGGGAGAAGGTTATGCTCGTTTTCTCAATGAACACGGGATCGCGGCCTTTGTGCTGAAATACCGTCTTGGCTCCGCCGGATACCGTCATCCGGCGATGTTGGAGGATGCGGCCCGCGCGGTTCGTCTGGTGCGTGCGAATGCGGCGGACTGGGGACTTGATCCGGGTCGTATTGGGATTATGGGTTCATCGGCCGGCGGTCATCTCGCTTCGACCCTTCTCACACATTTCTCCGGAGGTGATCCGGATGCTTTGGACCCGATCGAGCGTCAGAGCGATCGTCCGGATTTGGGGATACTTTGTTATCCGGTGATCACCATGGGCGATGGAACGCATGCAGGATCGCGGGCAAATTTGCTGGGGGCAAACCCGTCGCCCGAGTTGATCGAGCTGCTGTCGAACGAGAGGCACGTTACCGCGGAGACCCCTCCCACGTTTCTCTGGCATACGGCGGAGGATCCCGTTGTGCCGGTTTCAAACAGCTTGGACTTCGCCGCTGTACTCGCAAAGCACGGGGTTCCTTTCGATCTTCACGTATATGAGAAAGGGGCGCACGGCCTGGGGTTGGGCAGTCGGGAATACGATCCCGCGAAATGGCATCCGTGGACGGCGGACCTTCTGTTTTGGCTGAAAGGTCAAGGCTTCCTGGATCGGATTCGGTCATAAGCGGACTTTTGGCGGGATGGACCTCCTTCATTGAGACCGCTGGCTGATGGTCTGTCGCCTCTTCAGGATTTCCCTGAGCAAGAGGAGGGGGCGCGAAGACTGAACCGGGCGCAGCGGTGCGAACGCTTTTGGCGGTGGACTGGGATGCGGCGGCGGGCATACATTTACGTTCGCGGTTAATCGGCGATCCATTTACGGACGAGGCGCACCGGTCGGAGGAAATAATAATAGCCAGGGTGTTTTGCCTCGGCGGCGCGGATGTCGGCATGACCGGGTTGAACGCTGTTGCAAAAGATCCACCGGAGACGGCCGCTAACCGAGGAGCAGAGAGCGAGCTGGAAAGCGGCAGGCGCGTTCGGCTCCGTATCGAGGTCCGAAAGGCGCTGCTCAACGCGATCGCACAGTTTTCGGATGGTGCCTGCGCTGTTCGCCTTTGTGGAAAGATACGGAACAAGGCGCGGGTCAATCAGCCGTTCGATCAGCGCGGCGCCGAGCAGGAGAGGCCGGAGCATTCCGCGCTCGGCGGCGAGTTTGCAGACACTCCGTTCGTCGACAGGGTGTCCGCGAAGGAATTCAGCAACCCCCGTCAGCCATTCGAGTCTCGACCACGCGTGCTTGCCGCCGTGCAGGCAGAGAAACAGGAAATTGTCCTCGGTATTCATCACTCGGATATCGGCGCCGCCAATTCTGCAGGTTTCCGCCCGTTCGATGATCGCGGCCGGTGTGATCTTGTACGGCATTTTTGCCGGGGAGAGATTGAAGTGAAGTTCGACGACCGCGTCCGTCTGCTCGTTGACCAGGATAAAGTGATAGAGGTATTTGCGGACGGCTGCTTCCTGGTCGGCTTTGGCAACGGCTCCCGCTTCGCGGAGAATGACGGAGTAACCGGCGGCCCGCAAGACTTCAAGAGCGGCGAAAACCTTCTCCGGTTCGATCAGAATGTCGAGGTCGCCGGCGGGGCGGAGCGCGAGATTTTGATAGGCGCTCCAGGCGAGCGCTGGACCTTTCAGCGGGACCGAAGGAATGCCGGCGTCTTCCAGCGCGGTCGAAAGGCGGAGCAGTTCGGCCGTCAGCACCATCATGCGCCGCCGGTTTTCTTCAAATGCGTCGCCGAACGCCGTTCGGACGGGCGCGGGCATCGCTGCCGGGGCGTATTTCATCATGTTGGAGAAAACCAGCGGATACACGCGATGGTGCAGGGCGAGATCGAGCAGCCAGTTCCAGTCGGGATCACGTGCGAGAAGGTTTTGGAGGGTCTTTTGCTGCTCGGGCGTCAGCTCGGTCCGGGCGCAAAGGAGCACGATCGCGAAGGCAGTCGATTTTTCGTCCGGCAAGGAAAAGCTGGAACACGCGCGGGAGGCGGCCGGTTCCCGTCGAGACAAGCGAGGTAACACCATGCGGTAGTTTACCGATGATATCGCGCCGCTGCAACAGGGGTCCGACCGGAGAGGCTGCGCGAAGGTGTTACGGATCGCGGTCTGAGGTCTTGCCTGAGGATCGAACTTTTGCGGACGATTCGCCGCGGGTGCTCAAAACGCGGTCGATCCGCAATTGTCCCTTGCCAATCGACCGGGAATGGCTTGAAACTGACGGCTTCCCTCCGGGGCGGTCCGGACACCAGATATCCATAGGCGTGAGAGCTTTATTTTGACGGTTCTCGCGGATCCGGGTAAACTGACCTTTTCGGGAGGGGATGTTTGCTAATCGAGCCAGAGGCAAAATCCACATGAAACAATCTGCCAATCCATTGAATACCTTGCGGACGTTTGGCGACGGTCCGAAAGGAAAGCGCTATTTTTATTCGCTCCCCGCGCTGGAGGAGGCCGGGCTGGGAAAGATCTCGCGCCTGCCGGTCAGCGTTCGCGTCGTGCTGGAGTCGGTCCTGCGTAACTGCGACGGAAAGACAATTTCGGAAGAGGACGTCAGAACCCTTGCCCGCTGGAATGCCGCGGAACCGGCGCGCGTCGAGGTGCCGTTTGTCGTTTCGCGTATTCTTTTGCAAGATTTCACCGGTGTGCCGCTGCTGGTCGATTTGGCGGCGATGCGCTCGGCGGTTGCCCGCCTGGGGCGCGACCCGAAGCTCATCGAGCCGCTGGTTCCCGTCGATCTGGTGATCGACCACTCGGTGCAGGTGGACCGTTCCGGCACTCCGGAAGCGTTTGTGCAGAACTTGCAGATCGAGTTTGGGCGCAACCGCGAGCGGTACGAGTTCCTCAAATGGGGCCAGGAGGCTTTCGAGACAGTCGGTGTTGTCCCGCCGGCGATCGGGATCGTTCACCAGGTCAACCTCGAGCACCTGGCGCGGCTTGTATTCGCGGAGGATATTGAGGGCGGGCAGCTCCATTTCCCGGATTCGCTCGTCGGGACCGACTCCCATACGACGATGATCAACGGTCTCGGTATTCTCGGCTGGGGCGTCGGCGGAATCGAGGCTGAAGCCGGCATGCTGGGTCAGCCGGTTTACTTCCTGACGCCCGAAGTCGTCGGGGTTCATTTGACGGGCGAACTGGCAGAAGGCGTGACCGCGACGGATTTCGCCCTGCGGGTGACGCAGTTGCTTCGCGAGGAAAATGTCGTCGGCAAGTTCGTCGAATTTTTCGGTGAAGGCGCGGCCCGGCTGACGGTAGCCGACCGGGCGACCGTTGCCAATATGGCGCCGGAATACGGCGCGACCTGCGGATTTTTCCCGATCGACGAGGAAAGTTTGAACTACATGCGGGCGACCGGCCGGAGCGAAGAGCAAATCGATCTGATTCGTGAGTACTACCAGGCACAAGGGATGTTTGGCATGCCGAAAGCCGGCGAGGTGGATTACACCAAGGTGCTCGAACTCGACTTGTCGACGCTCAAGCCGAGCGTCGCCGGACCGAAGCGTCCGCAGGACCGGGTCGATTTGCCGCAATTGAAGGAGCGCTTCGACACGCTGTTCACCGCGCCGCCGCAGGAAGGCGGTTTTGGTCTGTCCGCCGCCGACCGCCAGCACCGGGAAACGATTACGTTGCGCGAAATCGAAGATTCGAGCGACCGCCGCTCCGGCAGCCAGGAACTGCTTCCTGACGGACGGCCGGGACGGATCTGGAGCGAAGGCGAAATGACAAACAACCGCCCGACGGATCCGAAGGAGGCAAACGGCCAGCTCCGCATCCCCGCAAACGGGACCGGGGAGATCGGCCACGGAACAGTGGTGATCGCCGCGATCACCAGTTGCACGAACACCAGCAACCCGAGCGTCATGCTCGGCGCCGGACTATTGGCAAAAAAGGCGATTGAGCGCGGGCTCAAGGTTCGCCCGTATGTCAAAACGAGTCTGGCGCCTGGCTCGCGGGTGGTCACGGACTACTTGAACGAAACCGGCCTGCAAAAGTACCTCGACGAACTCGGCTTCAACCTCGTCGGCTACGGCTGCACGACTTGCATCGGAAACAGCGGCCCGCTTGCGGCGCCGATCGAGGACGCGATCGAGCGCGGCAACTTGATCACCGCGAGTGTTCTTTCCGGAAACCGGAATTTCGAGGCGCGAATTCACTCCGCGGTCAAAGCGAATTTCCTGATGTCCCCGCCGCTCGTCGTGGCTTTCGCTCTCGCGGGGCGCGTCGATATCGATTTGACGAATGAACCGCTCGGGACCGGGTCCGACGGGAATCCGGTCTACCTGAAGGACATTTGGCCGACGCGTCAGGAAGTTCTGGAGGCGATCAACCGCGGCCTGAAGCCGGAGATGTTCAAAACCAAGTACGAGAACCTTGATGCGAATCCGGAATGGAACGCGATCGAAGTCGCTGGCGGCGAGCTGTTCCAGTGGGACGAGGAGAGCACGTACATTCAAGAGCCTCCTTACTTTAATGGGTTTTCGATGGATCCGGATCCGATCCAGCCGATTTCCGGAATGCGTCCGCTGCTGATCCTGGGCGATTCGGTCACAACCGACCACATTTCGCCGGCCGGCGCCTTCAGTGAAAAGACACCCGCCGGGCAGTACTTGGCCAGCAAGGGGGTGAAACCGTTCGAGTTCAACTCCTACGGATCGCGGCGCGGCAATGACCGCGTGATGACTCGCGGAACCTTTGCGAACGTCCGGATCAAAAATCAGTTGGCCGACGGCAAGGAAGGCGGCTACACCAAACTGATGCCGGAAGGCAAGGTCACGACGATTTACGAAGCGTGCGAGGAATACAAGAAGCGGAATGTTCCGCTGATCGTGTTTGCCGGGAGCGACTACGGCATGGGGAGCTCGCGGGACTGGGCCGCCAAGGGCACGCTTCTGCTCGGGGTTCGCGCCGTGGTCGCGACGAGCTTTGAGCGGATCCACCGCAGCAACCTGATCGGCATGGGGGTTCTCCCGCTTCAGTTCGCCAAGAGCGAGCACACGCCGGAAAGCCTCGGATTTGACGGGTCGGAGCTTTTCTCGCTCAAAGGTCTGTCCAACGATCTCAAACCTGGACAGCAGCTCGACCTCGAGATCGAAAGGAAGGACGGCACAAAGGAGACGGTCCCTGTACTCGTCCGAATCGACACGCCAATCGAAATCGAGTATTATCGTCACGGCGGGATTCTTCCGTATGTCCTGCGTGACATTCTCAAGAAAAACAGTTAAGTTACCGTTTCCCAGCGCCGCCGGAAGATCCCCGGCGGCGCTTTCGTAACCGAACAACCTGAACCTTCATTTTTTTCCGTTCCGAGTCAGCCCCGATGCCCGAAAATCAGTCAGCGGCTTTTCTTGTCGATGCTTATTCGGAGCCGGTTATTGTAAAGATTTCCGGGCGCGCTTCCTTTATGAACAGCGCTCCGCTCCGGGATTTTTTCAGTCACGTGACAAAGACCGGCAAGCGCCGCTTCATTGTGGATTTCGCGGATTGCACCGGGATGGACAGCACCTTTCTCGGGATTCTGGCGGGAGCGGCTTTGGAATTGCGCAGGCTGGATCCTCCGGGATCGATCGTTCTTTGCCGACTCGGCGCCAGGAACCTGGAACTCGTTCGCAACCTGGGGCTGCACCGTATTATGACGGTCGATACCGGCGAGCAGCCGATCGACCTGGAGAAGGCGACCCCGCTGGACAGTCCAACCGGGGAAGCCGAGCTCGCCAGCGCGAGGCTCGTGCTTGAGGCTCACGAAAATTTGATTGAAGCGGACGAGGGGAACCGGAATAAATTTCAAGACGTGGTTTCCTTCCTGAAAAACCAGGTTGAACGAATGTGACGAGTTCCCCTCATGCATTTTGTCCTCCTCATCGCGATCATTCTCGCGGTCGTTTTCCTCTCCCTTTACGTTCTGGCTCGGCAGGAAATCACTCGCCTCGACGAGGAGAAACAACTGATTCAGCAAGAGAAGCAGCTGGTCGTCGATTTCATGCACGACCTGGTCGAGGCGCTGGGAGAAGGGTTGAGCCGTGAGGATCTTTTTCAGCGGATTGTTCATGCCGCCATCCTCAGCACCGGTGCACTCAGCGCGTGTGTCTTTGAGCGGACCAACGAGGCGACGCTGAAAGGCATCGCCGTGGAGGGGCTGTTTCCGCCGCAAGCACCCTTGCCAGAGCGGTCGAAGGTTAAGCTGACCACGCGCGCCAAGTTCATCGAACAGATTCTCAAGTCGGAAACAATTCCCTTTGGCGAAGGCCTGATCGGGTCGGTGGCGAAAACCCGGGAAGCGGTCTTGATTAAGAATGGCGACGAGGACGATCGTGTGGTTAAGCACGACGATCCAGCCTTGCGGGTGAAGTCGATCATTGCCGCGCCGATCGTCTTTCGCGACAGGTTGATCGGTGTGCTCGCCGTTGTGAATCCGGCTGACGGAATGGCCTTCAATGAAACGGATTTCTCGCTGACGCAGAGTCTCGCCGATCAGGCCGGCCTAGCGATCCACAATGCGGACCTTCTCAATCTTCAGTTGGAAAAGAAGAAACTCGATCTCGATCTCAGCCTGGCGAGCAACGTTCAGCAGATGCTGCTGCCGAAGGAATATCCAGCGATTCCGAAGCTCGAGATCGACGCGGTTTACATCCCCGCGCAGAAAGTCGGCGGCGACTTGTACGATTTCATCCCGCTCTCCGGGAATCGGCTCGCAGTCGCTATTGCGGATGTATCCGGAAAAGGCATACCAGCCTCCCTTCTCATGACGATCTGCCGGTGCAATCTGCGACACTACTCCGCGCTCCACGATTCGCCGGCACGGGTTCTGATGGAGCTGAACCGTTCGATGGCGCCCGATATGCGCAAGGACATGTTCATCACCTTGGTGTACGCGATCATCGACATGGACAAGGACGAGATAGTTTTTGCGCGCGCCGGACACGAGCTGCCATTGCTGTCACGCCGCGATCCGGAAAAATCGATCGTCGCGACGGAGATGCTCCAATCAGAAGGAATTGCGGTCGGGCTGGTGGAAAGCGATCTTTTCGATTCAGTAATCGAGGACAAACAGGTGCCGTTTGAACAGGGAAATGTCTTGGTGTTTTACACGGATGGCGTGACGGAAGCGACCAACGACGAGGACGTGGAATTCTCCGGCGGCCGGCTGGCGGACGTCGTCAAGACGCTTCGCAACCGGACCTGTCACGAGCTCAACCAAGGTGTCCTCGACTCCATCGACCGGTTCGCTGGCCGCAACCGCATGGACGACGACATCAGCCTCGTCACGATCAAACATCTGTGATTGCGGTTCCAGCGTCGCAAGCTCTCTGCCGCGCCGCGCGGTTCTTGACGGGATAACCATGGACTGACATAGCTCAATCAGCTCGTCTCATTACGCGTGCGTTTGTCTATGAAACGTTCACTCTCACCAATCCTTCTTACGATGCTGCTCGCGACTGGCCTTTCCGCCCTGCCTGCTTCCGGCGATATCGGTGAGCCTCGAGGATCGCTTGGCAACTATGTGCTGTCTTCTTTGTTGGAGACGAATACGCCTCCGCCGCTCCTTGGGGAGGGAACTGATACGGTGCAGGAGTGGGAGGCGAAGGCCGCGAAGATCCGCGAGGTCTGGGTGGATTACCTAGGCGGGCTTCCGGAGCGGGTGCCGGTGCAGTACGAAATTCTTTCAACCACGCCCGAAAAGGATCATGACCGGGTTCACATGGTTTTTGATACGGTGCATGGGGACCGGGTATTTGCTTACCTGCTGCTGCCTCATGGCATTCAGGGGAAGGATTCCGCGAAAAAGTATCCGGCCATTCTCGCCCTTCATCCGACCAATGCGGAAGGGAAGGATTCGATCGCCACGCCGTGGAGCAAGCACAATCGCCAGTACGCGTACGAGCTGGTTTCGCGCGGTTACGTGGTGCTTGCTCCGGATGCGATGACATCGGGTGAACGGATTTTTAAAGGGCACAAGCATTTTCGTTCGCAGCCATTTTACGAAGAGCATCCGGAATGGAGCACGGTCGGGAAAAATATCACCGATCACATGCAGGCGGTGGACCTTTTGGAAAGCCTCCCTTATGTCGATGCCGAACGCATCGGAACGATCGGTCACTCCTTCGGCGGGTACAACGCCTATTTTCTTGCGTCGGTTGACGAGCGCATCGCCGTCGCGGTTTCCAGTTGCGGGATGAATCCATTCACAGGGAGCTCGATGCCGGGACATTGGGGTGTGCGTGACTGGTACACCCATCTGCCGCGGTTTTCAGAAGACATGAAAAACGATCGGGCACCGTTCGACTTTCATGAGATTATTGCCCTGATCGCACCCCGGCCGTTCTTCAACTACAGCACCCAGCAGGATCATATTTTTCCGGACTGGCGTCCCATCGCGGAATCGATGGAAGATCTTTACGGCCTGTATTCCCTATACGAAGCGCCGGAAAATTTCACGTCGATCCTCGGATCCGGCGATCACGACTTTCCGCCTGAGATCCGGGAAGCCGCCTACAGCTTTCTCGATCGCTGGCTCAAGAAATGAGGGCGCCGCGTCTCGGAGTTGCACCGCGGCTGATCGACGATCAGTCGAGTGATTCGATTTCATTCGGCAGCGCGTCAAAGAACACGATTTTCCCGTCGGGAGCGGTCTGTCTGAGCAGCAACCCAATTTCCCCGGTCCGGTTGAACGCGAGTTCCCAGCGGGTGCCGGCGCGGTCGGTGAAGCGGATTCCGTCGGTCTCTCGGCTTTCAAGACGCTCGGTCGGCAGCGGCTCGTCCTGCTCCGGCAAGGCGGCTTCCAGGAAATGGAGGAAGCGGTTCGCTGCAGCCGGCTCGGGATCGCTGACTTCCAGACGCCATTTGCCCGTGAACTGAAATTTCTTGTCCCAGCCGGGCGTCTCTGGCTCGACCACCGGCCAATTGCGTCCCGACGCGAAAAACTCCTTTCCGGGTCCTCCGATCAGATTGAACCGCGGCTGAACCGGCAGAAGTGTTTGCACGAACAGCCGGCCGTCGAAATCCGCTCGCCAGCGGGACTCGTCAAGACGAGTCGGCTCCTTTTGGACGTGCAGCAGAAATTCCTTGCGCTGTTCCGGAGCGACCGACTCGACGCGATCGTAAATAACGAAGTAGTCGGGAAGAATATAAACAAATTGACGCACAACCTCGCGAGACTTCGACGCGTCGTAGCTCTTGGTGGCGTCGGCGGCAATATAGATGAAATCGCCGGTGCTCTGGAGGGCGACCGTTTTCGCATTCGTGACAGAGTTTTGCCCGCCGTGGTTGTAATAGGTTTTGCCATCCGGTTTGAATCCCCATGGTTTCCAAAACGGCGGCATCGGTTCTTCGGGCTGATGGATCAAGAGGGTGTTGTGCGCGACGCTCTGCGCGGCGAAGTTGTGGTGGTGCGCGGTGCTGGTGCGACTGCCGCCGTCGAGCGCGAGGAAATTGCGCTTGTAAATCACAAAACTCAGCTCGTCGTAATGCTGGTGAACCCGCTCGCTCGATCCGCCGCGAAAGGCAACGAACGTGTCGTCTGGACCGGTGCCGGAACGCATGTGAAACAACCCGAATCGCGGCGCGTGGAAATAGCGTCCCGATGAAGTTGCCGCGGGGTCGGCGGAATCGATTCGGGACGGGTCGAAGTGTTCAACGAGGAACGGAACAAACGGATGAAGCGTCGTAAATCTCCGAACTCTGTCAGGAAGGCGGGCCAATTGCACGTAGGCTTGATCGGCTTTCTCCGGAAAAGGCTTTTGGAAAAAGTGAATGGCCTGCGCGAAATGCGTGTAGAGCGACCCCGTGCTGGCGAGATTGTCTTGGTGCGGTGTGTCTCCGATTCCGAATTGCCGAAACCGCGGCTGGTCTTGCAAAACTTCGATCGCCGACCAATCGAACCAATTGGCAAAATCGGCCATCTGCGGCCAGCGGCGCGCGATCGTCTCTCCGAAAGCGGATTCCCAGGAGAAAAAGAAAAGGAAGGTCGCATCCGGGTAGGCGCTGAAACTGTAGGTCACCGTTGGAGAAGCCAGCAGTCCAGAACCGGCGGAAATCGCTTCCCGGTGGTCGAGCATTTTGAAAAAGAGAGAGGCGCCGCGCGCAAGAAAATCGGCCGCCCGGGCGTCGTCGATTCCGTCGCCATAGGCCGCGACACCCGCGAACCACTGAAGGGCGCGGACGCCGTAATTGCCGTTTGTGTGACTGCCGGTTGTTCGGCGAAAGGTATATTCAGCGTCCGGCTGCGCTTTGGCGATATAGTCGAGGATCGGCAGCAGCAGTTCGCGCCGTTCCTTCGGCGTCAGGTCGTTGTAAATCCAGTCGTAGGCGGCGAGCGCGTTGATTTCGACGTTATTGAGCCAGCCAACCCAGCGCTCCGCGGTTTCCGCGCTCCAAAGGATGACCTCCCCGGCAAGCCGCAGGTAGTTCTTGGCTTTTTCAAGGTCGTCCTGTCGTCCGTCGATCAGATACAGCAAAGCCGCTTGCGCCGCCTGATCGCCGCCGTTGTAACGAAAGAGATCGGCACCCTGGCGGCTGGGAGTATCGGCTTTAATGGTGCCATCGGGCAGGCGGGTAAAGCGATCCTCGCGGAAAATCTTTGGGGCTTCGAGCGGCAACGCGTCGACCGCGTTCCGAAGTTTGGCATACTCCCCGTGCGCGTGCGTGGCCGCGCGCTCCCGTACCGCCGGCAGATTTTTGGGGGAGAGGAACAGCCGCGGATGCTCGGAGCGAATCGCCGTTAATGGACGGACACCGTCCGGCAGCTCGCCGAAACAAGTGACGGCGAACGCGAAAATTCCCGCGCCATAGATTGCGACCCTTCCTTTCCGGAACCGGTCAAGCCAAGCGGCAATTCCGGGAAAACAGATCTTCATGCGAAGAACTCTTTGCTCAACTCCGCGGTGCTGTCGATGGGAAATCCGCTACCCGCCTTGGCGGGGGAGATCCATGCTCTCACGAGCGCGGTCGCGTGATCGCCGCGATCCTCGGCTACTGGTCGAAGCGTGGAAGAGTGTAGGGCGGGTGGTTGAGCTGGAGAGGCAGGGAGTTGTCTGAGAAGATTTCCCCATCGGGGTGGACCGCGAAGATATGCTCAATCTCACCGTCGACCACATCGACCAGAACAAAGGATTGCCGCTGCGGTTCCTCGGTTCCGATCAGTGCCCGCGGACCGCTTCCGGCACAGTTGAGGGAAACGAGATTCAGGCCGTCTTTCCGGCCTTTGAAATAGGCGTGATGGTGGCCGGTGAAAAAGACGTCGAGGTTGTGGCGGACGAACAGTTCGCGCAGGCGGTCGTTGTCCGGGGCCGGGATAATTTCGCGTTCGCGGCCGCGGGCGACCGGATAAGGGGGAACATGACAGGCGGCAAAGCGCAGGGCGAACTTCTCTGCGGCGCTGAGCTGCTCCTCCATCCAGATCCAGAGTTCCTCGCTCAGCCGCTCGAGCGTGGTGACGTCGAGCACGAGGAAGAACGCGTTCTTGTGGGTGAAGCTGTAATAGAGCGGAAAGTGCGTGTCATCGATGAACAGGAGATCCGGTTTTTGGTCCGGCGCTTTCCAATGTTCCTGAAAAATCTGGCGTTCGCGGGCAAACGCCGGATAACCGGATGCATCGTGATTGCCAGCGACCGGGGCAAAAGGAATTTTTGCCGCGCGGAGCGGCTCGGTTACCGCCGCGGTAAAACCGTCCCACATCGCCCGAATTCGCGGCTCTTCCAGTCCCCGCTTTTGGCCCGCGACCAGGTCGCCCGCCGAAAGGACGAGTTCCGGGGAGAGATTTTTGAGCCGATCGACCGATTGATGAACGGTTTCGCCGTAGGTCGTCGAGCCGTAGGAGCCATTGAGATCTGAAATGACCGCGAAGCGGAAACTTCTTTCTCCGGCTGGCGGTTCCGGGATTGCGCCGGGATTGAATGGGAGTCGGCTCGGAGCGGCGGCGGCGGAACAGGCGGTGAAGCCGATCGCGGAAAAAAAAAGCCAGGCTGCGGTCCGTAGGTGTCGGGTCATCGCTGGAACAAAAAGCAAACTAAGCACTGATGCAAAATAAACTCCCGGATCCCAGGTGTTTTCACACGCCCGTTTTGCTCGAGACGCTAAGCCGCTTAAGGAAAGCAACAGAGCCGGCCCGTTCGGGATTCGTTGCGTCTCCGCGTCTTGGCGTGCGCTTCGTCTCTTCGTTCAGTATTTCATGAGCGCGGATGATTCAGGAATTGATGAATATCCTTTAGATTTGATCCGCAGGTATCCGCGTAATCCGCCGCGGGGCGCTTTTCGGAACTTACATCGTCAGGCGGCGGATCGATGCTTCAACCTCCGGACGTCTTGTATCGTTCGGCGCGAGTTGGAGGAAATGCTGGTAGTAGCGCACCGCGACCTGACGGGAATGCTGGCTTTTCGCGTAGGTATTGGCGAGGGCGAGCACGATCTCTCGGTTCCGCGGGAACAGCTCGTGAATCCGTTCGAGTTCACGAAGGTAGGAGCGGACCGGTTTGGTTTCTTTGACGACGTTCAGGTAGTGAAGGTGGTAGCGCTCGTTCTCCGGATCGCGCCGAATCGCCTCCAAGGCGGTCAGTTCCGCGTCATTCCACGAGCGTGCGCGGTAGTGGGCGTAGGAAAGGTTGAACCACGTTTCCGGATCGGAGTCTTCGTGACTGAGAGCCTGCCAATACGTGCGGGCGGCCGTGCCGTAACGGCCGGCTTCCTCGAGGCGCTGCGCCTCGGCGATCAAATCCGCGTAGGGATTCGGGGGCGGCGGTTCTTCGACTTGGACTTCGACTTCGATCTCGAGCACGTCCGCTTCGGCAAGGACTCCCGGTTCCTCGGCTTCTTCCTCCTGGGCCTCCGCTTCGGCTTTGGCTTGCGCGGCGAGTTCCGCTTGTTTGCGCGCTTCCTCCTCGGCTTTTTCGCGAGCGATGCGGGCTTCTTCTTCGCGGCGCTTCTCCTCCTCTTCGCGGCGGCGCGCCTCAGCAAGCTGTTCCTCGCGGATCCGCTCCATTTCGGCGACCGATTCCCGCCAGCGCTGGAGTTCGCCGCGGACCATGGCCAAATCGCTGTCATCGAGCGCGCCCGGATGTTCTTTGTCGAGGAGAGCGACCAGTTCCTCGGCCCGTTCCCAGCGTTCTTCGGTGAGGATGACCCTGAGGAGGCCGAGCAACGCGGGAGCGCCGCCGTCCTGGTGCTTCTCGCGGGCGACGGTGAACCAGTGATGCGCCTGCGCTACGTTCCGAAGCTGAAAAAACAGGGTGCCAATCGCCGCGGCTGTCTCGCCCGAAGGCTGGAGCCGGTAGACCTGGAGGTAGGCGTCGAGAGCGTCCCGGTGACGGAGCCGTTTTTCCTCGGCCCGGGCGAGCGCCTGCCACCCGGTAAAGTCCTCGTAATGCTCGGTAACGTAAAGACGGTAGTGATCGGACGCCTGGTCGAGGTCGCCCGCTTCTTCGCGGGCTTGGCCGGCGAAGAGCAAAAACTCGCCATGACCTGGCGAGAGCTGGTGGGCGCGAATGAAGGCGTCGGCCGAGGCGGATGGATTGTTGTTGCGCGCGTGGGCGAAGGCGAGAAACTCGACAACTTCAAGCCGGTCTGGCGTTTGCTGATCAATTTCGTTGAGGATGACGATCGCTTCCGCCGGATTTTCGGCATCCATCGCAGCCTGCGCTTCGGCCAGTCTCGCCTGGAATTTTTCCTCGGGGCTGGAACAGGCTTGGAAAACGACGGACAAAATCGTCATCACCGACAGAAGGCCGAGTGATCGCCTATGCTTCCATCCATCGTTCATCGCCAGACAATTTTCCGCCTCCGGACGTGTGTCAAGCGTCCAGCCGCCGCGTTTGCGTGCTGGATCGCCGCGGTCTCGCCTGGAATGGCGCTTTCGCCCGGCGCGCCAGTGCTGGAGGCGCCGCTGGACGGCTTCTCGGCGGAGGCGTACACGGCCTCGGTCAACCGGCTGTTCGAACGTTTCGAGGCGGAACGCGGCGAGCCTCTGCGGCCGGGAGAGAAAGGGAAGGTCGGCCTGAAAGTCTATACGGCTTCGGGTCCCGGTCTGACGACGCCCCTGCCGCTGGTGCGCGCGGTGGCGAAAGAATTATTGGAGCGGGGATTCGCGCGGGAGAATATTTTTCTGATCGATCAGAATGAGCGCCGGCTGAGGAGGGCGGGATTCCTGCCGCGCCTGGCGGAGGGCGGCGCGGATTTTGACGGGCATCCGGTGTATGTGCTGGAAAGCGGAAAATATTTCAACGATCTGTGGTATCACGAGAGTCCGCTGCCGCCGGCTCGCGGCGCGGTCGATATCACGTATCGGGAAGGCCAGTTTCACTACCAATTGAGCGAGGCTGGCCGCCGGAGTTTTTTGCCGGTTCCGCTGATGCTTGAGGTCGACTTCTGGATCAACCTGCCGGCTTACACCGATCATCCGGTTCTCGGAATCAATGGCGCGCTCGTGAACGCGACCCTTTGGAACGCGAGCAACACCGCGCGTTTTTTCGGCAGCGAAGCGAGCGGTCCGGCGGCTGTCGCCGAAATGGCCGCGATTCCTGAGCTGGCGGAGAAGTGGGTGTTTTCGATCGTCAGTCTCGAGCGGTACCAATTTCTCGGCGGGCCCGACTTCAATTCGCTATATACCGAATCCGAGCCGATGCTCTGGCTGAGCGCGGACCCGGTCGCGCTGGATTCCCGCATGTATCAAAAGATTAATGACAGCCGGCGCGATCGCGGCTTCCCGGAGATCGATGCCTGGATGACGCTCCTCGACTATGCGATGAAATTGAACCTGGGGCGGCCGTAGCTGGTTGCTGGCTGTCGGTTGTTACTTGTCAGTTGTCCCGGGTATTTTGCTGTTTTTTTCGAAAAAGGGGATCATCGCGGTGAAACAGCTTGAGTTCGAGCCATCGGCGGGCTTGTTTTGGTAGGAAACAATGAACCTGTCCGATTACGTTCCCATTTTGATCCAGTTGCTTCTGGCGGCCGGCCTCGGTCTCTCCATTCTCGGCGCCAGCGTGGTTTTCGGGCAGCGTTCCCGGCCGAACGCGATCAAGGACAGTCCGTACGAATGCGGAGTGGAAGCCGGAGGGGAGGCGAAAGTTCGGTTTTCGGTCAAATTTTACGTGACGGCGATGCTGTTTATTCTGTTCGATGTCGAGATCGTGTTTTTGATCCCTTGGGTGCTGGCCTTCCGTGATTTCCTTGCCGCATCGATTCCCATTTTATTGCCCGCGTTGTTTTTCCTGTTTCTGCTGATCCTCGGTTTGTTTTATGAAATCAGGAAAGGCGCGCTGGAATGGGAACGTTAGTTGGTTTCTCGCGTCCAAACCCGTGGCTCGCCCGGAGATGGTCCACCGGGAGTTCATGTCTGAATGCGTCTCGACAAGTTCATCACCCGCAGTCGAATTATCGATCTCAAAAGCCGTGATCTGAAAGGGGCTTTGGACGAGTTGCTGACGGTATGCGTCAGCCGGTTCAAGGACCTTCGGAAGGCGAATTTGCTCGATGCGCTTTTGAAGCGGGAGGACACGATGACAACCTACCTCGGGAACGGGGTGGCGCTCCCGCATATCCGGGTGAAAATGCCGCGCCGGTATATCCTGGCGGTCGGCCGGAGCGAGAACGGCGTGATGTACGACGGGATCAAGGACCACGAGAAGGTCCGGCTGATTTTCCTGCTGATCGCCGGGGAGGAGGAAAAGGACTATCTCCAGATGCTCGCGTCAATTGCGCGGCTGGTGAAGGAGAAGGAGCTCGTCGATGAGTTGATCAATGCGCCGGACCTCGACGGACTTCACGAGCGCCTGGTGCGCGGTGTCGGCGGTTCGGGCGGGAAGCCGGTGCACGTCGAGAAAAGCCGGATGAACCGGTTGATTTTCCGGCAGGCGGAGAAGATCGCGAAAGGGACGAACTGTTCGACGATGATGATTTTCGGCGACACGCTGACGGCCGGGATGGAAGCTTCCGAGTGGTTTCCCGAGCACCGCAGTGTGTTAGTGACGCGAACGGCTTCCGAACTGGTCGTCGATCCAAAAAAGATTGCCGCGACCATCCAGGTGCGAACCTTCTCGCGCCAGCGGCTCTCGCAGGTGCGCAGTGCCGTGCTGGTTGGATTGACGCGCGGGCTGATTCGCTTTACCGACCGGCTCTGCTGCGTCGGCGGCATTCCCGGGAGCAACCAGTTCGACACGATTGTTGTGCTCGATGTCGAGAAGGAGTTTCAAGTGCTTTTCCATGAGCAGGCCGACATCTTGCCTGCGGACGTGAAGCCCGAGGTCCTTGAGCGCGTGCTCGCGATTGCCACGGAACTCGCGGTCGAGGGCAGGGAAGGGCATCCGGTCGGATCGCTGTTTATTTTGGGCGACAGCGAAAAGGTTTCCGAAATGGTCAAGCCGCTCGTGATGAACCCATTTTACGGGTACAAGGAAGAGGACCGGAACATCATGAATCCGTTCATGGACGAGACCATCAAGGAATTCTCCTGCATGGATGGCGCGTTTGTGATTCGCGGCGACGGGGTCGTGCAGTCGGCCGGAAGTCTCATTCACGCGCCCGATTATTATCATTCGCTTCCGAGCGGGCTCGGGGCGCGGCACGCGGCGGCCGCGTCGATCTCGCTGGCCACCGATTGCATTTCGATCGTGATTTCATCGAGCACGGGACAAGTAACCCTCTTTCGGCGCGGTGTGCGCTTGCCGCTGATCGAGAAAGCGAGCAGCGGCGGGTATTGATTTTTTGGAATAAAGGTTGCAAGACGCGCGGGATCGCTCTCTTTTCGATAGTTTACATTCGATTCTGAAACCAATTCAGCCATGAGAGAAACTGTCATTCTGGAATGCACCGAAGCGCGCAAAGAAGGTAAACCTGTTTCGCGTTACATGACGACGCGCAACAAAAAGACCCAGACGGAGCGGGTAGAGAAAAAGAAATACAACCCGCACCTTCGGCGCCACACGCTCCATCGCGAGATCAAGTAAGACGCGGGAGATTCCGAGCGCCTGGCGCTGTCCCCGCGCTTGCATGGCGCATCGATAACAACAAGCGGCAGCGGCTTCCAATCGCTGGTCCGCATAACAAAGAGGCGGGATTGGGCTTCCGGAGCTTTCCCAAGAAGCTCAAACGTCAGGCCCGGGATGGGCCGTGATTGGATAGCGCATTGCGCTCTTCGGGCGCCGTCTATTTCCGTTCCGGAGAGCTTTCGCGCCCCCGCTTCTCGCCTCGGCTCGGCGCCTCTTCCTTCTTCCGCGCTTCCGCGCGCCTGTTTTCGCGCCAGTTGTCGCGGTATTTTCGTATCCAGTCGAGCAGCGCACGTTCGAAGCCGATATCGTACCCGACCTTCTCCGACTCCAGCCATTTGTATTTCAAGATCTCCTCCCGCTCGGCCAGGAACTCCTGATAAAGGCTGGATTGCTTGATGAAATCTTCCTCCGGGCGATCCTTTCTGGTCTTATTCATCATCTGGGCGGCAGTCGCCATGGGAGCGGGTATATTTCCCGATGCGAATTCCGGGAGGGATTCCAACCTTGTTCGTTTGGCTTGTCAAGCGAGAGGAAGCCGCTGCAAACGGGGGTGCAGCCCGTCATCTCAAGAGGCGTTTGCCAGAGCTTTTCGAGGTTATTCAAGGCGGAAAAATCGTCAAAGCGGCTCATGAATTTCCGGCATGTTCGAGCCGGTCGAGGAGTGTCCGCGCCATCTTGAAAAATGCACGAGCGGCAGGGCCGTCGGGGGAGGCGATCACCACCGGAACACCTGCGTCTCCGCCCTGCCGGATCTCCGGATCAAGCGGGAGTTCACCGAGAAATGGCGCATTGAGAGCCTCAGCGGTTTTCCGGCCGCCGTTTTCGCCGAAGACCCGGATCTTTTCGCCTGTGCCCGGGGTTTCCAGGAAACTCATGTTCTCGGCGACGCCGAGAACCGGGACGTTCACCTTTTCGAACATCTTCGCGCCGCGCAAAGCGACGTTGGTCGCGGCCGGTTGCGGTGTGGTTACAATCACGGCTCCGTCGAGGGGAATCGTTTGCACAAGTGACAGCTGAGCATCCCCCGTGCCAGGCGGCAGATCGATCACGAGAACTTCGAGTTCTCCCCACCGGACGTTCTGGGCGAATTGCTGGATCGCCTTCATGATCATCGGGCCGCGCCAGACCACCGGTGCATCCTCGTCGATGAGAAATCCCATCGACATGACTTTCACGCCGAAGTTTTCCAGCGGCAGGATGCTGTTTCCCTGAATTTGCGGGCGCCCGCTGATGCCGATCATCAGCGGGACCGACGGTCCGTAGATGTCGCAATCCATCAACCCGACCCGGCCCGTGCCGCGGAGGAGCGATTCGAGAGCGCAGGCGAGGTTGACCGCGAACGTCGATTTTCCGACGCCGCCTTTGCCGCTCGCGACCGCGATCGCGTAGCGGACACCGGGCATTTTGCCAATCATCCCCTGTGCCCCGCCGGCGGCCGGCGGGGTTTTGGGCGCCGCGACCGCCACCTGTACCGTCACTTCGCGAATTCCGGGCAGGCCCCGCAGCACAGTCTCCACATCGCTCTTCAGTTGCGCCGGGATTTTCGGGTCGGCTGTCGTGACCGCCAGCTGGACTTCGGCGGCACCCTCATTCAAGTTGACCGCCTTCACCAGGCCAAACGAAAGAATATCCCGGCTGAACCCAGGATACTTGACCTGCTTCAGCGCTTCCTTGATCTCCTCGACATTCATTTTCTTTTAAAAAGATCCGAATCGGCCCGGCGCCGCAACAAATGGGTTGTCGGCCGCGGAATCCATCCCAAGGATTCCGAACAAGCCAGTTCATCCGGCCTCACTAACCTTTAGGGAACGGGGCAGGTTGTAAAGAGAGGAACAAACACTGAACGCGAAAATGATCGTCACACCCGCTCAACGGATTTTTTGCACCCGCTCAACCTTCCTTCGCCGCGCCGCCTGGCTCTTCGCCGGGATGCTGACCGGCCTTCTCCCGATTCCGGAGGCCGCGGCGCAGAGAGAGATCGATATCGGCCGCGTGGATGTTCGCGGCGGACGCGAAGTGATCCCCATCCAGATCGTTTCCAGCAATGCTGAATTCAAACAGCTCGCGGAGCGGGCGTTCCAGTCGCACGGCGCATACCGGGTGGCGCGCGACCGCGGCTCGGCCGCATTCGTTTTCGCGTTTCAGCCAGGGTCGAACAGCAGCTCGGTCAACCTGGAGATCACCGCTGGAAGCGGCACGCACCGGGAGACAGTGGCCGGTTCCGACGCCCGCAATGCCCTGTTCCGCGCCGCCGATATCGCCGTGGCCAAGACCACTGGCCAGCCCGGCTTTTTCGCCGGCAAGATCACCTTCGTCGCGGAGCGAAGCCGGGGCGCGCGCGAAGTCTTCGTATCCGATTTGTTCCTCACGCAGGTGCGGGCGGTGACGAATGACGGGGCGGATTCGGTCGGCCCGCGCTGGTCGCCCGACGGACAGTCCATCCTCTACACGAGTTATTACCGAAACGGGTTTCCGGATATTTTCAAAATCGATATGATCACGCGCCGGCGGACGCCGTTTGTGCAGGTGAAGGGGACGAATACCGGCGCGCGATTCAGTCCAGACGGCACCCAGGTCGCCATGACGCTTTCCGGCGCCGGCAATCCCGAAGTATATATCAGCAATGCCGCGGGGAAAAACATCCGGCGGCTCACGCGCACCGACGCGGTTGAATCGTCCCCGAGCTGGTCGCCGGACGGCCGCCGGCTGGTGTTCACTTCTGATCGCAACGGACGCCCGCAATTGTTCGTTATGAACGCGTCAGGCGGAGAAATGAGCCGGATCCCGACCAACATCAGCGGCAATTGCACGGAGCCCGACTGGAACCCGCGCGACCCGAACCAAATTATCTTCACCGCGGCGGTCGGCGGCCGCTTCGCGCTGGCTCTTTATGATTTCACCAAGCGGGAGAGCCGATTCCTGACGCAAGGATCCGGGGACGCCGTCGCGCCGTGCTGGACGAATGACGGCCGCCACGTCATCTTTACGCATCGCACCGCATCCACGAGCAACCTGATGCTGCTCGACACGCAAACCGGGAAGACGACGCGCCTCAGTGACAGCCGGCTCGGAAAAGCCTCTCATGCCGATTTTTGGATCGGGAGGTGAAAGAGTTGTTGGGTGTTGGGTGCTTTTGTCCGGTTAGGCCGCCCTGTTTCAGGGTAGTCAGCGCCCTCCAAAACTCCGGCCTCCGATTTTGGGGTGGAACATTCGCGGGACGTTTCCAGAATGGCGGCTCGTATGGCTTATCCGTCTCGTCCGCCGTTCCTCGAAGAGAGGGATCTCGATCCAGCCGCGCTGGATGACATCCAGACCGCCCTTCTGCGCTGTTATTCGTGGATGTATCTCTCTCGTGTCGCCGACAACCGAATTCTTGAGCTCTTTCGCCAAGGGCGCATCCGCGGCACCGTCGCCGGCGGGCAGGGCAACGAAGGGCTGGTCGTGCCGGTTGCGCTGCTCGCGAACAAGGAGATCGACGTCGTCTCCTTCAGTCATCGCGGGCTCGGCGGAAAGCTGATCTGGAGCATGGAGCTGGGCGATCATCTCAGCCACTATCTCGCCAACAGCGGCAGTCCGACCCGCGCCCGCGAGGGAAATGTCCACTACGGCGACGCGGCGGCCCGCAGTTATCCGATGATCAGTCATCTCGGGGTGATGCCGTCAAACGTCCTCGGCGGCGCCGATTCGCAGCGGCGACAGGGCCGGGAGGCGGTCGGCTTTACCTTTTTCGGGGACGGGGCGAGCAGCACCGGCGACATTCACGAGTGCATGAACATCGCCACACTGTTCCGGCTCCCGATCGTGTTCATTATCGAGAACAACGAATACGCCTACTCGACGCCGACATCCGAGCAGTTCGCGACGCCGGATCTTGTTCGCCGCGCGCACGGCTACGGGATGGAGGGAATCAGTATCGATATTTGTGATACAGAGGCAACGCTCCGGACACTCGCCGATGTGATCGGCCGCGTCCGAAGTGAACGTTTTCCGATGCTTGTCGAGGCAAAATGCCTGCGGTTGCGGGGGCACGCCGCGTACGACACGTGCGACTATGTTCCGCCCGAAGTTTCCGCTTCCTGGGAGACGCGGGACGCCCTCCCGCGCTTGCGGGCGCGTCTGGTTGAGGGGGGACTGGAGGCGGAGATTGAGCGGCGCGAATCCGCGATCGGGGAATTCGTCGAGGAATCGCTGAGCGCGGCCTTCGGGCATCCGCCGGCGGAACCGGACGGAATGTTCGACGACGCTTTCGCGCCGACGAGGCTCGGCGTTTCGTGGAAAAAAGATGGACCGCGCGAAAAACTGACCGTTGCCCAGGCCTTGCAGCGTGCGCACCGGAAGATTCTGCGCGAGCGGCCAGAAGCGATCGTGCTCGGGCAAGACATCGCGACGTATGGCGGCGCGTTTAAGGTGACCGAAGATCTTTACGAAGAATTTGGCCGCGAACGGGTCGTTAACACTCCGGTGGCGGAGTCAGCGACAGTCGGCTACTGCATCGGACTCGCGTTGAACGGGCATCGCCCAATCCTCGAATTTCAGTTCGCGGATTTTGCCACCGACGCGACGACCCAGATTGTGCTGAATGCCGCGACCTATTATTTCCGGGCGGGAGCGAAGGTGCCGCTCGTCTTTCGCCTGCCGTGCGGCGGCGGCCTGACGTTCGGGTCGTTTCACTCGCAGGAACTGGAAACCCTGTTTCTCCATATGCCTGGATTGAAGGCGCTCTATCCGAGCACGCCGCAAGACGCTTTCAACGCATTGCTCGCGGCGTATGAGGACGACAATCCGGTAATCCTGTTCGAGCACAAGGCGCTGTACCGGCGCTTCAAGCAGGAGGTGGCGTTCGACCCGGATTACCGGTCGGTCTGGGAGCCGCGCCAAGTCACATCCGGCGACACCGCGACGGTCGTCAGTTACGGCGACATGCTCCACGAAACCGCTAGCGCGATTGAGTATTTAGAAAATGAATACGAGCAAACCTTCGACCTGTTCGATCTGCGGGCGCTGTCGCCGCTGCGCTTGGACCGGATTCGGGAATCGCTTCGCCGAACCCGTCGGCTGATTGTGGTTCATGAAGGGCGGCGGACGGCCGGGTTCGGTGCGGAGCTGGTCGCGCGTCTGACCGAGGAACTGTTTTTTGAAATGGAGGCGCCGCCGTTGCGCATCGCGTCGGCCGACATCCCGGTGCCGTTCGCGCCGGAACTCGAAAGCGCCTATCGTCCAACCCGTGACAAAATCATCGAGGAAATATTGGCCTGGACGGAGGCGTCTGTTTAAGGGGACGCGCCGGGATCGGGCAACTTTGCTGAAAATGGCGGGGCTCGTCGCCGCGCTGTTTGCCGGAGCGTGCGCGACGGTGCCGGACGAGCCCGCGCCGGCGGTGGAAGCGGAACCCGATCCTTTGCGCCGCGTGGAGGAGCGCGCGGTCGGCGTTGTGATTTTCGTTGACGCGGCTGAAGGGGTGGTCCTGGTGGAAGCGCGTTCATCCGCGACCCGGCTCGCGCCCGCGCTGGTCACCCGCAACGAATTGCTGGTCGAGACGGCGCGCCTCGAGCCGACGCGATTTCAACGCGGCAGAATTCTCGGCGCCCGGGTGATTTCCGGACTTCCCAATGTCGGCGACGAAGTTTTGGTGCGTGACCGCTGAGTAAGAACCTGTTGCGCAACGGGAACAAAAAACAGTAAAAACAGCCCGCCTCCGGACGGGATTTCGGTGCCGGGTGGTTTTTTCTTGAAAAGATTGAAGGAACAGAAATGGCTGACTGACGACTCATCGTTTGCTTGCCGTTCAGGCAAACTTTCCCTTGGATGCCGAAAAAAATCAGCATGAATTACCGAATCATCCTTTTTCCTTTCCTGGCCGCGCTTGCAACAGTGATCAGCGGGTGCGACTACGGCGATGTCAGACTCACGAACCTGACGCCGCCGACGCTGGCCGAGAATTATTCGAACGTCTACACGTTGAGCGCCTCCGTGAAGCCGCTCACGGCCAGCGTCCTGCCGGAGAGCATCCGCGCGAACATTGTCATCGACGGCGAAACGTTTCCGATGCGCCGGAGCACCCTGAGCCCGGATCTCTTCGAGTTCGAGTATCACCTTCCCGCCGGCCGCCAGGACGCGAGTTATTACTTCTTGGCGGAATATGAGGTAGAGATCAAAGGGTTCGTCAAAACCCGCGAAGCCTTCAGCGATCTGCACTCGTTCAAACTGGCCAACCGTTATGCCTTTTCGCTCGACGTGACCCGCGCTCCAGTGGGGGCCAAGGTCGGCGTGGTAGGGCGCGGCTTCAAGCGCGGCGACACGATCACCATCGGCGGTGTCGAAGCCGTCACGACGTTCGCCTCCGCGAATTCCCTTCACTTCCATGTTCCGCCGATCCCGGCCGGCCAGAGCTACATGGTGCAGTTGACGGATGGCGAGTCCGTTCTCAACGTTGGAACGCTGCGCGTCGACTCCGGCACCGTCAATGTGTCGCCGGCAAACATTTCGCTCAATGAAGGCCAGCGCGCGATGGTTGTCTTTTCGGTCGGAACAGCCGCTCCCGAGGGCGGACTTTATATCGAGGTAACGACCGATATTCCGGACAGCGTCATCATGCCGGAGGTCGTCATTCCGGAAGGCGCCCGTTCGGTCAATATTCCGATCGAAGGCGGTGCGACCGGCACCGGCTCGCTGTTCATTCAGATGGAAGGCTATGAGCCGGTTACCGTGCCGGTTTCGGTTATGTAAGACGCTGGCGCGCGCGTTTCCGTCCATCCGGCTCGGGCGTCCAGGCCTTTTCTTTTGCTGGGCAGGATCTCTCTGCCTGCCCCGCACCGGTGGCTGTGCCTGACCGCGCTCGTGAGAGAGCGTAGGTACGGAAGGTGGCGGGGACTTCCCAATAAGTTTTTCTAATAGTCCGTGCTATTCGCAAGTAAAAGGTAGCATTAAACCGTGAAAGTCTCTAGAGAAACGGGCGAACGAATAGCCTTATCGGCTGTTTTTGAACGTAAAACCGATTCCTGATACCCAAAACCATGATTCGAACCAAACCTGCTTCTTTCGCCATCGGCATTGTCTGCGCCGCCCTCCCTGTCGCCGC
>CAZYAN010000057.1:0-23440 GCA_964645585.1 uncultured Opitutales bacterium
TAACCAATAACCGGTTAACCACACTTTCCCCTTGCCTCTAGGGGGAAAACCTGACAAAAACACGGGAGCGAGCGCACATATGTGCGTTTCGCGTGCATGCTACAACCCTAAAATACCTAACCTAGTCCATGGACAACTTATCCCTGATTAAGTCGTTCCTCCTTGCCGCAGCGGCCGGAGGAATTGCTCTCTCGGCTCAGGCCGGGAATACTGTCATGGAGCCGTTCGGACTGCTCTCCGAACAATACACGCTTACCGCCACGGCATCGAGCACCAGTTCGGCGCCAGGGGCAAGTGGAAGCGGGTCGACCGCGGCTTATAACAACCCAAGCACGGCAGGGGCCATTGTCGCCTCATTTACGCCAGGCACGACTCCAATCAACTATTCGCCTGCCGCGGGCGTTGATTACGGTGGCGGAGAATTCTCCACCGGCTTAAGTCATGCTGCCACGAATGGGACCGGCCTCTATCGGATATTCTTCACGATGCCGACACACAATCACACGATCTCGGGCGGACCGATGATCTTCACGATTGAAAACGATTCGGATAATGTTGAATTCACGATCACCGATCCAAATGATCTCAGTCTGGATAATACTTGGACGCTGCTCGCAACCGTCCATCTGACGAGCGGGAACACGTACACGGTTTCTTCAACGGCGGGCACCGGTTTCGTCGGCCAGCGACACGGGGGCCTGATGTTCGAGCCCATCCGGAACCAAGCACCTACGCCGCGATCTTCGGCGGGCAGGCTTTGGTTGGCGCGTTTGTCTATCGCCGCCGAAAGCACGGAACGAACTGATTCCTGTTTCTGATTTGTTACAGTAAAGGCATCACAAAAAAGGCAGGGGATCCAATCCCCTGCCTTTTTTATATTATTAACTAATGCCCTGGTCCCAAAACACCATTCCATCAGGCCGAACCTGATTCCTTAGGGTCGCCCGCAGGGATGTTTCTGCCCAAAATCACTATCTAACCTGATCTGTAATGGCTTCCCCTCCCAATATTTTCCGAGAAGGCTTCTTTTTTCCTTGCATTCGTTAATGATTCGGATGACAAGAGTGGTTGCGAAACCCGCATTGGCTGTTTCGGAATTCTCACATAACCCAAAAAATCGAAATCGTTTTATGAAGAACACCTCACTCCTAAAATCTGCCCTTCTCGCGGCTATCGGCGGAAGCGTTGCGCTCTCCGCGAACGCACAAGTGATTTTCTCGGACAATTTCCAATCGTATGCCGATGATGCTGCAGCGCAACAAGTTTGGGTTCCTGTCGGGACGAATGCCACTGCCGGCTTAACACTGACAACTGACGGCAGCAATACTTTTGCGTCGATCTCGCGCCAAGCCAATAACAATGTTTTCACTTGGGCGGGAAACAGCGATCCTAACCTCGTACCCGAGGAATTCAGGACCGAAACAGGCTGGTCTTATACACCGACCGATGAGCGACCGCTTGTGTTCACGGTGTCCATCTACGATCCGGGCACGGGAGGTCTTGCCATTAATACGGCAGGTATTCGCACCGGTGCAAGTCCCCTCTTTGAGATGGGGCTTTACAACGGTGACTTTGGTTCCTACGTCGTACGTACGGTAGGTATGCATACGCCCGAAGGCTACCGATATTTTCAACCGGGAACAGGGAGTGAAAACATACGGACTGAGGGATGGCATTTGTTCCAAGCGACATTTACATCGACCACGACGACTGTCACTCTCGACCTGGGATCGGATGGAACGGTCGATCACACCCTAGTCTACTCCGGAAGTCCAATTGGCCCGTTTTCTGATCTTCGCATCGGTGGTCCTGCGGGAGCAGCGACTGGGGGCAGCGCCATCGGCTACGACAACATTCGCCTCGAAGTCATCCCCGAGCCCAGCACCTACGCCGCGATCTTCGGCGGGCTCGCTCTTCTCGGCGCGTTCGTCTACCGCCGCCGCACGCGGGCCGAAAAATAACGCCTGGTTCGTTCCTTCGCTTTCATCTTAAACCGCATGATGGCAGGGGATCCGTCCTCTGCGTTCATGCTCTCCAGTCAAAGAATGCCGGACGCTGCTCCACACCGCCTGTTCAAACCCGCTCTCTAAATCGGGAATTGAAGAAGCCTCGCTTCAGCCTCCAGTCCCCACCCCGGCGCAACAGCATCCCCAAAAACGGCCAACCCCAGTTTGCTCCAGTATCCCATCCTGCAGTCCCATCCTCAAAAATGCTTTTTTCTTGCGCTCTTCTAAAATTCCCAGAAAATCACTATTGTAATTGATTTAGCTGACTTCGTTTTCATTTTCTCAACCCAAAAACAAACCTATGAAAAGCACGTTACTCCTCAAATCGATCCTTCTTACGGCTGCCGTTTACGGTGCCTCGCTGCCAGTGCAAGCGAGTCACACAACGCTAACCCCTGAATACCTCCTCCTGCACAGCAGGGTTGATAGCGACGGGGACCCTGGTACCGCCAGCCCTTATTTTATCAGCAGTGATCCGTATAACAATACATCGGCATTCAGCCCGGTCGGTGGAAATGGACCTGGGGGAGGAAGTTTCTTCACCAGTTCACATTTCGACATTGTCGGCGTCAGATCGGCCGCGTTCGTTCTGGATGCGGACACCTTGGGAGTGACGCTCGCTGGCCTTTACGACCTCGACATAACATGGGGAACTCAAACCAATCTCCGGATTGCCCGTGTTGAGGTTACCGATGCCACCGGTACGACGACGCTGCTCGTCGACCAAGGAGCGACGGCCAACGAGTGGGTGAATCTTGGCTTATTTACCTTTTCGGGTGCTGTCGGTGAAGAAGTTCGCATCTGGAACGACGGCGTTGAAGGCGCCAGTCTGAGTGGAAACATTCAGTTCGATAGCATCCAGCTAACACAAGTCCCCGAACCGAGCACCTACGCCGCGATCTTCGGCGGGCTCGCTCTTCTCGGCGCGTTCGTCTACCGCCGCCGCGCGCGGGCGACGAAATAAATCACGTTTCTTTTGCGTCCCACCAAGAGGCAGAGGGTTCGCCCTCTGCCTCTTTTTTTGTGCGAACCTGCCACCGGTGAAGGCGAAGTCGTCCGCAAGGCCCGTTGCCAGTTGTTCCCCCCCCGCCAGCACATCCAGCACCCTCTGCCCTCCGATCTCCGACTTCCGACCTCCGATCTCCGGCCTCCTACTTGCGGTACAACTGCGGATTCAGCGCCGGGTCGTTGTACATCTTGAACTGATAATAAACCGCAAACGTCCGGCGGCCCGCGCGAACTTCCTCCAAAAGCTCATCCAGACATTGAGCGAGGTCCGCGCGCTGACGGATGATGCGCGCCAGCTTCTCACCGCATTTTTGACGGTGCTCCTCCGAAGCATCCTCACGCTCCGTCTCCTCCCGCATGTGATACTCCTTCAAGGAAAGGATCGACAGGCGGTCGATGATCATCCCCGGCGTTTCCGAGTTGCGGGGCACCCCGGAATCCGAGTCCGCCGGCCGCAGTTCCTCGACCAGCGCCTTGTCCATCTCCTCGATGAAATTATTCCGCTCCTGGTTGAAACGGTCGATCGCCCGCTTCGCCCGGTAGATTCGTGCGTGGCCGACGTCGTCGCGACGCGCGACATCCTCCTCGTGCCACAACTGGAAATTGCGGAGGTGGTTCTCCTCAACCAGCCGATTGAATGCCTCCCCGGAAGCGGCGGGCGGCGTTTCGTGCCAGCGGGCCGTCAGATCGGAATGGAGGGCGACAATTGCGGAACTGCTCAAGTTCGACGTGATCATGAACTTTTTGTTGCCCGAACCGCGCGGCGAAGCAAGCCTTCGTTCATCATGCCGACTTCCGCGCCAGAAACCGCCGGATCAACCGGTCCGCGAAGCCTTCTGATTATCAAACCGTCGTCTCTGGGCGATATTGTTCACGGACTTCAAGTTGTGCAATCGGTCAAGCGCCAGCTGCCGCACTGCCGCGTCACCTGGGTGGCTCGCGACCGCTTCGCGCTCCTCCCGGAAGCAGCCCCGTTTGTCGACGAGGTCATTCCTTTCCGGCGGCGAGGAGGTTGGCGTGCGATGATCGAGCTGCTCCAGACGCTCCGCGCACGCCGCTTCGACGCGGTCTGGGACATGCAGGGACTCTTCCGGTCCGGCGTAATGGCCCTCGCCGCCCGCGCCCCGGAGAAATGGGGCCGCCGCGACGCCCGCGAGGGCGCCGGACTGTTCGTCAATCGCCGCGCCGACCTTCCATCAGGCCCTGGGCCGCATCACGCGATCGAGATCCTCCAGGGCTTTCCCCGCGCGATCGGCCTCGATGGCACCATCGAATTCCCCCTCGAATTGAAACGTGCGAAAACCTTTTCCTGGGAAACATTTTTCGAAGGCGATCCCGCCAAGCGTTTCGTTATTTTCACGGACAGCCGCGGCGTCGAAAAGGAGTGGCGGCGATTCGACGATCTCACCCATTTGATCTGGCGGAAAATTCCGGACAGCCGGGTCGCCTGGTGCGCCGGTCAGCGCACCGAACCGAGCGGCGACATTCCCGCCGATCGCTTCCTCAATCTGACCGGGTGCCCGCTCGATGAAATGATCGAACTGGTCCGCCAGCCATCGGTGTTCATTGGAAACGACAGCGGCCCAATGCATCTCTCGGCCGCGTTCGGCAACCGGGTCGTCGCGATCTTCGGGCCCACTTCGCCGCGTCGCTTCGGCCCTTGGCCCCCCGGCGCCGCCCGCACGCGATGTGTCGTCGCGCCGAACGGCCGCCTCGCGGATTTGCAGCCGGAAACAGTCCTCGAGGCCTTGCAGGAGTTTTCCAGCAAACGCGAGTAGTGGCTGCGGTTATACCCGTGCGGCTTCGCTCTATTCGCAGCCGCTTTTTCAAGCCTTCCGTCTTCCAGTGAGAGCGGTTGACAGGCGCTAAAAACTCGCCTAGTTTTGGTAGGTATATTTTCTTAAACGAATCATCAGGATGATAGCGTGCGACCGAATGTTGCCGTGCTGGAAAAAGGCCGGCGTATTCCCTTTCCGCGGAACGCCTTATTTGGCCGGTTTCGCTGCTTGATCCTGATTCGTACCCGGCACCCCCGGCAGGAGCACAAGAGCGGGGCCGGCAAAAGAAACTATGGCACAGGGACCGTGAGTGAGTCCGAATCCGAACGTACTCCAGTCCAGACGAAACCCGTTCCGCTCCCGGCGTTCAAATCCCGCAGGCCGCCCGCGATGAGAATTGGCGGCACCCAGCGAAACAAGCTGATACTCAGCGTAAACTCCATCCGACATCGACCAATTACCAAGTAATGTTCGATTAAACCTTAAAAATCACCAGTTATGAAACCAATTTACGTATCCAAAGAAGACTACGAGCGCCTTTCCAAGATCATCCGGGAATTCACCCAGGACAATGGCAAGGCCCCCGAGATCATCCGTAAGCTTAGGGATGAGCTCGAACGCGCAACCGTCGTCGAAACCGCCGAGTTTCGGCCGAACGTCGTCGGGCTGCGCTCACGGGTCAAGCTTCGGGACCTGCAAACCGACGAGATCGAGGAGTGGGTTCTGACCCTGCCAGAGCAGGCGAATTCCGATCAGCAAAGACTCTCCGTCCTCGCGCCGGTCGGCACCGCCATTCTCGGTTATACCGAAGGCGACGAAATCGAATGGGAAACACCGGGCGGTGTCCGCAAGCTCAAGATCGAGCAAGTGGAACCAGCCGGCCCGCTCGAAATCGACCCGCTTCGTTCGCTCTACGGCTGAGCCAGCCCCCGCCACTTGCACGCGGAGGAAGAGCGAGGACATCGCTGTTTCCTTTTTTCAAAAGCGAGGGACGCTCCAAGCGTTCCCTCGCTTTTTTTATAACCCTTTGATCGATGGGGTTTCGCCCGCTGGATGCTCGCGATCCGGTCGCTCGCTTCGTTCTCATTCCCTTCTTCATCCATTAACTACACTTCTTGACATATATCAAAGCGATTAGCTGTCCTAATCAGTAAACTGCTGACGTTCCAGTTGAGATCAGAATCACCTCAAAGGAAACGTCACAATGAAAACTCTGGAGACAGCCGAATTTCCCCGGCCACGCAAGGCGCGGTCCGGGGTCTTACTCGCAGCCTTGGCGGCAGCCGCGCTTGTGGCGCCGGCGATCGCCCGTGCCTGCGACGCGTGCAATTACACCTTCCAGCAGGAAGTGCTGAACGGGCGCGCCGGCACGCTCGCCGGCAAGGATATGCTCGCCGCGATGGAGAATCAGGCCGACCTGCCGCTCGAGGGACTTTCGACGGTTCAGTTCGGCAAACCGGACGAAATGCGGCGCAAATTTTCCGGCGAGGAGAGCTGGGCCGCCGCAACCAAAACCGAGGCGCTCTACAACGACGATGATTTTATTCAGATCATCGAGCGCGACTACTCGCTGCCGATTCCGCCGACCAGTTATGTTCCGCAGAATACCGTTCCGGACAAGAGCTTCACGCTCGAGCTTTCCGAGGGTGAGGTCTACTTGGGAAATGGCGTCATCTACAACGGCTTTCACATCAGCGGCCAAGTGCCTGGCCCAACGTTGATTGTCGATGAAGGCGACATCGTCGAGCTGAAGTATGTGAACAAAGGAACGATCCCGCACGGCGCCTCCATTCATGCCGCCTACACACAAACGTCGAAATACGTCGGCAAGATTATGCCGGGCGAGGAGAAAAGCGTCCTGTTCCGCGCGACGCAGCCGGGGGTCTTTATGTATCACTGCGCTCCCGGCGGCCACGCGATCCCGATGCATGTGATCTTTGGCCAATACGGCATGATTGTCGTCAAACCGAAAACTACCAAATACAAGCTGGAAGAGCTTTTGGGTCACGGTCCCGATGCCGAAATCTACTTGGTGCAACATGAATGGTACACGAGCGGAAAAGACGGCATCGAAGGCAATCCGCTTTACACCACGTTCAACGGAAAATTGTTCCGCTATATTGAGGAACCGATCACCGTAAAACCGGGCGACTATGTCCGTATTCACTTCCTCAATGTCGGCCCGAACCTGCTCTCGACGTTCCACATCGTCGGCATCCTCTGGGACTACGTCTACTGGCAAGGGCTGCCTCATGCCGCAACCGCCGGCGGACAAACCGTCACGGCCGGGCCGAGCGACTCCTGGGTGATCGAGTTCCGGGTTCCGCCGGATGAAGGAACCTACCTGATGCTGACGCACGCCGTCGGATCGACGAGCCGGGGGGCAATTGGAGCCCTCGTCGCCGACCGAAACGCGCAGACACCGGTGGTTGTGACCGCGGGCGGTCCAAAGTATCCGGAAGAGGAAATGAAAGAAATCGCCGCCAATGCCGTGCGCGTGATCTCCCCGTTCGAACCCGGCACGCCCGATGTCGATCCCGTCATGAGTTATGGTGCCGGCCAAAAAGAGGTCACCATTCGCATCATCGGCAATTCCTTCTATCCGAAACAGGTCGAGATCACACCGGGCACCACCGTGACATGGATCAATGAAGATGTCTTCACCTTCATGGCTGGCGAATTCGCGGGCATCCATAACGCGGTTGGGATCAGCGGCCCTGAGCCGTTCGCCTCGCCGCTGCTCGCTCACGCGGAAAGCTTCAGTTTCACGTTCAGCGAGCCGGGCGACTACGACTATATGTGTACGCCGCACCCCTACATGAAGGGGCACATCCGCGTCGTCGAACCGCCGGCGGCACCGCAAGCCGAGGTGGCCAAGACAAGCGGAATTCCGTTCTGGTCGATCGCGCTCCTCGGAGCCGGTCTTGCCGCTATCACCGTCGGATTCGCCCGGCGGCGGAATTCTTAAACCGATTCTCGAGGGGGGACGCCGTCAGCCGCGTCGGCGTCCCCTGTCGGTTGCAAAACCTTATTCGCCTGACAGGCAGACCACGACTCTCAATCCATCGCGGATTACAACCATGAAAAGCAAGAACCTGTTTATCACAATTGGAACGCTGGCGACCCTCGCGTTATTGGCCGGCTGCGCGCAAGGAACTTCCTCTCCCGCGGCAACCGCTGCCCAGTCACCGACTGGGCCTGAACCAGCCCCGCTAACATCGATCACCATCTCGGGCAATGATCAGATGAAGTTCGACATAACGAACTTCACAGTAGCCGCCGGAACGGAGATCACTTTGACCTTCAAGAATGTCGGCACGATGCCGAAGGAATCGATGGGACATAATCTGGTTGTGCTGGTCAAAGAAACCGATCCCGTCGCCTTCGCCAACGCTTCAATACGGCACCCGAAAAACGACTACGTTGCCGCCGACATGATCGATTCCGTGATCGCCGCGACTCCGGTTCTGGGGCCTGGGGAATCGGCGACACTGACCTTTCGCGCGCCTGATGACCCCGGCGATTACCCTTATGTTTGTTCTTTTCCCGGCCACACACTCGCCGGGATGCGTGGCGTTATGCAGGTGAAGTAACGCGATATTCAGCAAGCAAAATACGAAGACGGTCCGCTCTCCTTAATCGGGAGAGCGGATTTCTTTTTACTCGGTCATGCTCGCACGAGCGCGGCCGGCTACTCGATAGTCTGACCTACAGCGCGTTTGGCATCCACCAGGATTTCACCAAAATCGCTGGTTGTATCGGCTGGACCGAGATATTCGTAGCTGCGCACACTTCCGTCTGCAAATCCGACATTGAGGCGATTTCCCGAGTGCCACCCTTTTTGCGGCTCGTAGACGACGCCTCGAGAACCCCAATTCCCCCAAGGTCCGTTGATGCCCTGCGAGCCCCGGTCGGATATTACGGGAAACCGGCTCAGTTCAGGAATGGTTTCTATCGGCCGCCCTTCGGCGAAGAATTGGAGCGTTTGACTGTTCGGCAGCCAGATCGCGCCGTTCTCATAGTAGGCGAACTGCACCGGCCGCGGAATGCCGGTGCTCGTGCATTGCCAGACACCTGTCGCGGAAGTGGCACCGGGGTTTGTCACCAGCTCTCCCGAGGTCGCTCCCTGATTCAGGTACGGTTCAATGGCCGCCATCAGACCTTGAAGATGGGGTTGCGGGTGACTGCCCACCTGATCAAAGACAGCCAGGCTCGGAGGGAAGCGTCCGTTGTAATCGTCGGCTGCGGCTACGATCCCCGTGCTGATTTGCCGCAGGTTACTGATGCAGTTTACATTACGGGCGGATTCCCGCACTGCCCCGACGACGGGAATAAGGATCGCCGCAAGAATGCCAATGATGGCAATAACAGTAAGGAGTTCAATCAGTGTGAACGCCCCGCGGGAAATGGTTCTTGTTCTCATAAAGGGTAAGATCGAAAGGCTCCATGAACGAAGCTTCTTGTACAATAAAGCAGACCGGTCCCGGCGCAAAGGGAAATCCCAATCGCGCGTGGCCGTTATTCATCCAAATTCACACGCAAGCGCATGAATCGGCGCGGGGCGGAATCGATCGTCATGGCATCCCGAAAAGCGATAAGAGCCGTCACATCCGGAAGTGCCACGATATGGCCGTCACCGGTTTCCCAAGTTTGCAAATCCGACGAGACCTCGACAACAAAAGAGATCCCGGAAGCCAGCGGAATAGAATCAATGATCAGGGCCAGGTAATCATTTCCACCCTCTGAGACGACTTCGGTTCGCGGCAATGTCGCCGTTCCTGGCACGGTCGGATCGCCGGCAAGTGCATACTCAAGCAGGTTGGAGACGCCATCGCCGTCAGGGTCAGCTTCCGCACCTTGCTCCCCGGCCTCCAGATCAAACTGCGCAATCCAGTCGGCGAATGTTACCGGCTGCTCGAGCAAGTCCGGGACGGCGACAATGCCAAAGGGGCTGTCTTCTCCCGCGACCAGCTCTGTCACCGTTGCCGGCGATCCCACCGGCGCGCTCAAAATGCGCCCGCCGCCACGTTCAGCCCAGACCAATTGCGATCCGTCCGCGGTAATATCGATGCCGAGCGGCTGATCGCCGAACGTTATTGGGCTGATCGCGCCGCCGCCGAGATCGAAGGAATAAATTTGGTTCTGATTGTAGGAAGTCGCGTACCCGGTTCCGGTGGCGGGATGGATGGCATATCCATACGAACCGGGAGCCAAACCGTCTCGAATCAAAGTCGGATTCGCCGGATCTCCGGAAGGCGCGTAAATGCTCCCGCCCGTGGTGCCGAGATAGACCGTGCCGTCGGCCCCGATAATCACGGCGGTCGACCCCATTCCGGCACCCAAATCGATCAGTTGCTCAACTTCCAAAGTATCGACCGAGGCCGCGTAGAGACCGGCATTCCACTCCGCCCAATAAACCTGTCCGTCATGCACCCGCAGTCCCTGCGGATTGGCCCGCTCCGAGAAAAGAATCTCATGCCCGCTGCCGTCCAAATTCATGCGGCCGATCGTTCCCCCCGCATCGTCGGCATAATACAAAAGATGAGTAGCGGGATCGATGCCTATACCGATCAGCCGGGAAAACCCTCCCCGAACAATGCGCGGGTTTTCGCCGTCCAGCTCCACCGTCCGGATCTCCGTCGCGTTCGTCCAGTAGATCTCACCAGGTACGACCGCCTCGCGTTGTTTGAGTTCGAGCGCGAGGATGCCATTATTCGTATCCAATGCATAAATACGATTTCCGACAACGATCGCCTCGCCGACCCCGTTCCCGTTTGCGATGCTGGTGCCGAATTGGGCGGACCAGCGCGGTGCAAAGACGTGTTCCAGGTTGAACTGGGACGGACGATAAACGAAAACATCGTGCGAAAATGGGCGCACCGAGGCGAAAAGGCTCGCGGCGGGGTCAAAGCCGATCGGCCCGAGTCCGCGGGCGACCAGCGCGCCATCAAAAACCCGCAGCGTTGTCGCCGTGCCGGCTTCAACATCAACCGCCATCTCATACAGATGGCCGGGGGTTTCTACCGCCGAGCTCGGGCGGGTCGCATAAAGAATATTTCCTTCGCCGAAAACCAGGTTGCGTCCGTGCGCCGGGAGCATGTCGGTCGCAATGACTTGCGTCGCGTAGCTCTCCGGAGCGGCGGGATCCTCTCCCGGCGTCAGCCGCGCAAGGATGGTGCCGGTCCAAGTCCCAAGGAAAATCTCCGTGTCGGCCCCGCTGCCCCGTACAGCGATGGAATCTCCAAAACGATTATCCGGCGCCGGTGTGCCGTTACTTGGATCGCCCGAGTAAACAAGCACAGGCACCGCGCTCTCATCCGCCCATCGGTACAGCCGGTAATTCTCTGTATGGGAATCGGTCGTCAGGTTCCCAATATAGATCGCCCCGTCTTCCGCCACGCCGATTTTGTTGATCGGGAACGTGCCGCCCCCGACACCCGCCAGATTCAGCTCGCCAACATAATCTCCCGTATCCGCTTCTAGGATACGAACACTTGGCGTGCCTTGGCGTGCCGGTATCAGCAGATGACCTGTGGCCGCGTTATAGGCCATCCCGCGGTCCGTATTGTGGCCGGCGTCGCTGCCGAGCCATGAGTAATCGAGTCCTGTCTTTTCCCAAAGGCGCTGAAGGTCCAGCTCATCATCGGATTGCGAAAAGAGAAAAACGGGTACAAGCAGGAAGAAGGCGAGGAGACCTTTGAGGTTTTTCATGATTTTCGTTTTTGGAGTGAAGGGTGTGAAGAAATTAAGTAAGTCGAGGCCAGCCTAGCGTGTCTTAAAGTTCTGACAAGCCTCAAATCGTTCAGAAGGGCCGGTTGCAACCGCCGCGGATCGTTCCGGTCCGTTTCAGACCAGAGCCGTATGCGCTTTTTCAACCCGTCCGTTTCCTCCGCACGATGGGATGCGGAACTTATTTGATGACCGATGCGGGTTCACCGCCGTCCGGAGGCGAGATCCCCTGGTCTGAGAGGCGCCGCTTCAATTCCTCCAACAATGCGGCCGCCTCGGGATCGCCCGGTTTTCTCTCTAGCGCCTGGGAAAAAGAGACATGTGCCTCCAGAAAGTTTTTCAGCCCGAGCTGAACCTGTCCCCGGCCGAGCCAGACTTCATGGGTTGCTCCCATCTGAGCCTCTTGACGGTCCAGCCAGTCCCATGCAGCGTCGTAATTTTCCTCCTCCAGAAAGGTTTCCACCATTTCGCGATAAAGACGGGAGTTCCAGCCTTCCGCCTCGGCGATCCGCCTGAAAGCTGCCTCGCTTTGCCGGAACTCCCGCGCGATTCTCGCCACCTGCCCTTCCCAAAGATCGAGAGTCCGGCTCGGCCGCTTTTTCGCTTCCCGCTCGATAACAAGAAGCGCCCCGACCGGCTGATCGATATCGATCAGAAGATTTATGTAATCCAGCAGAATGTCATCGTCGTCACAGCCCTGGTTAAAAATGTGTTCGTAAATTTTCAAAGCGTCGCCGTTCCGGCCGAGAGCTGTCATTGCAACCGCGCGATTTCCCCAATTCCCAAAGTCGTCGGGGAACCGAACCAGGTGTTCTCCACTTTCGCTCAATACCTGGTCATACTCCTCCATATTCAGTAACGCCTCGATCCGATTCCTCGATAGCACAGGGTCAGCCGGCGTTATAGCCGAAGCGCGCGTAAACAATGCAAGCGCCGCCTCATATTGGTCGCGGCGAAAATGATACAGGCCGATTTGATTGACAAACTTCGCCTGCTCCTTCCGCCGAGCGTCGCTAAAGGCTGAATAGGCAAGCTCCGGCAGGTGTTCGTGAATTTCCACACTGTCGAGTGTCATCGATGGATCCCAGTTGGCATCCGCTTCGCTGATCTCGTTCCAGGCGTTCACCAGGACCAGCTGATCTCCGCGGCAGTAGATGCGGTAATAGTCGCGGAACACGGAAGGATTGCTTTCGTACATCAATACGAGGTCGAGCACGCGCGTTCCGTCACCCAAGGTCGACTCGCGCCGGCTGACCACTGTTTCGTCAGCCAGCGCCACACCTTGCATCGCGAGCAGCGCCGTCGCGACGGCATCCAAATTCGGCTCCAACCCCTGCAACTCCGCACGCGACACGATCATTTGCCCTCCGTGCAGCGCCTCTGCCCGAAAGGCGCCAAATGGATAGAGCGGTTCCGGAGCGGCCGTCACCCACCCCTGCTCCGGCGACAAATTCACCGAGAATCCCTCGCCCGGAAAATCGATACGGCCCCGGATGTGTTCTCCGGTCAACGATAGCACCCGGTCCGGATCGATCATGGTCAGACCCGAAAGAAACGTCCGGTGACTTGAACGGATGGTTTCCTCGTCTCCCGGCCTTCCGAACGCGGTCACTTGGAAGACCAGACCATTCTTCATCCCGCACCAAAATTCGTAATGGAAATCCATCCCCTGCACGCGCCCTTTTGCTGAAAAGCGGCTGCCGGCAACTCCGGCGACCGTCATCGGGACAGGCTCTCGCAAAACCAGATTCTCTCCCGCGCTCCGCACATTCGTTCGAACGACCTCCAAGTATCCAGAGAGCGTCATCTGATGATTCACGCCGAGAATCTCGGGAAGCACCATCAGATACAGGTCGGGCCGCCTCCGCCCCAAGAACAGTTTCGCCTCAGGATGAAAGTTGCTCGGATCATGAGCGACCCAGCCTTCTCCCATTTCCCCGAACGAAAGGTTAAAATCCTCGAGCACATACCCGGCTTCACCACCCGTTCGCCTAACGGGAGGAAAATCCGTGTGGCGCTCCCGGTCCTGGCGAATCCCGTTTACGATTCCGGCAACGACCAGCACCAGACACAGTCCGGAGATCAGCAGAGCCGCGATTCCCTGCCAGCGGCCTCGGTCGTAGTGCGACCGCCTGCGCCTCCAACGGAGCAATCCGGCGACAGAAAGCACGAAGGAGGCAGCCAGAAGAACAACGATCAGGACGCCCATCAATCGCATCCGCGGATATTCCACCGGCAACTCCTTGCCCACGTTCGCCAAGGGAAAAGTCAGGACGGCCAGGCCAAGAGCATACAGACACGCCGACTGCACACGCTCCCGGCGCGCGATCCACAGACAACTGAGAGCAAGCAGCAAGAAGAGGAGATTGCCGGTGTAATAACCGATTTGATAAGAAGTCACGAAAGCAGTCATGATGGGAAATCCAAGTTTTCGAGAACGGTGACGATGCGAGGGTCCGTCCGTGTCTAGGCACCCTTCTTGTCTCCATCAAATGAAAACCGCACTTCGTCCTTCACCACGCGCCGCGCCGCTTTTGCATTGCTTCCGCCCGCTTCGCCAGACAGATTGCAAAATCGTTGCTTCGCAAAGTGCGAACGCCGTTCCAATCTCTTTGTTTCCTATGATTTCCTCTTCGAACCGAAACTGCCAGTCTTCGTCATCTATCCGCACGCTCACCGCCGCGGCACTCGTCGCCGGCCTGCTGCCGCTGGCGGCCATCACGGCTTACGGCGTCGAGCCTCCCGAAGGCTTCCGCCCGCTGTTCAACGGCGAAAATTTTGACGGCTGGCACGGCCGGGGGCATGTGGACCCGCGAAAGATCGAAGCGATGTCCGCCGAGGAACGCGCCGCCCGCCGCGAAGCCGACATGGCCGAATTTCTCAAACATTGGCACATCGAAAACCGCGAGCTCGTTAACGACGGAAAGGGCCCTTACGCGACGACCGACGAAGAATTTGGCGACATTGAACTCCTGCTCGAATACAAAACCGTTGCTCTCGCCGACAGCGGCATTTACCTCCGGGGCAACCCGCAAGTTCAGATCTGGGACTACACCGAAGCCGGCGGCAAATGGAACATCGGTGCCGACAAGGGCTCCGGCGGCCTCTGGAACAACAGCCCTGGCGCGCCCGGAAAGGATCCGCTCGTCCTCGCCGACAAACCGTTCGGCGAGTGGAACAAGGTTCGCGTCCTCCAAGTCGGCGACCGCACGACCGTCTATCTGAATGATCAGCTCGTCGTCGACCACGCGCCCATGGAAAACTTCTGGGACCGCTCCCAGCCGCTCTGGGCGCGGGGGCCGATCCAGCTTCAAACCCACGGCGGCGAAATTCGCTGGCGCAACATCTTCATCCGCGAGATTCCGCCCGCCGAAGCCAACAAAATCCTGCGCGAGAAAAGCGCCGGCGGGAAGTTCACGTCAATCTTCAACGGGCGCGATTTTACTGGCTGGGCCGGCCCCGTGGAAAATTACGAAATCGTCGACGGCGCGATCCAGTGCCGGCCCGGCAAGGGCGGAAACATTTTCACCGAGCGCGAGTACGCCGACTTTATCGTTCAGCTCGAATTCAAGCTCCCCCCGGGTGGAAATAACGGTCTCGCCATCCGCTACCCCGGCACCGGCAACGCCGCCTACGACGGGATGTGCGAACTCCAGGTTCTCGACAACACCGCCGAAAAATACGCCGATCTCGACGTGCGCCAATACCATGGCAGCGCCTACGGAATGCGGGCGGCCCATCGCGGGTTCCTGCGCCCGACCGGCGAATGGAATTTTCAACAGGTCACCGTTACCGGCTCTAAAATCAAAGTGGAATTGAACGGCACCACTATCCTCGACACCGATCTCTCAACGGTCACCGAAGACGAATTCATGGCGGGGAAACCGCACCCGGGCAAAGACCGCACCTCAGGCCATTTCGGCTTCGCGGGACACAAAGATCCCGTCGCCTTCCGAAATATTCGCATCCAGGAACTTTAAGAGAATCACGCAACTGTTCGACATTCGATCATGAGCAAGCAACACCGCATCGGCACCCGGGCCGTCCACGCCGGGCAAGCGCCAGATCCGGCGACTCTCTCGCGCGCCGTCCCGATCTACCAAACCACCAGCTACCTGTTCCGCGACACCGAGCACGCCGCGAACCTCTTCGGCCTCAAGGAACTGGGAAACATCTACACGCGGATCATGAATCCGACCTCCGATGTCCTCGAACAGCGTGTCGCGGCGCTGGAGGGCGGTTCCGGCGCCCTTGCCCACGCCAGCGGCCAGGCCGCCATCACCAGTTCTGTCCTCAATATCTGCGGCAGCGGCGACCACGTGGTCTCCGTTTCGCAGCTGTACGGCGGAACGTATAATCTTTTTCGTTACACCCTCCCGAAGCTCGGCATCGAGGTCAGCTTTGTCGATTCCGATGATCCCGACGCTTTCCGCAAGGCCCTTAAGCCAAACACCAAGCTGTTCTACGGCGAGACGATCGGAAACCCGCAGCTCAACATCTTCCCCGTCGAGGAGGTCGCCAAGATCGCCAAAGAGGCCGGCGTGCCGCTGATGGTCGACAACACCGTGCTAACGCCGATCCTCCACCGCCCGATCGAATGGGGCGCTAATATTGTCGTCCACAGCGCCACCAAATATATGGGCGGACACGGGACTTCCATCGCCGGCGTCGCGGTGGACGGCGGCAACTTCGACTGGGGCAACGGCAAATTCCCCGGCTTCACCGAGCCCGACGAGAGCTATCATGGACTGGTTCACTGGGACGCTTTCAAAGAGTTTGCACCGGCCGGAGGCGCTAACATCGCCTATATCATGAAAATGCGTCTCCAGCTCCTCCGCGACACCGGAAACTGCATTTCACCGTTCAACTCGTTTCTCGTGCTTCAAGGACTTGAAACATTGCACTTGCGCATGGAGCGGCATTGCGAAAACGCCCTGCGCCTCGCGGAATTTCTGGAGGGCCACGACAAAGTCACCTGGATTACCTACCCGGGCCTCAAGTCGAGCCGCTACCACGATCTCGCAAAAAAATACTGCGGCGGGAAATTCGGCGCTCTGATCGGTTTCGGTATTCGCGGCGGCATCGACGCCGGCCGAACCTTCATCGAAAAGCTCCAGCTCTTCAGTCATTTGGCCAACCTCGGCGACGCGAAATCCCTCGCCATCCACCCGGCCAGCACGACGCATTCGCAACTCTCTCCCGAGGAGCAAAAGAGCAGCGGCGTGACCGAAGACTACGTTCGCCTCTCTGTCGGCATCGAAGACTACGAAGACATTCAGGCCGACATCGAACAGGCTCTCGCCGCCGTGTAAGTCAACGAGAACATGAGCGTCTGCCTGGCAATCCGGCGACCATCGAGCTAAACAGTCATCCGGCGCGGGGCACGGTATCCGCGGCCACGCCCCCGGGGTGGAATGGCGCTAAAACAAGGCCTGAAGCCGAAGCGTGAAAGCGGCATCTTGCGCTTTGTTATGCCGATCATCGGCTGGAAGCCGCTGCCACTTATTGGTAGGTTAGCGCCATTCCGAGCAGGGGCCACGCGTTCCGACCAATGCCCGACGATAGCACGTGGACACCCGGGCAACCGGCTCGACCATGGCCGCCGGAGCGCCCCCTGTATGTTCTCAATGGAGCGCTCCGGTCGCTGGAGTCAGGAAATAGGACCGCGCCGACCTACGTGCTGGCCGCAGCCATGGATGGAAGGTTGCGCGGACCGCGTCGAAGAATAGTTCCTTTCCCCTCCCCTATTCCTGAGCGACGACGCGCAAGCGGAGGAAACGCCGTTCGTTCTCCGTCATTGGCATGGAGTCGCGATAAGTGACGATTTTCAGTCCGTCCTCCACGCTCGAAGCCAGCTCAACCGGTCCAGAATCCCAATCGACCAGATCCGCGGATTCTTCCACGACGTAATCGACACCCGCAATCCCAACCGGACGTGTGAACGTGAGCGTCAGATAATCCTCTCCGCCCACGTTTACAATCGACTGGATCGGCAGATCGAAAACGCTCGGCGCCAGTGGATCGGAACCGAGCGCGTACTCGAGCAGGTTCTTGATTCCGTCACCGTCAGGATCCGCCTCCATTCCGCTTTGCGATCCATCGAGTTCATGCTCCGCTACCCATTCCGCGTAACCCGCGGGCACGGAATCTCCCACGCTGATCATGTGAATATCGTCTACCACGTACGGCGCCTGCACCACACCGTTAAAACGAGTGGTAATAATTCCGCTGCCGACTTCCGGCACCACATATTGGAAGAACGAAAGCGGTTCACTTACCGCCGAAAACGAGCCGCCCACCTCTTCTACGGAAATGGTATAAGACGGCGGCGATGTTGTGTAATCTCCGTCGAACTGAATGTAATACACGGTCGGATTCTCAAACAACTGATCCGTGTGCGCAGACTCGGTGAACGTCCCGGCCGGGAAGACCTCGTGCCACGCCGCCGGCGGAGGAATTTCTCCTTGTCCATGAAACACCTGGCCCGCTCCTGTTCCAGTAACCCGGAAATTGATCGCAGGCGCGTTCACAAACGTATAATCCGCCGGCCGCTCGCCGCCGATTCCGAGGCTCAGACTCCGGTCGCCCTCTCCCGCCGCGTCGCCCAGCGCCGTGTAAAACCCGACCTGCCACTTCGGCCCCGTCGGCTGGACGAGATAACTCCGGTCAGCGCCAACGGTATCGACTTCGAGTTTGCTCGGCCGATGCTGGCTGAGGATTGGCCAGTTATGCTGGCCGCTGCCCGAGACGACCGGGATAAACGCGGCCGTCGCGGATCCTTCAATCAGCCCCGGATGCGGGGTGATGAACCGCATTAGACTCCAGCCGTGCGCAAACGGCTCCGCCTCCAAATCGCCATTCGCGAATCCATCATACGGAATCGGCGTTACATCCATCCAGGCTGCCCCGATTCGCAATTCGTCGATTGTGCCGCCATACCCGCCGCCGCTCGCCACGCGAACCCGGTTGAAAGAGAAATCAACCGCGGTTCCGGTAAAAATGTAGGCATTTTCCTCCGACGGCGTCCGGCCAGTCGGATCGGGATTGATAAACAGACTCGCCGAATGTCCGCCCTCTTCGTTGAAGTCGAGGCGGATCGCGACGAAATGCTTCTCCCCGATGGGAGCCTCATTATTTTCTAACAGCAACGCTTGCCCCTGCCCGGAAACACGGAGTTCCTGGCCACCCGTCGATTTTCCGAAAAACAGCCGTTCGCTTGCGTCGCTGAACAGCGATATCCCCCAGAACGGCCGGTTTGGATCGCCCTCTCCATTTGCCAGATCATCCGAATTTCCTTCCGCGATAAAGCTCACCCAGATACTCGTGCCCGGCACCCCGATCGTACCGTACGAACTCACGAAACTCGGATCCAGGTTATCCACGTCAATATAGCGGAACGCCCGTCCGCCTCCATTGCCCCCGGGAATTTCCGGTTCCGCCATATATGCCTTATTCCCCTCAGCAAGCAGCTCCCCGGCCGATTGACCCGGCGAAGTCACCTGAGCGAACGGCCAATCGGTCCGACGGCTCTCCGTTGACGGCGCCCACGGCTGCGCCCACCCCAAACCTCCATCTTGCCCGACCAAATCGCCCGGCTGGTAATCGAACCCGTCATAGGCGAACAAATGCCGAAGCGGAGCCGGCTCCGGCGCTTCCGAAACCGTCAGCGTCAATTCGTCAAACTCCAGAGTCAACGTGTCCGCCGGAGTCGAATTCAGCCCGACATGGAAGGCGTAATCAATCGTCCCGTCCAACGCCGTCGCCTGCGTGGGACGCGATACCTGGTCGAAGCGCTCCCCGTCAATATACAGGGCTACCCAATTTCCCCGCACCCGCAGTTCCAGCGAATCCAGCTCGAGATCGCGCTGATGAATCTGTCCGACCACTACTCTTTGCGGATCCGCCTGCGCACGAATATAAGTCACCTCCCAAATTCGCACCTCCGGATTCGCACCCGAGACAACCGGCCGGAAATCATACGCCCATCCCAGCTCGATCCCGGCACGGCGCGTCCCAAACAGGAAACTCGAACCGCCGTCCATCACCCCGGTGGAAATGCTGACGTTATTCAAAACGAGAGAATAATTCTCAATCGAATCGACGTCCGTATCCAAATACATGTAAGACAATCCGCTGCCGCTGGTCAGGAAAGTCTTGTTTTCCTCCGTGCCTCCATAACCGCATGACGGGCCGCACCGTGCCTCCACTGGCCTTTGCCTTCGATTGGCAGATTTCCGTGCAACTGATTCCCGATCGTTCCCGCGCTGAAATCGTCATGCACCACAACCGTTCCCGGTGCCAACGGACCCGGGTCGCCAAAAATACCAACCCCGAAATGAGGAAGCCCCACCCCGCCCAGATCCGCTCCTGTCACCAACTCAATGATCTCTCCCGTTGCGATCTCGTACGCGGAAATCTTGTTTCCCGTCCGCTCCAAATAAACCAAATGCGTCCCCGAAGCGCTCAGCTCCACACCGAGAACCGTGCCGAGATCGCTGAGAAGAGGCGTCACAACGCCCGTCTGTAAATCGAGTGAACTCAGCGTGCCCGCGCCGAGACTGGTAAAATAAACGATGTCGTTCGCCTCGTCGAAAGCCAAACCGTATTGCTGATGATCCCCGCCGGGAAGCAAATCCTGCACGATCGAATGCGTTTTCGTCGAAATCACCGTCGAATACAGATTCGTATCGCCGCCGGCGGCATTGGTTGAAAGCAACTGATCCGCACCGCGCGCCGCCAATCCTGTGGCATTCGCGTTGCCCTCGCCTCCATGCGGATTCCCCAAAAATTCCACATTCTCCCCCGTCGCGAGATCCGCGGAATACAATCCCGTAATCCAGTCGGAGAAATACAATTTCCCCGCCTCCTCATCGATTTCAATAAACTGCGGTGCGAAGGAGGTCATGGTCTCCGGATCCGGATTCGCGATAAATAATGCCGCTTCGTCACCATTGCGCTTCGCCCGCCAAACTCCTCCATTCGGATTGCTGTCGCTCTTGTCCGTCCAATAAATATAATCGGCCGTTACCGCGACATCCACGGCCGTCCCAATCATTCCTGTACCGTCGAAAACGATATCCGCGCCTGTCCCATCCAAATTCGCCCCCATGATCTGCGGTCCGTTGACGGTCCAATAAAGATCCTGAGCAGTCGCCCCGGAAAAAAATGCAGCCAATCCGCAAAGCGCGCTCAGCAGGGTTTTCACGGTGAGTTTTTGAGGTGTAAGCATAAGAATTCCTATAGGTGACAGCCCCCGGAAAGATTCAATCATGCCGATCCCTTCACAGCAGCGCCAAAGCACAGACGAAAGAAATCCGCCGAGGGGAGAACTAATAAAGAGAGATCAGCTGATGCGAAAGGAGACGGGACTAGGCTTATCCCGTTGCCCGCGCCGCCGTCAATCGCTAAAGTTGCCAACCGTTATTTCTCAAAAGTTGGAGTGTTCGCCGATCCTCGCCGAGACTGGAACTAGAATAAGCTCCGAAGCGTGGAAGCGGCATCTCGCGCTTTGTTAATACGGATCAGCGGCTGGAAGCCGATGCCTCAGCTGATTTGAACCTACCCGCTGGAAACGCGACGACGGATCCACAGCAGGAGCAAAACCAGAACGCCGGCGACGGTCGCACTCGCGGCCGGCTCCGGCACCGCGAAAACCTCGATGTTACCGGCGTCAGTCCATCCATCCGGCGCCCAAAGATTGATCCGGAAAAACGTCGACTCCGGCGCCGCGGCCACCGCAATCGTCAATCGCCCGCTCTCGCCGGTTCCGAAACTTTCCAGCGATAATAGATTGTGCTGATCGTCAAAGAGACGAACTTCTAAAATCTCTCCGCCCGCCACCGCCGCGCCGAATGTAATCCCTCGCACCATCCCGCGAAATGCCGCCGGATCAATAATCAGATCAAGACTGTCATTTTCATTCTCCGGGCCGACCCGAATAAACTCAAATCCGCCTGTCTCCGCTCCCGTCGCGTAAAGCGATCCGCCCGGCGACCAGGTCACTGGATTTCCGGCGAGATTGTTCGTTTGATAATACAAGCCGAGCCCGGTCGTTGTCCCATTCGGAAAGGGACCGCTCGCGACACCCGGTGCCAGCAGCGAACTCGAAAGCGAAACTTCCTCGTCCGCTCCGAGCGTCGATCCAGCAAATGTTTCCTTCCCGACCGAAACAGCTCCCTCCAAATCCATTGCCTCCGAGAAAAGCATATCAGCGGCGGCGTCATCGACAGCGAAAACAGATACATCCGCTTCCGCTGGACAGGCAGCCAAAAACGCCAATGCTGCCGCACCTGCCCAGACAATCCGTAAATTCTTTCGCATCGCCATAATCCTACCCGTTTTCTAAATGCTCCCTGTTCTGTTCTCCGCCAGTTCATCCTCCCGGACGTCGCCATCTTCCCAAAACTTCTGCTCCACCGGATCCCCGTTTTCCAAAAGGACCCGGGCCCGCACATAACCGCTCGGAAAGAATCCCATCGAAACGCCGCTTGCTTCTCCTTCCTTCATCTCTGTTTTCTCCGCCAACACGCCGTTCGGGTGCCAGCGGCGAAGAACTCCGTGCAACTCTCCCGCGACGATTTCGGCTTCCGACTCCATTCCTCCATCGCGATACCAGCGGGTCCGCGTGCCGTGGGCGACACCGTCGCGATACATCTCTCGCACCTGCAACTGACCGTCCGGATACCAGCCTTCCGACAAACCGTTCAGCCGCCCAGCCTCAATCGCCGACCGAGATTTTACTTCCCCCCCTTCATAATACTCCAGCATCCATCCCGTGAACGGTGCCGTTTCTCCTCGAACGAACAGCTGTCCATCAATCCGCTCCAGCTCAGCAAGCGCCACTTCGCGATCCGGCTCCTGTGCCTTCTCTCCTGTCGGTGCGCAACCGAGGATCAGAAATCCGAACGTCAGAAACGGGAGCAGCCAAAGCTGTCGAACAGAGGCAGCCATCATTGAACCTCCAGACTGTAAAATCGCGTGGGATTCTCCTCCGGTTCGAGTGCCACCTCCGCCCGGATCATTCGCACTTCGGGGGCAAAATAACTCCCGCGATACAGATCCGGCTCATCGCTCAGCGGAACTCGAAATCGAATCGGCTCCCAGTCCTGCAAGTTTCGGGATCCAAAAATCCGATACGTTCGCCCGTCGATCGCCAAAAACTCCAAGATCGCGGCGCTCTCCTTGACTTCGATAACATCCAGCCGAAGCCGATCGCCGAAATCCCACGCGTAGGTTCCCGCGAGATACTCCTGATAATTGCTCATCCCGTCGCCATCGAGATCACCATCTGGATGAATATCTTCACGGGTTAATCCCCCGCCCGCCATTGCGATCACCATATCCTTCCACGCATCAGGCAAACCGTCGCCATTCGAATCCACACCCAGTGTCAAATCGATCCGCGTCTCCATCGCCGGTTCCCCGAGGTTTCGAAAATCGCCCTGCATCTCGATCGGCAGCCAGGTTTGACTTCCGATCTTAACCTCAATTTGAAACGGAACAAACGGCCGCTGCGCGGTTGGTCGGTACAGGTCGGGAGCGATGCCCGCATCCATCGGAACCGCCAGCCTGTAATTAATTCCTGGCGCCAGTCCCGGCACGATGCGGGTCGAAAGCGCCGTGCCATCGGCTGTCGTAAGAATGATCCGGCTCTCCACTTGCAGCGGATTTCCCCACTCATCCCGAACCAAACCATAAATCGTATGATACGGAGCCGGAGGATACGCGTAAGCGGTCGCGGAAACAGCGAAAAGCAATAGTAACGTACAAACGCCTCTTTTCCCTGAATTTAAAATTCGAGATCCAAAATTCAAAATTTTCATATCAATTTCCCGAATAGGAATACGTGATAAAGTGCAGCTTTATATCCTCCACCGTTCGGATAAAACGCCGCAAGCCTTCCTCCGGATCGCTCAGCAA
>CAZYAN010000058.1:0-4848 GCA_964645585.1 uncultured Opitutales bacterium
AGTGCTTGGTGCGTAGGGTTTTGGTGGAGCGAACCCAACCAAAAACCAGAGGCGAAAGACCGGGGACCAAAGACTTCTTTTTCTCTTCTCCTTGCCCTGGGTGCGCTTTGCCGCACAATTTTGCGGATACGAGGTTAAACATGAACGCGTTCTTAGGTACAGTTCTTCCGCTCCTTCTGGCCATTGGCAGTGTCGTCGTGGTGCTCGCCACTTACTTCCTTTGGTCGCTGCGCCGTTCTTGGGGAAACCCGCCGTATCCGCCGCTAGCAAAAATGCTGCGGGAGTCATGGAAAGAGCGTCCGTAACCGGCGCAAACGGGGCGGATGGGATCACCAGCATTTGGTCAGGGAAAGCTTTTGGGGCCTGTCCGGCGTTTTCCCGAAACCTGTTCCGGCTTTGGTTGCTATTGACCGCGGCCGATGTATTCTTTCCTTGTTTTTTGAATTTATGATGACGACCTCCATTTTCGGATTACTGATCCTCACTCCATGGGGCATCGCTGGATTTGCCGTTGTGATGATCTTTGCTCTTTACGCGCAGGCTCGAGTCTCCTCGGCGTATCGGAAAAACAGTCAGATCCGGTCGCGCGGACAGATTACCGGCCGCGAGGCGGCGGAGGCGGTGATGCGCAAGGCGGGGATCCATGATGTCGAGATTGTACCGATTCGTGGACATCTGACCGACCACTACGATCCAATCCGCAAGCGGCTGGCGCTCAGTCACGAAAATTATGTGGGGACGAGCCTTGCCGCGCTCGGCGTCGCGGCGCACGAAGCCGGTCACGCGATTCAGCACAAGGTCGGCTACAAGGCGCTCAAGGCCCGCATGGCGCTCGTGCCGGTGACGATGATCAGCTCGCAGCTGCTGCCGCTTGTGATCCTGGGCGGCTTCTTTTTCCGAATGACGGGCCTGATCGATCTCGGGATCATCATCTATTTTGTGCTGACCCTTTTTCATCTGGTCACACTGCCGGTTGAGTTCGATGCCAGCCGGCGGGCGCGCGCGGAGCTGGCCGGTCTCGGAATTATCGATCGCGACGAGGAAGCCGGCGTGAAGGAAACCTTGAACGCCGCCGGCTTGACCTATGTCGCCGCTTTCGTCGGATCGCTGATGAACCTGATCATGCTGATCATGTTGCGGCGCGATTGACGGACGGGCGCTTTTACTGCCGAATTCCGAAAACCCGCTGAAGGGCGGCTTGCGCGGCGAAGGAGCCGCACAAGCCATGCACCCCGCCGCCGGGCGGCGTCGACGCGGAGCAGAGGAAGACATGGGGGAGCGAGGTGCTGTACGGGCAGGCGCGCGGCGCCGGACGCGTGAACATCTGGCTGAGCGTGTGCGCGCCTCCATTGATGTCGCCGCCGACGTAATTGGGATTGTACGTTTCCATTTCGACCGCGTTGAACGTATGCCGGTCGAGAATGACGTCGCGAAATCCCGGCGCGAACCGCTCGATTTGGGCTTCGATCTCCTCGGTGCGGTTTACGGTCGAATCGGCCGGAACATGGCAATACGCCCAGGCGGTGTGCCCGCCCGCCGGGGCCCGAGCCGGGTCGCGGATTGTCGGCTGAGCGAAGATCACAAACGGCTGGTCCGGATGAAATCCCTTCGTCACAGCAGCCTCGGCCGCCGCGATCTCTTCCAGTGTCCCGCCGAGATGGACTGTGCCTGCTTTGCGGCATTGCGGGTTCTGAAACGGAACCGGTTCGCTCAGCGCCCAGTCGACTTTGAAGACACCGGATCCGTAGCGGTAGCGTTCGAGGCTGCGGCGGTAGCTCGATGAAAATTGATCGCCGCAGATCGTGAGAAGCTGGCGCGGGGTGAGGTCGAACAGAATCGCACGGGAAGGCGGGATGCCGCGAAGACTTTTGACAAGATAATCCGTCTGGATTTCGCCCCCAAGGGACCGGTAATAACCGGCGAGCGCGTCGGCGATCCGCTGCGATCCGCCCCGTGCAAACGGCCAGCCTTCGACGTGTGCGAGGGTGCCGAGGACGAGCCCGAAGGCCGCCGTGCCGGGAGCGTTCAGCGGAAGAAACGAATGGGCGGCCATCCCGGCGAAAAGGGCTCGGGCCGGCGATGTTTGAAACGTTCGGACCGCGAGCGAATGCGCGGAACGAATCGCGCGGATTCCGAAGGCCGCCGACGCTAGCGGACTTTGGGGCAGCCGGACCGGGCCGAGAAGGTCGCGGGAAACAGACGACCAGTTCGCCGCGAGCGGAGCGAACAGATTGTGATACGCGTCGGCGTCTTCGCCGAGATGCGCGGCGGTTTCGGAAAGTGAATTGGAAATCGATGCCGCGTCACCATCATCGAATGGATGGGCGAGGGCGAAATTTGGCTGGACCCATTCGAGTCCGAACTGATCGAGCGGCATTTGGCGAAACACCTCCGAGGCCGCGGCAAGCGGATGCACCGCCGAACAGATGTCGTGAATGAATCCGGGCCGCGTCAATTCCGCCGACCGCGTCCCGCCGCCGATCGTCGATTTGCCTTCGATGACTTGGGTCGAAAGCCCCGCTTTTTGCAGGACAATTGCAGCCGTCAGCCCATTCGGCCCGCTGCCGACGATTACCGCGTCATACCTGTGGCGCCGACCCATTCGATATCGATTCGCATTCGGTTTTTAAGTCGCGCGGTTTCATCGCTGCATCGGCGGAAAATGGTTGATAAATCGCCGCGGTTCTCGACAGAGCGGCAGCGCGTTCGCCATGCCGTTTCGCAGGTACTCGCGCGCGCCGGCAACGGCGCGGGAAAGATCCGCGCCTTGGGCGATCTGGGCCGCGATGGCGGCCGACAGTGTGCAACCGCTTCCATGTGTATCAACTTTGTTAATACGATTGCTGTCGAATACCTCAACGGTCCCGTCTTTGGCTGCAAGGACGTCTCTGACCTCGTCGCCCCGCAGATGTCCGCCCTTAAGAAGAACCGCGCAGCCGAGCGACGTGCTCATTTCTTTCGCCGCTTCGATCATCTCCTCCTTTCGTTCAACGGAGCGATCGAGAAGGATGGCTGCTTCATCCAAATTCGGCGTGACGACTCGCGCGAGCGGCAGAAGTTCTTCGCGGAGTACTTCAATGGCATCCGGCTTGAGCAAGACGGCCCCGCTCGTCGCCACCATCACCGGGTCGACCACCGCCGGAAGGTTCGGGCGGTCGCGAAGGAACGCGGCGACTTCCCGAATGAGTTCGGCGGAGAACAGCATGCCGGTTTTTACCGCTCCGAGGGAGAAGAACCGGCCGATCTGGAGCATCTGTTCCCGGAGGAACGCGGGATCGCACGGCATCACGTCGGTAACGGAATCCGGATTTTGTGCGGTCAGGCAGGTGATGGCGCTGGTTCCAAAAACACCCAGCGCGGCAAACGTCCGCAAATCGGCCTGGATACCGGCCCCGCCGCCGCTGTCGGAACCGGCAATGGTGAGAGATACAGGAGTGGATCGATCGGGTTGCATGCTCGACATTCTCAGGTTGGAGTAACCGCGACAAGCCACACGACGCGACATTAAACCTTGTAATGTCGCGCACTTTGCCGCGTTACCAGACGTCGATCGGGCCTTTCGGCACGGGGATCGCCATCGACTCGGCGGCTTCCGGGAGGAAGGAGGGCGTCATCGGCGCCGGACGGTATTGCGGGAGCAGCTCGCCGTCGTCGGCGAGGAAGCGCTGCCGCCAGTTGCGATAGGCGTCGAGGATTTCGTGAAACTCAGCTTTGCTCGAAAACGTGGACGCGAGCCGGTTGAAGAATTTGCTGGGACCGAAGCGGGTCGAGTAACGCTTCGCCACGCGGCGGAACATCCGGCAGCCGCGGGCCTCGCCAAAGAAGTCGATCATCAGGTCGAGGTGCCGGCACATGACCCGGATGCGCTCGTCGAACGATGGCTCCGGGAGGATTTCGCCTGTTTGCAGATAGTGCTCGGTTTGTTGGAAAATCCATGGGTTGTAAAACGCGCCGCGTCCGATGCTGACTCCCGCGCAGCCGGTTTCCTCGAACATGACCCGCGCCGCTTCGGGAGTCGTCACGTCGCCGTTGCCGATGACGGGAATCGAGTCGACGGCTTCGACGACGGCCCGGATGCCCGCGAGTTTGACCCGTCCCGAAAAGCCCTGTTCGCGCGTCCGCCCATGGACGAAAATCGCTGAGACGCCGGCGTCTTCGAGCGCGCGGGCGAGGTCGGGCGCTGTGATGTTGCCGTCGTCCCACCCGAGCCGCATTTTGGCGGTAACCGGAATTTGCACGGCTTCCACCATGCCTCGGATCAGCGCCGCGGTTTTGTCGAGCTCGGTCATCATCGCCGATCCGCCTCCGACTTTGCAGACCTTCCGGACCGGACAACCCATATTGACATCGATCGCCGCGGCGCCCATCGCTTCGACGATCCGCGCCGCTTCTTGCATCTCCCAGGGAATGGAGCCGAAGAGCTGGATCGCCAGCGGCTGGTCTTTCGGCGAGCAGTGGGCGAGCTTCAACGCCTTGTCGCAGCGTTCGATCAGCGAACGGGCGTTGACGAGATCGGTTGTGGCGAGGTCGAGTCCGCCGATTTCGCGCAAAGTCAGCCGGAACGGCAGGTTGGTGTAACCGGCCAGCGGCGAGAGGAAAAGGCGCGAGTTTAACTGGAGATTGCCGAAACGCATGGAAGGTTCACGGTAGGAACGGCGGTCGAGTTTTGACTTAGGAATCTATCACGAAATACGCGGAATACACGGAAAGTCGACATTCGTCAGCGGATCGACGAAGCGCGTGTTCTTGTACCTGTAGCGAACCTTCCGCCGATGATTCGACGCCGTCGATGAATGCGTGGCTTCATCGCTACAGGGGGAGTCGATGAATGCGTGGCTTCATCGCTAC
>CAZYAN010000058.1:4948-23030 GCA_964645585.1 uncultured Opitutales bacterium
CGGGGGAGTGCCGCGGCTTGCCACGGCCGGGTCGTCTTTCTAGAAACGGCGGTATGGCAAAGGAAGAACAGCGCGTGGTCGTGCTCAATATCGTTGGACTGACCCACAGGCTGATCGGGGAGAAGACGCCGAACCTGAAGCGGTTTTTCTCGGAAAAGCAATCAGCGGCGGTTCGCCCGGTGCTGCCGGCTGTCACTTGCACCGCGCAGTCTACTTATTTAACCGGCAAGCTTCCGAGTGAACACGGAATCGTCGCGAACGGCTGGTACAACCGGGAACTGGCTGAACACCAGTTTTGGAAGCAGTCGAATCATCTCGTCCGGGGATCAAAGCTCTGGGAGGTGCTGCGCGCGGAGAGACCGGGGTTCACGTGCGCCAAATTATTTTGGTGGTACAATATGTATTCATCGGCCGAATACTCAATCACCCCGCGTCCAATGTATCCGGCTGACGGCCGCAAAGTCTTTGACATCTATACCTCGCCGTTTTCGATCCGGTTCGATATTAAACGCGATCTCGGCGAGTTTCCATTTCCGCATTTTTGGGGGCCGATGTCCGGGATTGCGTCGTCGCGCTGGATCGCGGAATCGGCGAAATGGATTGAGGAGAAATACCGGCCGTCGCTGTCGCTGGTCTATTTGCCGCATCTCGATTACAACATGCAGCGTCTTGGACTGGACCTGCCGAAGCTCGGCGACGATTTGGCGGCGATTGACGAAGTCGCCGGCGGGTTGATCGATTTCTTCGAAAAGCGCGGCTGCCGCGTGGTCGTTCTGTCGGAATACGGCATCACTTCGGTCGACCGGCCGGTCCACTTGAACCGTCTTTTCCGGAAGAAAGGCTGGATCACGGTGAAGGACGAGCTTGGACGGGAAATTCTCGATCTTGGGGCGAGCCGCGCCTTCGCGATTGCCGATCACCAGGTGGCGCACGTGTATATCAACGATTGTACGATTCGGGAAGAAGTTGCCGAGGTTTTGCGTGGTGTGGAGGGCGTCGAGCACGTGTTTGGCGAGACGGAGAAGAAGGATCACGGGCTCGACCATGAGCGCGCGGGGGATCTGGTGGTATTTTCGGACGCGCGGAGCTGGTTCACCTATTACTATTGGGAGGACGATGCGGTCGCTCCCGATTTCGCGCGCTGCGTCGACATCCACCGGAAGCCCGGTTTCGACCCGGTCGAGCTGTTTATCGATCCGGCGCTGCAGGCGCCGAAGTTGCAGGCGGCGTATCGGCTTTTGAAAAAGAAGCTCGGCTTCCGGATGCTGATGGACCTGATCCCGCTTGACGCGACGCTGGTGAAAGGCTCGCACGGGCGCCGTCCGGAAGAGAAGGACGACTGGCCGGTCTTGGCGGGCGATTTTTCCGATCTCTCCGGCGACCTGGACGCGTCGGATGTATTCGAAAAGCTGTTGCAATTCTGCCGGGGCGCCGGGTAGGAATCGCCGTGTGAAATTTCAGTCGCTGCCCAACTTTCTTGTCCCCCCGGTTCGGTTGCTCGCGGCCGGCTTCGCTGTTTCGGTTTCCGCGGCGGCGGTTGCAGCGGATCCCTCGCAGGCGATGTTCCAGCGTGTTTTCGGTGAAGCCGCGGTGCTGGATCCCGCGATGGTCGAGAAAGTGAAAGCGGCGCCGGCCGGAGAGCGTCATTATGTCGATCGCGACGGTGACGGCCGGCCGGAGGAAGTCTGGTTCATCGACATCGCTTCGCGCCATCTGGAGCAGGCGCGCCCCGTGCTGGTGCGGGTGATTGACGAGGACGGCGATCTGGTCATGGGCGGCGAGCCCGACCGCGACAGCGACCTGTATATCGCTGACTGGAAGGCGGACGGGACCGTCGACGGGGTGGTTTCTTACCTGGACACGGACGGGGACAATGATGTCGATGAAATGGCGTTTTATTTCTACGCGCCATCCTCGGTCGGCTTTCATGGCGACGGATTGCGGGTTTGGTGGAGTCGCGACGATGGCGACGACAATTTGCTCTGGTTTCACGAAGGCTATCGGTATTTTCAGCCGCGGGGACAATTGCGGACGCACTTCAACGGCGACGAAAGTTTCTGCGCGTTTTTCCTGCCGTCGGACGGCGACGTCTGGGTGCCGTTTTGGGAGAATCCTTTTTTGTTTTTCGATCGGGATGAGGATGGTGTCACGGAGGAAGTGATCCGCGTCTCGGGAACCGGGCGGAACGTCCGCACGCTTCGGTGGAGCTTTGACGCGGACAATGACGCGACGTTGGAGTCGCCGCGCGATTACGATGTGAGCATCTCGGCCTTTGCTCCCGGGTGGCAGGGAGAGGATCAGAACAGCTTTGTATCGGACCTGGAATTCTCGGACGTGTATGGCGAGCGGATAACCTTGCGGGGCATTGAGACCGGGCTGTTTCTTGACCGGCATCGCATCCGCGGATTTTTAAAGCCGGTCGTGTGGGCGCGGGTGCTGATGACGTGGGTGGAGAACGATCACAACGTCGGCTATGGGAGGGGCGAAGGCGACGAGCGCTGGGAAGGGGTGATTATGCATTCACCCGAAGGACGTGAAGGAATTGAAATGGGAGCGATCGGCGGGCCGTCGGCGGGGCCGTTCAACAACCGCAATGAAATTGTGCTGCATCCGGAAGCGCCGAACGAGTTTTACTTCCATCCCGGCACCGGGCGGATCCATTTGCGTTATGCCGATCGCGGCTGGATCGATGTCGATTGGGATCTCGATCGGGAAGCCGACATGACCTACGAGTTCCACGACATGGCCGGCGACGGGTATTTTGATACGGTGACGCTGGACTTCGATGGCGATGGTGACGTCGATGACCAGTGGACGCTGGATATGGATGGCGTCCGGAGAATCAGCTGGAGCTGGGAGGAAATTCACGCGGCGTGGCGGCCGGTGGTCGAGGAAGAGCCGCGAGCGCTGTACGAACTCAACCGCGTGCTGACGGCCGCGCTCGCGGAACGGGGCGAGAACGACGAAGTTTGGGAGCTGCTGCAAAGCGGATTTACGGGGAATGATTTTCCTGAAGAATCTCGCCGGAAGTTTGCGGAAAGCGACGCGGCACTGCTGTATTATCTGCGACTCGTTCGCGACCGGGCGCTGGTGAAACTGAAGAAGACGGGGGGTGACGTGAGCGACGGATTCTGGGCGCGAATCAATGAGTTTCGCGGGCGCAATGATTTGGCCGGAATGACGGAGGCCGTGCGTCAGGAGTTTTCGGTGAGGGCGTCCGCTATGGATTTCGGGGCGTTCGTACACGAGCTTCGGGCTGAGCCGGACAGGCCGCGCGTGGCGTGGGACAATCAATGGCTGCCGCCGAACTGGGGCTGGGAGTCGGAGAAGGTCGCCTACCGGATGTACGAGGGGCATTTCGATTTTTTTGGAAAAAGCCGCGACGTTTTGATTTATCCGGCGATCATTCATGAACTTGCGGATGGCGGGAGCTACCACGTCGAAAATGAATGGGGGATCGACGCGCTGCATGTTGGGCAGACAGCGGGATGCGGCGGAGTGATTTTGTATGTGAACGGAAAAGCGTATCCGGTTTATAATGACGGGGAGAACGGCCCGCGGTTCTCCGGACGACTGGTTGAGGAGACGAACGATCGGGTGACGCTGGAAATGACGGTGGAGAACGTCGGTCCGGCCGATGCGCCGTACACGGTGCGCCTTCGTCCATCGGCTTTGGCGGGCGAAGCGTATTCGCCGGTGGAAGTTTTGGTGACCGGGGGCCGGCCGGCTGATGAGATCGCGGTTGGGATCGGGTTGAACCGCTTGCCGGTGCAGGACCTCGTGGTGGATACGCAAATCGGTGTGATGGGTGTCTGGGGCTGGCAGGAACCGGCGATTGGCTGGATCGGCACGGGCGTCATTTGGCCCGCGACCCGCTACCTGCGGATCGACGATCAGCCGGAGGAGCAGCGGGTGGTGCTGCGCGCCGAAGCTGGGAAAGCGTTTACGTATTCCATCCAGTGCGACTGGCTGAACGGCCGTCAGTATCCGGACGCTCCGGCCGCGGCCGATTGGCTGGCGACCTTGCGGAAGACGGCGGGGACCGTGCGTTCGGGGCGGTGAAACTCTGGGAAGGAGCAGACGTTTGGTGCGAAATTCGGGGGCGAGAAATCGGGCGTAAAAAGTTGGATAAACGGTCGAAATGACCGGACGGGAATGATCGGGCGTTGCAATCCGCGCGACGATCCTGATTCTGGGGGGCACCGGCAACATGGGAAATTTGATCATCAGTGGAGGGAAGCCGCTTTCGGGCGTGATCGAGCCTTCGGGGAACAAGAACTCGATGCTCCCGATTCTCTGCGCGACCCTGCTGACGGATGAGCCGGTGACGATCCGGAACGTGCCTGAAATCACCGACGTGCAGAAGCTGGTGCGCTTTTTTGAGGAGCTCGGGTCGGACATCGTCTGGGACCGGGAGGAAAAAGTGCTGGAAATTTGCCACGCGCCGGCGGCGTCGTCCTTGCCCGAATGCGGGATTCCGCAAGGGATGCGTTCGTCGGTGCTGCTGTTTGCGCCGCTGCTGCACCGGCTCGGATATGTGACGCTGAACTCCAATGCCAAAGGCTGTTCGCTCGGCATTCGAGAACTCGATCCGCACCTTGAGGTTTTGCGGGAGCTTGGGGCGAACGTTTCGCACAACGGGCACTTGGAACTGCGCCTTCAAGGCCGTTTCCGCGGTAGCCGGTTCTGGCAGGATTACATGTCGGTGACGACGACTGAGAACTTTGTTATGGCCGCGGCCCTGGCGAGAGGCGAGTCCGAACTCGTCAATGCCGCGAGCGAGCCGCACGTGCAGGATTTGTGCCGGGCGCTGGTCGCGATGGGCGCGAAAATTGAAGGGATTGGGACCAGCGTCATCCGGGTCAGCGGAGTTGATTCGCTGCATGGCGCGGACCTGTCGATTTCGTCGGATCACCATGAGATCGCGACCTTTTTGGCGATTGGCGCGATCACGGGCGGAGAAGTGCGCGTCGGGCAGGCGGTCCCGGACCATTTCGCCTTGATCAACCGGTCGTTTGCGAAGCTCGGGGTGGAAGTCGAGTTTGAAGGGGCCGAGACGGCGCTTGTGCGGGCCGGGCAAACGCTTGAAATTCGGGAGCCATTTACGTCGAATCTGCTTCCAAAGATCGAGGCGGCGCCGTGGCCGTATTTCCCGGTCGATCTTTTGCCGCTTATGGTGGCACTGGCGGTGCGGGCGCGCGGGGCGATTCAGTTTTGGAACAAAGTGTACGAGGGCGGTTTTCAGTGGACGCCGGAACTGGTGAAGTTTGGCGCCCACGTGGTCAGTTCCGATCCGCACCGCATCATTGTGTTTGGGAACAAACCTCTGCGGCCGGCCGTGGTTGAATCGCCCTATATTATCCGTGCGGCGGTCGCACTCTATATGGCGGCGGCGAGCATCGACGGAAAGAGTATTGTTAAACACGCCGACCCGATTCGCCGGGCGCATCCGTTCTTTGTTGAAAACCTTCAGAAGCTCGGCGCCGATGTGGAGTGGGATGATTCTGATCCCCGTGAAGCGACGCGGGTACTGGCGGGGACGATATAGCGGTGCCGTATCCGGGGCTCGCAAGGCATGATGCGGGGAGCGGACGGAACAGGATGCGGCGAAGGGCGAAGGGCGGGGAGTTGAAGTCGAGTTTTTGGAGTCAGGCTGCGTATTTAAAGATTCGCGACATCGAGTGTACTATAACGGACGGATGGGATGAAGAATCTGTAAAAATCGGGGCTGGGCGGAACGATTCCTTTACGCGCGCGATCCTCGTACGTAGACAGGCGGGAAGCTGATCGAATGGAAAGGCTTCCGTACCCGGTCAGGAACCCGCGAGTTGACAGGTTTCGCGCGTACACCGCACCGGGGACGGGAGGAAAAAACCATGCTTTTTCCCGGAAAATATTGGGCTGCTTACTGGCGATTAATCAAGGTGTCGGCCGCGATGGCGGCGACCGGTCTGCTGTCTTGGGTGGCGCTCGCCTGGATGGAGTTGTATGAAGGATACGCGGAGCTGGTTTTGGCAACGGTGATCTTCGCGCCTGTTGGCATCGTTTTTCTGTTGCACGGTTTGGGGATCGTATATGCCGTGCTGCTGCGTGTCGGCGCCTCAATAAAACAGCGGGACAATCCGGTGCCGAGCGGAACCGTGGGAGGGGTTGCGTTGATCGCGTTTGTTTTCCTTTTGTCCGGCCTGTTCTTTACCATCCTCTCCGTTCAATCGATCCTGGCGATTGCGACTCGCGGAAGTTAGGTGATACTATTCCGGGATGAGCCTTGTGGAAAACCCGCTGCCTTCGCCGTATTTGCCGCATGCGTGCGGTCTGATGCATTTGCCCCGGGTGCTGGAGAAAATCCGCCGGCATTGGGCGGGGACGTTGTCACCGGAATACGCGAAGACGCTCGGGCGCGGATTTGACGCGCTGTTAGCCGAGCATCTTGGGATTTCCTTCGACGTGCTGCTGGAGGCGGTGCGCGAGCATCCGGATGGCGAGGAGCTGGATGCGGCGTTGGCGCGGCTGTTTCCGGTCGATCTTCGGGTGCATGTTTGGAATCGAAAGCTCGTGCAGCGCGGGCTCGAGGGCTACTCGAAGGAACGCCTCGACATCCGCAAGCAGGAGCTCGGCCTCGTGCATCGCGAGGATATCCTGACGATGTGCGATCTTTTGGAAGTGGCGGAAGGACGATTGCCGTGAGGGGGCAGCGAAAGGCGAGTTAGGCCCCCGCTATTGAAATCCGGCTGTTTTGCTTCAGAGTCAAAGCAGGAGGAGATGCTGATGAACGATAACGTATTGCGGGAAACGGCGCTCGCCATGGTGGCGCCGGGGAAAGGCATTTTGGCCGCCGACGAGAGTTTCGGCACGATCGCCAAGCGACTCAGCAGTGTGGGAGTCGAATCGACCGAGGAAAATCGCCGGACCTACCGGCAGTTGCTTTTCACGTGCGAAGGAATCGAGGATTTCATCAGCGGCGTGATCCTGTTTGACGAAACGATACGGCAGACGGACGACAGCGGGACGCCGTTCCCGGAGCTCCTCGCGGCGAAAGGGATCATCCCGGGGATCAAGGTCGATAAAGGAGCAAAGCCGTTCGGGCTGCACGAAGGCGAGAAATTGACCGAAGGGCTGGACGGGCTCCGGGAGCGTCTCGTTGAGTATCGTCAGCTGGGGGCGCGCTTCGCGAAGTGGCGGGCGGTCATTTCGATTGAAGGCGATCGCATTCCGACGCGCGGCTGTCTCGAGGCTAATGCGCACGCGCTGGCGGCCTACGCGGCGGTTTGTCAGGACGAAGGAATTGTTCCGATCGTGGAGCCGGAAGTGTTGATGGATGGCGACAACGATATCGACCGTTGTGAGGAAGTCACCGAGCAAGCGCTGACAATGGTATTCGAACGGCTGCGCGCCTACGCGATTTTGCTGGAAGGGATTATCCTGAAACCGAACATGGTGGTCCCGGGAAAGAAAGCGAAGCGTCAGGCCTCGGTCGAGGAAGTCGCCGCGGCGACGATTCGCTGTCTTCGCCGGGCGGTGCCGGCGGCGGTTCCTGGAATCGCTTTTCTGTCGGGCGGTCAGAGCGCGGAGCTCGCGACGGCACATTTAAACGAAATGAACCGCCGGGATCCGCAGCCTTGGGAATTGAGTTTTTCGTTCGGCCGCGCCTTGCAGGAACCGACGCTAAAGGCTTGGGCTGGCAAGCCTGATAACGCCGCGCGAGCCAGCAGCCTTCTTTATCACCGCGCGAGGTGCAACAGCGAAGCCCGCGCCGGCCGCTATGCAGGGGAGCGGGAAGCAGCGGCGGGATGATGAGCAGCGAGAAGGGTGTGTATTAGAGACGCTGCAGCTGTCAAAGAAACTCTCTGCAAAACGGAAGTTCGCCGCGCGGAAGATTGACGCCGGGGTCCATGCATGATGTATGTGTTCTTTCTCTCTTCTGCTGGTAATCTTTTGAAGTAGAAAGATCCATTGATGATCCTTGGAATCCCCCGGGAAGTTAAACGTCACGAATATCGTGTTGCCCTGATCCCCGACGGAGTCGAAGAACTCAAACGCGACGGTCACGAGGTGATCGTGGAAACCGGCGCCGGAATCGGCAGCGGAATTGAGGACGGCGAGTATCGCGCTCGCGGTGCTGAGATTGTTGATACCGTCGAGGAGGTTTTCGCGCGCGCCGACATGATCGTGAAGGTCAAGGAGCCGCAGCCTGACGAAATCCGACTGATCCGCGAAAACCAGATCGTTTTTACCTTCTTTCATTTCGCCGCCTCGCGTGAATTGACTGAAGGGATGGTGAAAAGCGGGGCGATCGCGATCGCGTACGAGACCTTGCGCACACCGGACGGGAAACTCCCGCTGTTGACGCCGATGAGTGAAATCGCCGGCCGGATGTCGATTCAGGAAGGTGCCCACCATCTCGAACGGCCCTTCGGCGGCCGCGGCGTTCTGCTCAGCGGCGTTCCGGGTGTGGAGCCGGCGAAGGTGGTGGTGCTCGGGGGCGGGGTCGTTGGCGCAAACGCGGCCAAGATGGCCGCCGGGCTCGGCGCCCAGGTAACGGTTCTTGAGAAAAGTCTGGAGCGAATGCGCTTCCTCGATGACATCATGCCGGCGAACGTCGCGACCTTGCTGTCCACACCGGCCCGTGTGAGGGACCAGGTTCGCGCCGCCGACCTTGTGATTGGAGCGGTCCTGGTTCCCGGCGCGCGTGCGCCTCGCCTGGTTTCCGAGGAACTTGTTCAGGAAATGCGGAAAGGCGCGGTCATCGTCGATGTCGCTGTCGATCAAGGCGGCTGTGTTGAAACCAGCCGGCCGACAACCCACGATGAGCCGACGTTTGTGAAGCACGGCGTCATTCATTACTGCGTGACGAACATGCCCGGCGCCGTCGCGCGCACCGCGACGCTTGCGCTGACGAATGCGACGTTCCCGTTTGTCGCGCGCGTGGCCAACCTTGGGCCGGAGAAAATATTCGACGATCCGCTCATCAGCACCGGGATCGACATTGCCCGCGGGAAGATCCGGAACGAAAGTCTCCAGGAACGGTAGGGCAGTGGCCGGAGGGCGGAAGCCGGAGGCCGGAGGGCAGAAGCCGGAGGGCAGAGGCCGGAAGTCGGAGGGGAAACAGATGAGGGCGTATAAATTGCTTTAACTTTCTCCGGGAAATCCCGAAGCTTTCCGGTTGTGAAAACGGCTGCTGATCTGGTCGGGCGCCTGGAGAATTTGCTCGGGGCGGAGAAGGTTTTGAGTCAACCGGAGGATCTGATTCCGTACGGATTTGACGGTACCGCTGCGCTGAAACAGCGGCCTTCGTGTGTGGTTTTTCCAGAAACCGCGGGGGAGATTGCCCGGATCCTCAAGTTCGCCGCCGCCGATTCGGTCCCGGTGGTGACGCGCGGATCCGGCACGGGGCTCAGCGGCGGCAGCATTCCGATTCCCGGCGGGATCGTGATGTGTTTGCTCCGGTTCAACCGCATCCTCGAACTCGACCGCAAGAACCTGACGATGCTCGTGGAATGCGGTGTGATTACGAAGGCGATCTCCGACGCCGCGGGTGAAGCCGGACTTTTTTACCCGCCCGATCCGGGGTCGATGAAAATTTCCACGATTGGCGGCAATGTCGCGGAAAATTCCGGAGGCCTCCGCGGCCTGAAATACGGGGTGACGCGCAACTATGTGATGGGCCTGGAGGTTGTGCTGCCGGACGGGCAAATTTGCTGGTTCGGCAACAAGTGCGTCAAGGACGTCGCCGGCTACAACATGAAGGACCTCTTCATCGGATCGGAAGGAACGCTCGGGGTCGTCACCAAAATCCTGTTACGCTTGCTTCCGAAACCGCCGGCGCGCAAAACGCTGCTCGCGGAATTTCCGACGATGGAGGGTGCGTCCGAGACGGTTTCGGCGATCATCGAAAACAAGATCATCCCGTGCACGCTCGAATTCCTCGACAAGGTGACGATTCAGTGCGTCGAGGATTACGCCAAGATCGGTCTGCCTCGCGACGCCGAAGCGATTTTGCTCATGGAGAGCGACGGGCACCCGGCGGTGGTTGCCGAAGAGGCGGAAACGATGTCGCGGATCGCCCGCGAGCACGGCGCGACGAATGTCCAGGTGGCGGCGTCGGAGGAAGAAGCCGAGCGGCTGGCGACGGCCCGCCGCGCCGCTTTTTCGGCGCTCGCCCGGATGCGTCCGACAACCGTTCTGGAGGACGCGACGGTGCCGCGCAGCGAGCTGACAAAGATGATTCGCTTTATTCAGGAGGTGGGCGAGCGTCATCGATTGCTGATCGGCACGTTTGGCCACATGGGGGACGGGAATTTGCACCCGACCTTTCTGACCGATGAAAAAGATGTCGAGGAGATGGAGCGGGTGGAGAAGGCGATGGTCGAAATTTTCGATTATGCCATCGAACTCGGCGGAACGATAACCGGGGAGCACGGTGTCGGTTTGGCGAAGAAAAGGTTTTTGCCCCGTCAACTTCCGGAAGCGAGCCTGGAACTGCTCAAAGCCTTTAAGCGGACGATTGATCCGGGAAATATCTTGAATCCCGGGAAGATCTTCGACTGACACGAGCTGTGAGCGGAAACCAGGAAATATTGCCGATCAGCACGCCTCCCCCGGCGGAAGCGTCTCCGCGCGTCCGCATTGAACCGGCCGCCGGGGGATCGTACCTCAAGAACCTCGATTATTCGGTTCTGCAACAGTGCATGCATTGCGGGATGTGTCTGCCGACCTGTCCGACGTACGTGCTGACCGGGAAAGAGAGAAACAGTCCGCGCGGCCGCATCGCGCTGATGCGATCGGTCGCCGACGATGAGCTGGACATTACCCGGGCGTTTGCCGAGGAAATGTATTTTTGCCTCGGCTGCCTGGCCTGCACGACGGCATGCCCGGCGGGGGTCGATTACACGCGGCTGTTTGAAATGGCGCGAGCGGAAGCGGAGCGTCAGGGAGTGCTCGACAGCCCGAAGCGAAATTTCGTCCGCTGGATTGCGCTGAAAGTCATTTTTACGCGGCCGAAATGGCTGCATGCGCTGGGACGGCTCCTGCGGCTGTATCAGGCGACGGGAATGCAGACAGCGGTTCGCAAGATCGGGCTGACGCGGCTGCTGCCGCGGAGCCTGCGGGAACTCGAACCGATGACACCCGAGGTGCGCAAACGGTTTTCCCAGGAGATCATCGCCCCGGTCGAGACGCCGCCTGACGAGAAGAAATACCGGGTCGGCTTGCTGACCGGCTGCGTGCAGGACCTTACGTTTTCTGATATCAATCGCGACACCGCTGATGTTCTGCTGGCGAACGGCTGCGAGGTCGTCACGCCCCGTTTACAGCCGTGCTGCGGTTCGCTCCATGGACACAATGGCGAGTGGGCGCTGGCCAAGGAGCTGGCGCGGCGCAATATCGACAAGTTCGATCTCGATTCGCTTGACGCGGTGATTACAAACGCGGCCGGGTGCGGTTCGCATTTGAAACACTACGACCGGCTGCTGGAGGATGATCCGGCGTACGCGGAGAAGGCGCGGCAATGGTCGCGCAAGATTCGCGACATCAGCGAGTGGCTCGACGAGATCGGCGTTCGGCCGCCGCGTACGGAAGGGAAGCATCAAGCGGTGACCTATCACGAAGCCTGTCACCTCTGTCACGGGCAGCAAATCACGCGGCAGCCAAGGGCATTATTAGCAAGCATTCCCGGCCTTGAGCTGCACGAACTCGAGGAGTCCACCTGGTGTTGCGGCAGCGCGGGAGTATATAATATTACTCAACCGGAGACGGCGCGAAAACTCCTCGACCGGAAAATGGGTCATCTTGCGGCAACGAATGCCGAAGTTGTGGCGACGGGCAATCCAGGATGTATGATTCAGCTCCAGTCCGGCATGCGAAGTACCGGGTTGCGCATGCGAGTGGAGCACCCGGTTTCTCTTCTCGCGCGCGCCTATCGGGAGGAACGGCGAGACTGATTAATTGTGACCTTTTCTTTATCATTTCTCATTTCTCATTGAGAACTGTGATTGTGTGGATGCGAGGTTCGCCGCCTTATAAACGCAATAGACAATGAAAAATGATAAATAAAAACTGATCATTCATTGAGCAATTCGTCGACCCGGGCGAAGGCGTAGCCCCGTTCTTTGAGTTCGCTGATGAGGATCGGCAGGAGGCGGAAGAATTTGTCTGTGCGCCGGGGACCGGCACCGACATGCGTCAGGAGGAGAAAGCCATTGAGGCCGTCCGGTTCCGCTTCTTCATAATCGAGGATGCTGTGGTAAATGGCGGCGGAGGAGCGGTAGTTGGCCGCTCCGTCTTCGGTATAATCGGCGTGCGAAAGCGTGCCGGGTGTGAAGGTAAACAGCGGACGGCCCATTTCCGCGGCCCACTTTGCGATCGTTTCATTGTACCATTCATATGGCGGGATCCACCAGGTGATCTGTGCAGGGGAGACGCCGATCTCCGCTAGTGCGCGGATGTTTTTGTTCAAATCGTCGCGAAAGCCGGTACGGCTGACGAGGGTCTTGTCGCGGTCATCCCACGGACAATAAAGCAGGTGATCGTATGAATGGGGCCCGATATAATGACCGGCGTGGATGGCACGTTGAATGGCTGTTCGATGTTCGGGAGGTTTGAGGAAGTTTCCGGTAAAGAAAAAGGACCCCGGCACCTTCGCCAATTGAAGAGCATCGAGAACATCCGTCACCCCTTCACCGTAATCACCGCCGGTAAAAATGAGCGCGAGGGTGCGGTTTTCGCGCGGGCCGCGTGTCACCGCGCCGAGGAACCTTTCCAGTTTCATCGTCCTTTCGGGCGGGCAACGAGAGTAAGGCGGTCAGAGTGCGGCCAGGATGATTCCGCCGATCACGAGGATGGCGATTACGATGATGAGTGCGGCCCGCATGATCCGGTTCGATGTTGATCGGGGATCGTTCGGCGAACGCTTTCGCGCGCAACAATTCTTGTAGGCCCGTCCGCTGCCGCACGGGCAGAGGGCGTTGCGGTTGGGACTCTTCTTTTGTCCGGGATTCTTTTTCTTTACAGCCATGGCTTTTCGGGGTGCCGCGTTCTGCACGTACAAGCGCGAGAGCGCGGACTTCCTCGGGAAACGGAGAAAATGGTCGGGCCGGAGAGATTCGAACTCTCGGCCTCTTGCACCCCATGCAAGCGCGCTACCAGGCTGCGCCACGGCCCGACACACAGGAAACATTCAAAGAAGATCGAAAAAAGCGCCGTTGCAAGTTCTTTCCCGGCAAAACCGATGAATTGAATTCGTCGCAATTCGGCCGGGGTCGAAGCTCAGAGGCTCACGCTGCGCAGCTTAATTTTCCGAAATTGAGTGGCAGTGCCCAGGGAGAGACTTGAACTCTCACGCCTTTCGGCACCAGATCCTAAGTCTGGCGTGTCTGCCATTCCACCACCTGGGCAAATCGGGCGATTGGGGAAGTGTTCCAAGTTTCCCAGTAATCGCGCTGAGGCAAGCGCAAAACGCGGTCCATTCAATCTCGCCGACTTGACCGCATCCGTTCTGTCTGGTTGTACCGTTGGCCATGGCCCGGACGTCGGTGCGCGATTTGTGGAAGGCGAAACTGGAAGGAAAGCTTCCCCCGGCGGCGGGGAACTTTTCGATGGATGGGCGGCGCAAGCCGTTTCGCGGGATGGTGCTTGGAATCGATCCCAGCCTGCGCGGCACCGGTCTCGCGTTGATTGAGTTCGTTCCGGGGAAGCCGCATCTGCTGCTCCACAGCCGGACGGTTCGCGTCCGGGCGGCGGCGGGAATGCCGGAATGCCTCGGCGAAATTTTTCGCAGTGTCGACCGGATTTTAAACGACTACTTGGTCGATCACGTGGCGCTCGAGCAGACGATCTATGTGCAAAATTTTCAGACGGCCCAGATCCTTGGCGCCGCCCGAGGGGCTGCGATCGCCGCCGCGGCGATTGCGGAAAAGCCGGTTTTTGAATATCCGCCGTTGCGCGTGAAGCAGGCGGTCGTCGGTGTGGGCCGGGCGAGCAAGCAGCAGATGGCGAAGATGGTCATGGGGATGCTCGGCCATGGTCGGACGCTATCCGCCGATGAAGCGGACGCCGCCGGCGTCGCCCTCTGTCACGCGATGACGTATCAGGGCGACGGTGAGTGATCGATGATTCGAGAAGGTTGCACGGCGCCGCGCGCTTCCTGTCCGACTGTCGGGGAAGACGCGGAACAGCCTTTCAGCGTCGAACCTCCGCCATATCGGCAAGGAATTCCGACTCAGGATCAGTTGCTGTGACGAGCAGGCGGTCCCGTGCTCGGGTGCAGGCGACGTAGAGGAGGTGCCGTTCGGTGTTGTAGACTTCGTGGAGATCGGCGGTATCGCCCATTTCTTCGATTCGTGTCTGGCTTGGAATCACCTCGTCGTCACAGGCCATCACGGCGACCGCGCGAAATTCAAGGCCTTTGCCCAGGTGCATGGTGCAAAGGGAGATTTTTCCGGTTTGGCTCTCGAATTTTTCCGTCAACACTTGGGCGATGCCGCCGGCAGCTTCGATGGCTGCTTTCCCACGGGCTATTTCTTCTTCCGATCGAACAAAGACCCCGATTTCGCTCGGGCGGATTCCCTCTTCAAGGCAGTCCTTCAGCCAGCGGCCCACCTCCTGTATCTCCTCTTCCTGTGTCTCGTGAACGCGAATCTCGGGTGCGGGGCCGTTGAACACCGAAACCGTATCCGTTCTTCGTTCGCTGTTGCCGTCGACGTCAGCGATCTCCGGATCGAGCAACCGGTCCGCCTGCATTCGGATCTGATGGGAGGTCCGGTAGTTTACCCGCAGGATTTTTGCCCGCCCGCGGATGTCCACACCGAGGCTCTTCCATGAGAAGGGCATCTGAAAAATCCGTTGTCCAAGATCTCCGGCAAAGAAAAGGCTCTGCGAGCGTTCTTTGCCCAGTGCGGCAAGAAATCGCATTTGCGGAACGCTCAGATCCTGCGCTTCGTCGATCACGGCAAAATAGTAAGGCGGGTGCTTCGATGCGGCTAATGCATCCGCCAGCCGCGTAAACATCGCGGCCTCCGTCAGTTTTCCGGTTGCGGCCAACTGGTCCCGGACATTCTCGAAGATCTTCCACAACTGCTCCCGTTTTGCCTCCGGAAGCCGCGTTTTTCGGCCGAGGCGTTTCACGTCGCGGTAACTCTCCCAGCTATCGATCTGCCAGGCGTCGACGACATGCGTCCATTCGCCGAAAAGAAAACTCAGGCTGAAACCATGCTCCGGTTCGGCGGCCGTCGCCAGGTCGATCATAGCGCGGATCGCCTCCGTGTCAGCCAGCTCCACCTTGCCGACGGCGCGCTCGTAGAGCCTCCGGCCTACATCCGCCATGCCTTCCACCTCCAGCCGTTCCGCAATGGAGGGCTCATTGCTGATCAATCGTCGGAGTTTTACGCGAAGCGCCCGCGCCAGGGTATCTGAAAACGTCGTGAGCAGAATGCGCGATTCGGGATGTTTTCGGGCCAGGTAAACCGCCCGGTGGAGTGCGACGATTGTTTTCCCCGTGCCGGCGGTTCCCGAAACGCGAACCGGGCCGTTGTAGTCGCGCTCGACGATTTCCCGCTGTGTCGGGTGAAGAAACAGGGTCCATTTCTCCCAGGGGTAATTGAATGCACGCTCCAACTCCTCGACGTTGGCCATGATCCGGAAACGGCGCCGGGCGTCCGGATGTTCGAACGGATCCTTCGTTTCCCAGGTCGCCGGGATTTCGGTCGGTTTCCCGCCGGTTGCGAGTTCAAGAAGAGCTTCCGCAGCTTCCTCGGGCAAATGATCGGCGAGTTCCAGAATCGTGTCTTCATTGGCGGCCTTCACATCCGCCAGCCACTCTTCCGGGACCCCGTATTTCAGCAGGCTTTCGTCGCTGGCATCGCCAAACAGAGCCGGTTTCTTCGGGGCCGGACGCTCCTCTTCGACGTAAACCGGCACAAAAACCTCCTGCACGGTCTCCCGGATCTGCACGATTTGCGCGGCGCCGGTTCGCGGATGCGTCTCCAGTTTCCGCCGTTCCGCCCAGGCGTAGGCGTCGTCATGGTGACCGACGTAGCAAAGGAGAAGACTTCCGTCCGTCCGATGAACGATCAGCCGGATATCCCGATTCACGCGGACCGACCAGAACCGTTTGTCCTTCGCTCCGTCCACCCGGTGAAACTTCATCCCCGGATTCGCCGGGTTCATCTGCAGGTCGAACGCCGTCGTCTTCACCGCCTTCTGCTCGTCGCCGGTGAGGCGGGCGAGGCTGTCCGTGAACGTGCCTGCGATGCGGAAGTTCATCGCGCACAGTCGATTCGATTAAAACAAGAAGGGCAACGAAATCTCGTTGCCCTCCTTCTCGGAATTCGATTCCGGAGTAAACGTTAGAAGATGATCTTCTTGCGCACGTCTTCTTCGCTCTGCGCTCGCGCTTTCCGCTGTTCGATAAGAATGGGTTCCATTTTCGACCTGAATTCTTCCCGGTAGCGCTCGTATTCTTCGTCAGACGAAAAAACCGGGACCATTTTCTTGTCCAGCTCCTCGCTAATTAAGACTTCTGTCATATGGCATGTCTCCGTCAGTTCAGGTTTTTCAGGTTGTTTACGTAAAGATCATAGGCCCTGCTGTCCGGCAAGTCCAATTTTTTGAGCGACTGCGGCCTGTTGAGCGGCCCCCCGACGTCGATGAACAGATTGTCCGGAAGGTGAAAGGCGATCAGCCCTTCAATCTCGTGGGGGTTGAACGTAGCGTCCCAAAGAATTTCGCCCCAGATTTTTCCTTTAGCGTAATCCTCGGGAGTCGAGATTTCGCACACCCAAATGAAATGTGGAAGCGGCAGTTCACGGTAGAGCCGCTGGACGAGGGGATGCCCCATTCCTCGAAGTGAAAGTTTGCTCTTGAATGAACTCCCGGTGGTGAGCAACAGCCGGCAGACGAGTGTCTGGTCCAGCGGCGCTTTTCTTGGGGAGAAAAATTTCGCCGTCACTTCTTTGACCTGTTGTTCGAATCCTTCGGCGGTAAGAAAGACTTTGTCCGGAAGCGGAGCGATGAAGGTATGGATATCCGAGAACCTGTAGCGAGAATCCAAGGGTTCGGCCTCTCCGTTTCGATTTAACGATTGATAGGGAAAATAATTGTCATCGCAAATGACAAACCCTTGGTTGAACCGGGAAGAGAAGTGAGTTCCTCCGTCATTTGGGATGATCGACGCATCCAGTTCAGATCGGTGTCCAAACCCGGAGACAACGTGATCGTTGAATCCGATCAAACAAGGAATCCCCGACTCGATATAAGTGTAAAGAAGATGCTCGAACTGATCTTTATGTCTTTCACGGGAGTAGATCAACGGCTCAAACCTGTGTCGCCGCAGGGCTTCCGCCATTTGCCAAACGGTTAATCCCTCCGATGGGAACAGACGCCCGAGCGAATAGTCCGTGGTCAGGGCACTAATTTGATAGGGATGAATTTCTCCGTATCGATCATAGCGGTTACTGAAATACCTCAAGGTAACCCACAGGGCGGATTGGGCGCAGACGGTAACATCGGCGTCCTGGCTGATGAATGGGAAACCTTCGACTTCGAGAAGCAAGCCCTGGAGATTAACCTTCTCGGAGCACAGACGAATGTGAGCGTTCTTCACCAACTTGAGAGGAGGTCGAAGTAATGTCCTCCCGACACAGTTCGGACGTGTGGGACGAATTACGGAATAGCCAAGATAGGCCTCCGGCGCTCGGTTGGAATCGTGCAGTTCGTCCTTATGTATTTTCTCGCTGAAAAAATGAAGTCGAATGCAGCGCGAATCAGGCGTCCGAAACCGTTTGGAATGATAGTAAGAGAACGTGTCCCGGTAATCTTTGTCGATATAATGTCTCTCCACCGCCACCGTCTTTACGATGCCTTCCAGAACCGGCCGTAACCGGTTAACACCTCTCGCGTCCAAGTGCGGCTCTGACACATGCAGGACCTCGCTCCATTCGTCGCCAGTCTCAAAGTGAATCACGGGTAATATTGAATCTTTCTCTTCGATCATCGCGTTGTCCTTTTACAAATTAGACCCGAAAAACCTTCATCACCTCGTCGCCGAGGTGGTTGATGACTTTTACGGCGATGCGGCCGGAGGCGGGTT
>CAZYAN010000059.1:0-22319 GCA_964645585.1 uncultured Opitutales bacterium
CCGCGCGGTTGGAGCAGCCGAAAGAAAACGCGGAAAGCGGATAAATAACGAGATGCTTGATGGAAGGCGCCCTCGTAACCTTCACCCGATGGGGAATCCGGATTGACCTAATTTACGTTCCCCGGGTGTTGCCGAAGAGGGCGATGTGGAGACGGGGGCAGAAGCGGTTGCCGCGCTGGCGGCAGAGGTCGGCGAGCCAGCGGGCGCGCTGGTTAAGCGCCCCCCTGTCCGTCCCTTCCGGCATCAGCAGCACATTTTCCGGCGGGACATCGCGATCAAGCCGCGCGAGCAGGTCGTCGATCTCCGCGAGATCGGACTCTTTCGCGACGACGAACTTCAGCTGATACGGATACCCGTCGATCCATTGACGGATAACGTCCGGTTGCAGGCGGAGTTCCTCGTGACGGGCTCGCCAAGCGGCGGAAGCGTTTTCGCCGGGTGTCGAGTTGGACAATTTCGGGCTGAGCGACGCGAGATCGCAGGCGATTCCATCCGGGGAAACGGTTGCCGCCGTTTCGATCGTGATATGGCGGCCGGCATCGCGCAACCGCGCGGCGAGGTCGCGAATACCGCGCGCGATCATCGGTTCGCCGCCGGTCAAAACGACATGTCTTGACGAAAACGCGAGCACCTTGGCGAAAACAGCGTCGACCGGCATCTCTTCGCCTTCGGGATGCCACGAGGCGTATGGGGTGTCGCACCAAGTACAGCGTAGATTGCAGCCTGCCGTCCGAACAAAAACGCTCGGCACCCCGGCGAGTTTTCCCTCGCCCTGAATCGACTCGAAAATTTCGGAGATAAACATGGATGACGCTGACGGATCGATCTCGGCGCGGTCCCAGAACCACGTATGAAGCCGAGATTTTCGCTGCCGCTGAAAAACGTTTGTTTTCGCTTAAACAGAAGGAAGCGGAGACAGCCAAGGAAGAAACCTGATTCATGTTCGTTCCTTCGCCGTCTCTGTTTCCATGGTACCGGCAAGAAAGAACCTGAAGCGGGGGAAAATCTTTCGAAATCAACGGGAGGCCGGACCCGGCGGAAGCGGATCCGTCCGCTTGTAAGAGACTGGATCGACGACGCCGGCGATGGCAAACGCTTCGCGGCGCTCGACGCACGTTCCGCAGGTGCCGCAATGGATTTCTCCGCCTTTGTAACACGACCAAGTTTTTCCAAAATCGACGCCGAGCTGGACGCCGGCTCTGACAATCTCCGCTTTGCTCGAGTCGATCAAAGGGCGCAGCACCTGGATTCCCGCGTACGTCCCGAGGGCGATCGCCTCGTTCATCGCACGCATGAATTCCTCGCGACAGTCCGGGTAAATCGCGTGATCGCCGGCGTGCGCCCCGATGACAAGCCCTTCCGCGCCCGCGCTCTCAGCGAAGCCGGCGGCCGCGGCCAGCATGATCCCGTTCCGGAACGGGACAACCGTCTGTCGCATATTTTCCTCCTCGTAATGCCCGTCGGGAATCGCGCCGCCGGAACGTAAAAGACTGGACGAAAATAACTCCCCGATAAAGTCGAGGCGCACGGTTTTGTGCGGGATGCGCAACGCCGCGCAATGTTCGACGGCAAGGGGAATCTCCCGGCCATTGTGCTTAGAGCCATAATCAAAGGAGAGAGCCGCGAGCACATCGTGCCGTTGCCGTGCCTCGTAAAGGGCGACGGTGGAATCAAGACCCCCACTGCACAGCACGACAACTTTCATCCGGTTTTTCTCTACCTGAACTTGCTCTTTTTGCTGATTTCCCGTCAGTATAGCAACGGAATATAATGACGTATCGCTTGATTTCCACACAGCCAGAGGTTGACGAATTGGTCCGCGAGATCGGATCGGTCGCCGAGGTCGCCTTGGACACGGAAGCGGACAACATGTATCACTACCGCAACCGTGTGTGTCTTCTGCAAGTCCGCTGGGCAAATGAGATCGCACTGGTGGATACCTTGGCGGACGGGCTGGATGTCGAGCCGCTTTTCCGTTTGCTGGAGTCCAAGCGCCTGATCATGCACGGCAGCGATTTTGACCTTCGCCTGCTCTCCGGACTTTGCAGTTTCCAGGCATCGGAGCTTTTTGACACGGTCTTGGCGGCGCAGCTGCTCGGCTTGGAGCGCATCGGTCTCGGGTCGCTCATCGAGCACTATTTTGGGGTGACTCTTCCCAAAGCTCATCAAAAGAGCGACTGGTCGCAGCGCCCGCTGCCGGACAAGATGCTCGATTACGCGGCTCAGGACGTCCTCTACCTGTTCGAACTGCGCGATAAAATGGAGGCGGAGCTGGAGGAGCTCGATCGCATCAGCTGGCAGCAGCAACGGTGCGAATGGCAGGTCAGTGCCGGGGCGATGGGCTTCGCCGAACGCGGTGAGAACGCGTGGCGCGTATCCGGCGCCCGCTATCTCAACGAGCGGGGATTGGCGGTCCTTTTCGAGTTGTGGCATTGGCGTGACGCCGAAGCGGAACGGATCGACCGGCCTCACTTTAAAGTGATGAACGACGCGTTCCTCCTGGAGATTGCCAAGGCTGTCCAGGCTGGGGAGTCGCAGCCGCTCGAACGCATTCCCGCGTCGCTGAGGCGCCGTCACAGCAAAAAGCTGCGCCGCGTCATCGCGTCCGGGCTCGAGCGGGATCCGGCCACGCTTCCATCCGCTCCGAACGGATCCGGCCGCCCGACGCCGATGAGCCCCGAAGAGCTCAAACGGCAGGATGTTCTGAAGGAATTTCGCGACCGTCTCGCCGACGAATTGAAAATCAACTCCAGCCTCATTGCCAACCGCGCGACCGTGGCGACCCTCGCGCGCGAGCCGAACCGGCTCGATGAGTTGCTGATGCCGTGGCAGGCCGACCTTCTGCGCCCCTGCGAGATCTTCGACCTGACGCTCGACGCGCAGCGCTCCCGCTAAACCGGCGGCATTGCCCCGATGCCACTTTCCGGGCGCGGACCGGAAATTTTGGATTGCCTAGCCGGGAACCCGCCCCGATACTCCGGCTTTCAATCAAAGATAATCCATCCTCAACGACAGTTTGATGATCTCGAAAAAACTTTCCCTCCTCTTTGTTCTTCTTCTTGGATTCCTTTTGGCCTCCGGCTGCGTCGCGCATCGGGGCGACCGCAGCTTCGTTAACGTTGCGGGTGGATTGTACGAGCGGGAAACCCATTCCTACGAAGAAGTGCCGATCGGCACGATTCCGCTGCGCAAAGTCGACTTTGATCCCGCCGCCGAATTTTCTGGAAACAAGACTTCCATTCTCTGGGGCCTCTTTACCTACTACGATTATTGATTGGCGGCCGTCCGTCCGAGTCCGGCTGATTTATTTTTGACGAACATTCCAGCATTGGCCGCCTCGCGCGAGGCGGCCTTTTTCGTCCGCTGATTGCGAAATTGCGCCGGTGGTGCCGAAGATGGAGGTTGTTGGGCAGCAACAAGAAAGGATCGTAAACGTCGCGCGCTTTCTCCCGCGGGCAGCCAGCGCGCACGGCAAGACGCTGGCCGTACGCGAACCGGTCGGGCGCAAAGCCGACGGCACGATCGTTTACCGCGATACGACCTTCGAGCAGCTCGATCGAGAGGTCGATCGGCGCTGTCACCGTCTGGTCGCCGCGGGAATCGAGCGAGGGACACGCGTGCTCGTGCTTGCCCGCCCCGGATTCGAGCTGATCGCGCTCTTTTTCGCGCTGTTCAAAATCGGGGCCGTTCCAGTGCTGATCGATCCGGGAATGGGGCTCCGCGGCTTTCTCGCGTGCGTTCGCGGCGCGAAGCCCGACGCCCTGCTCGCCATCCCCGCCGGGGTCTGGGTCAGCCGGATTTTTCGGCCATCGTTTCGATCGGTCAAAATCGTCGTTCCTGTGCGGAACGAAAAACGAACGCGTGAACCGGTCCCCCCTTTCGCAACGGCCGCGACCGCCGGCGACGAACTGGCGGCAATTCTTTTTACCTCGGGCTCGACCGGCCCCGCCAAAGGTGTCGCCTACAAACACCGGATGTTCGAAGCACAGGTCGAGGCGGTGCGCGGTACCTACGGGATCCAGCCAGGCGAGATCGATTTGCCGATGCTGCCGGTGTTTGCGCTCTTCAATCCGGCTCTCGGGATGACGACGGTGGTCCCTGAAATCAATCCGAGCCGACCGGCGACGGTCAACCCCGCAAAAATTGTCCAGGCGATTCGTCAATGCGGCGTCACCAATTCGTTCGGCTCCCCGGTGCTTTGGCGGAAGATTGGACGTTACTGCCGCGAGCGAAAAATCACACTGCCGTCGATCCGCCGCGTGCTCGCCGCGGGCGCACCGGTTCCGCCGGCGCTGATTGAGGAGTTTCGGGAGATTCTTCCGAACGGCGAAATCCATTCACCCTACGGGGCGACGGAATGTCTGCCGGTCAGCTCAATCGCCGGGCGCGAGATTCTCGCCCGAACGCGGACGGCAACGAATGCCGGAGCGGGAACCTGCGTCGGCCGCCCGTTGCCCGAGGTGGAAGTACGGATTTTGCCGGTTTCCGACGAACCCGAAGCGCCGGACTTTCTCAACCGCGCCCTGCCGGCGGGCGAAATTGGCGAAATTGTCGCGCGCGGGCCGACCGTGACGGAGGCCTACGACGGTTTGCCGGAGGCGACGCGGCAGGCGAAGATTATTGCCGGCGATGGCGTTTGGCACCGCATGGGTGATCTCGGCTACCTGGACGAGGACGGGAAACTTTGGTTCTGCGGGCGGAAGACTGAACGCGTGGAGACGGCTCAGGGGCGGCTGCTGACCGACTGCTGTGAGGCGATCTTTCTCCAGCATCCGCGGGTCGGCCGCTGCGCGCTGATTGGATTGGGTGAACCCGGCGCGCAACGGGCAGCAATTGTCGTCGAGCCGGAGAAAGGCCATTTCCCGAAATCCCGGAAAGACCGAGAAGTTTTTATCGCGGAATTGCGGCAACTCGGGGCAAAGAGTGCGATCACACGTGAAATAGACCTGTTCTTCTTCCGAAAACGCCTGCCGGTCGATGTGCGCCACAACGCGAAGATCCACCGGCAGACGCTCGCCCGAATTTATTCGGGAGCAAGATAAGGTCGGCGATCCCCGCCGCCTGGCTCGTGAGAGCGCGGGCGGCCGCGATTCATTACAGTCCGCTGACCTCCATCTCTTCCGGGTGTTCAATGGTGAACGTCAGGGGCAATTCCACCTTCTCACGCGGGGCGAGATCGAGCTCCCAGCGGTAGTGGCCGGGCTTGCCCTCTTCCGGCTTGCCGCCGGAGAGTTCCACCGCCTTGACCTCGATGCGTTCGTGTTGCGAGACGGGAAGGTGATCATGAATCACGATGCGTTCGGCCGTAGGGCGGTTGTTCGTAACGGTGGTGAGGAATTCGAAGCGCGTGCGGACCGATTTGTTGATCAGTCCGCGCGGTTCAACCAAGCGGCGCAGAAGTTTTCGCTCGATCTGGATCGCCTCATCGACTCCGAGCGAGACATCAAACTCTTCCCGCGGATCAACGCGCTCGATCCGGCTCTGCCCGATGAGGTTGCCATCCATCAGAATGCTCGCATTACCCGGCAGGAGCGGCGCTTCTCCTTCGTACGTCACCCGTGACTGCAGGAACGCGTGGGGCGAAAGTTTCGGCACCGCGGTGTAATAAAATTCGCCGACAAGTTCGGTTCCGGAAATCCCGACCCGATGCGGCTGGCCGTCGGCGGGAATGACCACGCGCGACGGCACGCGGAGATTGACCGCGGTCAAACTTTCTTCAACCGCGACTTTGGCCATGTCAGCGGCCTCTGAAGTAACGCGCCCGAAAGCTAACGCGTCGGCCGGCATGGCTTCTTTCGCACGTGACTGAAGAAGGGGAACGGGCGGAGGAACGGGGCGAACCTCCTCAACGCGCCACAAGCCGAGCTCCGGCGGTGTGCCGCCCAGCGAAGGCCGCGCCGTGGAGAGAGTCAGCGCGACGTCGCTCCAATCTTCGCCGGTTTGCTGCCGGACCATCGCCTGGTAATCGAGTCGAATCGACCGGTCAGCGGATGCAACACGCAGATTGTAGTTCGGCTGCCAGCCGGCGTTCATGACGACGTAGGAGATCGAAATTTCAACATTCCGCACCGGCTCGTCGGCGGAAATCCGAACGACGGCATTCTTGGCCGACGTCCGCTCCGCGCCCCGCGTTTGCGCGATTTGCCGCTGGACCGCCTTCAGCTCCTCCTCGAGCTCCACCTTTTCCATATCCGCTTCATGAATACGCGGGAGCAAATCCGTCAGACGCTCTTCGAAAAAGGTCATCAAATCCGCCCACTCCTGCAGATTGGGAAGGTCGCCCTCAGTCCGGGGCGCCGTCGCCGCTTTTTCAATTCCGGCCAAAAATTCCCGCTGCTGCTGAAAGACCGCCAGCCGCTGGTTCGTCTTTTCGATTTCCGCCTCAAGTTCAGTTTCGCGATCGAGCAGCGGTTGAAGCCGCTCGATTCCGGCCGGCGCGCTGAATCCAGTAGCCGAACGCACGTCGAGCAAGGTCAGTTTGCCATCGCCTCGGACCATGACCTGCAGGGAGTCGTCGACCAGGTTTGCCGTCAGCCCGGGAATCGTGACCTCATTGATGCCACTCGAAAGGTCGGTGGAAGCGGCTCGCGTGACGACGGCCCGGTCGGGATAAACCGTTACATCAGCGATCGGGGCATCGACTGAAATTTCTCCGGCGATCGCCGTGCCAGAAAATGTGATCAATGCCAGAAGACTGGCGCGAAATGTCGAACGAACAAATAGAAATGGCATGCGCATAAGAAGAATGGATGGTTCAAAGAGGACAACGAACGGCGCAATAGATTTATTAGGAGATAATTTAAAAATTCCTTCGCGCAGGTAGTCCTGGCTTACTGTCGTCCACCGGCTCACGCCGGCAGCTACCCTCAGCCGCGCATACTCGTAGCCCCGCTCGTGAGAGCGTGGCCTTCCCTCGCGCCTGATAGCAAACCGGCACAAAACCGTCTGTGTTTACGGGAAGTTTTCCAGCGTAAATCCGCCGTAGAAACCCCAGCCGCTCGCGGCAGGATCGACGATTGCGGAGAAGGTGCCGGAGGTTTCCGTTTCGAATTGGAGGAAAGCGTTGATTTGCACGAGCCCGCTAAGGACAAACAGAACCCGCCCGCTGACCGGATCCTGAAAATAAAGATAATCGAGATCGCGCGGCACTTCTTCGCCATTGAAACTTCCGGTGCCCAGCCAAGGCGCGTCGGGACTCTCGGCTCGGTCGGTTTCGAAATTCAGGACAAAACTGAGATCGTGTGATTCGGAATTGAGGGTCAGGCGCTTGCCGACGATCTTCGCGGCAACGTAGCCATACTCGATGGCGGCGAGCCGGAAAAACTGCCGGCTCTTACCGAGAGTGATGGCTGAGAGATCGAGCGAGGAATCGGCGGGAGCAGTAGTGTGAAAAGGCAACGGATGGGGTGTCCAGGTTTGCAAATCGCTCGAGACAAAAAGCACTTCCTGCTGGTAGATTCGCCGCGGAAATTGCAGGGCGGGCAGAGGGTCCATTGTCATCGTCGGAGTGAGCGTGTTGAGCTTGGGAAGCCGCTGGGAATCGACGTCGAACGCTTCGGCGTCCGCGCCGTTCCGCACGATCTCGATGGTCTCGATGATGACAGGATCGATCGGCCGGTCGTTGTTGCCCGTTTCCGTCTGACTGATCGCAAAAACCGTGTCCATGCCCTCGACAACTTCTCCGAAAACGGAATGTTTGAAATCGAGGTGGGGCGTCGGAGCGACGGTGATGAAGAATTGGCTGCCATTGGTATCCGGTCCGGCGTTTGCCATGGAAAGAACGCCCGCCTTGTTGTGCAGACGACCGGTGGAGAACTCGTTCCCGAACTGATAGCCGGGACCGTCCGTGCCTTGTCCGTTCGGTGACCCTCCTTGGATCATGAAGTTCTTGATCACACGGTGGAAGGTCAGGCCGTCATAAAACGGGCGCTTAACAAGGCCGGCCGCCGGATCGATGAAAGGACGTGTGCCTTCAGCGAGTCCGACGAAATTCGCGACGGTCATCGGGGCGTCCTCGAAAAACAGCTCGCAGACGAATGCACCGCGATTCGTTTGGAAGACGGCGAAGATCCCAGGATCGGCGGGCGCGGCGGCCGCGCCGACCGCGGAGAGCAGATTAACGGCCAGCAGGAGAGAAAGACGAAGCGGCTTCATAATGGATAACGGTTGTCACCCGCCTCTTATTTCATCGCCGATTCCGCGAGTCGATGTCTTTTGACTCCTCCGCCCTACTGAGTGAACGGGAACCTGAATCGCCAGGTGAAGCCAGGCTCTCGTTCACAGTCCGCCGGCATCCGTGTCACCGACCATCCAGCGACCCGGGAAGTTCTCAACTCATTTAGCAGCCAATCCCATCCCAGGCGAAGGATACCCTGCGCCAACTGCCCCGCGACGCGAACGCGTCAGTCTTCCTGCCCGCTGGCCGAAACCGGTTCAGAAGAAACGCGGCTCTCGAATGCGGTGGTAACAGGCCGGCCCCAGAATGACTCGGGAACAGGAATGCCCAATGCCCAGAGAGCGGTCGCGGCGGTATCGTACTGAACCACAGGTCTCGTTACAGTGAAATTTTGCTTCACGCCTGCACCCCAAACGATCCACGGGATCAGCACGTCCTCCCGCTCAGCCGTCCCGTGGGTTCCGACGATCTCACCGGCCTTGTTCGTGGTGTCATGGGAACCATGGTCCGCTGTTAGGATGAACACGCTGTCGTCCAGCAAACCGGCATCAGCGACCGCCTGTTTCACCAGGCCAAGCGCGGCATCCGAGTCGATAAACGCCTGAAACTTCTCCGCCGACTCCGTGCCATGCCGATGCCCCATCGAATCTGGATCGCGGAAGTGGATAAAGCAAAGGTTCGGTTTCAGCTCGGCAACTTGGTTCGCAAACGCCGCCGCAACAGCTAACGCGTTATCCTCGGGTTGAGGCCAAACAAAGCGATCAAGCGTCCCGGGAAGGTCCAATTGCCTGAATTTCTCCTTGCCGACAAACATGGCAGTCGTCAGCCCCGCCTCTTTTGCGATACCAAAAATCGTCGGTACCGACAAAGGTTCCCGATCTTCCCGGTAACTGTTCCAAAGGATCTGGTGAGCCTGAATGCCCACGCCTGTCAGCATGGATGTATGGGACGGAAGCGTGCTGCTGGGAACGATTGTGTAGGCGCTCCAGGTGCGAGCACCCTCGCGGGCCATCGCATGAAACACCGGCATGTCCGCCTTCTGAATCGTATCAGGATTCCCTTGATCGAAACTGATAATAAAAACGTGCTTAGCGAACGGCGACGCGATCAATCCAGGCGCCAGCAGAAACAGGCCAAGCAGAGGCGCGATAAAAACCTTTTTGTATATCATAATCTGAATGTTTCCAATCTATCTCGAAGAGATCGCGAACTATATAAGCAGGCTATTCCGGGCAGGTGCGAGCATGAAAGCTGCGTTCGAATTTATCATTCGTATCCTGATAACTTACCCACTCCACGTGTCCGTCAGCAAAGCCCCAGTTCCACCCGTCCGCACCATGGTTCATTCGTGCGTCTGGACAGTTATTCCAAGGGGCATTATCGACAACAAGAACCGTCTGCGTCCGAATGTGTTCGGGGATTAAGTTCGGGGCCTTCTTCATGCCCGAGTATTCACCCGTCGTAAAATACCCGAAATACTCGTAGCTGTGCCCGCCTGATGAATCATCGCGTCCTTGCGGAGCCGGCCGTCGAAGGTGGCGAGTGATCCCCGCGGCCACGAGTTCCTTATCGATGACGTTTTTCGAACTTGGACAGAGAAACAAGTCCGTATCGTCCACGTAATCCGGGTAAAGACCTTCTGGAGCATTGTCGTCACTGGCGGAAACCATCACCCAGTAGCCGATATCGTCGTTGTCCTGAGCATACAGAAGCATCCCCATGACCTGCTGACGCAAATTGCTTCCGCAGACGGCTCGTCGTGTCCTCTCGCGAACTGACGCGGTGACCGGGATCAGAAGGGCGGCCAGGATCCCGATCACCGCGATCACCGTGAGCAGCTCAATCAAGGTGAATGCAGCCTGACCGTGCCGAATAGATAGTTTATTGAGCGAGCGCATGGTGGTGGAACACGTTAGCTGATTTGCTATTTATATAAGGTGCGGAGAACTAAAGCTTCCGCAAGCGGTAAAAGCCGCGTGCAGCGCTTTCATCAAATGTAACAAATACCCGTTCGCCAAAACCGAGGCCCGAGATGACGGATCCAACACTTTGCCAATCGCCAGTCAGATCATCAGTGGCTTCAATCTGGTAGTCGGTTCCCCCTTCTGCCGCAAACGTCAGCGTTACCTGATTTGTCGGCATGTCAAAAGCAACCTCCTGCTCCAGCTGAAGATAGTAAGGAAGGTCGTATTTGTCAGCCAAGTACTTGCCTACTTCGTTACGTTCCTCACGTGAAAGCGCGCGCTGGTAGAAAAGAATCTCGGCTATATCGCCTTCCCAGTTGTTTCTGAGATCATCGGTGGTATTCGCGCCGATGCGGACAACCGCGGAACCGATTGCTTCGGATCGGCCGGTCGACTCCGACAGCACTCGCTCGACTTCGTACCCATCGCGGTAAAGCGTATAGCGGCCGTTCAGGAAGTCGGATACCGACGAGTCAATGCCCCAAACATTATTTACACGGTCCCCGCCATACAGAGTCACCGCGGCGTCGCTTTCCATCCTTCTGACCTGCATGGCATTTCGGCCGCCGGTACGATACTGGACAAAGCGGATGCTTCCAGCGCTGCCGCTCAGGCGGAGGATATTCTGGGCGCCTTGCTGCTGATTCTGGACCACCGCGAAACAGGTGGCGCCCTCGATGTCGTTCATCAGGTTCAGCGCCGCTGTGGAAGTGGTATTGAGAGCGGATAGATCGAAGATGAGGGACGGACGGCCGTTGGGGCCGGAGGCCCAAAAGTAGGGGCGGGCATCGGTCGCGAGAACCATCGGCGTAAACACAATGTCGTTCCCTTGGGCGTCACGCCATTCCGTCACCCGGATGCCATCGAGCGTTAAGGTATCCGCCGCGGACGCGTCCATGTGGAGAGCAAGTCCATCGGTGATCGGCAGAATCGGGTCGGCCGAAGGGTTCGGAGTCCACGGTTCCGACGTCACAATCACGCGAACCTGGACCTGACTCGGATCGAGCTGCAAGCCCGTTTCAAACGGTTGGCCATCACCCACATGCGTGAGAATGGTTTCCCAGTTCTCGCCGTCGCTGGACTGCTGGATCGCATATTCCTTTTCAGCCTCCGTTTCGAATTGGACCCGGACCGCGCGACTGATCCCCAAGTACTCCTGGAAAGGACCATGCGGTGTGACGGAGGCGAAAGTGGTTCCGATTCGAAGTTCGTCGATATCGAGCAGGACTCGGCCGCGCAACAGCACGTAATTGAATTCGGTATTGTTGGTCGCGGTCGCAATGTCCGGTTCGCCGAGTTCGGCTTCCGACTCCAAGTCGGGGTTGAACCACAAGGAAAGCTGAATCTGCTCGGAGGTGTTTTCGGGAAAATCCATTCGGAGCAGATACATCACGGCCTCCGAGGTGGCCGGACCGGTGGCGATTACCGTAACATCGTTTCGTACTTGGATGCCCCAGTTGGCACTGGTGCCATTGATCTTCCCGAGGCGAATGCGGTAGGTGCCGGAACCGTTGTGATTCAATCCGAGGAAACCGAAACCAGTCGCGTTGTCGCCCTGCCCCTGCGCCAGAAACGACACCCAGACCGACTCTCCCGGCGTATTCAGGTTGCGCGGCAATGGCCGGATGGAAAAGGCGTTGTTAACGAGGCGTGCCTGTCCCGGCTGTGTCAGCAACCGATTACCGCGGCTGTCCGTGTAGGAGAGGGCTTTCGTCCGGGCTCCGGCATAGTCGCCCGTCACGTCTCGCGGTTCCGCGGCGATTCCGTTGAGGGGACTCGCCGTTTCCTCCCACGGGGCCGGCCATCCGATACCTCCGTTCAGACCACCGATCCCCTCCGCAATAACACCGTCATCCGTCCATTGATGACGATCGTAGTTAAACCCCTCGTAGACGATGAGTTCCGCCGAGGCGGTGTTGAAAGCAACCGCGATTCCGGCGACTAGACAAGCGAGAGCAGCCCGCTTCTTTCCCTGGTGCCTGCAAACCGTAGATTCCATAATTTGTCCTTTGTTTTTGGGTGTTGTGGTATTTTCTGTGCAATTTTACCTGCTGGCTGGACGGCGTGAGCGCTCGAACTTTTGGCTCTTATCCTAAAGTTCATTTGTGACGTTTCGGTTCCGGTTCGAGATTCTTTTCGCAACGCCTGAAGTTGGAGAAGTGCGGGACCGAGCTTGCCCGTCAGGGATATTTGCTTCGGATCGCGTTCGATTGGCTCGCAGGTTCATTGGAAAAGAACTCGGAATACTTGACACCAAGGTTCCCGCTTCTGTTTTCGCGTGTCGAAATTGTTTCTACTGGACCTGTACAATTGAGATGTAAAGCGAACTTGACCGTGTTCTCGCGCGCTATTTCATAAGCGCCTGATGGACCGTGAGCGCCGCATTACGATTCGGGACGTGGCGAAGGCCGCCGGCTACTCCAAATCTGCTGTCTCCCTGGCTCTCCGCAACCATCCGAGCCTGCCGGATGCGACGAAAAACCGGATTCGGGAAGCGGCTGAGCGGCTGGGGTACCGGCCCGATCCGACCCTCCGTGCGTTGGCACATTACCGTTACGGCAACACAGCGACTGGGGCCCCGGTAATCGCATGGCTCTCGAACTGGCCCTCGCGCGATCAATGGAAACAGGGCCTGTGGGGAGAACACTTCGCCGGCGCCGTTCACCAGGCTGAACAGCTTGGGTACCGGATTGAACATTTCTGGCTGCGGGAGCCGAACCTTACAATCGCGCGCTTGGAGCAAGTGCTCCTCACACGAAGCATTCGCGGCCTGATCATCGCGCCCCAGCCGATTCCCCACCCGGAAATCACCTTGTCGTGGGAACGGTACGCCGCCGTTTCGATCGGCTATTCACTCCAGTCCCCGGCCGTGCACCGCGTTGTCAGTTTCCATTATCGCTCGATGAGCCTCGTGGCGCGGAAACTGCGCGAGAGAGGCTACCGGCGCGTCGGCTTCATCACAACCGAAGCGATCGAAGTCCGGAACGAATCCGCCTTGCGCGCATCGTTTCTCGTCGAGGCAAACCCCCACGGGGATCCGCCCGTGCCTCCCCTGTCAATTCAGCCAAAAGATCGAACCATCTACGAACGCTGGCAAAAAAAATATAAGCCGGACGCGATCGCGGTTACCGACCTTCGACTCGCGATGACGATCCGCAAATGGTCCGAAGAGATGAAGAAATCCATTCCGCGAGATCTGGGGCTCGTGGTGCTCTTCAACGTTCCCGCCGACAGCGACATTACCGGGATTCACGAACACCCCCGACAGATCGGCGCAACCGCGGTAAACGTCCTCGGCAGCCTTTTGTTTCACAACGCTCTCGGTCTCCCGGATGTTCCCACATGCACTATGATCGATGGAAGCTGGGTGGAAGGGCGGACGGTGCGCGCCGCACCGCCCCGAACCTGACTTCGCTACGCCGGCTAGGGTCAAATGGCACTTGAAACCTTTCTGAACCCAAAGCGCGGCGGCGGCATCTTGCGCTTTGTTATGCCGACCAGCAGCGGGAAACCTTTGCGCGGTCCTCGCCTCTACTTCCGCTCGACCCGCAGCCGCATGAACCGCCGCTGGCTGTCGGAGTGGAGTGTCCGGTCGCGGACGGTGACACGCCAGGTGTCGCCGCTGTCGACTGGAGTCAGCCATTCCACCGCCGTCTCCCCCGATTCCCAATTCTCCAAGTCGTCCGAAACCTCAACCACGAAATCGAGATCAGCGGCCGCTTTCGACTGATCGAAGGTCAGCGTTAAATAACCGTCGGCGACCGCCAGGCTCGGCAGCCCGTCGCGGCTCGGCTCCAGCGGGTTCAAGTTCAGCGCATACTTAAGTATGTTCGGGACGCCGTCTCCGGATGGATCGGCGAATTCACCACTGATATCCGGATCAGCAAGCTGCGATTCCGTAAAATGGGTCTCCTGCCAGTCCTCAAAAGGCGTGTTGCCATACCCGAAGAAATCGAGCGTGTGCGCCATGAGCTCAGCCTGTTGCGATTCGTCGGTAATGCTTTCAAACGGAAAGGCGAGATAAACGACCTTGTGCTCACCATCATACTGGACACCGGCGATTTGCGCGTCATCCAAGGCCGTTGCCGCTTGATCGAAATACAAATTTCCCGTCAGCGGAGCACCCGCGGTCTTACTCAATTGGATACTGTCGAACCGGACTTCGACGCCCGTGACAACCCCGTCACCGTCACCCGCCCAACGATTGCTGTTATTGCGGACATCCTCCCAAACGATCCGCCGCCAGCCACTGAAATCGATCGTCGTATAGTCGTTTACGAAGAACTCGCCTTCGCTGTCGCGTATGGTAAATCGGACCCGGTGGCCGGAGTTGTCTCCGTAGACCCAGACGGAGAAATCGGAGTCCGGCGAAAAGGCCGGGAGGCTTGAATTAAACACGCGAATAAACGTGCCGGCCGGCCCCCACTCGTAGGCCAGATGGCCGGCGCCGGTCCCGAAGCGAACCGGGTTTCCCGTAATCGTGAATGTCCCGCCCGCATCCGCGCTCGTCGAACCCGAATAGGATGGGTTCTTCCAGCCGCTGAGGCCGTCAAAACTGTCAATCAGCGAGTCCGCGGCGCCAACGTATTCCGCAATATCGACCGCCCCTTCGGCCGGCGCGATCACATCGGGCGAATCGACAATGTAGCCGGGCATGGCGCCGTCATTGAAGAAGCCGGTCCAGCCGTCGAGGATCGATCCTGTCTGACCGGCGGCCGTGTACGCGAACGCGGACGGCGCGACGTATTCGACTTTCAGAACCGTCCTCAGCCAGGCATTCTGCCCTTCTCGGTCGGCATCCCACGCGACCTCCGCACCCGAGAGAAAAATTTGCCCGCCCGCCAGACGGTATTGACCGAGGCGCGCGCGTGTGGCCGGCGTGAACGCCGGAGTCGGCCGGTTGCCGATATCATTTTTATCCGCCTGCAGTCCCGCCATCCAAATAATCGCTTCGTAATCCAGGAGAGAGACCGCGCCGCTCTCGATGACCGACGCGTCCGCCGAATCAAATCCGACAAGTTTCGGATAGGCCGCAATCGCCTTCGCGTGAGGAACGATGGAACTGGCCGTATTCAGACGGCTGAGGTAGCCGCGGGAATTCGGGTTCGATGAATACGGATCGTTCTCAATGACATTCATAAACCGGTCGCGCCGGTTGAATCCATTGACAATCAGGACCTTTTTCCCCGCCGCCTCGGGAATGCGAACCCCTAGCGTCGCGGTCGGAAACGACTCGCCCCCGGCGTTTGTCGCCGCCACCCGGAGAAACACGATCTCGCCCGGTTCGAACCCGCTGAGTGTCGTGTTCGTGCCAGAAACCGCGGTCCCGTTGTCGAACCCGTAGCCGTTCCTCGACCGGTAGACCCGGTAGCCGGTGGCCTCGTGACCGTAAAACCCGGTCGCCGTCGTCGAGAACGGCGGCTTCGTCCACTGGAGATCGATCGAGCCATCCGCGTTGCCAACCGCTGCAAAATTCTCCGGCGGTTCCGGGAGATAAGTCGCGTTGCTGAACCCCGGAAGCTCATTCGCGTAAAACCGGACGAGACCTTTGTAGACCGACCGCGCGAGGTCCCGCCGAAACTCCGGATCAACCAAGTATTTCGAGTCCTCGACATGGTCGTGAAAGGCCATTTCGATCAGGATCGCCGGCATCTTGTTGTTGTTGTTCGGGTTCAGTTCACCGAAGTTCGCGGTTTTCGGGCCGCGGTTCGCCCAATTGGATTTCCACTCGGCGCGAATATCGCGAATGATCTGATCCTGCACCAGATTCCGCAGCTGGTGACTGCCGGCGACCGGGTTGGTGTGGGAAAAAGTCTCCGTTCCCGTTCCGCCTCCGCCGTTCGTGTGCCACGACACATAGACGCTCTTGCCGTTCTCCCATGACTCGTGCTCCCACGCCGCCCAGCGGGGCATCGCGTCGACCGTGCCGGAACTGGCCCAATCGCTTTTTCCTAGAAATCCGGCATAGTAACGGCCAGACTCCTCCCAGCGCGGCTTTCCGCTGATGGTCCCGCTAGCGGGATCGGGCATGTCGCCCATCCCGCCGCCAAAACGGATCGCATCCGCGATGACCGCTCGACCCGCCGTTCCGCTCTGGTTTGTGATCACGACCGAACCTGTGTCCGGATTGATCCCTTTTTCAAAATAGTAGGTGCCGATGTATTTCCAGGTAAAACCGTCCCGGTTCTGGTCCTGCAGCCACAATGTCGTGTCGCCCGTATGATGAATTTCGATACGAGCATCGGTCGTCGTGTTGCCCGACTCGGCGCGGCGGTACCAGGCGTACACCGCATAGTAACCGGCTTCCGGGATGTTCGGCGTGAAACGGGCCGTGGCTGTCGGTGAACCGGTAACGGTCGTCGCCCGCCGGTGCGAACCGCCGTACGCGCCGCCGATCGATTCGGTCGTCCAGCTTCCGGTCTCCTGATAGCCGGCACCCCCGTTTTGGACGATCACCATGTTCGTGTTGAGGTCCCGTTCTCGGGATGTGTAGATACGCGCCCCGGCGTTCCACAAATATTGGTGAAGATACTGGAGGACCGACTCGCCGCTGTTGAGATCCTCGATCATCCAGCTGTAGTTGTCGCGCTGGGTGGCCCAGCGGCCCGCGCCTGAGCTGTAGAACCAGCCGTGGCTAGGAGCCAGGAAGATCGACGCGTCGGAAAGTGCGCCCGCCGGCTGGGCTGTCCCTTGCGCCGGTCCATGCGGAGCGCCCAGGGCAATGCGCCCCGCGGCGGTCTCCTCGTCCGCCGGCACATCCGCTTCCGGCTTTTCGAGCACCGGGCGGACAGCGCTATGGATTCGCGCGATTTCCTCATCTTCGTCAGACAACAGAAAAAGGGAAACTTCCTCCACTTCCGGCAAAGCCAGCCGCCAGTCCTCAAGCAGCCAGCTCAGCTCCGCGCGCGCGACCGCGCCATCCCGCTCCCATTTCCCGCCGAGGCTGAACCGAACAGCCGCGTTTTCGGGGTCGATCGACACCGCGGTCAGCCGCGTCCCGGCCGGAAGAAATGGTTCCAGCCCCGCCGCCCGTTCCGCGGGCGTGAGATCCGCAGCCAGCAGGGCCGCGGCACTTTCGAGAAATTCGACCGCTGTTTGCCCGCTCTCGGACGGCCGTTCGAGCCGTATGATTTCGTCCTCGCGCCAGGCGAGGAACGGGAGGAATGGCGCTTCACTCGCGCGAAGAACAGTCGAAGCAGCGAGCGACAGCAGGATAAGGAAAGGAAGGGATTGTTTCATGACGGGCAGGAACAGAAGTTGAAATGTCACAAAAACAGCAATCAGGGCACCTCCTGACAACCTCAATCCGCCCGAAGCCCCTGCGGGAACCCGCTCGAAATTCCTGCGTGACTCCCCGCAAAACAAAAGGACCTGAGCGGTGCGCGCTCAGGTTTGCGCGGCTGGTGCGGGCGCTCGATGGTGAATGGCAGGGACTGGTACTGACCGCCGGCTACACCGGCGGCCCGGCGGCAGGAGTGCGCGCAATTGACTCGTGAGCAGCTTGAAGGAGTCAGGAAATAGGTAAATTTAACCGTTAAAGATCAATAAAGAATCTGATATTTCGCTCCGAATAAGCTCGATTTTTCAGATGATGTGCAGTTTTTTAAAAGGTAATATGGCCGAAACGAAGCTATTCCTGCGTCACTTCTTTTTTGGAGCAGGCTCGATTCTTGGGCAACGCCTCCGGCGGCCAACCAAGAAGGACAAGCGTCGCCAAACGGTTGTAATCCAAACGATCGGCGGAGACTTTTGGCGCGTAGGTGACTACCTCTACCATGGCATCCAGGAGACAAAAACGGATCTCGAAAGAGAAGAAGCTGCAAAAGAGAGACAACTCACCTTCGAAGACGCCCTCCGGTAGGCCGATGGAAGCGCCAATTCCCAGCACGCTAGAGGCGCGTGCTGGAGCCGCGGGCCTTGCGGATTGAAACAGAGACTCACTATTCGGGCCCCTTGCCGCATCCTGAAATCTTGGGCGGCTATGAATCTATCTTGTCTGGAAGTGCTGACCGCATCTTCCGTATGGCCGAGAAGGAACAGGAGCATCGGCATGAAATGGACCGGAAATTTCTTCGAGTTGTCGCTTCCGCGCAAACCCTCGGTTTGGTTGCAGCATTTCTGCTCGCAGCTATTGGCCTTCTCGGAAGCTTTTATCTTCTTTCAAAAGGTCTCTCCCTGCAAGGAGCAGGAACATTTGTTGCCTCGCTCGCCGGATTGATTGGAACGGCGATTTACATGCGCCGCGCCAAGACAGTAACCCATGACGACGAGTCCGAAGAAGATGAATAGGTACATTCGTTGCCGAGCTCTGGCCGGACAATTTTAGCATTCGCTTGACATTTAACAGGTTGCCTCGATGGAGAAGCAAATGCGGAGGAAAGGAGAAAGCATTGGAGCAGATGTTGTTCTTTATTCATGCAGATTTGAAGGATCGAGCCAACGAGCGCTTCCGATTCTGAATTACGATCCGGGAACAACCTCGACGATCTGCCGGTCGGGTTCCGTCGATAGTTACGCGGCATGGACCTGGAGAGACGCTGGCGGCTCAGCTGGATCCGGCGAGGGATTTGTTTGAGCGACTCCGAGATCGAATCCTTGCGGTAGAGACTCGATCGAGACGGCGAGGGAGGCGAAAGCGATTTTCGACGCGAACCCCCATCTGCTCGCGCATCTGATGCCGAAAGCAGTGAAGGCGAAATCAGCTTTGCCCGGTGCCCTCGCGCCGAACCCCGAAGGCGGAGATCCGTTTGACGCGAACGGGTCCCCGGCGGAATCGCTGACCGACGAACAGCTGCGGCAGCGAATCGACTCTCTCGAAGAGCGGCAGGCGGAACTCGACGCCAAAGACGCCGGTGATTACCGGACCGTCAAACGGCAGGCGGCGCTGAATACGTGGATGAAAAAGGAGCTGATCGAGGGGCTCCTTGGAGATTGATGTAAAGGGTTGTGTAGATCCCTTGAAGAAAAAAGCGCCTGAGTCTTTGCGACTCAGGCGCTTAGCGAAAAATTGGCGTCCCCTAGGGGATTCGAACCCCTGTCGCCAGGATGAAAACCTGGTGTCCTAGGCCTGACTAGACGAAGGGGACGCTGATGAAAGACGGAAAGATTCCCAATTCAGGGAGGTTCCGCAAGTGTTTTTTTACAAAAAAGTCCGCGAATGACCCTTTTCGGCTATTCCGCATCGAGGATCCGGCATTCAGCTCGTCAAAACAAGATCCAAAATCCCCAACCGAAAATCCAAAATCAGAAAATCCCAATCACCAGACTGGAGTTCGCGGTTCGTTCGTGTTTGAGTTTCACGAACTGGGATCGATCCATCCGCTGGAGTCGCGATTGATATCTTTGCGGACGATTTTGATCCTTTCGTTCCTGACATGAACTTCGATCAATTTGTTTCTTCGCTTCCCGCCGAGCCGCTCTTGCGTATCGAAGGACTGCCATTTCCGCGGCGCGCGTCGGGAAAAGTGCGGGATATTTTCGATCTTGGGGACCATTTGCTCATCGTCGCGTCCGACCGGATTTCCGCCTTTGATGTGATTTTACCAACCGGGATTCCGGGCAAAGGCGCCATTCTGACGCAAATGAGCCTCTATTGGTTTGATGCGACCCGATCGCTCGTGCGCAACCACCTCGTCGAAGAACAGGAGCGCGCGCTCAAAGGGCTCGGGCTCTCCGAAAGCATGCGGGCGCGGAGCATGATCGTTCAGCGCCTCAATCCGCTTCCAGTCGAATGCGTCGTGCGCGGCTATCTGGCGGGCAGCGGCTGGGAATCCTATCGTCGCGAAGGCATGATTTGCGGCCATCGATTACCGCCCGGGTTTCACGAGGCCGAGCGCCTTCCCGAACCGCTTTTTACCCCGACAACAAAGGCGGCCGAAGGACACGACGAACCGATCAGCGAACAAGCGTGCGCGGAACTGATCGGGCGGGAACTCTTCGATGAAGTGCGGCGTATCAGCTTGGAACTGTACGCGCTCGGCCACGAACGCAGCCGGGAAGCCGGTATGGTACTCGCGGATACGAAGTTTGAATTCGGGCTCGATGAGGAAAAGCGCCTGTATCTGATCGACGAAGTTTTGACGCCGGACTCCTCGCGCTTTTGGCCAGCCGATGAATATCAGCCGGGCCGTTCACAGCCGAGCTTCGACAAACAGTTCGTCCGGGATTTCCTGTCCCGCGCCAGCTGGAACAAGCAGCCGCCCGCGCCGGAACTGCCGCCAGAGGTCGTCACGGGAACGCTCGAACGCTACTTGCAGGCGTTCAAGAATCTCGCAGCTGGCTGCTGACGATCGCATCTTCGATCGATCGCAACATGGTTTCGCGATTCGACTGAAAAAGGAACCGGTCGCTGCCGATGTAGTCGCGCGCGTTCTCAAGGACAGCCAGCGACGGTTTGCGCATCTTCAGCAGCCGTTCGATGTTTCGGACGAGCGCGCTGTTATTCCCGAGGTCAAGGTCGAGATGAATCAGCCGGGTCAGGGCATCCTGATTGAGCGGCTGAATGATCATGACGTGCTCGAGCACTCGGCGCGCCCGCTGGCGTTCGTTCATCTTCACGAGTCTTTCAGAAAGCGTTACCAGCCACTCTGGGTTGGCACCTCGCTGCAGCTGCATGACTTCGCTGATCAAGCCATCGCCGCGTTCCGCGTTACCTGTACCAATGAATGCCGCGGCCACGATCGGTTTCAAGCGCGCCTGCTGAAGCGGCGTCCAGTCGGCGGTCCGCGTCTGAATCGCCTCATAAAAAGCGACCGCTGATTGATAGTTGCTGGCGGCTACATGCGCTTCGAGAAGGCTGATGCTCGGCCTCTCGATCGAAAAACCGTTCCGGAGAGCGTGGTTGTAGACGCGCTCGGCAAGCCCCGGGTTTGCCGACCAGGCGGCAAATTCCCCCAGGCCGTGGATCGCCGGCTCCTCACGCCCAAAAAGCTCGAAAAGGGCCTCAACCGCCTCCGCCTCTTTGGCTGTTTCTTCACGCTTGTGGTAGATGTAGAGGAGTCGCAGCCGCGGCGAGTACGCCAGCGGGTCACTGATTGAGCGGCTCAGCGCCACCCGTTCCGCGCGATCTTCCCGTCCGCTCTTCCACAGGTAATCGATCATGTAGTCAACAACTTGGTCCTCGAGATCGCCCGGGTCGGCCAGCACCCGTTCCAGCAACTGAATCGCACGATCGGTTTCCCCGGTTTCCCAAGCGATCCGCGCCTGCAGCAATGTGCCCGTCCGCGACTGCGTCAGGTCGAAACTATCGACGATTTCTTGGGCGCGCCCGTAGTTGGCGCGATTGAAATTCGCCGTTGCCGCGGCGATAGCGAGCACAAGGTTTCGCTCGGTCGGTTCAGTGCTTCCGGCAAGGAACTGGTCAGCAAGCTCTTCAACCGCCTGATCCTCATGGTTGGCGAAGAGCAGCGAGATCAGCGCATTCAGGTATTCCAGGTCTTCGGCGTGCCCGGCGACGCGTTCCTGCAGGAGATCGATGCCGAGATCCGGCCTGCCGATCATATTGTAAATGCTGGCAAGGATCAGGCGGCCCTGAGTATTGTCCGGCGATTGATTCACCCCGACCCGCAAAAACTGCAGAACACCGTCCGTTTCACCGGCCTCCAAACGCTCGACAGCCTGCTCAATGTAATAATCGCCCAGTGAGACGCGGTAGTTTTCCCACCGATGCGGGAAAGCGATGTCGACGAATTTGACCTCCGGAAACTTTCGGGCGACGCGGACGAAAATATAGCCGCCGACCGATCCGGCAATCCAGGCCAGGAACAGAAACGCGACAAAGACGAGCGCGACACGGCTCCAGATCAGCTGGAATTGAATACGCGAGGTCAGTGTACCGTCCGGCCCTTTGACATTGCGGACTTTGACCTTCCTCGCGAGTCCAAGTCGAATGATCGTGCCTTTAAGAAATTGTTTGGGAGAAAGTTTTGGCCGGGCCGTGCGTTTGCGTCTCATCGGAAGCGTGCGATTGGTCAAGAGGAGGTCAAAAGTGGAAGCGGGTCCATCCGCATTCAAAGCGCCACGATGGCGCTGCCACTCTGGCTTTAACTGAAGGAAAGGCTGTGACTCTACGCGCTCGCCCCGGATTTTCAAGCGTCAGGTTGCGGTGGAGCGTGGTTGGTGGTTGCTGGATTCTGGATTCTGGATTCTGGTTGTGTGTGATGATCCGATGCGGCGCGGGG
>CAZYAN010000060.1:0-22086 GCA_964645585.1 uncultured Opitutales bacterium
GAAAGGTTTGAAGGTGGGAAGGTTTGACGTGGGACGGATCTAGGCTTACTTGAGTGCGAGGCGCGGTCAGGGTGCCGATCTACGCGCCTTCATATTTGAAGAACACGGCTGCGAGGGGAGGGAGCGTGACGTTGACAGTGAACGGGCGGCCGTGCCAGGGGAACGGGATTGTTTCCACACCGCCGAAATTGCCTTGGCCGCTTCCGCCGTAATCTCTGGCGTCACTGTTTAATGCTTCGCGCCAGAAGCCGCCATGCGGGACGCCAATCCGGTAGTTGTGATACACCTCTGGGGTGAAATTGAACACACAAAGAATCGTCTGGCCGCTGCCGGGTGCAATACGAAGCCAGGTAAAGGCGCTGTGGTCGGCGTCGCCTCCATCAACCCAGGCGAAACCAGCGGGATCGAAGTCGCCTTCGTGCATAGCGGGCGCCGTCCGGTAGAAATGATTGAGATCGGCTACCCAACGATGAAGGCCTTGGTGGGGCGGGTAATCAAGCAAATGCCAATCCAGGCTTTCCTCGTGATTCCATTCGCGCCACTGCCCGAATTCACATCCCATAAATAAAAGCTTCTTCCCGGGATTTGCGTACATGTTCCCGAGCAGCGCCCGGGCATTGGCGAACTTTTGCCAGTCGTCGCCCGGCATCTTTCCAACGAGCGACCCCTTTCCATGCACGACTTCATCATGGGAGATCGGCATTACGAAATTCTCCGAGTGCGCGTACACGGTGCGGAAGGTAAGCTGGTTGTGATGGTACTTCCGGTATATCGGATCGCGGGAAAAATACGAAAGCGTGTCGTTCATCCAGCCCATGTCCCATTTGCAGCCGAAACCGAGACCGCCCACGTAAGTCGGACGTGAGACGGCCGGCCACGCCGTCGATTCTTCGGCGATCGTCTGAACATCCGGATAGTTTCGATAAACCTCGGAGTTGAACCGTTTGAGGAATTCGATTGCCTCCAAATTCTCGCGGCCGCCGAACTGGTTTGGTATCCATTCACCTTCCTTGCGCGAATAATCGAGATACAGCATGGAAGCGACCGCATCGACCCGGAGCCCGTCGATGTGATACTTATCCAGCCAAAAGAGCGCGCTGCTGATGATAAACGCGCGGACCTCGTGGCGTCCGTAATTGAAAATGTAGCTTTTCCAGTCCGGATGAAATCCCTGGCGCTCGTCGGCGTGCTCATACAGATGCGTGCCGTCGAAATACGCCAGTCCATGCTCGTCGCTGGGAAAGTGCGAGGGGACCCAGTCGAGAATCACCCCGATTCCGTGCTGGTGCAGATGGTCGACGAGGAACATGAAATCCTGCGGGGTGCCGTACCGGCTGGTCGGTGCAAAGTATCCAGTCGTTTGATACCCCCAGGATCCGTAGAACGGATGTTCCATGATCGGCAGGAATTCGACGTGGGTGAAGTTGAGCCGATTGAGATACTCGGCGAGTTTCGGGGCAACTTCCCGGTACGTGAGGTAGCGATTGTTTTCCTCCGGAACGCGCATCCATGAGCCGAGGTGCATTTCGTAGATTGAGATCGGGGCCTTCAGGTCGTTTCGCTGTTCACCCCGGGTGCTCATCCAGTCGGCGTCGTTCCACTCGTAGTGCAAATCCCAAACCACGGATCCGGTCGCCGGCGACTGCTCCTGGCGAAAGCAGAACGGGTCGGTTTTGTCGACGCGATACTGGCAGTGCCTTGAGGAGATGAAATACTTATAGACAGTGCCTTGACCAATATCGGGAACAAAGCCCTGCCAAATTCCCGAACTTTTGTACGGATGCAGCTTATGGCTCGATTTGTTCCAGCCGTTGAAGTCACCCATGACCGTGACTGATTCGGCATTGGGTGCCCAGACGGAGAAATGGACTCCAGATCGGCCGTCGCGCGACGTGCAATGAGCGCCGAGTTTATTGTACAGGCGGAAGTGCGTTCCCTCGTTGAAAAGATGGACGTCATCGTCGGTTAGCGGCGCAAATTCGGATGTGGTGTGAAATCCTTGAGTCACGTTAATCTCCTTCGAGAAGTTGCAAAATTCCGCGGATCGGGACTCCGACCCAAGCAGGCCGATTGTTCAGTTCGTAGCTTAATTCGTAAAGAGCCTTTTCGAGAAGACTCGCTCGCAGGAGAATCGCAAGTTGATCTTCGTCCTCCGGCACGAGTCCGGTGCCGTTCGTTTCTTCGAGGTAGGCACGCAGAAACGAACGGGAAACCCAGTCGTACCAAAAGCCGGCCCATGGCTCGAGCTGGTCAATTTGATCGGGCGGCGTATTCCCGAGTTCCGTGTGCCTCATCAAACCAAGCTGAACAGCGTAGTGGAACGATCGCAGCATGCCGCCGATGTCACGGAGCGGAGGGCGCTTGATGCGGCGTTCGCTCAGGGACCGGGACGGTTCTCCCTCAAAGTCGAGAATGATAAAATCCTTTCCAGTGTAGAGCACTTGGCCGAGATGGTAATCGCCGTGGCAGCGGATGCGACGGCCGTGGATCGGCTGGCCGACGATCAGGCGGAAGTGTGCGAGAAGTTCGCTTTCTGAGTCGATTACCCGCTGGGCAAGTACAGCGACATTGTCCGGCAGGGTTCGTGCCATGCGCTTGAGCAGCTGCAGTGTGGAGACGCATTGATTGCGCATCGATTGATAGAGTGACCGCTGGTAGAACGGTGTGAACGGCTCCGGGGCAAAATCCCTGTTCTCGCGATCGGAGGCGAGGAGGCGGTGCATTTGTCCGGTCCGGTTCCCAAGCAGGCGGGCGTTCTCCAGATAAGCCCCCAGCAATTCGAATGCCTCGTCGGGCAGATCTTCCTTGAAGGCTCCGCGAATGCCGCCGCGCGCGCGCCGGGGTGCCGCGGGAGCTTCGACGAGGAGCGATTGGATTCGTTCGAAGAAGCGACTGATCGAATCGAGCGTGTATTCCCAGGCGTCACGGCTGTTGGAAATGTATTCGGAAAGCAAACCGAGGGTGATTGATTCGCCGCGCTTCGGTTTGAGTTCGAGGTAGCCGGCGAGTGCCGGGACATGGGGAAAGCGCTTTTCGGTGAGGAAGCGGGTGAGTTCCAGGTCGGGATTAATGCCTCGGTCGAGCCGGCGAAAAAGCTTCAGGATGAGGCTGTCGCCGAACAGCACGGTTGTGTTCGACTGCTCGGCTGTGCTGACCGCCGGTTCGAGCGAGTCGGCGGCTTGACGAAGGCGGCGCAGAACCGGGGTTCTTGCGGTGACGATCTCCGAATTGGTTCCCGTGAACGTCCGCCGCCGGGTCATGGCGGCGAGCAAGGCGGTGCAGAAATCGGCATTGCCGACGGCGTCGTAGAGGATGCCATTTCTATTTTTGGAAGGAATCTCAATACGCGCGATCGCGAGGTGGAGCAAGTCACCGAGGGCGGATTCATCTGCGGCGACGAATGAAAGGGGAAGAAGGTAAGTTTCGGCTTCGTCCTGAATATATTCGACCTTGATGAGTGTCAGGATTGTGGTATCGCCTTTGGACGGGATCGTGATCGCCTCGTCGACGGTGACGGACTTGAGGCCTTTGGCTTTGCCTCCAAACCAGCGGCGCTTGGGGATGTATTCCTCCAATACCCGATCGAGCGCGGCTTTTGCCTTCGTTTCGCGAAGGATGTTTTCCCAGCGATCGCGTACGGTGATGACGCTCGCGCCTGTCGTGATGGTCTGCAAATGATCGTCGGTTTCCGGGCTCGTCATCGATTCGAGCGAAAACCATTGGAAGGCGTGCGGCCCGAGCGTCAGGAAATAGAGATCCTCGGTGATCGGCGGGAAGGCCGTGCGTCCGAAGATTTCGATGGGTACGTAATGGAGATAATGGGACAGGTCGAGCTCGACCGGCTGGGTGAAGCGTGAAAGGTTGGCGACAACCAAGATCCGCTCGTTTTTCCAGGCACGGATATAGGCGAGGACCTTTCGGTTCTCCGGCTCGACAAATTCGATTGAACCTTGGCCGAATGCCTCCCAGCGTTTTCGGGCAGCGAGGAGGCGTTTCATCCACCAGAGCAGCGAGTGCGGATTGCTTTGGTGGGCTTCAACGTTGACCGTCTCAAAGTGGTATTCGGGATCGACCACGACCGGGAGGTATAGACCTTGCGGATTGGCGCGGGAGAAGCCGGCATTTTTGTCGGAGCTCCATTGCATCGGAGTTCGGACACCGTTGCGGTCGCCGAGGAAAACATTGTCGCCCATCCCGATCTCGTCGCCGTAGTAGAGTACGGGTGTGCCGGGAAGCGAGAAGAGCAGGGCGTTGAGGAGCTCGATGCGGCGCCGGTCTTTGCCGAGGAGCGGGGCCAGCCGGCGACGGATGCCGAGGTTTATCCGCGCTTTGGGATCGTTGGCGTACATGCGGTACATGTAATCCCGCTCCTCGTCGGTAACCATTTCGAGTGTCAATTCGTCGTGATTCCGGAGAAAGAGCGCCCACTGACATTTCTCGGGGATCGCGGGCGTTTGCTCCATGATGTCGACGATTGGCACGCGGTCCTCCATTCGCACGCTCATGAAGAGGCGGGGCATGACCGGAAAATGGAAGGCAACATGACACTCGTCGCCGTCATTTTCCCCAAAATATGCGACCGCGTCCTCCGGCCATTGGTTCGCCTCAGCGATCAGCATGCGATCCTCGTAATTCGCGTCGACGTGGCGCCGGAGCTTTTTGAGGAACTCGTGCGTTTGCGGGAGATTCTCGCAATCGGTTCCTTCCTCTTCGTACAAATAGGGCACCGCGTCGAGCCGCAATCCGTCAACGCCCATATCAAACCAGAAGTCGAGGATCTTGAATATTTCCTTGTGAACTTCCTCGTTCTCAAAATTCAGGTCCGGCTGGTGGGAATAAAACCGGTGCCAATAATACGCGTTCGCGATCGGATCCCACGCCCAGTTGGATGTTTCAAAGTCTTTAAATATGATTCGCGCTTCGCTGTAACGGTCGTCCGTGTCACTCCAGACATAATAATCTCGCCACTTGCTCCCCGGTTTTGCACGGCGCGCTTTTTGAAACCACGGATGCTGGTCTGACGTGTGGTTGATTACCAGTTCCGTGATGACGCGCAGCCCGCGCCGGTGGGCTTCTTTCATAAAGCGGCGGAAATCCGCCAGCGTCCCGTAGTCCGGATGGATCGAGTAGTAGTCGGCAATGTCGTAGCCGTCGTCGCGCAAAGGTGACGGATAAAACGGCAGAAGCCAGAGCGCGGTGATCCCGAGGTCATGGAGATATCCGAGCTTCTCGGTCAAGCCGCGGAAATCGCCGATGCCGTCAGCGTTGCTGTCGAAAAACGCGCGAACGTGGCTTTGATAAATAACGCCGCGTTTGTACCAGAGCGGGTCGCTTTCGGGAAAGCCGGAATGCTTCTTCTTTTGTACCATGATTTGCTCGTAATAAAAAGGACGGCTTCGGCTCACATAAAATAATCAAAATCCTGTTCCGTCCGGATTCGCCGGCGGATCCGGAAAATTTGTGCCGGCACGAACGCGGGATTCAATTCGAGATAATGCCGATTGCCGTGCCACAAGTAGCGAGCCCCGGTCAGCAGTTCGTGCGCTTGGAAGTTGTCGGCAAACCGAATACCGCTGCTTTCAAGATTGAAATCAATCCAGCCCGTTTGCACATGATGCGGATCGAGATTGGCCGCGATGAGAATGATATTGCTGCCGTCCGGCGTGTGTTTGCTCCAGGCGAGAATCTGCTCATTGTCGACCGGGTGGAAGTGCAGCGTGTCGTTGGTGTGGAGGGCGGGATTTTCGCGGCGAATCCGGTTTACCCGGGCGATCGTCTCCGTGAGATTGTCGGGTGAGTCGAAGTTCCAGTTCTTGATCTCGTATTTCTCGGAATCGAGATACTCCTCGGAACCAGGTTCGCGGGCACGGTGATCGCACAGTTCGAAAGCCGGACCGTAGATCCCGTAGCTCGCGCCGAGGGTGGCGGCGAGGATGAGGCGAATCACGAACGCGGGCCGTCCGCCGTATTGCAGGTATTGCGGAAGGATGTCGGGAGTGTTGGGCCAAAGGTTTGGCCGAAAGCAGTCGCAAAGCGGTGGGCGTGTCAGCTCCGTCATGAACTCGGTCAGCTCATGCCGGGTATTTCGCCACGGGAAGTAGTTGTAGGACTGACTGAAACCGGCCTTTGCGAGCCGAACCATCACCTTTGGACGTGTGAATGCCTCGGAGAGAAGGATCGTTTCGGGATGGTCGCGCTTCAGTTCGCGGATCACCCATTCCCAGAACGGCAGGGCCTTGGTGTGCGGATTGTCGACACGAAAAATCGTCACTCCTTGTGCGATCCAAAAAGTAAATACGGACTTCAATTCCTGCCAAAGGCCAACCCAGTTGGAGCTCTCGAAGTTCAGCGGATAAATGTCCTGGTATTTTTTGGGAGGGTTTTCGGCGTATTGAATAGTGCCGTCAGGGCGGTGGACGAACCATTCGGGATGTTCACGGACCCACGGGTGGTCCGGCGAGCATTGGAAGGCGATATCGAGCGCGATTTCCAAACCGTGCTCTTTGCGGGCGGTTTCGACAAAATGGCGAAAGTCTTCCAGGGTGCCGAGCTCTGGATGGACGGCTTTGTGGCCTCCGTCTTCAGACCCGATAGCCCACGGGCTGCCCGGATCGGAGGGACTGGCTTCCAGCGAATTATTTCGGCCCTTGCGGAAGCGGGTTCCGATCGGGTGGATTGGCGGGAGATAGAGGATGTCGAATCCCATTTCCGCGACCCGATTGAGCTGACGCTCGCAATCGCGAAACGTGCCATGCTTGCCAGGCTCACTGGCGAACGAGCGGGGAAAAAGTTCGTACCACGCGCTGGTTCGCGCAAGGACCGGCTCAACCATCACTGGCAGTTCTCGCGGATAACGGGTTGCGCGAGAACGGTCCGCGCAACGATGCATCAAGACGCCCAGTTCCTCACCGAATAAGACTGCCAGGTGCTGCTCGATCGCGGACGGTTCGGCGGACGTGATTTGTTCCATCCAGCCGTTCAGTCGCCTGGCGTCTTGTTCGTTCGCTCGCTCACTTGCGTCGCGGATCAAGTTGAGCCCAATTTGCAGGTCGACAGCTGCATCCTGTGCCGCGTGGAGCTTCTTCTCAAAACTGTCCTTCCACGACTTGAACGGATCGACCCACGCTTCGATCGTGTACCGGTAGAAGCCGAGCGTTTCAACGCGGAAGCAGGCGCGCCAGCGGTCATTGACGAGCGGGCGCATTTCCGTTTCTTGCCAGCCGGTATCGTCGGGACCCCGCCATAGAAGCACGGCCGAAATCTGTTCGTAGCCGTCGGCAAAAACGTCCGCTTCAACCAGGACCGTCTCTCCCGCTACCCGTTTGACGGGAAATTCTCCACCGTCGATCTCCGGGCTGACGCCCTCGATAATCGCCCGCCGTGCCCCTCGTTCTCCCAACTGTTCGATCGGATCTCTGTGCTGCATAGGTGAATGGCATCAGGTTCGGGCAGTCGCAGCCGACGTCCTCCTTCCAACCTGCTGCGTCGCCGACAAGCATACAAAATTCAGCAGACCAGGGCAAGAAATGACGGGAGGACCTTATTCTCCGCCAACCGGGGCTGATTTTGAGCGGAGGCGCGACCCTGAGGGTTCGGGCGATTTACGGCTCGCGCACGAAGAAAATCACCGTCGAACCCAGGTGTAAGTTTTCAAGTCGAACGAGAATGCCTTTTTGGGAGAAACCGGTTCGGCGTTATGTGCGGGAAGCCACCGAACGTGCCCCCGAATCGTGTCAGCATATTGCGGATCACCGGCCAGGTTCGTCCATTCATTGGGGTCGTTCCGGTGATCATACAGTTCCTCTCCGCCATCGGCATAGCGAATGTATCGCCAATGTTCGCTGCGAACCGCATGATTGCCGAACAAATGAGTGGTCAGGGCCGATCGTTCCCAATTGGCCGCGGGATCGCGCAGCAACGGAACGAGGCTCACGCCATCCAGTCCGTCAGGTTTCGGCAGCCCGCACAGTTCAAGCAGCGTCGGGTAAATATCGACAAGGTTAACGGGGCGGCTGCAGCGTGTTCCAGCCAATGTGACTTCCGGTGCGACGATGATAAACGGCACCCGGGTTGCCCTTTCCCATAAAGTTGTCTTATGCCAGGTACCCTTCTCTCCAAGATGATAACCATGGTCCGACCAGAAAACGATAATGGTGTTTTTCCCGTAAGGGCTCGCATCCAGAGCATCGAGGATACGCCCAACCAATGAATCAGCATAGGAAATAGAAGCAAGATAAGCCCGGACCGCTTCCGTCCATTTATTATGCTCCACAAGCAAGTCAAAATCTTTGCTGAGGCGCTTTGCCATGTCTTTCCCGGTCGCGGGAACGTCATTCAGGTCATTTTCTTTAACCAAAGGCAGGCGGATGTCGTTTCGATCGTACAGATTAAAATACTGTTCCGGTATATACCATGGGAGGTGGGGGCGGTAGATTCCTGAGGCGAGAAAAAAGGGCTCCCTTTGCTCCTGGCCGAGGAATTCGACCGCCCATCTTGCCATTTGGCCATCACCAACTTCCAAATCTGATTTCTCGATCGGTCCCCAGTCGAACTCTAAAGGATTCTGAGGAGGGCGCTTTCCCAGCTTAACATTCTCGATATTATTTAATGGAAACCTTGCTGGCCACCGCGGCCGGCCACGGGCATCGGTTGGGGATTCAGAATCGAACGGATTGAAGCCTTCAAACACCAGATCAAAATATGTATCCCATTGGTCAGGCGGATTGAACCCGGGCATGTGATGAAATACCTTCCCTCCGCCCGCAGCATAATAACCGCTGCTTCTGAACTGTTCGGGCAGACTGACAGCCTGCGGCAGGTTGGGGCGCCACCAGTGTTGATTCGTATAAACTCCTGTTGTTGATGGACGCATGCCTGTCAGGATAGCCGTACGGGAAGCATTGCAAACAGGTGCGTCCGCATGAGCATTCGTAAATAACAGTCCTCGTTCCGCCAGGCGATCGATATTCGGTGTATGTATCTCCCCAGGGTATCCGCCGAGGCACCGGACCCAGTCGTTCATATCGTCTACGGATATAAAGAGGACATTGGGACGATTCGAGGAAGCCGCCGCGGCTTCGTAATCGACGGCTGCCAAAGCGAACAGAATCAAGCAAGAACCGAGAATTGTCCGCCTAAGGAAAGGAACATGTGGTAAAGAGATCATGGTTCCCTCTCGCCGGGTTTCACGATTCGTCGATTAGGTTCCCAATAAATTATAGTTCCAGACAATGTCCGCCTTGGGATCATAAAGGTAAGTAGATACCGTATTGTCGCTGAAGACCTCGATCACTCGATATCCAAGAAACGGGGCGCCCCAAGATGAAAAATGACCGGTAAAGAACGTATTTAATGTCACTCCCGCTTTTACTCCCGGAATTAAGACCTGGCCGATCAGCCGGTGACTGTGGGAGTAGGTGATCATTTTCAGATTCTTGCAACTTGCCATGACTTCCGTGGCTTCTGGACAGTCGATGGTATGGCCGTGCTGAAAAATGTGGCAGAAAAGGAAGATCCCCTCTTTCGCGTTGAACTTTCGGAATTCGCGAGCGAGCCATTTGTGGTCGAGGCATTCGTAACTGCCTGATTCGGCGGCGCTGTTTGCAAGCACGATCGCGTAGTTGCCGAGATCAACGCTGTGATTGCGTCCGTATCCCCAAACTCGTTTCCAGTTTTTCTCGCTCGAGTGGTCGTGATTTCCATGGACGACAAGGTAATCGGCCTTGAGACCGGTATAATATTCTTTCACAACATCCAGGTCTTTGGCGCGATTTGTGACTAAATCTCCATTGAGAACAATCAGGTCCAGTCCTTTATCCGACGCCTTCTCCTTGTTTAGCCAATCGAGCAGCATTTTATGCCGCTCTTTATAATGAATGTTGTTTGCCCACCGGCCGAGACGCGGATGCGATGTGGTGATGTGATCGTCTCCCCAATGCGGATCTCCGACGGCGATGATTCGGTGGAGAATTTCCTTGCTTTCGCGTATTCGTCCCAAAGATTCATTCGGTCGCGTGCGCGAAGGTGGTTGTCTTTGGGCCGAGAGCTCCTGATATCCCACGGAAGTTGCTAATGCACCCAGAGCGCAGGCTGCGCCTTGTTTCAGGAATTTTCGCCGATTGAACCGCGTTGAGATTTTCATGATGAGATCATGGAGTTTCTGTTGGGTTTCCGCTCCTTTGTGCGGCGAGAAATCGAACTGCTATTCCAGGATAATCTGTGAAGAATCCGTCGACTCCGGCCTGAGTTACTATTTTTTCTAACAGTTCTTCGACGGTGGCAGCGAATTCAGGAAGCTGGTCAGCACGTATCGTGTAGGGGTGGACATGCAGCCCGTATCGATGCGCTTCGCGAACCAGGAAATTGTCGTCAATAAGGGTGCCATCCGCGTGAAAAAGTCGGGTAATCGGCGGACCGATTCCATCTGCATATTTAGCAATTTCGCGCAAACCTGCACTTGTGACCATTGCGTCATCCTTCTGACTTCCTCGGATCAACTGGATGAGTCGAAGTTCGGTTTTCAGGGCACGGAGCCGATGGAGGCTCGCGGTGTCGAAGACTTGAATAATGGCTTTATGTTCTTTTTTGTAATAGCCGAATTGCCGGAGTTCCTTCAAGAGAAGTTCTTCAACCAAATACCCTTGGGCATGATGCCAGTCAGCATTTTTCAGTTCCGGATAGATGCCGACCTCCCTGCCCGTCACCTGGTTAAGGCCCTGCACGAGTTCGACAATCTCCGCGAGGGTGGCAATCTGAAAGTGGAGAAATTTATGACGGTTCGGCCACCGGTTGGGAAAAACGGGTTCACCCGTGTTTCGCTGAACCCGTTCATAAACACGCAACCGCTTAATCTCGGATAGTGTGAAGTCGATCGGGTAGTATCGTCCATCCTCCCGGGCTCGGCCGGGGAACTGCTTCGCGACGTCGGTATTCGACTCAAGCGTGCGATCGTGTAAGGCGATAAAGACGCCGTCTTTTGTTAACGTTACATCGGGTTCTATATAGTCGGCTCCGGACGCGTAAGCGTATGTGTACGCTTCGATCGTGTGCTCGGGCAAGGTCCCGCTAGCGCCGCGATGGGCAATCACGATCGGAGCAGGCGAATCGCCAACGACACCGTGGGTGCTGGTTGGAAATGCGATCAGCAGCGGCACAAGTATGGCCGCCGCTGAAGCGATCCGGGCAAGTGGCTGGAATCGCTTTCCGCGTTTTCCAAATGAACCCGGCAGCGTTTCCTCCCGTTCCATCACGTCAAGCGGCAGAAGCGGGTCCAAAGCTACTCTTGCAAGACAAGCGACAGTCGGAGGAAAATCCTCTGCAGCGCGCCGACAGGATGCGCCGTTCGAACTCGAAGAAGCTCGGGAGTATCTTCCAGAATGACGACGTCTTCCATACTCCAGTTGATCAGATCGTAACTCGTTTCCGCAAACAAGGTGACATCCGAGACATCGGAGTTCTTGTTCACGCTCAACGTCAAGTACTCGTCGCTGTCAATGGTTTCAATAAGGGCTGCTGGCAGCGAGGCGGTGCTGAGGGGAATTCGAGGGTCACCAAAACCGAGAGCGTATTTAATAAGATTAGACACACCGTCACCGGCTGGCTGACTGTCAGGCGCGGCGGCGGGGCCCAGGAGCCCGAAGCTGGCGACCCAGGCAGCGAAGCCTTCGAGGGGTTCGCCCTGCATATATCTTTCATACAAATATTGCTCAACTGATGCCAGCTCTGTATCATCAAGTTCCCGGTTGTAAACAACAGCCGCGGCAATATCGCCATTGAAAAAAAGATTGAGCGCTGGTGTTCCCACGCTTGAACCGGCACCGAGTCGTGTCCAGATGTGTCCGCTCGGTTCGGCGTCGGCACCGCTTGCCGAGGCGGTAAAGCGCTGGTTTGATTCCGTTCGAACCACAGCGAGCGAGTCGCCGTTTTCGCTCCATCGATTCACTCCAAGGTAGTATCTTGTGTTGTCGTCTATCGTTCCATCTTCAGTCGAGAAAGTCACAGCCCCTCTGGTGGCGGTTCGATTCTGGATTCGCAGGGCGGTTCCTGGCGCCCACATGCTGTGTTCGACGTAGTTCGGCAGATCTTCCGGGTCCGGGCTGATGTCCGCATAGGCGAAATCGATGACCCGTCCGGTTCCGAAGACATTTGGGCGGAAGACGGTGAGGGTGGTTTTAGCACGGCCGTCGAACGCGGCAGGATTGGACTCTGTCTGCAGGTATTGACCACCTTCGAAGCGGACGATATTGCGGCCGGTCGGGGAGGCGCCGGGAATGAGTTTGGGAGAGTACCCTAAGCCAGTGACAATCGTTTTAGCGTCATTTCCGTTTCCGGAGAGGTCGATCATATTCAAGACGCGGTCGCCGTCACGTTCGATGTTTGCGGCGTTCAGGTGCAGGACGAGTCCTTCGGTCACAGGAGGATTGTTGTCGACCGGATTGATTGTATCCGGCGAAAGATATACTTGGTGGAGATATTGTTCGACCGAATTGATCTCGGTTGAATCGAGGCCCCGGTTGTAGACCAGGACCGCGGCGAGTTCACCTTGGATAAAGGTTTCGGGCGTGCCGTTTGTGTTGTTGGAAACGACCCCGATGCGCGTCCAGATATGCCCTTCGTTGCTTGGGATCAGATTCTCATCCATACCGGTCAGCACTTGAGAGAATCGCTGGTTGGATTCGTTGACGACGGCACCGACGACATCACCGTTTTCAAACAGCGTATGGGAAGTGATGAAGTAGTTTCCGGAGCTTAAGCTCCCTGGCCGGACATTATCGATCTTCGCGGCACCGCCGGCGTCTCGGGTTGAGAACCGGAGTGCGGGCCCGCTTGCGTCTTCAACCGCCCACATCCCATGCGCCTGGTAGCGTGGTCCGACGTTGCCCAGGCTTGTGAACGCGAAGTCGATGATCCGGTCTGTTCCGTATGTATGCGGGCGGTAGACCGCGATGGCTGTCAAACCGGGACCATCAAAGTCATCCGGATTTGAAGCGATTTCGCTGAAACTTCCGAGTCCGTCAAAATTTACGGCCGGCAGTCCGGACGGGGTGGCGGACTCGACCACGCGCGGTTCGCTCGGCGGCGGGCGGACTTTGGCCTCCGCGTGATTCCCATGTCCGGAGAGGTCGGTCATCTGCTGCACGCGGTCATTGTTGGTGACAATATTGGCCGCGTTGAGGTGGAGAATCAGGCCATCGGTTACAGGCGGCGCGTCATCGACGGGATTCACCGTTTCAGAATTGAGATAGACGGAGTGCAGGTAGTTCTCGATGCTCTCGATTTCAGGCGTCGACAGCGCTCGGTCGTACACGAGAACCGCAGCGACTTTTCCTTGGAAGAACTGACCGGGAATATCTTTGGTCGTGACCTCAGATCCACCTCCAATGCGGGTCCAGATGTGTCCCTGCGGGATCGCGTCTGCTCCTGTCTGTCCATCGTAATCGAGTTCACCGGCCTCGTTGATGACGGAAAGGATCAGGTCCCCGTTGTCGTACAGGATGGTCGAACCAATATAGTAATTGCCGACGGTCACGGTTCCCTCTCCAGTCTCGCCGTTTCCAGCCCCGCCTCCGGTCTGGTTGCGCGCGACTACCCGCAGCACCCCGCCTGCCCGGTTGTCCGCGAAAATGGAATGGGTGACGTACCGGGGCACCGAGGTGCCCCCAAGGTCTTCATAAGCGTACTCGATCATGCGCCCTAATCCGAGCGCGTCCGGGCTGAATACCGTGATTGTCGTTCTGCCCGTGCCGTCAAAATCCGCGGGGTTTGACGGAACCTCTAAATATCCGCCGCGTCCATCGAATACGATGGCGTCAAGGCCCGACGGAGTCGATGCGGCAAGCACCTTCGGTTCGGTCGGGGGGCCGCCGAGATCGATTAACAGATTGCCGTCACCATCTCCTTCATAAAAATCATTTCCATTGCCGGAACGGTCAATCATTCGAAATACCTGCTGGTCATTGGTAACAACCTGTTCACCATCCACATACAAGCTGAGACCATCGGTGACCGGGAATCCCTCAGGGAGCTGGGCTGAAAGCGTTGAGACGAGCAACGAAGGGACCAGGGAAAGCAAATAGATGCAGGTTCTCATGGGAGGATGGGAAGTATGCGAGTTTAGGTTGATGAGAAGGAGCTGGATTGAACGAGCAAACGGTCCAAAAGGAAACGGCTTTGGCGCATGGAGTCCCGTTCGTTAGCTACTCTTTTGGTTTTGATCCGCATTTCCAATCGAAACATCTTGGTTCTTTCGCAGGACCAAATTTTTCTCTTCTACAATAGTCGGGAGTATATTCCCAATATCCAGCTTCCGTGAAGCTGTACGAACTTTATGACCTCATCGGGTCGGTCTATCCGCTGGAGGCTCCCGATAGAAAGAATAGTCCTTGGTGTGACGCTCTCCGGCTTCGACGTCATGGGCTGCCACATGGCCATCGGCGAACAAGAGATTGAAACGCGGACCATCCCAATGCCAGCGGGCATTCCTGTCGCTGCCAAACACTCGCACCAGCGCCGGGTCTTCCGCAAACATGACGAAGCGCGTTGGATCCAGGATCTCGGAATATCGAACGGGCTGATTGTTTCCATCAACGAGGCCGATATTCCAATGATTCACATTCAGCGAACTGCCAAAGGCGTCGTACGCGCTGGCGACACTTTGATAGCTGCCTCCCACGGTAATCTCACTTCCCTTATCCGCGGGACACTGAGCGACTTCAACAGGGTCATCTTTGGCGGTGACGCCGAGATACTCGTTTAACGGTCGCTGGTCCGCGGGCATCGTGCGCGTGGTTCCCGCTTTTCCCAGCGCGTGAAATCGGCTTCCCCCGACCTTAGGGAAAAAGCGGTCTTCGTGATCGTTCAAATAAAGGAAGGTCGCACCGCCGATCTGACGTAAATTCGATGCACATTTAGCCGCTTGGGCCGCACTTCTCACTTTACCGACGACGGGAATCAGAATCGCCGCCAAGATTCCGATAATCGCGATAACCGTGAGAAGTTCAATAAGCGTAAAGGCGCGATTTTCGACCGGAATGCGCCGAATGGATTTGTATGGGATAAGCATGGTGATATTCGGGTTGGTGTTCAGTCATTATTGAATAGCAGGTTTCCATTCGGGCTTCTGATCAACAGCGCTTCCTGACTTACGAGCGCGCGTTCATGGATACCCGTGCTCCCGCGCGGGCGCCGGAGTCGCTTGCCTTGACGGTTTCAGGTGCTTCAGACAGGAGGTCTCCGGCGATTGCCGCGGCCTCTTTCCGGAGTACTTGCAGCGCTTCGGCTGTTAATGGTGAGACAGGTGGCCGCATCGGGCCGAGTTCTAAACCAGCCCTCCATTCGGTCAGTGCCCGAATGGCAGGCAGGCCGCGCGCATTTGCTTTTATACAGGCCGCGACAATCTCCATCGAGCGGGTTTGAAACGATCGTGCTTCAGCGATATTTTCAGCGCCGCTCTCTAAAATTTTTTGATGCAGGGGAGCGGCAAAATTGTACGTGCTCCCGATTGCGGCCTTTCCTCCGAGTGCCACCCCGCAAAGCAGAATTTCGTCGCGGCCGAAAACCATATCGTACTTGCCATCAGCGTGAGCGATGCACAGGCCGAAGTCCATGAGGTCTTCATGGGTAAACTTAATGCCAGCCAATGTTGGAATCTTCTCGCCGGCTTCACGGAGGTACTCGATCATCCGGAAACAAGCGCCTGTCATAGACGGCATGTGGTAATAGTAAAAGGGAAGTTCTGGCGCGGTAGCCGCGATTCTGGCGGAGAAGTCGATGAGCTCCTCCAGCGACGGCTTGAAAAAGCTAGGCGCCATCGCCGAAATGGCCCACGCGCCGTTCTCTTGCGCCTGTCGAGCCATTTCACGACAGTCGGGCAGGGCGTTTCCGCCGACATGCACGATAACCTTGAGATCCGGTGGAGCAGCGTCCAGCCAAGCTTGGGCGTGTTCGATCCGTTCGTTGACGGAGAGCGACTGGCTTTCCCCGGTCGTGCCATTGACAAACACCCCGGCGACTCCGTTCGCTTTCAAGTACTTCGCATAAGCCGGCACCACATCCAAAGCAATCTTCCCGTTCCGAAACGGCGTGAAGGCGGCCGCGATCAATCCTTTTAGCTTGGTCATTTTCAAATCTATCCGTAACTTTCCGGGTTTCGTCGCTGGCAGCGAATGTTTTCCAATGGTCTCCTGGACGGACCAAAAAGCTGGGCTTGCGATTTCACCGAACGCATTGCGAGCCGGGCCAGATTGGTGCCAGTCATTCTGCAGACGCCTCGCTACTTCACCGTCAGGCCGTCCAGCTCAATCTTCGGAGGATTCAACGCTCCCGCGCTTGCTCCGGTGACGAAATCGGGCATCAGGAAATGAGGTGTTTTGTCGTAAACTTGATTGCGAAGAATCGGCAGGAGCATGCGCCACAAGCGATTCAAAAATACCGAATCATTTATTCGATAGCGTGCAACCGTCGGGCGAATCGAATCCAGGAGCGAATCATCGGTTCTGCAAATGATGGCCAAGTCTTCGGGAATCCGCAAACCGTATCGGTAACAGAAGCTGAAAACACTCATGAAGATCGCGGGATCGCAAGCGATAATCGCATCAGGCAGCCGATGTTCGCGGTATAACCCTTCCAGCCAGTCAATTACCGATGCCGAATCGCCAGCCAGCCGATAGACGAAGGCATTCACGCTGGCCCGTTGGCAGGCGCGTCGCATTCCAGCCTCGCTCCGCTCATCGCCGATCAGGTCCGCCGCACGCCGAACAAGCGCAATCGATCGATTGCCGCGGCTCGCTAAAAGGGACGCCGCGTGAAAACAGGTTGCATCGTAATCGGTGTCCAGCGAGGGAATCTCGATACCAGTGTCCGGTGTTCCCAATACCATCGCGCGCAGCTTTCGTTCGACAAACCATCTTTGTCCGGTGGGGGGAATGCGAACCAGAAGCCAGCACGCGTCCGGATGTCCCTCCACCGCTTCTTCCAAGACGCGGCCTTTGCCGCTCATTCCAAAACGTGAAGAAATGTTGATCGACAGTCCGAATCCGTGCCGCGCAAGTTTCTCTCGCAGCATCTCAAAAATCAGCACGTGCGAATGGTAAACTTCCTCAAGTGGTTCAGCACTGAGAAGGACAACCTCGGCGCACTCGGAGTCAACCGGAAGCGCTTCGGGCGGGGAGACAATAAATCGCTTCCGGCCGCGCAATTCGATCAGCCCTTCCTCTTCAAGGCTCTTGAGCGCTGCTCGGACGGTCAGTCGGCTGACGTCAATCCGCTCGGCGAGCTTGCGCTCGCTCGGTAGAAACGGTCCGTATTTCCCCGCCAAGATTCCTTGTTTCAAGAATCGCACGACCTGGTCGCGAAGGGGATTCGGTTCCGGCCGAAGGAGCGTATGGATCGGCTTTGAAGACATTTCACTTTGCTGTGGCAGTTCTCGTACTATCCGTTGATGACGCTTCGAACGGTGCGGAGCCACTCCAACTCCGAGCCAGCCTCCTGTTCAGAGGCATCAAGAAAGTTTGCCAAGGTTTCGCTGCGGGCGCGCTCAAGATGGCGTGTGATAATCTGACCCGCCCGCCGCTTATTGCCTTCTTTCAGTGCTTCGAAGAGGGCGCGGTGCTCCCGGTTTGCTTGCCGCATAGTTTCGAGAGGTGAAGTCCGGGGATCGTCTTTTCGAAAGGTAAATGCCTGCGTCAACATCCGCAGCTCACCCGCAATCTGTGTGATTTTTTGGTTTCCGCACGACTGAAACAGGACCAAATGAAAGGCATAATCTGTCATGACCCATCGCCGCCGAAGCTCCGGTGTTGGCCGCGGCTGGGGCCCAGCCGCGAGTTCCGCAATGATCGCATCCATCGAATTGATGATTTCCTCGAGCTTCTTCAGATTGTCCGCCTGAATCTGAGCCGCCGCTTGCTTGACCGCGTAGGATTCCAGCAGTTGCCGAAGGTCGTACAAATCAGCTAATTCCCGCCGATCCGGAACCTTGACGAACGCCCCGGCGCGCGGAATCAGATCAACGAAGTGCTCGTTCGCGAGTTGATTGATCGCTTCCCGTACCGGCGTTCGGCTGACTCCGATTTCCTTGGACAGGGCAAGGTCCGACAGCCGGCTTCCCGGCGGCAGCTCGCCCGCGATCAACTTTTCTCGGAGAAAGCGGTAGGCCCGCTCTTTCTGCGTCTGTGCAGCACCGGTCGATTTTCGAGAACGCATGGCAAGGGGTTCAGAGGACGGTGGCGCGGCTCATTGCGTTTCCGCGATGCCGTCGCTTCCGCTCAGCCAAGACAAAGGGAATCGGGCCAGCGTCAGCTTTTCCACTCGCTGCCCTTTCTCATAGAAGAGTCCGATGTCGCCGTTTGGCAGAACGGTCAAACAGGAGTATGCCGAAAAACCATCATGAACCGTGCGCGAAACCGGCCACGTTTTACCTTCGTCCAGGCTCAAGCGAACCGTCATGTTCACTCGGCGTTCCGGATTGGCTGGGTTGCTGAAGAGCAAACGTGAAACCGCACCGTCTCCGATTCCGGAATATCGCAGGAGGCTGGCCTGACAGACCGGTTCAACCAGAGCGGGATCGAAGCGAACATCGGACCAGGTTTTCCCGCCGTCGCGGCTCGTCGCGATCGCTCGGCGAGCTTGGCCGTGATAGCTTCGCATGTTGAGCATCAGCGAACCGTCGGTCAGTTCAGCGACCTGGCTCTCGTTCGTATTCTCGTCAGCCACACCGCCAATTCGCCAGGTTTCTCCGCCGTCGTCACTCAAGAGCACGTGCGAACGATAGTAGGACCGGTCGTCGCGATTTTCGGCTTCGTGCCTGGTATGATCCGAGTGGTTTGCCGGAATGACGAGAGTCCCGTCCCGCGTTTGAATACCGACCCCGGGTCCGGTTGCATACCAGCGCCAGTGAGGTTTTCTCGCCATCTTCGAAATGTCTCGCGGCTCGCTCCAGGTTTCGCCGTCGTTATCGCTGAACAGATGCCAGACTGTCCGAACCTGCTCGCTTGTACCCGCAAGGATCTGACGCTCGTGGTCGCTCCCGAGATTGTGCGTCAGTAAAAGGTGAATACGTCCGGTCCTGCGATCGATTACGGGACAGGGGTTCCCGAATGTGTTTTCGCCATCCCGCGCCACCACCTGCATCTCTCCCCAAGTCTCCCCGCCGTCCAAGCTGCGTCGCAACAGGGTAGCAATCGCGCCCGCATCGCCCCGTCCGTCACGCCGGCCTTCGGCGAAGGCCAAAACGACACCTGAATCGGTGGTGATCATTGCCGGAATGCGATAGGACCGATAACCTTGCGATCCGCTTATATACAGATCGGTCTCTGTCAGCTCTCCATCAGCTGCCGCCGTCCCGCACAAAAGAAGCGTTGTCAGCAGTCCAGCGGCGAAATTGGTCCAACAGGTCTGTAAAGTTTTCATTTTCATGGAGCATGAGGATGTGCTGATTCCCGTTTATTCATTGTTTTTTCATTTCGCGGATACAGTCGCGAATAAATGGTTAAATGGTACACATCGCGGTTCTCGCTTCGCCAGATAAAGCTCGCGAGATAGCCGATTGCAACGCAGCTTCCAATTCCCACGGCACCGTAAAGGAAAAAGTGCAATTGCGTATGTCCCTGCACCCAGTAGAGGATAGCCGCGCTCGCCACCGCGCCCGTCATGGCGCCCGGACCATTCGCTCTCTGGGTAAAGATCGCGAGAACAAAAAGGCCGGCAAGACTTCCGCCGAACAATCCGAGAATTTGCAAATAAGCATCCCAGAGCGACCGGATATCGAAGCTGGCCAGCAACACCGCCGCGCCGGTCCCAAACAGGCCAAGCACCAGCGTGATCCACTGCGCGCAGGCGAGGGCGGATTTCTCCGAAACACCGCGGCGGAAGCGTTTGTAGTCAGTTACCAAGGTGGTCGCCACACTGTTCATGCTGCTGTCCAGACTTGACATCGCCGCCGCGAAAACCGCCGCTACCACGAGTCCAGCCACCCCGGGAGGAAGCGCCTGCGCCATATACATAGGAAACACGGAGTCGCCGCTCAAGTGCGGATCCATTAAGCCAGGATTCTGCTTGTAATACACATACAGCGCCGTTCCCAGACCGAAAAAGATCACACTTGCGGGAATGGTCAGCACCGCGTTCATCCAGATCGAATTGGCCGCCTGCTTGGACGTGCTCGTCGTCAGGTAGCGCTGCACGACGGTCTGATCCGCCGAATACGGAACCAGATTCGCCAGAAAATTCCCCAGCAGCACGACCCAGACGGCTGTGGTGGTCGCGCTCCAGCTCCAAGTAAATACATGAAATTTCCCGTCCGCCTTGCCGGTTGCAATATATTCGGTCACTCCGCCATCGATGCCGCCGATCAGCATAAACAGGCAGAGGAGGGCGCCGCCCATGAGGATGATGACCTGCAGCACATCCGTCCAGATCACGGCTTTAATACCGCCCAGAACCGTATAGAACGTTGCGAGCAGCCCCATGATCAAAATCGAGACGTAGAGATTGAGGCCCGTTACTGTCGCCAGCGCGATCGCTGGAATAAAGAGGACAATTCCCATTCTTCCCACTTGCAGAAAACAGAAAGCCGCTCCTCCAAAGATCCGGACCGCGGTGTTGAACCGCTTTTCCAAGTATTCGTAAACGGTGGTAATATTCAGGCTCCTAAAAAACGGAAGGTAACAAAAGACAACCACCGGTGCCACCAGCAGGATCGTCGCATTCGCCAAGATATAGGTCCAGTCGTTTGCATAGACTTGCGCCGGGATCGCGATAAAGGTGATCGCGCTCAATTGGGTGCCGAAGATGGAGAGACCCGCCGCCCACCAGGGGATCCGCTGGCCGCCCAGAAAAAATTCCCGCGTGCTTCCCTTATGATCGGATAGGGCGAGCGCCATGATAACCAGCGCGAACAGATAAATACCGAGCGTCCCGTAGTTCAATAAGCCAAACGTGGCATTTCGGCTCGTTGGCGCTGCCGCCGTCCGTACCGACGCCGTTCGCACTCCTGGCCGAACTTCCCCGCTGACGATCGTCGTCCCGCCATTCCAGGAAACTGCCGGTGCCGTGACGACCGATGGAAATGAGATGTCGGCACGTTCTGACCAAGTGTCGGTCACGGTATTATAAACGAGAATACCTCGCGGAAACCCCGGATGTGATGAGACTGGCTCGAACCCTGCCTTGGTCCCGTCGTCTCCTCCGATAACGGCGAAATGACTTCCTCCCAGCGCCGGAGCGGGGGAGGGGGCTGCCACCGCCGGCCTCGGCGCATTAGCTATCGGTGTCCATCCTTCCCCGGGACGATATCGATAACCATCCGTCAAATATTCGCGCCGGCGCTCGCCGTCCTCGCCAACCATTTTCGCGCCGCTCAGCAAGTAAAAGGCGCCACTGCGCGTCGCCGCTGCCGGCAAGAATCGTCCATCGCCTGGCCATGGCTCCAACTCCTGCCACCCCGCGTTTGGTCGGTTCAAATCCAGCGCCCAAAAGGACCTTCGCGCATCACCGGCCTTTTCAGGCTCGCTCAAGCCGCCGGCAACATAAACGGTTGTTCCGAGCAAGGCCCCCGCGCCATAAGCCATCGGCGCCGGCAGGTCCGGCATTTCGTCCAGGTGAATTTCGCCGCCTTCCCAGCGCAAGAGAAACGTTTCCCGGTAAAACGCGTTCGGATCATCCCCGCCTATGCACAAAACCCCGTTTGGCGTTGTGACCGAAATCCCGTAGGCCAGCGGCCTCGGCAAAGTCGAGACGGTCCGCCACTCTCCGCCGGGTTCTTCGAGAACGAAAATTTCGTCGTGCCAAACCTTTACCCCGCCTTCCCACGGCGCGCCGTCTGGAAAGTTCGCGCCGCCAGCGGCAATCAGCACTCCGTTGTGCGTCCCCGCGAACATCCCTGCTCGTCCGATCGGATCGGGAATGGCGGGCAGGTCTTTCCATTCGAAAAGTTGTTCCGTCGGCTCGCTGGCGAAACCGTCCGGCGGCAGAAGCAATGCGACCAAGGATGTGAGGAAGACCGCGACGAGGGAGAAGGAGGAACGAATGCGCATAGAGGGTGATTGCCGCAAGAAGGCAAAATGGCGGCTAAGGTAAAAGGTGAAGTGT
>CAZYAN010000061.1:0-21672 GCA_964645585.1 uncultured Opitutales bacterium
GAGCAGCTCGATCCGGTGTATTTTTTGGACGCGGACCATTCGGAAGTTTACCGGACTGGACAGAGTGACCTTGGCAACGAGCAGGTTCGATGGGAGGGGACCGGGTATCGTCTTCCCACTGAGGCGGAATGGGAGAAGGCCGCGCGCGGCGGTTTGAACGGTCATCGTTTTCCATGGGGGGATACGATCAGCCACCAGGAAGCGAACTATTGGGCTGGTTTTCCTCCGGCCGATTATGATGAGGATTTCGGGAAGAACTATCATCCCGATTACGAGGTCGGCGACACTCCTTACACCAGTCCTGTCGGCGCATTCGCTCCGAACGGATTTGGCTTGTATGACATGGCTGGAAATATCTGGGAGCGGTGCTGGGACCAGTACGCGACGAACTATTACACGGAGAGCGCCGGAGAACCCGATCCCCGCGGACCGGCGACCGGCGACGGTTTGGGCCGGATCATCAGGGGCGGTTCCTGGATAATCGGAGCCTCGAACTGCCGCGTTTCTGATCGATTTTTCGCCAAGTCCGATCTCAGAAGCGACAGCTGGGGATTCCGGGTGGTCCGCCGGATGCCGTAAAAGTTCCTCGGGCGCCATTCAGCATCCACTCGAGTTGAGCGGCGCTTTGTCCCGGCTTCATTCGAGCGGGTTTTCCGCTCGGGGATAGCTTGCTTTCGGTCCTTGTTCCCCTGTGCGAGCGGAATCCTGATGACGTCACGACCGAAAATTGTGCTAAAACGGCAACCTTGAAAAAAAGACGATTTATTGTTGACCCACGAATTCCTACTGATTCAGTAGCCTTTGATGAAGATTTCAAAGAAGGCGGAATACGGACTCCGTGCGCTCATCAATCTGGGGATCGCCCAGGAGGTGGGGCACGAGCGCGTGCCCGCGGCGACGCTCGCCAAAGCGGACAACCTTCCGTTGAAGTTTCTCGAACAAATTCTCATTCAGCTTCGGACCGCCGGGTATGTGGACACCCAGCGCGGCAAAGGCGGCGGCTACTTCGTGGCGAAACCGACATCCGCGATTAGAATGGGGGACATCGTCCGCCTGCTCGACGGTCCGCTCGCGCCGATCGGTTGCGCCAGCGTCACCGCCTACGAACGTTGTTCCTGTCCAGACGAAACGCACTGCGGTCTCCGGATGCTGATGATCGATGTCCGCAACGCGATCTCCGCCATCCTCGACCGTTACACTTTGCATAACGTCGTCGAAATCACATTGCGAAAAATCCGTCGCGAAGACGGCAAACACTATTTCCTTACGCCGGAAGATACTCTGCCAATCGCTCCACTGGAAAACCCGGCCGATCCGGCCGATGGCTTTTTAGCCGAATTCTCGCGCAAGTCATGAACACCGCACGCCAATCGACGCCGCAAGTTCCGTCTGCACCGTTACCGGCTACGTTGCCGGATTGGATGACCCTGACGAGCCGTTACGTGCAGGAACTGCAATACGGCCAAGTCGTCCTTACCATTCATCAGGGCAACGTGATTGAGGTCCAAAAAACTGAACGCACCCGGCTGAACCAGCCCAAACGCGGCTGAATCGAAGAAAGCGACTCATCTTTCAACACAATTTCGCCGACCGGCACAGCAGCCGGAGGCAGGATGAAAGCAACGAAACACCTATAGATATCCAGGAATCCTCTGAGGACTCCTGTCGCTGACCGGTCCACCGGAAGCTGGTTTAAAAAGAAAACCAGCTATGCATACACAACTTCGGCTTCCTCGAAGCCACTCTATACGAAACACGGTTGTCGCCGCCGGTCTGCTCGGCTGCAGCTCGCTGCTCGGTCAGGCCGACGAGAAACTCACTCAAGTTCACCGGGAGCTCGCTGCCGTTCAAGCGCGGCTGGAGGCGCTCGAAAGCGAAACGCCGCCTCCGCCCGCGATGACGGATCAGGATTCCGTCAACGTGTACGTGGACCGGCGCGGTCTTGTTGCCGAGACAGAAGACAAGGCCTTCCGCATCCGCGTCCGCCCTCGCATTCAAATCGTGGGAAACCTGTTTTCCGACGATGACGACGGAAGCACCGGATTCACGCTTCGCCGCGTTCGCCCGGTGTTCGAGGGAAACGCCGGGCGAGTTTCTTGGAGATTCACGCCTGAATTCGCGGGAAACGTCCGGATTCTCGACGCGTGGGCGCAAGTGCCGTTCCATGGAAACGTCGGGCTTCAGGCCGGGAAATTTAAAGGGCCGGTCGGATACGAACGTCTTCAATCGTTCACCAATACGCTCTTCATCGAGCGCGGCTTGCCAAGCGTGCTCACGCCCGCGCGGGAAATCGGCGCGCAACTTCACGGTTCGGCTGGCGATGGGTTATTCGAGTGGACACTCGGAATATTCAACGGGGTTCTCGACGACACCGACCAGTCGAACAACGCGAACTTTGCCGGCGGCGATCTCGATTATGGAGGACGTGTTGCCCTGAAACCGTTTACAAAGCAGGGGAATGCGCTGGCCGGATTGACCTTCGGAATTGCCGCTACGGCCGGAAAGGAAAGCGTGACGATCAACGATGCCGATCGAGACCAGCGCATCCGCTATCGGACCGCCGGACGCGGGACGTTCTTTCGCTACGCAAACGGCGTGCAGCTCGACGGCGATCGCGCACGGCTGAATCCGTTCCTCAGCTGGTATTACGGTCCTTTCGGTTTTCTTACCGAATACATCAGTTCCTCTTACGATGTCAGTTTGGGTGCCAACAGCCAGAAGGTCGATACGGATGGCTGCACCATTCAGGCCAGCTGGGTGCTGACGGGAGAGAATGCCTCGTATGGCGCGGTTCGTCCGAAGCGTCCCTTCAACCCGTCTGCCGGCGACTGGGGTTCGATTGAACTCGGCGTGCGTTACAGTGTGCTGCGAGTTGACGGTTCCGCGTTCGGCGACGATCCCGCAACCCGACTGGCTCACGCCAGTGCCGTGCAACAAGCGGAAAGCTATGGAATCGGGGTCAACTGGAATCCGACCGACAACGTGCGGGTTGCCGTCAATTACGAACAAACGGACTTCTCCGGACTCGGCGCAAAACGAAACACCGAAGAGGCGATCGTAACGTCCGTTTCCGTTCATTTCTAAATCCAGCCAATAAGCATCAATCCATTTTATCGATACGGAAAAATGAATATCCAAAAACTCATTACAAGTGTTCTTCTTGGAACCCTGGTTGCCACGGGTGCGTTTGGCGCCAGTCGCACCTTGCTCAACGTTTCTTACGATCCAACCCGGGAGTTTTACGCGGAATACAATCGCTGGTTTCAAAAGCAATGGAAGGAGCGCACAGGCGAAGATCTCCGCATTCGTCAGTCGCACGGCGGCGCGGGAAAACAGGCGCGCGCTGTTATCGACGGATTGAAAGCCGACGTCGTGACGCTTGCTCTCGCCTACGACATCGACGCCATTGCCGAGCAAACCGGGAAGATTCCAGCCAATTGGCAATCGCGTCTCGCGAACGGAAGCTCGCCGTATACTTCGACGATCGTGTTTCTTGTTCGCAAGGGAAACCCGAAAGGGATTCGGGATTGGGACGATCTGACGAAACCAGGTGTCGAAATCATCACGCCGAATCCGAAGACTTCCGGCGGAGCACGCTGGAACTATCTCGCGGCGTGGGCTTACGCGCACGAGAAGTTCGACGGCGACGAGGCGAAAATCCGGGAGTTTGTCACCAAGATCATCCGCAATGTGCCGGTGCTTGATTCCGGTGCCCGAGGATCGACGACGACCTTTGTCCAGCGCGGCATCGGCGATGTTCTCCTCGCATGGGAAAACGAAGCCTTTCTCGCTCTGAATGAATTCGGCGCCGGCAAGTTCGAGATCGTGGTGCCTTCGATCAGCATTCTCGCGCAACCACCGGTTACCGTCGTGGACGGAAATGCCACGCCGGCGGGAAACCAGAAAGTCGCTGAAGCGTATCTCGATTCGCTCTATTCGCCTTTTGGCCAAAAGCTGGCGGCGAAGCATTACTATCGGCCTTACCGTCCGGAACACGCCGATCCGGAGGATTTGGCCCGCTTCCCCGACGTAAAGCTGGTCACGATCGATTCCGCATTCGGCGGCTGGCAAGAAGCGCAAAAGCGTCATTTCGCGGACGGAGGTATCTTCGACCAGATCTATCTGAAGAAGTAATCCGCTGTCGGAGCGAACGATTCTCAGAAGCGAAGGCGAACTCCCTCTTCCTGTTTCCCCAAACCCCCGCTCCTTTTTTTATGCAAACAGCAACTGCGACCAATCCGCCAAAGTATCCGCGGCGCGCCCGCCTGCCCGGATTCGGAATCACCCTGGGGTTCACGATCAGCTATCTCAGTTTGATCGTTCTCATTCCGCTTTCGGCCGCCTTTCTGCGCGCGTCCGGGCTCGGGCTCGGCGGCCTTTGGGAGCACCTTTCTCAGCCGCGTGTCGTCGCCGCTTTGCGGCTTTCGTTCTACACCGCGTTTATCGCCGGAGTGGTCAACATCTTCGCGGGAACGCTGCTCGCTTGGGTTTTGACTCGCTACCGTTTTCCGGGAAAACGCCTGATGGATGCCGCGATCGATCTTCCATTTGCACTGCCGACCGCGGTCGCCGGGATCTCCCTTACCGCGCTTTATTCCCGCAACGGCTGGTTCGGCGCACCCTTGGAAGCGGTCGGTCTTCAAATCGCCTTCGCTTCGCCGGGAATCATTATCGCGCTTGTTTTTATCGGACTTCCGTTCGTCGTGCGGAGCGTGCAACCGGTGCTTGAACACTTTGAACCGGAACTCGAAGAAGCTGCCGCCAATCTGGGCGCCACTCGCTGGCAAACCATTCGCCGGATTGTCCTTCCCGCGCTGTTGCCAGCGATCACAGGCGGATTTGCCATGGCATTTGCCCGCGGAATCGGCGAATATGGCTCCGTCGTCTTCATCTCCGGCAACATGCCGATGCGGACAGAGATTGCTCCGCTTCTCATCGTAACGCAGCTCGAACAGTACGACTATCCAGGGGCGAACGCGATCGCTGTCGCCATGCTGGTTTTTTCGTTCCTCTGCCTTTTCGTCATCAACCTGATCCAGCGCTGGTCCAGCCGCCGTCTCGGCCAAGGCTGAAATTCGTAACGAGTTCTGATTCTTTGAATATATGGCTGGAAAACTTCCATCCCTTCATCAGCGCAAGTCCGCTCCGACGGCGGTGCAGGATCCGCCGTGGCTGCGCAAAGTTCTGCTAACGATCGCGTTTCTCTTTTTCGGGCTTCTTCTCGTCGCGCCGCTCGTCACCGTTTTTGCCGAAGCCTTTCGTCAAGGAGCGGTCGCGTTCTTCGCGGCGTTTGAAGATCCCGACGCCCGTCACGCGATTTATCTGACACTGGTTGTCGCGGCGCTGAGCGTACCCCTCAATCTCGTCTTCGGACTCGTCGCCAGCTGGCTTATCGCCAAGCACGATTTTTGCGGAAAAAACGTGCTTCTCACACTGATCGATCTGCCGTTTTCCGTTTCGCCGGTCATCGCCGGATTGATCTTCATCCTCCTCTTCGGGGCGCACGGGTGGTTCGGCCCGTGGCTGGATTCGCGCGGGATTGAGATCGTGTTCGCCGTTCCGGGAATCGTTCTCGCCACGATCTTCGTCACCTTTCCGTTCATTGCCCGCGAACTGATTCCGGCGATGCAAGCCGCCGGCAGGGAAGAGGAACAGGCCGCCTGGCTTCTCGGCGCAACGGGCTGGCAGATTTTCCGCCGTGTCACCCTGCCCAATGTCCGCTGGGCGCTTCTCTACGGCGTTCTTCTTTGCAACGCTCGCGCGATGGGGGAATTCGGAGCTGTATCCGTTGTTTCGGGACACATTCGGGGGCTCACGAACACCGTTCCGCTTCACGTCGAAATTCTTTACAACGAGTACAACTTTGTCGCCGCCTTCGCGATGGCAACCATTCTCGCGCTCCTCGCTCTTCTGACCCTCGCCGGCAAATCCTTGATCGAGTGGCGCCTCACCCGCGCCGCCGAAATCCGCGAAAAACATCGGCATCCAGACAACACGCCTCTTCACCAAATCTTTGCGCCATGAGCATTCAAGCCATCAATCTAACGAAATCTTTCGGCCCCACCCGGGCTCTTAACCAGGTTTCTCTCGACGTGAAAAAGGGCCAGCTGGTCGCACTCGTCGGTCCCTCCGGGTCCGGAAAAACCACGCTGTTGCGCCTTCTTGCGGGACTCGAAACGCCTGATCCCGGGAGCGGCGCGCTCCGTTTCCACGGGGAAGATGTCAGTGCGGTCTCGGCCCGAGAACGCCAGGTCGGGATGGTTTTTCAGCATTACGCGCTCTTCCGCCACATGACGGTTTCGCAAAATATCGCCTTCGGCCTCACGGTTCGGCCCCGTCGTCAGCGCCCGCCGCGCGCCGAGATCCGCAAGCGGGTCGATGAACTGCTCGGACTCGTCCAGCTCGCCGGTTTTGGCCATCGCCTTCCGCACGAACTCTCCGGCGGCCAGCGTCAGCGCGTCGCGCTGGCCCGCGCCCTCGCTATCCGGCCGCGCATCCTTTTGCTCGACGAGCCGTTCGGCGCGCTCGATGCCAAAGTCCGCAAGGATCTCCGGCGCTGGCTCCGGCATTTTCATGAGGAAATTCAATTGACGACTGTTTTCGTCACGCATGACCAGGAGGAAGCCCTCGAGCTCGCCGACGAAGTGGTCGTCATGAACAACGCTGAAATCGAACAGGTCGGCCCGCCGCAGGAGGTTTTTGATCATCCCGAATCCCCGTTCGTCATCGAGTTCATGGGCAACGTCAACCGCGTGCAAGGCGGTCTCGGAAACGTGAAAATCCCTGCCCGGGACCAGATCTATGTCCGTCCGCACGATATCGAAATCCTCTCCCAAACCGGCCGCACCGGCGTGGATGCCCGGGTTCTTCACGTCTTTTCCGCCGGCAGCGTCGGACGCGTTACTTTGGAGCGGCTCGGTGTCCGCGAAATCCTTGAGGCGGAAGTCCCGCGCGCCGAATTGGATAAATTGCAGCTCCGCCCCGGTCAGCAAGTCGGCCTCCGGTTTCGCCACGTCCGCCTCTTCGCTAAACAGGCCGACGGCACCCGCGAACTGATCGAGAACCCGCTCGATTATTCCTCCTGACAGCCTGACAGCCGCATTCGGCTTTCCGCTTTTCCTTTTGTCTTTTCCGGCGTCTTCCGTTTGGTTGCTTTCTTTTTCAAGCCAATGAAGAAAGAATCCGTAATTATCTACGACACGACACTCCGCGACGGGACGCAAGGAGAGGGCATCTCCTTTTCAGTTACGGACAAGATTCGAATTACGGAAAAGCTCGATCAGTTTGGCGTCGATTACATCGAAGGCGGCTGGCCGGGGTCGAATCCGCGCGATATGGCGTATTTTGACGCGGCTAAAAAGCTCTCCCTGCGCCATGCCAAGGTGACCGCGTTCGGATCGACCCGGCGAGCGAATACGCCTGTGGATAAGGACCCGCAACTCCAGCTTCTGATCGACGCCGCGACTCCGGCCGTGACCATTTTCGGAAAGAGCTGGCTTTTGCACGTGACAGAGGTGTTGCGGACAACGCCTGAAGAGAACCTCGACATGATCGAGGAGTCGGTGCGGTTTCTCGTCGAAAACGGGCGTGAGGTGATCTACGACGCCGAGCATTTTTTCGACGGGTATGTCGATAACCCGGAATACGCGCTGGAAGCCCTCTCGCGCGCTGTGAAGGGGGGCGCCTCCTGGGTGGTTTTATGCGACACCAACGGCGGCAAACTCGTCAAGGAAGTCGAGACAATCACCGCCGCGGTCAGACAACACCTTCCGTCGACGCGGATCGGGATGCATTGCCACGATGATTCCGGCTTAGGCGTGGCGGTATCGCTCGCCGGAGTGGACGCGGGAGCGCGAATGATCCAAGGAACGATGAACGGCTTCGGAGAGAGGACCGGCAACGCGAACCTGACAACGATTATTCCAAACCTCGCTCTGAAGATGGGGTATTCGCTCAACTGCCAGGACAACCTGAAGAAGCTCCGCGAGCTGTCGCTTTTCCTGGATGACTTGGCGAATGTTCGCTCTGTGACCAAAGCCCCGTTTGTCGGCGCTTCCGCGTTTGCCCACAAAGGCGGAGTTCATGCCAACGCCGCGCAAAAAGTCGCGCGCAGCTACGAGCACATTGAGCCGGAACTCGTTGGCAACAGGCAGCGCGTTTTGATTTCCGACATGTCCGGGCGCAGCAGCGTGATGATGAAAGCGCGCGAGCTCGGATTGCACCTCGACGAAAAGAGCGCTGAGATGAAGGCGATGATCGAGGAGCTGAAGGCGCTCGAGTATCGAGGGTATGAATACGAGGCGGCTGACGCGTCGTTTAAGCTGCTCTTGGCAAAATGGCTCAAGCAGCGGCACGAATTATTTGATCTCGAAGGGTATCGTGTGATCATTGAAAAGCGCGGTTCCGACGGCTGCTTGATTTCGGAGGCGACCGTCAAGCTTCGCATCGGTGATGAAGTGGTCCATACCGTGGCGGAATCTACTGGTCCGGTCGGCGCGCTCGATAAGGCGCTTCGTCTCGCGCTTGCCAAAGCTTATCCGGAGATTCGGAATATTGAGCTTCGCGATTTCAAGGTTCGTATTCTCGACAGCAAGAGCGGCGCGAATGCGAAGACTCGCGTGCTGATTTTATCGAGTGACGGCAAGGAAATCTGGGGCACCGTCGGAGTCAGTGACAATATTATCGAAGCGAGCTGGGAGGCATTGCGGGATTCCGTCGAATACAAGCTGATGGAGGCGAGGTCCGGAAATTCGGACGCTCCGGCGCCGGATACAATTCCCGCGTCCCAGAGCTGATCCCTTCCTTGGGATCCGGTCAAAAGAACGGTGGAGCGGAAAGTGCCGCTCGGCCTTCAAGACCTTTGTACCCCGTCCCAAGTGACGGGATTCCGTTCAATTCGTGTAGAAAATCAGACGTGCCAATTTCCTCAGCAAATACCACTGAAAACCAAATCTGGAAATCCCATGGGTGCAGGATTCTGCGAGGCGGGACCGAGTTCTTATTTGTAGCAGTCTTGGCTGTGATCGCTCCCGTGCTGGTCATGGTGGACGTGGTCATGATCGGTCATGGTGTGCCGGAGGATTCGGTCACCGAGATGACGCAAGCGGCCCTGCTGCTGATTTCCGCGGCGCTCTTTGGATGCTCCGCTTGGCGGGAACCGGGGACGCGGGGTTTCTTCGTGTTGGTGGCCGGCTTCTTTCTCTGCATGCTGGTGCGTGAGCTGGATGAATTCCTCGATGAGGTTTGGCATGGATTCTGGCTCGTCCCTGCGCTTGGTGTAGCAATCCTCACGATTGCTCTCGTTCTGGTCCTCTGGCGCGATTCCGTACTTCGGCCGATGGCGGAGTTTATTGATACGAAACCGTATTTTCACCTTTTGTTCGGGTTAATCGTCGTCCTTGTTTTCAGCCGGATATTTGGAAGCGGTTCCCTGATGTGGGAGCGCATCATGGGCCCCGACTACACCCGAATTTCCAAGGCCGCTCTGCAGGAAGGTCTCGAGCTGTTTGGGTATGTCTTTATTGCCTATGGTTCCTGGCTGAACCTTTGGCGAGGACGGCAGGCCTCAGCCGAGGGAAGCAGCCGCCAAAACCTCCCTGTCGAAGATACGGATTTGCAACGAGTGCGAATCGCTCAGAAGCCGGAGGGCGGAGCGCGGCCCCTGCCGAATACTGCCAGCCATCGGCGGCGACGCCAGACGACAGAATCCGAGCCGGTCTGTCAGTAATCGATCCCGGTCTTAGCTTCCGTTCGGGGATCGGCGTGGCGTCGGCAGTTTGCTGCATCCAAACGGGCCGCGATTTCTCTATCGGGAATGTTTTCGCGGAGATTGATGATGCTTTGCCGGGCTCGCTGACCGAACCGGCTGCATGAAGGACGGGGCACTCTGGAGAGGCATGTTCTGCTCGCGGATTGACGGCCGAACGAACTTTTCGTGTTGCACCGGGAATCCGGGGTCCGATTTGAATCCGTGCCGAAAACCATCTTTGTCCGGAACCCTTGCACCGAACGGATCGAAAATCAGCGGGAAGCCGGTCCGATAATACGCCGGATGGGCCGGCTCGCGCTGGTCCGCGAGTTCAGCCATCTTTTCGGCTTCGATCAGCCGGCCTTGCAGTTCTCGGGACGCTTCCTGCTCCTGGGCGAGTACCTGACGGGCGGCGACAGACCGTTCGAAGCTGACGTCGACTTCCGGATACTTTGTCCGAAAAACTTCCCAGAATGCGAGCCGTTCACGGGCTGAAGCATTGGCGAATGACGCATCCTCTTTCATCCGGTCGCGGAGGGCGCTGCCTTCTTCCATCCGCTGCTGGCGGCGCTGCTCCTCTGCTTCGCGGAGTTGCTGGGCTTCCGCTTCGGATACAATTGAGTGCGAGACGACCCGGCCGTCCCGCAGAACCACGTGACCGCGGTCAAAGGAGTAGGCGACCTGTCCGTTCATTGCGACGGTGCCGGCCGGCTCTCCGAGTTCTTGCCGCACCTGCGCTTCCGTGTCGCCGACCTCGATTTCTGCTCTCACTTGACCCGTGCCGGCGGCGATGCCGAACAAGACAGTCATGGCGGTTGAGTGGAACCGGAGCCGTTTCAGTTTCATAGCCTGAATGTATCCGGTGATGGAGACGCCGCAACCTCCGGACCCTCAGTACGCCGAGCTTTCCGCACCGGATCGCGTTCTCTTCACGCTGATCGAACGCGGTTTACGGGGCCGCAGTGCCGGAAATCCGGGATGCGGCGCGGGTGTTTCTCCTACATCGGGCCGGGAGACGAAACTCTGACTGTTACTGGCAAAGGAGCAGCCTCCCGCGGTCACGCTTCTTCTTCGTCGACTTCGATGATCCGGGCGATGCCGATCAAGCGGTCCCCTTCGGCAAGGTCGACGAGTTTGACCCCCCGAGTCGTTCGGCCGATGACGCGGATGTCGCGTACCGGGCAGCGAATCGTCTGGCCGGACGAAGTCAGGCAGACGATCTCCTCGTCATCGCGGACGGTGAGGGCGCCGGCGACGTCGGAGGAACGAATCGCGATGATACCGGTACCGCCGCGCGACTGGGTCCGGTACTCGTCGAAGGACGTCCGTTTACCGTGGCCGTTCTCACCTGCGATCAGCAGATTGGCCTCCGGATCGACAACCTCAAACGTTTCGACAAAATCACCTTCGCGGAGGCGGATTCCTCGGACGCCGCGCGTGGCGCGGCCCTGATCGCGGAGATCGTTTTCGTGAAAGCGAATCGACATGCCGTTGTGCGTAATGATGACGATTTCGTCATCGCCGCTGGTCAGGCGGACACCAACCAGTTCGTCGCCTTCGTCGATATTGATCCCGATCAGGCCGCCCTTCCGGTAATTGACGTATTCTTTGAGGTTCGTCTTCTTGGCAATCCCCTTGCGGGTGACCATAAGCAGGTGATGTTCGTCGGAAAACTCTTTGATCGTCAGCATCGTAGCGATCTTCTCGTCCTTTTGCAGGGCAAGAAGGTTGGCGATCGACCGGCCTTTTGAGGTGCGGCTGCCTTCGGGGATCTCATACACCCGTTCGACGTAGAGGCGCCCGTTCGTCATGAAGAACATGACGTAGTCGTGCGTGCTCGCCGTGTAGAGGTGCTCGATGAAATCCTTTTCGTGGGATCCGCCGCCAATGATTCCCTTTCCGCCGCGCTTTTGGGAGCGGTAGGCGGTAACCTCGGTGCGCTTGATGAAGCCCTCGTGGGAGACGGTGATGATACAGCCCTCGTTCGGGATGATGTCTTCCATCCGGAATTCCCCTTCCTCGGGGAGCAGTTCAGTGCGCCGCGGGCTCGTGTATTTTTCCTTGAGCGCGAGAAGTTCCTCTTTGATGAGGGCGAGGAGCTTGGACTCGCTTTCGAGAATGCTTCGCAGCTCTTCGATCAATTTCATGATCTCGGCGTATTCCGCTTCGATCTTTTCGCGTTCGAGTCCGGTCAGCTGGTACAGGCGAAGGTCGAGGATCGCGTTGGCCTGGCGTTCCGAGAGCGGATATTTTTCGCGGAGACGCTCGCGTGCCTCGTCGCGGTTGGAGGAGGCGCGGATGATCCGGACAAAGTCGTCGAGATTGTCGAGCGCGATCTTATAACCTTCGAGGATATGGGCGCGATCTTCGGCCTTGCGCAGCCGGAACAAGGTCCGCCGGTAAACGACCTCGCGGCGATGCTCGATGTAGCATTCGAGCATTTCCTTGATATTCATCTGCTTCGGGCGGCGCTTATCGAGCGCGAGCAGAATGACGCCGAAGGAGTTTTCGAGCTGCGTGTGTTTGAAGAGTTTATTGGCGGTGACGCGCGGAACCTCGCCGCGTTTCAGTTCGATGACCACCCGCGTTTTCTCGTCGGATTCGTCGCGCAGATCGCTGATGCCGTCGAGGATCTTTTCGCGAACCAGTTCGGCGATGCGCGTGACGAGATTCGCGCGGTTCACGTTGTAGGGGAGCTCGGTGATAATGATCTGCTCCCGATCGCTGCCGAGCGGTTCGATGACGATATTGCCGCGCACCCGAACGATGCCGCGGCCGGTCTTCATGTAGGACTCGATGCCGCGGCGGCCGCAAACCATCCCGCCGGTTGGAAAATCCGGACCGGGGATGATGTTGATGATTTCGTCGATCGAGATCGCCGGGTTGTCGATGATGGCGCAGGTGGCGTCGATCAGCTCGTCGAGATTGTGCGGCGGGATGTTGGTCGTCATCCCGACCGCGATCCCGGTCGAGCCGTTCATCAGCAGATTCGGAAGCGCGGCTGGCAGGACGGTCGGCTCGGTGGTCGACTCCTTGTAGTTGGGAGCGAAATCGACGGTGTCCTCATCGATGTCGCGGAGAAGTTCCTCGGCGATTTCGCGGAGGCGCGCTTCGGTGTACCGGTACGCCGCGGGGGGATCGCCGTCGACGGAGCCGAAGTTTCCCTGCGGCTCGATCAGCGGGTAGCGCATGACCCAGTCCTGCGCCATGCGGACGAGGGTGTCGTAGACGGAGGAGTCGCCGTGCGGGTGGTAGTTTTTCAGAACCTCCCCGACGACCCCGGCGCACTTGTCGAATGGTCGATTATGCAGGAGCCCCTCGCGAAACATCGCGTAGAGCACGCGTCGGTGCACCGGCTTCAATCCATCGCGCACATCGGGCAGCGCGCGGCTGATGATGACCGACATCGAATAATCGATGTAGGCCGTCCGCATAATGTCGGTGATATTGGTATTGGTCGGGCTCGGTCGTTCGGTTGTCTGCATGGACATGAAAATAAAAGAAGAAGGCTCCCGCGATCAGCGGCCGGAGAGTCGTGCGGTTTCCGGATAGCCGCGGAAATCAGACATCGAGGTAGGAGACGTTGAGGGCGTTGTCTTCAATGAAGGCGCGGCGTGGCGCCACCTCTTCGCCCATCAAGACGCTGAACATTTCGTCCGCCCGGGCCGCATCGCTGATGCTGACCCTGAGGAGGCGGCGCTTATTCGGGTCCATTGTCGTTTCGTAGAGCTGCTTGGGATTCATTTCCCCAAGACCCTTGTAGCGCTGGATAGTCAGACCTTTCCGGCCGGACTGGCGGATCTGGTTGATGATTTCGAGGAGCGAATGAACCGGGATGTTATTTTCGTTCTTTTGGCCCTCGTTCTCCGTCAAGATATAGCGAGGTTTGTCGGAAGGAGCAAAGGCGTCGAGGTTGATACCGATCTCGGCGAGTTCGCGCATGACTTTGCTCATTTGGTTCGATTCGAAAATCTCGTGAACGCTGATCCGGCGATTGACGGAAATGCCGTCGTCATTTTCGAAAAGCTGCTGACTGACGGTATCGAACACATCGCCTTCCAGGCCGAATTCCGCGCTGAAAGCGGCGAGTTCCTCGTCGGAGTGCATAAAACGGAAGCTCTCCTTATTCCCCGTCCTGATCCGGGCGAGATACTTCGGAAGCTGAAGGGTTTCCCGGTGGTAATTCGCGAGGTATTCGGAAAGGTCGGCACCGTGGCGCTGGACCCCGACGCCGATTTTTTCGAGCTGCTGGAGAGCATCGACAATTTTTTCGACCTGTTCGGGTGTGAAGCGCCGGTTATCGGCAAGGCGCGTGAGAACGGCGTCTTCCGACCCGAGCTCGAGCAGGATGCGGTTGAGCTCTTCGTCGTTGTCAACGTATTGCTCGCGGCGCTTGCGCTTGATTTTGTAGAGGGGAGGCTGGGCGATGTAGACGTAGCCGTTTTCGATGAGACCGCGCATCTGGCGGAAGATAAACGTCAGCAGCAGCGTCCGGATATGCGATCCGTCGACGTCGGCATCGGTCATGATAATGATCTTGTGGTAGCGCGCTTTGGAGGCATCGAACGCGCCTTCGCCCTCGTGATCGCCGATGCCGGTTCCGACCGCGGTGATAATTGTTCGTATCTCCTCGTTCGCGAGAACCTTGTCGATTCTGGCCTTCTCGACATTGATCAATTTGCCTCGAATCGGGAGAATCGCCTGGGTTCGGCGGTCGCGTCCCTGTTTGGCGGAGCCGCCGGCGGAGTCGCCCTCGACGATATAAAGTTCGGCCCGCTCGGGATCGCGATCCGAGCAGTCGGCCAGTTTTCCCGGAAGACCGCCGCCGGTCATGGCGCTTTTGCGAACGGTCTCTCGCGCCTTTCGCGCGGCTTCGCGGGCGCGGGCGGCATTGAGACTTTTTTCGATAATCCGCTTGGCGATCTGCGGATTGGTTTCAAAGAAGTATTTCAGCTCCTCGCCAACGATCTTTTGGACAATCCCGTCGACCTCGCTGTTCGAGAGCTTGGTTTTCGTTTGGCCTTCGAAGCGCGGTTCCGGAATTTTGACGGAAATGACCGCGGTCAGGCCTTCGCGCGTGTCGTCGCCGGAGATGTTCGGATCTTTGTCCTTCAGAAGGTTGTTGGCCTTCGCGTAATTGTTGATGACCCGGGTGAGGGCGGTTCGGAAGCCGGAAAGGTGCGTCCCGCCCTCGATATTGAAGATCGAGTTCGCGTAGGCGTAAATTTGCTCGTTGTACGTCGAGTTGTACTGCATCGACACATCGACGATCGTCGCGAACTCGGGATTCGACGGGTCAGCCACATGCCGACCGGTGAACGTGATCGGGTCGGGATGTTCGGTTTCCTTGTTGCGATTCAGGTAGCGGACAAACTCGGAAATACCGTCTTGAAAGACGAAAGTCTCCGATTTTTCGGTGCGCTCGTCATTGAGAACGATGACGATTCCGGCGTTGAGGAAGGCCAGTTCGCGCATCCGCTTGGCGAGGATGTCGTAATCGAAATCGAGCGTGGAGAAAATCTCGGCGTCCGGCTTGAAGGTGATCTTGGTGCCGGTCTTTTGCGTTTCACCGATGACCTTAAGCTTGCTGACGGTCTTCCCTTGCTCAAAGCGCATGTGGTGAATCTTGCCCTCGCGGCGCACTTCCGCCTCGAACCATTCGGAGACGGCGTTCACGCATTTGGCCCCGACCCCGTGGAGACCGCCGGAAACGACGTAGGCACCCTTGCCGAACTTCCCGCCGGCATGGAGATTGGTCAAAACAAGCTCGAGCGCGGGGATGTTGTATCGCGGATGGATATCGACCGGGATGCCGCGGCCGTCGTCTTCGACGGAACAGGAGCCGTCGAGGTGGATCGTGACCGTGATCTTGGTGCAATGTCCGGCGAGGGCCTCGTCGATCGAGTTGTCGACGACCTCGTAGACGCAGTGATGAAGGCCGCGCTCTCCGGTATCGCCGATGTACATGTCGGGCCGCTTCCGGACGCCCTCCAGCCCCTCCAGCTTCTGGATTTTCGAGGCATTGTATTCGGATGACTCCGCGCCCGGGAGGGAGGCGTTGCCGTTAACGATAGTAAACTCTTTTTCGTCCATGTACTGCGTTTTTTCCTATTTTGAAACTGTCTCCAGAATGAGGCATTTCACAACTTTTTTTTCAGGGAATCCCCGAGTTTCGACAATTTTGAGTTCCAAACTCAAGATTCATTGCTAGCGTTCTGTCCGCGTGAAGCTTTCGGTAAAAATGGAATACGCGTGCCGGGTGCTGGCCCAGTTGGCGCGACTCTCTGCTAATGAGGAACTTGCACATATCGAGACGCTTGCCAAGGCCGAGGAAATCCCGGCGAATTACCTCGCGCAGATCCTGTCGGAGTTGCGGAACGGCGGATTGATTATCAGCCGCCGCGGAAAATTTGGCGGCTACGCGCTGGCCCGGCACCCGGAGGAAATCTCGCTATTCGACATCATTAAGGTCGTCGATCCCGAAATGACTGAATTTCAGCCGAACCTGAAAGGCGCTTCGGGAGAGCGGGTCAGCGAGATTTGGAAGGAGGTTCAGCGCGCGTTTGTCGCGAAAACCAAGGAATACACGCTCGACATGATGGCCAGCGACGGCGACGAGGAGATGTATTACATTTGAAAAGCGGAAAGTGGAAAGTGGAAAGCGGGCGGGGAGGTACGGACGGAAAGCGCCCCGCACGCTTCAGGCTGAGGCTCAGATTACGGGAAGAGGCCGCGGGCGGCTTTGGCGCCGCCGACCCGGCTGATGCCGAGGGTGAGCGCGGCCATGCGCATGCTGAGATTGTAGGTTTTCTGCTGCTCTAAAATGTTCTGGTGCGCCCGGTCGAGGATCTCATACAAGCGCTCGAAGACTTCGTCGCGCTTCCAAAAACTGCTTTGCAAATCCTGCACCCACTCGAAATAGGAGACGATGACGCCGCCCGAGTTGCACAGGATGTCGGGAATCACGGCGATGTCCCCGCGTTCATTGAGAATCGTATCGGCCGCATTGCTCGTCGGTCCGTTCGCGGCTTCGGCGAGGATGCGGCAGCGCAGGCGGCCGGCGTTCTTCTCCGTAATGACCCGTTCAAGAGCGGCGGGAATGAGTACGGTGCATTCCAGTTCGAGCAATTCGTCGTTCGTCAATGTATCGCCGCCCGACCAGCCTTCCAGGGAGCCGTGCTTGCGAGCGTAGGCGACCGCGTCGTTGAGATCGAGCCCGCCTGCCCGGTAATAACCGCCGGAGATGTCACTGATGGCAACGACGCGGCACCCGTATTCGTTCAGAGCAAGGGAAGCCTCGGAGCCGACGTTGCCGAAGCCTTGAATGGCGATGGTCGCTTCACGCAGCGGGATGTTGAGCATTTCAAGCGTCCGCATCACAAGATAGGCGACACCGCGTCCCGTCGCCTCGCGGCGCCCTTCGGAGCCGCCAACCGAAAGCGGCTTGCCCGTGACGATCGCCGGCACCGTGTTGCCGACGTGGTTGGCGTAGGTATCCATCATCCAGGCCATCACGCTTTCACTGGTGCCCATGTCGGGCGCCATGATGTCGATCGATGGTCCCACAAACGGGATCATTTCCTGCATGTAGCGCCTGGAGAGGCGTTGAAGCTCGCTCTGGCTCAACGAGTGAGGGTCGACCGCGACGCCGCCTTTGGCCCCGCCGTAAGGAAGTCCCGCCAGCGCGCATTTCCAGCTCATCCACATCGCGAGCGCGGCGATCTCACCGACATGGACGTTCGGATGAAACCGAACACCGCCTTTCGTGGGGCCAAGCGACAGGTGATGCTGCACCCGGAAGCCTTCGAACATCTCCATGCTTCCGTCGTCGCGTTGCAACGGCAGCGTGACGGCCAGGCAGCGCTTCGGGTATTTGCACCGCTCTCGGACTTCCTCGGGGAGATCAATGATGTCCGCCGCGAGGTCGAATTGGCGGCAAGCCATCCGAAAGACTTCACTGTCGCTGTAAAGACCAGAGATCATGGCTGGATGATTGTGTGATTAATCTGCGAGAAAAAGTTGTTGTACGACCAAGGAATAGGATGGCGTCCCCGAAGCTTCGCTGGACGGCGTACATGATAGCACAAGTTCGGCGTTTCGCCGAAACGAAGTCATTGTCCGCCTGATCCCGGCCGAATTGTATTGAGTTACCCGATACGACTGAAGATTGCCGCCTCGTAAAGATCCTGAAGCCGGCAGGTCAATTCGCCAGGCGATCCGTTGCCAACCGCCTGTCCGTCGATGGCGACAACCGGCATGACTTCGTTTGTGGTGCTCGTCAGAAACACTTCATCCGCCGCGAGCAGTTCATCGGTGGAAAAGGTTTCTTCTCGCACCGGGATGCCGGCCTCCTCGCAAAGTTCGAGGATTTTTCGGCGCGTGACGCCGTTCAGGATAAAGTTATTGGCCGGGTGCGTAAAAACGGTGCCGTTCGCGATTCGGTAAACGTTGGAAAACGCGCCTTCGGTTACAATCCCGTCGCGGTGCTGAACGGCCTCGTAGCAGCCTTTCCCGGTGGCTGCCTGGCGTCCGAGTATATTCGGGAGAAGATTCACGCTTTTGATATCGCAGCGCAGCCAGCGGATGTCGGGCGTCAGCGCGACGCTTACGCCGTTTTTCAGCTTCTCGGAGGGGCGAGCAAGTTCGCGGCAGTAGGCGAGCCATTGCACCGGCAGATCCGCCGGCGGAAATTCCTGGACACGCGGATGAACGCCGCGGGTGACCTGAATATAAACGGTTCCCGTCCCGACGCCGGTTTTCTGGAAAAGCTCGTCGAGGCGCGCGCTGAGGGCTTGGCGGCTGAAACCGAGCGACATGCCGAGCTCGGTCGCGCTCCGTTCGAGGCGGACAAGATGTTCGTCCATCAAGAACGGCTCGCCATCGTAGAGACGGACGACCTCGTAGATTCCGTCGCCGAACTGGTAGCCTCGGTCGTCGATGTCGACTCGCGCTTCGTTCCGCGGAATGAAGGTATCGTTAAATAGGATCAGGTTGTTCATTTCGGTGGGAAGGTGGGAAGGTGGGAAGGTGCTATCGAGTTGTTTCTGTTTCCGCGTTTCCCTTGGACTCCTCTTCTTCCGCGATTTGAAGCTCGCGGAGTGACGTGTTGTAGCATTCCAGATTAAGTTGTCCCTCGCTCTTGGCAACGATACAGCTGACGGCGGAATCGCCGGTAATGTTGATGGCGGTTCGCGCCATGTCGACAATGCGGTCGACACTGTAGACGATCGCTATTCCTTCCGCCGGCAGGCCCGCTTGCTTCAGCACCATCGCGAGCATGATCAATCCCGCGCCCGGCACGCCGGCGGTCCCGATGGACGCGAGCGTCGCGGCGAGAATCACCATCAGGTAATCACCAAAGCCGAGCGCGATGCCGAATGCTTGCGCGATGAAGACGGTCGCGACGCCTTGCATGATCGCCGTACCGTCCATGTTGACCGTTGCGCCGAGGGGAATGGTGAATGAGGCCACCGAGTTGGAGACACCCATCCGCTTCTGAGCGATGCGAAGGGACACCGGAATCGTCGCGGCACTGCTCGCGGTACTGAAGGCGAAGACCTGCGCCGGCCAAATTTTTGCGAGGAAATGCCTGGGATTCAGTCCGCTCAGCAGTTTGAGGAGAACAGGGTAAACAACATAGCCATGGAACGCCAGAACAGCGAGGACGAGGACGAGGTACTTGACCATGTACCCGAAGGCCTCGAAACCTTGCGTGGCGAACACGCGAGCGATCAGGGCGAAGACACCGATCGGCGCCATCCACATCACGATTGTGACGAGTTTCATCACGATCTCCATGAGGTCCTCGAAAACCCGCAGCACACGTTTTCCAGCCTCGCCCGCCATCGTCATCGCCATGCCGAAGAGAATGGAAAACACGATGATCTGGAGAATGTTTCCATCCGCCATCGCGCCGAAGAAATTGTTCGGAATGAGGTCGATCAGCACTTCGGTCAGTGGCGGCGGTTCCTGGACCGTGACGGTATTCTCGGTTTGCAGATCAAAGCCGCGCCCGGGCCCGACGAGGACCGCCGCGCCCAGTGCCATCGCGATCGCCAAGGCGGTCGTTCCCAGATAAAATACGACCGTTTTTGTGCCGAGCCGGCCGAGCCGCCGGATGTCGTCGAGCGCCGCTGTGCCGGCGACCAGCGAGACCACAACAACGGGGATGACCAAAACCATCAGCAGGGATAGGAAGCCTTGGCCGACGACCTGAAGGAGGCCATCGGTAACCAAGCTTCCAATCCATTCAATATCCTGGCCCCAGTTGAGCAGCAGTCCCGCGAGAGCTCCGAGGCCCATCGCGTAAAGAATCCAAAGTGTCAGTCGATGCATGAGTCGTCTCCTGGAGGTCTCCCGAAGAGGGGTTGCGCGAAACAGCGGCGAGCGGACAGTCCTGTCCGCCGGGCGAACTGGAGCGCTCGCCCTTCCAATCTGCTGCCGCGGCCATTACTTTTTGTAATCATTCGCTACTGTTTTCTGAGCTTTCCCCGCAGTTCGTCCTTTTCAGGCGAATACTCCGGATCGCCGAATGGATAAAAGTCGTTTAACGCGATGTTGCGGTAATCGAGAGCATCCAGTCGGGTTGTCCCGAACCAGTCCCCCGGTGCGTCAACCAAGAGAATCGTTTTCGCGTAGCCGCTCTCATCGAAGCCTCGCCGGAAATGCACCCGGCTTTTCAGCACGAAAACGTCAAAATCGTCCGGATCGATCGGTCCGAACCGGACGCTGTCCAGCGTGGTGTTCTGCTGGTAGGCCGGAACGAGGATCAGCGAGTTGCCTTCACCCCATTCGATGACCGCGACTCGGTCGTAGCTCCATTGTGAACCGCGCCAAGCGACGGTGCCGCGGATGCGAACCGGTTCGCCGGCCTGCTCGCCGGTATACCCGCCTACGTCGCGGTCGAAAACATCGCCCGGCTGCAAATCGCGCTCCCAAATCCAGTCGAGCGCCGGCTGATCGGTGAGCGAAGCGTAGAGGATCCGCCGCACTCCAGCATCGATGAGGGCGCGCAGCGTCCAGGTGGCATCGCCGGGACGGTCCCAGTAATCCGCCAGCACAACCGGAGTCTGTCCCGCTTCGATCGCTTCCGCGGCCCGGCGCACGGCTTCGTCCGGCCGAGGAAACTCACCCTTTGCCCAATCCTTCCGGACCCGCCAAATGAATTCGGCCATGTCGTCGGCGATCTCTTCCGCCAGTTCCTGATCGTCATCGGTGGTGACATGGATGCTCGTCCCGACATCGGGAACGTCGGACCACGGGAAACCGAGGAAGATGTTGACGATGGCATCCGGTTCCCGGTCCTCCCAGCGGCGCGCGCGTTCCATAACATCCATCATCGGCGCCTGGCCGGTCCACTGCACGACCGTTGCCGTCAGGATCGGAGGGCGCCGAACGGCGGAGGTTGGCCGGTAGTTGCCACGCATCACCTGCCGAAGAAATCGCGCGGCGCGCTGACCCTGCCGGTAGGCGTCGTAATGCGGATAACGTTTGGTGACAAACATGCCGTCGGCCCATTTCAGAAACTCGGCATCCTCGTTGCCGTGAAGGTCAAAGGTCGCGGCGATCGGAACATCCGGGCCGACAACCTCGCGGAAGCGGCGGGCGATCTCGGCCTCCGGCCGCGGGATGTTCCGGACGGCCATCGCCCCGTGCAAGGCGAGGAAAACGCCGTCGACCGGCATCGCTTCCCGCAGATCATCGAGCATCAGCCCGACAAAATGATCGAACGCCAGCTCCTGATTCCAGCTTCGTGACGTTCCCCCGAAAACGGACCGGGGCGAGCTCAGGCCGATCAGCTCCATGTCGCCAAAATCTTCCGCCTCGGCGGCAAATCCGCGCGTATAACCGCTCATGCGCAGAACCCGGTCTCCGGTCCGCGGCGGTCCGGAATGCGTCCAGTCTTCAATCCCAGGATCGCCGCC
>CAZYAN010000062.1:0-20860 GCA_964645585.1 uncultured Opitutales bacterium
GCACCGGCCTTGCCATCAATGGACGGCACGTGCTGCTCCTGTGCGATCGTTTGCCGGTGAGCGACGTCTGTTCCGTGTGCCGATACGTTTGGTCGCCCGCGAAAAACAGAAGGCCGGGGTCTTGCAGCCGAATGTCGCGAACAGTAGCGGGTTCAGTCCCGCCGGGCGGTTCGATACCACGACTCGGGAGAAACGGGCCGGCGTTCGAAGCCGGGACCGGACCATTCGATACCAGGTGCGGCAGACCTGTCCCCATCGGCGCGTTTCCAGATCATGCGAATCGGATGATCGCCGGCATCGAGGTAAGCAGTGGCCGACGACGCCGCATCCGCCTCCCATCCATAATCGGCATCGAGCAAAAGAGCTTCGTGCAGCCGCACAATCGTCGGGGCGCGGGGTCTGAAATAAAATGTATACGCGCCAGGTTGGGGAACCCGCAAATAGCCTTCGCACGCCACGATATTTCCCTTCCGCGCTTGGGCCTCCTCCGGCCACCGGTCCGGGGCCGCCAAAACACCGTGATCCACCGGTTCGCTTGCAAGTGCCGCAACATCCGGCACCCACGGCGCCGGCACCTGCCAGGTCCGGTAGAAAACTCCGGCAGCGGCGCCGCCCGGAATCGTCACGGGCGGCACAAGAGCGTAGTCATACGGCCGCGGTGCTGAATCGTTCGGACGCCGAATCCTCAGAACCTTCGCCTTCATCCGTGCCTGCAACGGGGCATGAGCGGGATCGCGCGCCAGGTTTCTGGTTTCACCCGGATCGGACCGCGTGTCGTAAATCTCAAAATCGTCATCGGCTGATTCGACCGAATAACGCACGCCTTTCATTCCAGCTTCATAGAGAACTTGCATCTGGCCGCGCTTTCTTTTTTGCCTCGACTCCAGAAACGAGTCGTAAACCGGAGTGTGGCCGTGCTGCTTGTATTCGATATAGACCGTTCCGCCGGCCCGGCGGCCTTCGCGGGTAAGCAACGGAACCAGCGACACTCCATCGGTCGCGGCCGGAGGCGGGATTTTTGCCAGTTCCGCAAATGTCGCCAGCCAGTCGTGGAACTGCGTCGGCGTCTCGACCGCCGTGCCCGGCGCTACTCGGCCGGGCCAGTGAGCGATTGTCGGCACACGAATACCGCCTTCCCAAGTGTCGCGTTTGATTCCGTCCAACGGACCGAAACTTTCAAAGAAGGCGGGCGTGTATTCGCCATATCCATACGACTCGGCGTGAGGCCCGTTGTCCGATGTAACGACCACCAGCGTCTCCCGTTCAATTCCGAGATCCCGCAACAATTGCAGCAAATCGGCGACCGCGCTGTCGATGCGCCGCACCATGCTTGCGTGACGTTTGTATGCTTCCGGCCATTCCTCCGACGCGTAGTCGGGATGGATGTAATCATCAATCGATGGGTCCGCCGTATTGATCGCGCGCCCGGGTTCCCCAAGCCATTGCACACCGCCGTTGAGTCCGCCGCCTTCGGGGTACGGCGCCGCAGCCACTTGGAGGCCCGCGTGCGGGGTATCGTAGGCCAGGTAAAGGAAAAAAGGCTGGTCCGGCCGCGAGGCTGTTCGCTCGGTAATCCATCGCTTGGCTTCGGCGGTAAAAAGATCGGTCGTGTAACAGCCGGCGAGCTTGCCGGAGATTTCCGCGTTGCCGGAATAAAGTTCAACCGGCGGACGTTCGCGCGCCTCATGGTAAGGATAGTGATTGTGGCCATCTCGATGCCGCACGTAGCCGAAAAAGTGATCGAAACCGCGCTTCGTTGGATAAGCCTCCCACTCCGCGGGCGAACTGCCCTCGCCTTGGAGACCCCATTTTCCGATGACGGCGGTCGCATAGCCCGCCCGCTGCAAAACCGTGCCAATCGTGTGATTCGCCGCCAGGGCTTTGTCGAATTGATTGTCCCGTACCGCCGCATGGCCTTGATGACGCCCAGTCAACAGCGACGCTCGCGACGGCGCGCAAACGGGCGCGGGAGCATAATGCCGATTCAACAGGAGGCCGGAATCGACAAGCGAGTCGAGTGCCGGAGTTGCGAAATGGGGCTGGTCCGCCTGACCCCTCGCGTTTTGATGAAGCTTGCCGATGTCGCCATACCCGAGATCGTCGCAGAGAATAAACAGGATGTTTGGGCGCGCGATGCCAAGGGAGCCGGTCAGACAGCAGAGGGCGAGCGCTAAAAACCAGCGGGGAAAGCCTGCCATGTTTTTTGTCGGTATCCGATGCTTGGGAAGGAGTCAGGCAAATTCTTCATAAATCGTGACTTCCTGAGGCTCCTGTACAAATATTGAAGTTTTCTGCAACATATTTGTAAAAACGTTGTCAATCTTGCATCCATACGGCTCAGTTCGGTCCCAAAATATTGCCCAAGGGCACTAGGGTGAACTATCACCCGGATTCGCGAGGGATTTTAAGTCGCTGGAATCGAGGATGATCAAAAAATCCTCGTCCTTTAACACTCGCTTGAACGCGGGCGGTTGGCGAGTATTGCATATTTGCCCAGCACTCTTTCGCATGCAGGCGTCCATGAAAAGTGTGATCATTATTGAAGACCAAACGGCGGTCCGGCAAATGCTGGAACTCGTTCTCTCACGGGAAGGCGATTTCACCCTAGTCGGTTCAACCGGCGACGGTCACCAGGCTCTGGAACTCTGCAGTGAAACCCAAGCCGACCTGATCATCCTTGATATCATGCTGCCTGGCCTGCACGGGGTCGAACTCCTCAGGCGACTCCAGGCGATTTGCCCAGACGCGCGCGTCCTCGTCTTCTCCGGACACCAGAACACGCTGCTGGTTCAGGAGGCCGTTCGCGCCGGCGCACACGGATTTATCGGCAAGACAGGCGATCTGGAGGAATTGCGAAAAGGGATCCGGATCGTTTCCGACGGCGGCACCTATTTCGGTCCCGAAATCGCGTCACTCGTCCGTGACGCCCTTCGCAGCCCGGTCCACGGTTCGGGCGGGACGCGGCTGCTCACCCCTCGCGAACGCGAAGTGCTGAAATTGATCGCGGAAAGCCACAGCACCAAACAGATCGCCGCCAAGCTCGAAATCAGCGTTAAGACCGCCGACAACCATCGCTCGAACTTAATGCGGAAGCTCGACATCCATGATGTCGTCAGCCTCACACGCTACGCGATCCAGTGCGGCCTGGTTGAAGAGCCGCGCGACCCGGCCGCGTCGCTGTAATTTCGTCGTCTCCGCGGCATCCTTTCCCCGGCTACCCGAGGATCTGCCGGAGCGATTGAAGCCGATCCGCGAGAAGTTCGATCAGAAGCGGATGGTCGCCCAGCAGTTGGGTCCGGCGGATCCGCAGGCCATGGTTTCGCTGACATGCGCGCTCGCAGATTTCCGCGACGTCGCCCCCTTCCCCCGCGTGCCGGCCAGGCGAAAGGAACATCATCGCGACGATGATTTCGCCTCGGGAAAACGGCTCCAGCTCCAAAACCTCTTCCAGCAGGGGCCCGCTGAACCGGTATTCCTCTCCCGGTCGCCGCTCCATCGAACACGCAGCCAGCCGTTCCACTCTTCCCCGCAAAAGCACACTGAGCTGTCCGGTAACAAAATCGCGAACGTGGACCACTTCCGGCGCCGGACTTCCGTGATCGACCAAAACAACCGGCAGCCGTCGCCCGTCTTCCGGCAATTGTTCAGCCACCCGGTCGCGCAGCATCTCCGCGACGCGGCTGTCGATTCCGTCAAGCGGATCCACAAGGCTCGGCGCCACCTCAATGCGGGCATCCGGGTAATCTTCCTGCACGCGCTTCAAGCGTCGCGGCAGGTAGCCGGTCAGCGCGCGGCTTGGCCCGAAGAACAGCGGGACAATTCCAATCATCCGCTCGCCCTCTTCCAGCCGCCGCACGATCGCCGCTTCCAAAGTCTCCGCCGCCCGCCCGCCGAGCTCCGCCGGATCGACCTTCGCCGAATGCAGCAGCGAAGCGGGAACGACCGTTTCCCCCGCACGGCCGGCCAGCGAATCCGCAATTCTTCGCAAGCTCCAAGTCGACGCCGCGCGCAGCGAGCCGTTGTCAGTCAAAAAATAAACTGCCATGGTTTCGTTTTGGAAAAAAAGCCGCGTTTAGGATTGTTTTTGAAGGAATCATCCGGAAAACTACCGCGAATTCCTCTGGAAGGATTCGACCCGTTCTTCAAGTAATCCTTTCGCAGACAAACGTCCACGTTTCTATTCATGAGAAGAATGCTGATCCGTTCGATTCACGTTTTGGTAATGACCGCTGTGGTGTTCGCGTTTACGGCCTGCCCGAAACGGCCGAATCGTCCCACTCCCGACCAGACAATGAGCGGTCTCGGACCGGGCGACAATGTTCCTTTCGACGTCGTCGGCAGCGGTTCGACAACCGACGGCCTCTTTTACGACAGCTCCACCGGGCTGGAACCGCGTTCCGCGAGCGATCTTTTCGGTCAGCAGGTCCGGGGTGTTCTCCAGCCGGTTTACTTTGAATTCGACCGGTCAACGGTAGGTCCCGCCGAACGCGGAAAGGTTCAGGCGGCCGCCAGCCACCTCCGTGACAACCCGTCCGACCGCCTGCTGATCGAGGGCCATTGCGACTGGCGCGGTACGACGGAATACAATCTCGGCCTCGGCGATCGCCGGGCGGGTGCGGTGAAAGATTACCTGACCTCCCTCGGAATCGATGGATCCCGCCTCGAGATTCTTTCTAAAGGCGATTTGGAAGCGATCGTCGGCGGCAGCGAACAGGAAATGGCCCACGACCGCCGCGCCGAACTGGTTATTCTTAAGAATTAGCAGCGCCGGAAGCCGCCCCGACTGGCGGCGTGCTTTGGTTAAATCCTCACGCGTGCCGGTTTACTTCCGGCCCGCGTCCGCGACCGAAGCCAAGAGCGCCTTGGCCGTACCGATTCCACGCTCCATGACATCGAGGTGAAAGCTCTCGTCGGGAGCATGTAAATTATCCTCCGGCAAGAAAAGCCCGATCATCAGCGAATCGAGCCCCCATATCCGTTTGATATCGGCGATGATCGGCACACTGCCGCCCTCGCGCAGATAGAGCGGCCGGTTTCCGAAGTGGCGCTGGATGGCCTCGTCGGCCGCGCGAAAAGCCTGGCTCAACACCGGATTCTGGTCCGCGGGCGTATTCGGCCGATCCGGCGGCACCACCAGATACGGCGACCCGCCATGCGCGGCGCCGCCGGTTTCCAGCGTGACCCCGCGCGGACAGCGTTCCTGAAGGGCACGCGTAACCAGTTTCCGGATTTTTTCGGGCTCCTGGTTGGGCACGAGCCGGCAGCTGATCTTCACGCGCGCCCGGCTCGGCACAATGGTCTTTCCGCCTTCGCCTTGGTAGCCGCCGCCGATTCCATTGAACTCAAGCGTCGGCTGAAAGCGGACCGCCTCGAACGGTGAAAATCCTTTCGGCGTGTAAAACGCCGGCACCCCCAGGAACGCGGCATACTCCTCTTCACTCGTTCCCAGCTTCGCCAGCTCTTCCCGCTCCCATGCCTGAACGTCGAGCACGTCGTCGTAAAACCCGGGAATGTTGACCCGGCCGTCCGCGTCATGAAGCGAGGCGCAAATTTCGGTCAATGCCTGGATCGGATTCATCACCGCCCCGCCATGGACGCCCGAATGCAGGTCCATCCGAGGCCCGCGCACGCCCACTTCAAACGACAGGATTCCTCGCAAACCGGTCGTGATCACAATTTGATCCTCGCGCGGACTTCCGGTATCAGACAGCAGCACGAAGTCGGCATCGGCCATCTTCTCTTTGTAGGTTTGGAGAAACGGCCCGAAGCTCGGACTGCCAATTTCCTCTTCGCCTTCAATCAAAAATGTCAGGCGCAGCGGCAAGTCCGGCCGGTCGGCCAGCAACCGCGTCACAGCCGCCAAATGAACGATCAGCGGCCCTTTGTTGTCGGCGGCGCCGCGCCCGTAGATCCTGTTTCCCCGCACTTGCGGCTCAAACGGCGGCGATGTCCAGAGGTCGACCGGATCGGGCGGCTGCACGTCATAATGCCCGTAAATAATAATGTGCGGCCATTCCGGCGGTCCGTTTCGCCGTCCGAGGATGACGGGATGCAGAGGCGTCCGCACGACCTCAACCTCCAGTCCAGCCTGCTCGAGCAAATAGCGCACATGGTCACGCGCGCCTTCCATCCCTTCCCGGTAGGCGGAATCGGCCGAAACGCTTGGAAAACGGATATATTCTTTCAGGGCTGCAACCGGATTATCCATCGTGAGATCAGCGTCAGTGAGGCGCCCGGTCCCGTCAAGTTTGCACTTCGTTTCTTCACAGCGATTCAGCCGTCTCGATTGAATTTGCGCCTCGGCAAGAATCACCGCCGTCTGCGATTTCTGTTGAACCGGCGGGAACCCTGTCTTAGTTCCTGCCTCAAAAAGGCTATGAGATATTTATTGTACGCGATCCTCTCCCTCGGCTGCACCGCGGTTCTGCTCAACGGTGAGGACAACCTTCGGTCCGTCTATCTTCGCCCGGAAGCCGGCGCGCCGGTGATCGGAAAACTGCCCCAAGGGGCATTCGTCATGGCGCCGGCCGACCCTGTTGAACTCACCGACGATCAGGAAAGCGCCGGCTGGCAGCCGATTTCCTACCTCGCTGACCTCACGGGTTTTGTCCACCGAACCGATCTGACGAAGGACCTGTTCGTTGAACCCGGCGCCCCGATCTATGTCAGCAAGGAACAGAACCCGGACAACGTTGTCACGCACGTCAATGCGGAGGATACCGTCGATGTCGGCCAGCTCGATGGGGACTGGGTCGAGGTTTCGTTCCGCAAGCCGCTCGTCGCCTATGTTCGACCCGAGTCCGACAAGGTCGCGCCGGTCATCGGCGAGGGCTCGAGTGAGCCGGGCGTCATTTTTGATAATGAAAAAACCGCCAAGGCCGCCGGTGCGCCGATCGCTGATCGCGGCGCCGTCGCTACCGACGGCATCCTTCGGGCGTTCGAAGGGCAGCTGAGCAAACCGCGTTCGTTTTTCTTCTTTAAGCCGCCTTACGAGTTCCAGCTCGTCGATGCGTCGGGCAATCGAATCGCCTACCTCGACTTGAGCCGGCTCCTGATCACGACGCCGCTCGAGCATTTCCTCGGACGCGAGTTTCATTTCTACGGCCGCGCGGAAGCCATCGAGGGAACGCGCGACTTCGTGATCCGCGTCGAACAGATGCGTCGGCGTTAACCGGAGCGGGCGGAACGACCAATGGGTGCGACTGTAATTGACGGAAACAAAATCGCCGCGGAGATCATCGCCGAACTGACGGACGAGGTGCGGCAATTGCCTCGGCCTCCATGTGTCGCGTTTGTCCGCGTCGGCGAAGATCCGGCCTCCGTTTCCTACGTAAAGAAGAAACAAAAGACTGCTGCCCAGATCGGCATCGAAAGCCGCCTCTCCGTCTTCCCCGATTCGATTTCTCAAGAGGAGCTCTTCGCGTTCATCGACGAGCTCAATGCCGACAAAGCCGTTGACGGAATTCTCATCCAGTCGCCGCTCCCAGAACAGATCGATGAGACGGCCGCCTTCCGACGGCTTCTTCCCGAAAAAGACGTCGATGGTTTTCATACCGTCAACCTCGGAAAACTCTGCCAAGAGGATTCATCCGGCTTCATCGCCTGCACTCCCCTCGGCATCCTGGAGTTGCTCGCCCGGAGCGGCCTTTCTCTCGACGGAAAACATGTCGTTGTCCTCGGACGCAGCCTGATCGTCGGCAAACCCTTTGCCCTGCTCGCGGTCCAAAAGAGTCCGCTCGCCAATGCCACGGTGACGATCTGCCATTCGCGCACGGGGAATCTCCCGGAGCTGACCCGGCAAGCGGACGTTCTCGTCGCCGCGATCGGCAGACCGGAATTCGTCACCGGCGAAATGGTCAAACCCGGCGCCGTCGTGATCGACGTCGGGATCAATCGCGTGCCCGACCCGTCCAGGAAGTCGGGTTACCGGCTCACCGGAGACGTCGACTTCAATTCCGTTGCCGAAAAGGCGGCCCAGATCACACCGGTCCCAGGCGGAGTTGGACCGATGACCGTGGCCATATTGATGAAAAATACCGTGAAAGCCTGTCGGCAATTTTTAACCCGTTGAAGGCGGATTTTCTTTCTCTCCGGACCATGCGAATGAGCTTGCTGCCTCCGGGGAAAAACCGATGATCTGCCTTTATCCTCAATTTACCAGAACCCGTTGACTGCCAAACCGAAAATTCTCGTTGTTGATGATCAGCCGATCAACGTTCATCTGCTCAAGCGCATGCTCGAGCGCGAAGAGATGGAAGTCAGGACGGCGCAAAGCGGCCAGGAATGCCTGGACGAGGTTCAGCGGGAGCTGCCGGATATCATCCTTCTCGACGTCATGATGCCCGGCATGGACGGCCTTGAGGTCTGCCAGCATCTGAAACAGTCCGAGGACACAAAATCGATCCCGATTATCTTTATCTCCGCGCGCTCGAGTAAAGAGGGCCGGCTCGAAGGGCTCGCCAGCGGTGCAGTCGATTACATCACAAAGCCGATCGACCTCGACGAAACCCTCGCGCGGATCCGTACCCAGCTCCGGTTCCTGACGATCAATCGCCAGAACCTCGAACTCCAGAAACGCCTCGACGAAGCCCGCCGCGTCGCCACGATCGGCGCGATTACCCGCGGCCTCGCCCACAATCTCAACAACCTCCTCGGCGTCACGGTCGGCTATGTCGAGCTGATCAAAACCTACTACGACCAGCCGGCGATGATCCAAAAAAACGCGGTCATGCTCGAACGCGCGATTATGCGGATCGTCGAAATGGTCAAACAGGTCAGCTACGTCGCTGTCGAAAATCAGGTGCCCGTTTCTTCAATCGACCTGCGGCAGCTCCTCACAAACGCCGTCACCCGATACCAGCACGACAATCAGATCAATGACTCCGTCGAAATTGTCGCTGAGCCGGGCGTCACCGTGCAAACCAACCCCGAGGTGATGGAAGACGCGATTGCCCGCGTTTTGACGAACGCATGGGAGAGCTACGGCGATGAGGCCGACGGTGAACGGCGAATTATCCTGACCGGAACGGTAAAAGACACAGAAAACTCCAAGAAAGAACTGATTTTGACTGTCGACGATTTCGGACAGGGGATCGATCCCGCCATCCGCGACAGCATTTTCGAGCCGTTCACGAGCTCCAAGCGAACCGTCGGCACCGGAATGGGCCTCACGGTCGCCCGCCACTGCCTGCGCAACCTCGCCGGCCAGATGTCGCTCGAAGACCGCCCTGGAGGCGGCACAAGAGCCGTCATGTCCCATGAATTTTGATACAGCCTGATTCTTCCGTCTCGATTTTATTATTGGATTTCTTCCTGGCTCCTTACTTGGTTCCCCTTCGTCTCCTCCTGTTCACTTAATCTCCCGTGGAAGAAATAACGTTCATACACGATGAAAGCGCCCGTTACCTCCTCATCCTTCTGGGCTCGCTCGTCTGGCTGACCGCGCTTTCTCTCGCCTCACGAATCAGCCGCCTGCCGCCGAGACCGCGAGCGCTGGTCAATCTGCTCTCCTTGGCCACCGGCCCCGTCGGCTGGAGCGTCCACGCCTATTCGTGGTATCAGGGCCGCCAAACACCGCCGGCTGATGCCGGAAGCGAATCACTTCCGCCTTCCCTCGCCCCCCGTCCGGTCGAAGAAGCGGTCGCCACTAAGACCGCTGTCGCCTTGGCAACCATCGCGGCCCCGGCAGCCGCAAGCCAGCGAAAGTTTCGCATTTCCGCCTTCGTCAGTCGCTTGTTCGGCAAGAAATCGCAGATCCACAACGACAGCGAAATATTCAACGGCATGATGCTCGCCGCGGTTGAACAGCAAGCGACCGACATCCATCTCGAATGCCATGAGGATCACTATCTCGCCCGGGTGCGAGTCAATGGCATCCTGCGCGATCTCGATTCCTTTCCACGTGATACTGGCGAACGGCTTGTGTCGATCGCCAAGGTTCTCGCTTCCCTGAACGTCGCCGACAAACTCAAGCCGCAGGACGGCCGCCTCGAATGGACCCATCCCAAGGAGGCGGTGAAACTCGATGTTCGTGTCTCGGTCTCGCCGTCGCTCCGCGGCGAAAAGCTGGCGCTCCGTTTCCTCAATCGGCCAGCCTCCGCAATCGACATGGCCTCCCTTGGGATGAACGAGGCGATGCAGCGCGCCTTGAAGCGGGCGATCCGCCACCCCGAGGGTTTCATTCTTATCGCCGGCCCGACCGGCTCCGGCAAAACATCGACCGCCTACAGTCTCCTTTCCCAACTCGCTGGCTCATCGGTCAATATCATGACGATCGAGGATCCGGTCGAATACACGCTCCCCTACGCGACGCAGATCGCCATCAACGCCAAACTCGGCGTCACCTTTCAAACCGGCCTCACCACCCTCCTCCGCCAAGATCCGGACATCATCCTGATCGGTGAAATGCGCGACCCCGACTCCTTTCACGTCGCCATCCGCGCCAGTCTCAGCGGCCACCTTGTCATCAGCACAATGCACGCGCGCGACTCCGTGCAGGTGTTCGCCAATCTCCGCAACCTCGGCATCGAAACTTCCAGTCTCGCCGCCGCGGTCAAACTGGTGGTCGCTCAACGTCTCGTTCGCGTGCTTTGCCCGCACTGCAAGATCCAGGACACCGATTTTGACGAGGAAACCTGGACCTTTCTCGGCGGGGAAGCCGAGCACATCCCTGTTTACCAGCCGGGCGACGGCTGCGACCATTGCTTCCGTTCAGGCTTCTCCGGCCGAACCGGAATTTTCGAATTCATCCGGATGGACAGCACCGTCAAGGAATGGCTGGAAAATAAAAGCCACGAAACCGACCTTCGCCGGAGTTTAATCGAAAACGGTTTTCGCGCGATGCGAGAGGATGCGCGCGAAAAAGTGCTTGCCGGATACGTCTGGGCACAAGACGCGATTCGCGCGGCGGGGATGGATGCGTCATGAGTTCCACCGTCGGAATTATCATTCTCGCGGTCCTTCTCTCCGGGATCATCTGGGGTGCGATTGCCGTGGCGACGGAGGATGGTTTCTTCACGTCGATGTGCACCCTGGTCGTGCTGTTTTCCGCCTACCAGATCGCCCGGCACGAATGGGAATTCTTCTATCGGTTTCTCAGCGGGAACGGTCTGAACCATTTGCAGGCCCTCTCCGCCGGCTACTGGACCGGCTTTTTAATGATTGTCGGACCAGGCATCGTCGCCGCGCGCCTGCTCGCCAAGCCCAAGGTGCCGTTTCCGTATCCATTCGAACGATACGGCACCTTCGCGATCGGCGCCTGCGCGGGCATTCTGATTTTCGCCTCACTCATGCAGTGGCTTTTCTTCTTCGATTTCATCCGCCAGCTCTTCGGTCAATCGCTCGGTGTCTTTCACCCGATTTTTGATATCCTCGGCTACCGCGGCGACGGCTTCGGCGGATAAAAGCCAGCAAGCCCTCACGCTCCCACGAGCGTGCGCCGCCGCGGCTGCCGCCGCGAGCCGGCGGAAGTTCCCCTCATGAACCCTTGACGGCTACCCTGTCTTGCCTGAAACGTATTTGTCTCTCACCCTGCTGAAACAACCATTTCCATGGATTCCGAACCGATGAAGTCCGTCGCTCTCCTGGTCATCGATGTCCAGGAGGCTTTTCTCAAAGTGATTCCGCGCGGCGCGGAATTGCTCAGCCGCTGCTGCTTCGCCGTCGAGGCCGCGCAACTGCTCGGAATCCGCGTCTGGTTCACGACCCAAGTTCCGGAGAAACTCGGCGATCTTCATCCGCGGCTTCAGGATATAGCGGACGATCCAGCCGTCTTCCCTAAAACCGCCTTCTCCGCCTTGGCCGCCGATCGGCTTTCCGAAACGCTGCAGGCTGCCGGAACGGACCATCTTCTCCTTGCCGGGCTGGAAACTTCGGTCTGTGTCTACCAAACAGCCGTAGCGGCGACCCACCAGGATTACGCCGTCACCTTGCTGACCGATTGCGTCGGAGGGCGGCGTCACGAAGATGGCGACGCCGCCTTGCGCGCGCTGGCACATACCGGCTGTCATGTCCTCCCGTCCGAGTCGGTTTTTTACTCGATCGTCGGCGATGCCGCTCATCCGCGCTTCCGCGAGTTCACGAAGCTGGTCAGAAAGTACAGCGCTGAGCCGGCCGCTCAATGATTTCTTGGATTCGCAGCAATAACCCCCAAGGATTCGTTCCCCTCAGCCCCGGCAGGAACGGTTGAAGTTATGTCTGACAGCAATGAGCACATGCCGAATGGCCATCTGACCATCCAAGATTTGCGGCATCCGGACCGCTCGCGCGGGGATCCATTCGCCAGCATACTCCTGGTTCGCAAAGTCAGCAGCCGGACCGCGAAAAACAATAATCCGTTCCTGCATGTCGAGCTGGGCGACAGGTTCGGCTCGTTCTCCTTCGTCTGCTTCAACGACAGTCCGTTCTTCACCCTTCTTCAAAGCGGCGCCGAGGGAAAGGTTGCCGCCGTCGAGGGCGAGATCGACTTCTATCAAAACCGCCTGTCGCCGAAGATCACGCGTCTCGCCTTCGTCACAGGGGAGGAACTTTCTAAACCGGATCTCCTCGATTCCCTGGTGTCGGCTTCCCCGGAGGATATCGACGGGCTGATGGACGAACTGGATACATTCATAAATTCGATCCGGCACCCAGGTTTGCGCGCCACCGTCGAAAATGTCTTTGCTGAAATCGGTCCCGTATTTCGCGAATCGACGGCCGCAATTTCCATGCACCACGCCTATCGCGGCGGTTTGCTGGAACACACGGTTCACCTCGCCCGCGCCTGCAAGGCGCTGCTCCCGCTTTATCCCGAAGTGGACGCGGACCTCGCCCTCGCCGGCTGCATTCTTCACGACGTCGGCAAGTGTCTCGAGTACACCGGCCAACTCGCCCCCAAGAGGACGAGGATCGGCATTCTGCAAGGCCATGTGGTTCTCGGTTATCGACTAGTCCGCAAAGCCGGAATGATCGCGCGGCTCGATCCCGATCTCCTCGAACGCCTCGAACATATCATTCTCAGCCACCAAGGGGAAATGGAATGGGGCGCAGCCGCGATGGCCGCCACCCCGGAAGCGGTGTTCGTTTCGATGATCGATAATCTCGACGCGAAAATGGGCATGGTTCAGCACGCCCTCCGGCAGACCCGCGAGGAGCAAGAGTTCTCCGATTTTCTCCCCGGCTTGCAGACTTCCCTCCTCTGCACACAGCCGCAAACAGAACCGCCACCACCTGCTGAGTCGGAAAGTGCCGATGTCCAAGAGGAACCGGAAACGGCAACCGCCGACGATGAGCCCGCCCCGGAGACCGCTTGATAAATTCGCCTCCTTTCATCCCTCCAATCGCCAGCATGCGCATCGCCGTTCTATCCGATACTCACGACCGTCTGCCCGAGCGGCTCTTGACGGAAATTGAATCCGCTTCAGTCGATGAAATTTGGCACTTGGGCGATGTTTGCGAAGAGCACGTGCTCATCGAGATCCAGGCTCTCGGAAAGCCGCTCTATGTCGTGCGAGGCAATTGCGATGACAATTTTAACTGGCCGCTGACGCGCGACCTCGAGCGCGAAGGGCTCCGCTTTCATCTTGTTCACATTCCGCGACGGACCGCTCCGGAAGGTTGTGACGTGCTTCTCCACGGCCACACTCACGTTCCTCGCGACGAAATGGTCGAGGGTGTCCGCTTTCTCAACCCCGGCTGCATCACACGTCCGAACCGCGGCGCCCCTCCGAGCTACGCGATCCTCGAGATCAATGAAGGCGAGCTCACGTGGAAACTGAAGCCAGTTCCCCTGTAGTCAGCGCAACCGCGCTCGTGAGAGCAATCGTTTACTCATTTCGATCTTCCACGGGCTTATGCCCGAGCTGGAGCCAAGCGAAACGATACAGGTTCTGACTGTCGACGTAGCGGACGGAGGAAGCGGCCGACCCAAGGACAATGACCAGCAAATCATCATTCCCGCGGCGTCCCATCGAAACGAGACAAGCTCCGGCCCGCCGCGTGGTTCCGGTTTTGACACCATAAAATCCCTCCGTCTCCAACAGGTGATTCGTGTTCTTCCAAGTCGTCTCGCGGCTGCCGCCATCCGGAGTCGCCAATGTCGCGCGGTATTCCCGCGTGTTCACGATCTCCTGAAACAGCGGGTGCTTCCAGGCTTCCAGCGTAACCTTTGCCAAATCTAAGACCGTTGATTCGTGACCGTCAGCATCCAATCCGTGCGGATTGGCAAACGACGTATTCGCCATGCCGAGATCCTTCGCCGCCTGGTTCATCGCGTCCACGAAGGCGTCGTGAGCAGACTCATCTGTCGGAACAACCGCGTCTCCTCCTCCAGCGGCGACGCCTGGATCTTCTTCATTCTGAGTATCCAAAATTCGCCGCCCGACGGTTTCCGCCAGCGCGACCGACGCGTCGTTGCCCGACGGAAGAAGCAGGCCGTACAAAAGGTCGCGCAAGACAACTCTCTCCCCCTCCGTGATCCGAGCACTCGAACCGCGCGTTTCATCCGCGCGCTTCGAAAAGATCACAATTTCTTCGAGAAGGCTCGGATCCCGTTCCGCTTCGCGCAGCACCACGAGGGCAGTCATGATCTTCGTCGTGCTCGCGATGGCGCGGCGGTCCTCGACCGCCTCGCCCCAAAGCAGGTCGCCGCTCTTCCTGTCAAAAATGCCCCACGCTTCCGCCGATACAAAGGGCGGGCCCGCCAGCGAATCCGCCCGACGACGCTCCACCAACTCGGGCGCGGACGAGGCGGCCAAAGGCATGATCGCCAGAACCATTCCAAGCAGCCAAGCCAGAAGACAAAGGGAAGAATTCAGCCGTCCAGCGACAGATACCGCCGCCGCGCGAACGTGAGCCGAGGCAATCTTTTCCGTCATATTATTTCCTTGGTTGCGCGCATCCCCGCGACACCTTCCAGCACGCGATGGCCCCCTACCATGCGCAAGAACGTTCCTCAAGGCAAGGCGGACTTTCGCGCGAACCGCGCGCGGCCGCTGTCGAACGCGTCACCGCCGTCAGCACATCACTGGCGGCGGTCATCAGCGGCTCGATTCTTCGCGACTCACGCCGGTCCGCCTGTTCGAGCGAAGCAAAGATTTCTTCCAGAAAAATGACGCGCGCGGCCGTCTGTTCGAGATGCCGCGTCAGCACCTGGTTCGCTTCGCGCGCCGGTAAACTTCGCGTGACTTCCGGCAGAATTCCCATCCAGCGCTTCTCGCATTGATACAACGAACAGATCTCTTCGATAAAGAACTGGCGCAAAGGCTCAGGTCGCCTCGATTGCCGAATCTCCTGATCGATCAGTTTCATACTAAAACCCCCCTCTTCTTTTTGCCCAACCATACCCCACCCAGGGAACACAAACAATCGGGTCCCATCCGGGGACAATGTCAGCAATTACCCATCGTGCGGTCAGGGCACGAATTCCCAATTTCCTCTTTCCAATTTCCCCTTTCCACTTTCCGCTTTCCACTTTCCGCTTTCCGCTTTCAAATCCCGTCATGCCGCTGTCGAAACTTTTCCCGCTCGCGTTGCTTGCCCTCCTCTTCGCGCCCGGTTGTTTCGGGCAGCCGGACCCGTCGAATGCGCGGGAGCGCCGCGACCAGCTGGATCTCCTGTTCGTCAACGGCACCGTGATCGACGGGACCGGCGCGAAACCGTATCCGGCGGATGTCGGGATCAACGGAGACTCGATCGCGGCGATCGGCCAAAACCTGCAAAAGCGCTACAGCGCCGGCCGGGTGATCGACATCGCGGGAAAGTATATCGCGCCGGGGTACATTGACGTCCACACTCACGCGGATCCCGTGGTGTTCGGCGATGACCAGCGGCGGAAAGCAGCGCTGAACTTTCTCTACCAGGGAATCACGACGATCAACGTCGGCGCCGACGGGCGGCACTGGCAGAAATTTGACCAGGAGCGCGAAGGGCAGATTGCCAAACTGTACGACTTTGTCGATCAGCACGGATTCGGGATGAATGTTTTCATTCTTCTTGGTCACAACAACATCCGCAGAGCGGTGATGGGAAACGATTACAAGCGGTTCAGCACCGAGGCCGAGATGAAGGAAATGGGACTCTTGGTCCGGCACTACCTTGAGGAAGGAGCGCTGGGCATGTCCCTCGGCCTGGAATACGCCAGCGGCCGATATTCCGATGTGGAGGAGCTGGTGTATCTGGCAAAAGTCCTCGGCGACTGCGACAAGCGTTCAATCATCGTCTCGCATGAGAGGGCAACGGGACCGCAGCATCGTTACTATTACCCGAGCGCCCACAACGCCAGCGGTCTGTATGCCGACCGGTTTCGGAAATATCCGGACGGATGGGATGTGATCGACTACATCAAGGAAGGCATTCGCATCGCGGAATCCTCCGGTATCGTTTTCGATTTCTCGCACCTGAAAATCACCCACAAATCCTACTGGGGAAAGAGCGCCGAGGTGATCGAACTGATTGAAGCCGCCCGCGCCCGAGGCGTAAAGGTCTATGCCGAGCACATGCCATTTACGAACTCCGGAAACAGTCCCCTGAACCTCAGCATCATTCCCGGCAAGTACTACAGCAATGCCACCAAGCCGCCCTACCGGTACGTCGACTTGGAGAAGGCTCTCGCGGATCCCGAGCGCGGTGAATGGCTCCGAAAAGACATCGCCTGGCAGATCGACAAACATGGCGGAGGCGGCTCCATCGACATTATCCACATCGATTCGCATCCCAAATGGATTGGCAAGTCACTGGCAGATCTTTCGACAGAGTGGGACATGCCGGATTTGGTCGACGTCATCCTGAAGATCAAAAAAGAAGGCGATGCCGACAAACACAACGGCGCCCAATTCCGCTCCCGCCACACACTCAGCCTTGAGGACGTCGCCAACTTCGCCCGTACCGGCTGGGTGGGAACCGTGACGGACGGCAGTATCCAGGGTTTGGAGGGCGGTTTTGCCCAGCCAAGACACTTCGCCTCGTTTACGAAGAAGATCGAGCTGCTGGTAAAGGAACACGAGATCATCTCGCTCGAGCACGCGATTCGCGCCGGCACCGGACTCCCGGCGGCAATGCTGTCGCTCCCCGACCGCGGACTGCTCAAAGAGGGCTGGAAGGCGGATATCCAGGTTTTCGATCTGGACGAGCTGGCGGTGAACGCGCGTTGGACGCTCAAAAACTCCCGCGCGTATTCAGACGGCATGCACTACGTCGTGGTCAACGGCCAGCTTGCCCTCGATAACAAAAATCCAACTTACCGACTGAGCGGCCGAACGATCCGCAATCAGAACGCCTGGGCCCGGGGCGATACCCAGAAATAGACACCGTCATGAATTGGATGCACCCGCGCTCTCACGAGCGCGGCTACGGAGCTGCCGGCGTGAGCCGACGAACGAAAACCCCGCACCGGCACACCGATCGCTTCGCGAAAATCAAAACCGCAAAGCTCTACTCTGCCGCGGCGCTGGCCGTCAGTTTTGACAGATCCGGCTCCGAAAGCTTGAGGTCGACGGCCCGAAACAGACTCGCAAGCTGGGCGGAACTCGTCGCGCTGACGATCGGAGCGGTAACCGCGGGCTGAGCCATCAGCCATGCCAGCGCGATCTCTGCCGGTTTGGCTCCGGTGCTCGCGGACACCTCGTCGAGCGCCGCCAGGATCCGCCGTCCTCGCCCGTTGAAATACTTTTTCACCATTTCGAGACGATTGCTGCCGACGGCGTCCGCTTCGGAACGGTATTTACCCGACAGAAAGCCGGAGGCCAGGCTGAAGTAAGTGACGACACCGATACTCTCCCGCTGACAAAGGTCCCTCAGCACGCCCTCAAATTCGTCGCGGTCGTACAGGTTGTATTCCGGCTGCAAGACCTGGTAACGCGGAAGATTGTTTCGATCCGCGACATCAAGCGCTTCCTGAAGGAGATTCGCATCGAAATTCGATGCGCCAATGGCACGCACTTTTCCCTGGTCCAGCAGGGACTGATACGCCGACAGCGTCTCCTCGTGCGGTGTGTCCGGGTCCGGGAAATGGGAAAAATAAACGTCAATACGGTCGGTCTGCAGCCGCCGAAGCGAATCCTCCACCGCTTCGGCGATCCAGCGTTTCGAAAGTCCGCCGCGGGCTTCCGAAAGCTTTGTGCCGACCTTGGTGAAAATCTGTATCTTGTCCCGCCGGTCCGGCGACTGTTTCAGCCAATTCCCGAGAATGGTTTCCGACTCGCCTCCACTGTTTCCCGGGACCCACATCGAATAACTGTCTGCTGTATCGATCGTTGTCAGACCTCCGGCGACCATTTCATCAAGCAGGGCATGCGACTGCTTTTCATCGACCGTCCAACCAAAAACATTGCCGCCAAAAACCAGCGGCGATACCTCGATTCCCGTCTTTCCTAATTTTCGACCTTCCATGAACATACCTTATCCGCAAATGATGCCGAACACACACAAATAAAGCAGTTCCCGTGTCGTCGCCAAAACGGCGGGCGCCGGTCTGTCTTTTACCGAATTCCGTGCATGCGCGATTGACTCCGTTGACCGCATCCGGTACAAAGATCGCCTGCCCGCGCACGATCTCGCGGGCGACGCATTCAACGCCAACCCCTGCCTCCAGAATCAAACATGAAGATCTCCTTTGTCACCTCGGTGGCCGTTGCAGCCGCACTTCTCATCGGCGGGATCTGGATCACATCCCGTCGGCAACCCGTGCCTGTCAATATTGCCAGCAAAGCAGGAATGGAGGACGAAACAAAAACAGTTTCCAGCCGCACTCCTTCCCAGGCATCGGTCGCCGCTTCGCCGTCGGTCACAGCCCCCGCTCCCATCCGTCTGGAAGGGACGGGCGCCGCCGGCGATCTCTCGGTGCGGGACCGGCTCGACCGAATCCGCCAGTTCCTTCGTGAAGGAGAGATCGAGGAGGCCGACCGTGCCACCAGCGATCTACAGCAGCAGGCAGTCGATCAACCCGGGGCCTTCTCCGAACTTCTCGCCTTCTTTCAAAGCGAAACCGACTCCGACCTCCTTTTGCGCCTCGCCCGCATTCTCGGCCCCCGACTCGAGACGAGCGATGAGAAGGTCAAACAGGAAGTCCTTGGCATGGCTTCCAAAGATCCTCTTCCCGCCCGCCGCGCGGCGGCTCTCGCTTTGGTCGCTTCACTCAAAAGCCTTCCCCCCGACGCGATCGAAACAGTCGCCGAACTCTCGCGTGCGGACGAATCGGACGACGTTCGCCTCAACGCCGTCTACACCCTCGGACACTGGGCGGATCTGCCCGATCATTGGGACGCTGTCAGCCGCGCGCTCGTCCAAACGATCGACGCCAATGACGCGCCTCATATCCGCGGAAACGCGATCCAGACGATCGCCCTCCGGGGCGACAGAATCAGCGATGATGTTCTGGCCGCAATGACTGATTTCTTAGAGAACGATCCCACGCCGAAAAATCGCGCGATCGCAGCGCTCGCTTTCGGTGACGTTCCTGAATCCCTGCAACCGATCGCCCTGAAGCATCTCCAGCAAGCCTTCAACCGGGAAACCGATCTGTCTGTGCGACGCAACATGATGACCCAAATCGCCCGCACCGGCGACGACGCCATTCCATTTCTCCTCGAACTCAAAACGGACCATCCGCTCTTGCGGCAAGATGTCCTCGACTACATTCGCCTCATCGAATCCGGCGAGGTCAATTCGGACAACATCTACGAACATAAATTTGCGCTCGACGCCGAGCGCGACACAATCGTCGGCGCCGCCGGCCACAGCGACACGACGCATTGAATACCGTCGCCCGGCACCACCCGGGCGGTTCGTTCCCGCACTGCCGGCTTCGACCACCCGACACGTAAGCGGGAACCGTAAACCAGCAACCAGTAGAAAATACAATGAAGCGAATACACTCCGTTATACGTAAGCTCTGCCCGCTGATCGCGGCCGGGGCTTTGTTCGCGCCGGTCACGGCGCCGGCGCAATTCACCTTCCCGGTGAGCGGCACCGTTCCAAGCGGCGGCCAGTTTGGCGCCTGCCGCGATGGCTGCAGCCGACAGCATCTCGGGCTGGATATTTCCGGACCGACAGGAACGTCCGTCGGTGCCGCCCACGCAGGCACCGTCGCGTTTGCCGGGATCAGTTGCGGTCTCAGCTGCGGTTATGGACGCGTCGTCTACATCAATCACGCGTCCAGCTACCAAACGCGCTACGCTCACAACAGCAGTTTGCTTGTTTCGGCAGGCAGCAGCGTCGCACACAACCAAAACATCGCGTTGCGCGGCAGTACCGGCAGCAGCACCGGCCCTCACGTCCACTTCGAGATTCGGCGGTTCGGAACGGCGTTGTATGTCCCCGGCAATCCCGGCAACTCGATCAGCCGCAACAGCCCGGTTCCGGAAAATTACCCAGGGCTCAGCACGCCTGGCATCGGTTCGGGAGGTATCATCGTCGACAACGCTAGCTCCGGATTCAGTGCCTCCAGCAATTGGTATACTTCCACGAATGTTTCCGGCTACTACGGCTCGAACTACCATGTTCGACCCGCCGAGGCGGTCAGCGACGCGGCGACCTGGACCTTCCAAGTCCACACACGCGGCGATTATGAGGTGTTCGCCCGCTGGAGCGCCGCCTCCGACAGGGCGACTTCAGCCGCCTACTTGATCGACCACTCCGATGGCACCGCGACCGTCCACGTCGACCAGACCCAAGGCGGCGGGCAATGGAACTCCCTCGGAACCTACCGGTTCGGCGGAACCAACCCGGCCACACACACGGTCCGGCTCTCCTGCTGGACCACCAGCGGCCCCTACGTGATAGCCGACGCGATCCGGGTCGTCCCGAAAGTGGTCTGGGTCGATAACCACCACAGTGGCTTCAGCGCTTCGAGCAATTGGGGAACCGCCACGTGGGCGAGCGACAAATA
>CAZYAN010000063.1:0-7192 GCA_964645585.1 uncultured Opitutales bacterium
TACGCTCTGGCGGACGGCATACTTGGAATCTGGAGCGCCATCCAAGGCCGGAAAGCAGGCGAAGATTGGTGGGTGCTGCTCCTTTGGGGACTCGCGGGAGTCGGCATCGGCATTCTGACGTTTCTCGCCCCAACCATCACCGCACTCGTCCTCCTCTTTTACATCGCGGCCTGGGCCATCGTGACCGGTGTTTTTGAGGTTATCACTGCCATCCGCCTGCGAAAGGAAATCAAGGGGGAATGGCTGCTTATCTTGGCGGGTCTCGCCTCCATCGTCCTGGGAGTTCTCCTGATGGCTTTCCCCGGTCCCGGCGCTCTCGCACTCCTTTGGATTATTGCAACCTACGCGATCATCTTCGGCTGTATTCTGGTGCTCCTCGCCTTTCGAATCCGCGCGTTCGATACTGTTAGGATGTAGACCTTCACGCCAAAGGTAACGACAAAAGCGCAACGCGCCCAAAGACGAGCAGAAGAACGTAAGCAGGTTCGTATTCCGCGTTCATCAGCGGCATCCGAGGGTCCTTTTATCTTTGCGGTTCTGGCGTTCATTGTACGTAAACAATTCCCTCGTCGAGGAACCTGAATTCATTCGGCATAACGGCGGTTTTTCCTGCGGGACTGTTTTCAATGCCTTCGACGCGGTGATAACCGATCGCACGGACGGCAATTAGCTGATCAACGAGCACGCGAGCGGACTCCAGCGGGTGACTCGATAACGTGCGCGATTCAATACTCTCTCGGCACCTTCTGGCATTGACATACCTAATACTGCTATGGATAATGCGACCAGGTAGGCAAATTCGAGAGAATCATGAAGGGCATGAACATCAGCAAAGACCTCATGGCTGCTTCCTCGACTCCGATCGTATTGGCCATTCTTGCTGAGGAAGACAGTTATGGATACGCGATCCTCAAGCGAGTTCGCGAGTTGTCCGACGGGCGAATGGAATGGTCGGACGGGATGCTCTACCCTGTGTTGCATCGGCTGGAGCGGCTCGGACACGTCGAGGCGCGGTGGCAAGTCGCGGAGAGCGGCCGTCGCCGGAAATATTATCGAATTACTGATCAGGGGCGCGCTCAGCTTGCTGAGGATCGCAAACAGTGGCTCGCGGTGGATGAGACCCTCCAAAATGTTTGGCAGGCGGTATCCGTTCCTGTTTTCTGCAACCCCGACGTGCCTTCCGGCGCGCTTCCGCAGAAAGGCTGATCGATGTCGGACCAGGAATCCGAGCTCGAAGCGCAGATTCGGCAATGGCGAACTTATCTTTGCGGGCGTCAAGCGGTCGATTCGTCGGATCTTGCGGAGTTGGAAGATCATTTGCGGGAGCAGATCGCGTTTCTGGTCGGTTCTGGACTGGCCGCCGATGAAGCTTTTTTGGTCACGGTTAAGCGAATGGGCAACCTCGACGAACTTTCGCGGGAATTCGCACGTGAGCATTCAGAGCGGTTGTGGAGGCAGCTGGTGCTGGTTCCCGACGATTCAATTGAGTCCCGCGGCCGGGCGCGGATGGACGCGATCGTCGCCTTTGGCCTTGCGGTCGCGGCAGCGTTGGCGATTAAAACGCCGGCACTGTTTGGCATATCGATGACGGCAGATCCTGCTTTTTATGGACGCAACTTGAGCTTCTTTGTTCTGCCTTTGCTGTCCGCCTTTTTCGCGTGGAAACGGGGAGTCGCGCTCGGTACCCTCGCCTGGCTTGGCGGCGCCTTTCTCATTGCGGGGTGCTTCGCGAACTTTTACCCGTTTGAGCGAGGCGGCTACACGGAGCGGCTCGCGATCGTGCATCTGCCGATCGCGCTCTGGCTGGCGGTGGGGGTCGCCTATGGTGGAGGCCGCTGGCGGCAAACCGACGGGCGGATGGACTTCATTCGTTTCTCCGGCGAGCTGTTTATTTATTATGTTCTGATCGCCCTTGGCGGCGGTGTTCTCACGGGGTTTACAGCCATGATTTTTCTGGCGATCGGGATCGACATCGAGCCGTTCTTCGAAGCGTGGCTCTTGCCGTGCGGAGCGGCCGGAGGCGTGCTGGTCGCCGCATGGCTGGTCGAAGCCAAACAGAGTGTGATCGAGAACATGGCACCGGTTCTGGCCAGACTTTTCACCCCTTTATTCGCGGTGATGCTGACGAGCTTTCTCGGCATCCTTTTGTGGACTGGCCGCGGCATCGATGTGGAACGCGACATGCTCATCGCCTTCGATCTTCTGTTGGTGGTCGTGCTCGGCCTCCTCCTTTATTCAATCTCCGCTCGCGATCCAGGTGCTCCACCGAACCTTTTTGACCTGACGCAGGTCGTCCTCATCGTCAGCGCCCTGTTTGCCGATTCGGTGGCGCTGTGGGCGATCGGCGCGCGCATCGCGGAGCATGGCTTCACCCCCAACCGGGCTGCCGCGGTTGGCTTCAACGTGATTCTTCTCATCAATCTCGCGTGGTCCGCTGTTCTCTACATTCAATTCTGGCGCGGGCGCGGAGCGATGGCACGCCTCGAGCGGTGGCAGACCGATTATCTGCCTGTGTATGGGCTGTGGTCCGCGATCGTGGTGATCGTTTTTCCACCGCTGTTCGGTTACCAATGAGCGAAGTTTCCGGCGGCAAGAGAAACGCCTGCCCAAGCGGTCTCGTTCCCGGTCATGGAATTGACCGCCTGGATCACAGAGAACACAAAGGTGGATACAATCGGATCAAGTTGAATTCACGGTCCTGTGTTTTTTTGCGGTTAAGAATCTTTTCGTCACTTGTTCCCTCCGCAATCCATTCACAAAAAAGCGGCCGCATCCTGTCTAGTGACAGAAGGCGGCCGCCGCAATTCAGGATTGGATCAGAGCTGACGAATCCGCAGTTGCAGGAACGCCCTGCCTGCCTCCGGCGAGAGGTTCGCCTTCACGGTCACCCGCTCGAGGTTTTCGCCTTCGCTCGTGCGGCTGACCTCCTCGACATGCTCCGGACCGCTGACCCAGTCAGCCAGGTCAGCCGACAGCTCTACGACGTATTCGATGTCGCTGATATCGGTCCGCTCAAGGTATGTCAGGGTCAGCGAACCGTCATCCATCGCGGGAGCAAGAAGGTCGCTGCCGTTGAACGGCACCTTTGCCTCCAGATCCATCGCATACTTCAGCAGGTTCGGCACACCATCGCCGGCTGGCGCCGCATCCGGGCCGCTTACGGCAGGATCGAGCAGTTCTTCCGCGTCGAAGTTTTCCGTCTGCCAATCCGCGAAGGTCGCAGCGCCTTCCGTCCGGCCGCCGATAAAGATCGTCAGGATTGGATCGTTCTCTGCCGGTTCCGCGCCTGAAGCTTGGAAAATGAAGCGCTGCGTGGCCCCGGTGTTCGGATTCATATCGACGTCGTAGGTCATCCGTATGATTGCATAATCCCCCGGCTGCGCTCCGTTGTCATACAGCGATTGGAGGAAATCGGTCAGCGCCATTTGACCTGTGACATTCATTGCGATTCGGTCGCTTGTTTCATTGTCCCCGCTGAGCAGGAAGTCATTTTGCAACTTCACGACTCCCTCCGCTTCATCGTTTTCCCCGGCATACCACCAGTCGGGCGAAAGAACCGTCGTCGACGCGTAGCCAAACCCGTAGATATCAATGTTCCCCGGTCCAGTGGCCCGCCCAGTATCCGTGCGCACCAGGGACAATTTCGCGTAGTCGACCCACTCGCCTTCTCCTATCGCGGGCAATTGGAAGAACAGGAAGCCCGCAAACGTCCGCGCGTTTGGAGAAGTCCCGCCTTTCCCGACCCACACCGCCGTTGGCGCCTCATACGAGTACTCCGTCTGTGTGCTGAAGTTGCCTGGAAAGCGCGGTTCACCCGTATCCGGATCGATGACGTTCTTTCGTCCAACGTTATTAGCGTCCGCGGTATCGTCCGCATTCCGTCCGACCGTTGCATGGACATCAACCGGGATACCGGTCACAACGTGATCGGGCCGCTCAGGTTCGGTCAGCCAGACGAACTCGTCGAAGCTCCAGACCGGATTCCCGCTGCTCCGGTGCCGGGCGCCAAACCCGAAGCGGCCGCCGGCCGGTGCCGGATCGAGAGTTCCCGCCGTCGTTACGGCATTCCCGTCATCGTCAGCCAGAATCGCGTTGAAATTGACGAGGTCACCATCGTAACGCGCGTGAAAATACACATTGAATGTCGATCCGTTCGCCACTTCCGGCGCGGTAGCGACCGACGAAAAGTCGACCCGCGCGATTTCCGCACCGTCCATTCCCTGGCGAACGACTAAACTGCCACCCTCCGCACTGGCCGGAACATACTGCATCGTGTAGTAAGTCGAATCGTCCTCGAGATCGAACACCTCCGGATCTGATTCCCCAAACAGAAGGACCGCCAGCCGGTTGCCCGCATCCTCAGCAGCAAATTGCTCGACAGTAAACCGTGCGCGGAGGAAAAAGTCGGTGCCGGGTTCGAAGTTGCCAACGCGCGTCAACGCAAACACGTTCTCGTAATCGGTGCCGCCCGCCGTCAAACGAAGCGAGTCCTCTTCGAGCGTCCAAGCCTCCTCGTCGGTCACGCGGAAGTCCGACCCGTCGGCCAGCCCCTCGGCGGAACCGAAATCATACGCAAAGGGCCAATTGGTTACCGGATCGGGAATCACCTCGCCCGGCGCCTCTCCCAGGGTCACCGCAAGGGTTCGATAATCAAAGAACGTGGTTCCCATCGCATCATCCGCCAATCGGCCGCCGAATCCAAAAAGGTTTCCGACGCGCGCCCCCAGAATGGTTGTACTCACCGTCTGGCTGTGCCCGGTTCCCTCCTCAACGCTGTCGCTCAGGGTAAAAGTAAGCTCGAGGTCGCCGACATTGTTGAAGACGCCGTCTGCCTGGAACTTGTAGCGCTGGTCAAAACCGACGGTCCAGGAGTTTCCAGGATTCGGATAAGCTCCGCCCCATACAGCCTCGGCCAGCACTGACCCTTCAAACCCCTCGCGGATCTGGATCAGCGACACCGTGTTTCCGCCGTCGTCGACAGCCGGCAGCCAGAGCAGCGAGTAGAACCCGCTGTCGGCCTCTGGGTCGAACGGCCCCTCGCCCGGCAAATGCGGTCCGCCAAGAATGACCAGACCGGTCCGGTTCTCTCCGGCTTCCTTGATCGATCCAAGGGTAGCCTCCGCCTCGACAGTAAAATCCTGAAAAGGCAGATAATTGGACACTGCGGCAACCGCGGCCGCGGAACTCAAAGTCCCGGTCGATTGATGGCGAAGACCATCCCACAAATTCAGGGGCAACGCGGCGGCGTCGGTGCGCAGAAGCATCCGCCCGGCCGTATTCGCCATGCCCGATTCAAACGAGAGGGAGAACGGCGCGTAAAGATCGGCATAATCGACTTTCCAGGATTCACTCACCGCGAAATCGACAAAGTCCCATACCGGATTTTGACCCGTTGCATGTTCGGCGCCTATTCCGAACCAGTTCGCCGGAGAGGAAAGCGTCAGCCAGGTTATCGCACTCGCTGACGCTCCATCTTCGTCAATCAGCTTAAACGTAACTTCCGTCGTGCCGAAATCATCGCGCGCCAGCACAAGGAAGGTGTAGATCGAACCGATCCCTTCCGACGCGGGGCGTCCCGTCCATTGGTTGTCCGCCAATACCGCCCCGCTCGATCCGTTGACGATCTGCACCCGGCTTCCGGAGGGCCCGTTAGGAACCCATCGCGCAAAGTACCAGTCGCCTGCTTCCCCCGGAGCCGCGGACCCGAGAAAAGCCACTCCCACTGCGTTATCCGCCGTACCGCCGCCGAGACCCGACAGCTTCACCCGCGCCCGAACGCCGAATTCTTGGTCTGACGAAAAATTCACCGCGTTGACCAAGGCCAGCGACGTATGGAGATCCGCGCTTCCCGGCGTGAGGCGAAGCGCGTCCGGCTGGAGCTCCCACTCCGAAGGCTCATTGCGCAGAAAATTCTCGCCGTCAGACAGCCCGTCTGAACCGAACTGGACCGAGTATGGGAACAGCACGGCGCCAGGCAGAGCATCTATGCTCGGAATCTGAAGGCTCGCCCCGTCTTTACCGATCCAGATGTCATCGACATGCATCATTCCGTTGTTCGAGGTCCCGCCTGGTCCCAAGTTTCCGACCCCTTGGAAGTGGGTCAAAGTCTCCCAGTTGCCTCCGGTGGAGCGGAACGCAAAAGTATCAACACCATCGGCACTCAGCCGGTCCGCCTCGTCCGCGTTCTCATCCCCCGTCGTCAGGTACAGCGCAAAGGTCTGCATTTCCTGGTCGATGACGTACCAGAGATTGTACCAGGTTCCGATCTCGACTTCGGTCAGGTTCCGAAAAGCGCTGCCATCCCAGGCCCCGAGAAAATGCGTCACGTTGTCTGTGGTTCGCACCCCGGTCTGGACCCGGAAATAGGCCGACGGATCGTGGTTGTCGATGTCGGTCCCTGCCGAAAGTCCCCAATTGGAATCAGTAATCCCGGCTCGGTTCACCCGAAACCGAAGATAAAGCGTCACCACCTGATCACCCGGCTGGACCTCAGCCGCCGACGGCAGCGGGGATGAAATACTGCGAAAACTAGTCCCCGCAAAGCCAAATCCGAGGTAGGTATTACCATCCTCTGACTGGAACGAGTGGGCTCCCGTGGCGCGGTGCGGAATCCAGGAGGAACCAGCATCACTGATTGCCCCTGGCGGGTAGCTCTCAAAATCATCGACCAATGTCCACCCGGCCTGAGCGGCGGGAGGTAAAGCCACGGCTAGCGCCGCGGCGCCGAGCCAAGAACGAATCAACATGCATCCGGGGAGTTTCATAAGGTATTCGTAAACAAGTTTTTCCTGTGAGAGTTCATTGGTTGTCCCGACGGAAATCCGACGATTGGGCAGTCAAGCAAACGAACCAACTGCGTATATTGATTTTCAGTCGAGTGCAAGATCTGAGATTGTAAAAATTGGCAGCAGCCGCTTGTGCATGAAGCCTTTCGCCAAGAGAAAGCTGAACATTTGGGGTGTAATGCCGCGTAAGGCGAAGAACGGCCCCGTTCGAGATAGGCGCGAGAGGTCCGCCCGATGATTGAACGGATAAACCGGATCCGCAGCAACAGCGACGATGTCCAGCACTCGCTCCGTTTGCCCAAGAATTTCCGCACCTTAACGCCCCGGATTATACGCGAGATCACCTGCCGCATGCGCTTCGGCTACTTGGAATCGCGACTTCGATGCTCGCTGGTGCTCGGAGTTTC
>CAZYAN010000063.1:7292-20634 GCA_964645585.1 uncultured Opitutales bacterium
TCCGGCCGATTAGGCAACGAGAACGGTTGCGGCGGTTTCCCGCGAGCCTTCGCTGTTTGCTCGCCGTTGACCTGAAATCGCTCGCTGAAGAATATCTGAAGGTCCGGACAATGCATACCCTTCCCCGCGTGACCGGGTTCAAACGGAGCATGCCCGCGGGTTTACTTGCCAACCGGACCCTGCGCGCTTATCAACAAGACCGACTTTTCGATTTCTCCCGCTACCGACGAAACCATGAAGAATAAACAGTCGCCGCAAACCTCCTTGATCGACGTACACGGTGAGCCGAGCTATCGCATAAAGAGTTCTCGCGTCGAGGCGTTTTTGACCAAACGGGCCGGGCACCTCGCCCCAATCCATTTCACACTCGGAAGGCGAACCGTCAGTCCCTGCTCGCTTTCACCTTGGCTCCCCAGCGAGTGTCCAAAGGGCACGCCGCCGATCCTCCAGGTTCTCCGCGGCGACTTTTTCTGCCTGCCCTTCGGGGACGACCCGTCCGCGCCGCCCGTCCACGGCGAAACCGCCAACCGAAGCTGGCGCGCCGAGGAGATTTCCGAGACACGCCTCCGCGTCTCTTTGCGACAAAAGAACGGTGCTCGTATTGAGAAGATCATCACAATCGACGACGCGACAGCGGCGGTTTATCAAGAACACAAGATCTCCAACCTCGACGGCGATTTCAACTTCGGCCACCACACGGTCCTCGAATTTCCCGAAAAAGAGGGACCGTTCCTCGTCAACGTCAGTCGGTTCAAGTTCGGACAAGTCCAGCCCGCCCCGTTCACCAACCCCGCCATCGGCGAATACAGCGCCCTGAAGACTGGCGGACGAATCCGCTCGCTGCAGCGCGTTCCGCTGGCGACAGGCGGCTGGACCTCCTTGCACGAATATCCGGCACGCGAGGGATTCGAGGACCTCATCATGCTCACGAGCAGGCCGGGTGATTTTGCTTGGACCGCGGTCACTTTCGATCGCTACATCTGGCTCCAGCTCAAGGATCCCCGCATGCTGCCGTCAACGCTGTTCTGGCTATCGAACGGCGGACGCCACTACCCCCCATGGAACGGACGCCACCGCCGCCGGCTCGGTTTGGAAGAAGTCTGCTCGCACTTCAACGACGGGCTGACGATCTCCCGGGAAGACCGCTTAAAAAAGGAGAAAATCCCGACGACTCGCCGCTTCCATCCGGACATCCCGACATCGATTCGGTTGATCCACGTCGCTCATCCGGTTCCCCGCGCATTCGGAATGGTCGTCGATGTCAAACGCGAGGGCGCCGGCACCGTGCGCGTCCGGGGTGCCTCCGGCCGCGAGGTCTCGGTGCCGGTCGCCTGGGAGCATCTGTATGACAAATCACCGGGACCCGGCGAACGACGAGGGTAAGAGTCGACGCTTCAGCGCCTGAAAAGGGCTGAACCCCCAACTCTTTACCGCCCACTGTCTCTGACTATTTTTGCAATTCACGACATCCCCACTGTTCCGCCAGCGCCAGGCATTCGGAGGCCGGCAGGACGCCCAGCGAGCTGGCCGGATGGAACAAGCACGATGCCGCCGCGCACACGCCGAGCCGGAGGGCATCCTGAATTGGCCACTCTTCATGAAGGCCAAACAAGACACCCGCCGCAAACGCATCCCCGGCCCCAACCGTGCCAGCAATTCGGTCGGGCGGCACCCGCACCGACCCTTGCCAATAAATCGTTCCGTCTGGCCCGCAAGCGATCGCCCCTTCCGGAAAATGGACGCATGCCCACCGCCGAACACCGCCGCCGGTCAGCTTTCTCACCGCTTTCTCCGCCGCCCCGGGAGCGAGTTTCCCATCCCGTCTAATGGCAATTCCAGTGATCCTCTCTACCTCGATATCATTGGCAAAAAAGACATCGATGAACGGAAGCGAAATCTGAACGATATTTTGAAAATCCGGACTTCCGCTGCTGACAACATCGGCCGAGACCAGAAATCCTTCTTCCGCCGCCGCCTGAAGCAGCCGTGCCGCGCCGGTTCTTCCGTCTGGGTCAATCCTGTCCAGCCGATCGAGGAGCATCAGGTAACCCAGATGAAATATTCGAGCGGTTGAGTCCAAGAGCGAAACGTGACTGGCGTCGAGCAAGGCATTGGTTCCTTTCTGATGAAAGAACGTTCGCCGCCCCGTGCCGGCGACGGTAACGACATCCGTGTAGGAGGTCGGCGCCTCGCTCGTCCAACAAAAGCGCCTCGTATCGATCCCATCTGCTTCACAATCCGCCCGAATTTGCCGTCCGAGCTCATCGTTTGCCAACAGCCCCGCAGCCTCGAGCGGCACGGAAACACCGAGACGCCGCAGGTCCTTGAGAAGGTTGTAGGGCGATCCGCCGTTACTAGCTTGCTCCTCCGAAATGAGTGCCAGCCCTTCTTCCGTTGGATAGCGATCAATGACCTTCACACGATCGATGATCCAATTGCCTGCGGCAAGGAACCCTGAGCGTTGCACGGCCGCGCTCATGTCATAACCTTATGTCGACTTCCACCACCTGCCGCTTCCGCTGCGATTCCAGCGCGGCGGCAAACAAACGATGGCTCACCACCGCCTCGGTCGGGGTCACACAGCCGAAACGATTGCCCTGGGCACCGTCCCGCTCAGCGAGAAACGCTGCCCACATCTGCTGAACGACATCCGGAAAACCAGGTTCAAAAATACCGCCCGTGACCGCCTTGAACGGCGTCTCAAAGCCGAGATCGGTCTTCTGCCACCATTGATCCTGATCGCGGCGAAAACGCCAGAAGGTCTTCGGCTCCTTTGTATTGAAACGCACTCCGCCTTCCATGCCGAGCACTTCGATGAACCATGTATTGGTCTCGCCCGGCGCGATTCGCTTCATTTCGAGTGTCATCGGCACCGTTTCCTGATCGTGCGAACGAACGACTGCGTGCAGCAGAGCGTTGTCCCACGTGTCGCAAATCGCGCGCCCGCCGCGGCCGTCCGGACGTTCAGGAACGAGGTTGCTCAGTTGGGCGTACACACTTTCCGGATACCAATTCAGACGAAACGGCACATGCACGACATGCATCCCAAGATCGCCCATGACGCCGATCTCGCCACACGTGGCAACCTGACGCTTCCAGTTGATCGGCTTTTCCGGGTTGCAATCGCTCGAATGGTGAAAACCGGCCCGAATTTCAATAAGCCGCCCGAGCTCGCCGGATTGCACCGATTGGACGACCCGTTGCGCGCCCGGAAAATACGGGAGCTCCGAGCTGCACCGGACGAACCGGCCCGAGCGCTTCGCTTCCGCAAGAATCCTCTCGGCCGCCGCGAGATCAATGCCGAATGGCTTCTCGGCAAGCAGGTCCTTTCCCGCGCGCAAAATGTCGCAATAAACCTGTTCATGCAGGTTATGCGGTACGGCGGCATAAACGACGTCAACTTCGCCGTTCGCGAGCAATTCACCATAATCCTTCGTCAACTGCCGGACCGTTGGCAGGCGCCGGAACCAATCGAGGCGCTGTTCATCGAGATCGCAGACCGCCACGAGTTCAGCTTGAACGGGACAATCTTCCAGCGCAAACCATCGGCCGAACGCGCTGGCCGTTTCGCGACCCATCAGCCCCCCGCCAATGATCCCGATGCGAACGGTCTTCATTGTCCAATCTCCTTCGCGGCTTCGACCGCGGTCGCACCTTCATGAACAATCCGCATCAACGCACGCGTCATCCCGCGCGGATTCGGGTGCTGGATCACATTACGGCCATAGACGATTCCAGCCGCGCCCTGCCGGATCAGCTCCTCCGTCCGGCGTAAAACTTCGTTTGCATCGGCCGCACCCCCGCCCCGAACAAGCACCGGGATCTCGCCCGCTGTTTCAATAACTTTATGATACAATGTCGGATCATCCGTTGGGTCAGCCTTGATAATGTCCGCCCCGAGTTCCACCGCCTGGCGCACGAGCGGGATGATTTTCTTTTCGTCGCCATCAACCATGTAACCACCCGCCTTCTCGTTTGGGCGAAAAACCAGCGGTTCGATCATCAGCGGCATGCCTGCCTCGTCGCAGTCCGGTTTGATCTCAAGAATGTTGTCAATGCATTGCTCGGTAACTTCCGGCTCTCCGGGTATGTTGAACAAATTGACCACCACGCAGGCCGCGTCGAGCCGAACCGCCTGCCCTACAGGATCGGCGATCATTCGGCTGAAGAGCACGTCCGGAAGCTCGGTCCCGTAGACGTTCGCGATATCCGTACGCAACACGAGCGCAGGCTTTTCCTTTCCACGGACTCGCTGAAGCAAATGCGCCTGACCGACTGTTAACTGGATCGCGTCTGGTCCCGCGTCCGCAACCACACTGACGGCTTTCGCCAAGTCTTCAATGCCTTTAAGAAAGGCGGCCTCGCCAAAAAATCCATGATCAATGGCAACATCAAAGCAGCGGCCGGATTCACCATGGAAGAGACGGTTCAATCGGTATTTGTTCATGAATTTAAAAATCGTCTGCGCCGGGTTGATGCACACTTGCTATTGGCGGGCAAAATCACCGTACATCATTCTTTTCATCAATAAAACAAAATATCTTATGACATGCCGCACTTCGCCCCCTGAACCGCTCGAACAGGGGCAAGGGGCCAACCTGCGGAGCCTTCAATCTCCAGCAGCCGATTGTATTTGGCCAGACGCTCCGATCGGGTGATCGAGCCAATCTTGATCTGATCGGCGCCCCATCCAACAGCAAGATCCGCAAGCCAGCAGTCCTCTGTTTCCCCGCTTCGAGCGCTTGCGATTACTCCAAAATCAGCTTTCCGGGCCATACGCAGCGCAGCACACGCCTCCGTCAGCGTGCCAATCTGGTTTACTTTTAGCAATAGAGTGTCCACCGCCCGTTGGACAATCGCTTTCTCAAGCCGCTCGCAGCTTGTGCATAAGAGATCATCCCCCACGACCCTGACAGTTCCGTTAATCCGCCGAGTCAGCTCTGTCCAGCCCGCCCAATCCTCTTCGGCCAAACCGTCCTCGATACTCAGGATCGGATAATTCGATACCCATCTCGATAATCGGTCGATCATTCCACCACTGTCGAGTGTTGCACCATCGACATAGTACATCCCATTCTTGAAAAAATGGCTCGAAGCCACATCCACAGCAAGAGCAATGTCTATCTTTGGTTCCAGTCCAGCTTGTTCAATCGCAGCCACTGCTAACCCCAGCATTTGTTCCGTTCCCTCAAAGTCGGGAGCCAACCCCCCTTCATCCGCGACGAGGGCACGCGATCCGTAGGTGCTCGAAACCAAATCCGCGGCACATCGATACACGTCATAAGCCATGGACAACGAACGATTGATCGTTTTTGAGGAAAGTGGAACGAGCAATACATCCTGAATGGCAACCTGCCCGCCCGCATGCTTCCCCCCGCTGAAAAGATTGATGGCCAATCGCGGAAGGGTTGCCGGTTTTCTTGGGACCAGTTCTCCAAAATAATGAAACAATTCCACCCCCTCTTCCAGAGCGCATGCGCGGGCGAATGCGAGTGAAACCCCGAGAAGCGCATTGGCCCCCAGCCGAGATTTTCTGGGACTGCCATCGAGCTCGATTAAATACAAATCCAGCTCTTCCTGCCCGGAAAAGCTCCCATTCCGAACACTTTCGAAAATTTCACCCTTAACATTTGCCGCGGCGTTCTTGCATCCCAAGCCGCCGTATCGTGTCGAATCACCATCCCGGAGTTCAAAAGCCTCAGCCACCCCGGTAGAAGCCCCCGACGGCACGGATGCGAATCCGGTCAGCCCGCTTGCCAACGTACATGCAACCTTCAGCGTCGGGCGACCCCGACTGTCGAGAATCTCCAAAGCGTCCAACGCGTTGATCTTAAACATTATTTCTCCAGCTGCCTTATGAATGAATCAATCAAACCCGGAACGTCAGCCGGGGGTTCCCGCAACATCGTCAAGACCGCTCGTTTCTGAACCGTCTTCTCCTCCTCATCCAAGTATTCCAGAGGCGACTTTCCCGCTACTCGAGCCAATAAACAAGCCAGCGTGTGCCGCGTCACTCTCGCTTCACGGTCCGTTGAGCGATTCTCACATATCTCGGCATACCGCGTCCAAAACTGCATTGCGGCCGCACCAAACTCGTCCCGCCAGTCGGGCAGGTGGTTCGCCTTAGCCAGAAGATGCGTCAAAGCAAATCCGACATCAAACGCTGGGTCTCCCCAGTGAACGACTTCGAAGTCAAGAAGAACCAGCTCATTCTGATAAATGATAACGTTCTTCGGACTGTAATCGCCATGAACCAAGGCTTCTCGACAGAGAAAGGTTTCTTTAATCAACCGATGCATGAAGGCGCTCGCTTCCGGGATAGCCGCCGCCGTATGGCGATAATATGCATCCAAACGCAAGACTTCGAAAAAGGATCGATCTGCAAACAATCGAGAATACTTCTTTGCCTTTAGGCGACTTCGCTCATGCAAGAAAGCCAAATTCCGCGCAAAACAGGATACATGCTTCTCTTCCACACCTTCATGAAGTAGAATCGATTTCCAATTGAAATGGGGTGACCCTACCGCACTCATGGCCAGAACACCCACGTCAGTATCCTCGAAAATGAATGCTGGAACGCTTCCCTCAAGAAGCAGAAAAGGCAGCTCCCGCAGCGCCCTTGCTTCTTGATGGAGACGCTCGGTCGAACAATCCCATACCGACGCAACCCGCAGCCGAACCAGCGCTTGTTTGAGAACCCATTGTTCACCTGTTGCCCGCTTCACCAAGACCGTACGGTTCGAAACACCTCCGTCCAGCACCTTGAGTTCAATCTCTTCATCCACGGAAACTTTTCCGGTTTCCCGCAGATACGCCGCCAGTTCCTGACTATTCTCAATGTTCATTCAGTCCCATTGGAGTGAAACCCGCTTCGCTGCCAGAAGGACCGTTGCCCACTTGCTGAACTGCTGCCCGCTTTCAACAGACTCATCGTTCAAGTTCCGTGATGCCCGTAGCGCATCTCATGCATTGATGACGTCTCGTATGGAAGCCAGCCAATCCGGTGTCTTGGAATCCCCGGCAGGCTCCACTTCATCGAAGCTTGCCAAGGTGTTATTCTTAGCGCGCGTAATATGCCGCGACATAATCCTGCTAGCCGCCACAGGGTCTCTCCTTCGAACCGAATTGAGGAGCTCTCGATGCTCTTTATTGGCGTTCTTTATAATCAAAAGAAGCGAAAGGTCCGGTTCATCCTTTCGGAATATAAACGCCTGAGTCAGCATGCGCAATTCGCTGGCAATTCGCAGAACTTTGCGGTTTCCGCCGCATCTGAACAAGACCAAGTGAAACGCGTAATCAGTCATCACCCAGCGACGCCGAATTTCCGGTACGGGCGCTTTCACCTCTTCCGTTTCGAGAGCAGCGATAATGGACGCCATTTCTTCATAAAGTTTTGTCAACTGCATGAGGTTCTCCTCGCTGATCTCTTCAGCAGCCTTTCGAACCACGTAACACTCCAGCAGTTCCCGAAGCTCATATAATTCGAGGATCTCCCGCTGGTCGGGAACCTTCACAAACGCCCCGCTGTGAGGTACCAAAGTCACAAGATCGTCGCTCGCCAGCTGATTGATGGCCTCCCGAACCGGTGTTCGGCTAATACCGATTTCCTTCGCTAAAGTAACCTCGGATAAGCGGCTCCCAGGAGCCAGCTCCCCGGTCACCAGTTTCTCTCGAATATATTCGTATGCCTTCTGTTTTTGTGTGATATTCGACATATCGCGTTTTTCAATTAATGGATATCGCGGCCGGATGCGGCAAATTCAGTCCCTGCTGTCACTGTTTTGCACCTTCCTTCCCCCTCCCGGCTGGAGGTAATCAACATATTTCCAATCGAAATCCGGGCGGTTCCGCAAATGCCGGTATTCACCTTCAACAAAAGTGCCGGCCACCTCAGCCGCCAGCATTTCGAGGTTGCCTCGATTCCGGAGTTCATCGCCGGTCGCCTCCTGCCAAGCTTTCAACGCCGTCAGAAGCCGATCTTTAACCTCATCATACTCTGCGCTGGCGGCAAGGTTATTCCACTCCCAGCGATCCTCTTTAAGGTCATAAAGCTCATATTCAGGAGGATGCTCCCATAATTCGTAAGCTGCCCGTGTTTTCTCACTCACTCCTTCAAACGGATCGCTTCCCGAAAACTTCGTCCGCTTCAAGTGGTGCTCGTATATCGGATTCAGCGTTTCCGGGAACAAATTGACGATCAGCTTGTAGCGGGCATCCCGCACCGATCGCTGCGGAAAAAATGTTTCGGGCCAGTGTAAGTTGAATTCCGTAAAAAGAAACTCTCTGAACGCCGCGCCGCTGTCGTCAAGAACCGGGCGAAGAGATTTCCCCGGAAGCCTCTGAGGTGCTTCTATCCCGGCAAAATCGAGCACAGTAGGCATGATGTCGACCGTCGATACAAGCTGGTCCCGCGTTCCGCCCTTGGGAACAAGGCTCGGCATCCACAGGATCAACGGAATATGAACTCCCCCTTCGTAGGACGTCATTTTTCCTCGCGGGACCTCCGGCCCATGATCGCTTAGGTAGATCACGAGGGTATTCTCCAACTTGCCGGTTCGCCCTATTCGCTCCAGCAGCAATCCGCCCCCCGTATCTAGACGTGAAAGACAGCTGTAATAGTTAGCGGTGTTCTCCAAAGACTCCCGCGTTCCGAAAGCGACAAAGGGAAGCGGCTCTATTCCATCCGATGTGAATGGCTGTTCCGGCAGGCCAAACTGTTGGCTCAAAAACGGATCGTGCGCATCCGCAAAATTGACTTGCAGAAAGAACGCGTTGTCGACTGATCTGACGAATGCTTCGGCCTCGTCGGCAACTGCTCTCACATCACGGGTCCGAAAGCTGTTGTAACGGCGGTTTTCATGGTAGTGGAAGCGGAAAGCCGATTCGGGATTCACATGAATCTTTCCAATGCAGCCCGTTGTATATCCATGCTCGCGAAGCAACAGCGGCAAATTCGGCAATTCATCAAAGAACATGCGCAATTTGTGCGTCGCCAGACCAATCTGTCCATGCTGATGCGGATAAAGCCCGGTCAGAATACTCGCACGAGAGGGACTGCAGCCCGCCTGGGTCGCATAAGCATTGCTAAAACGTACCCCTTCAGCAGCAAGCCGATCCAGGTTCGGGGTGCGCGCAAAAGGATCTCCATAAGCCCCCAGCTGAGCCCCATGATCCTCGGCCAGAATAAGAAGGATATTCGGCCTGTTAGCGGCGAGAGCTGTTCCGGAGAGCAGTATAAGTGCGCCACACGCGACTGCTTGCGGAATGACCCTGCACATCAGTGTTTTCTCGAAGATATGTGAAACTTCTTTTGTCATCTGACTGATAGTGTAAAATCGGTGAGCACGGACAAATGATCGCTCAGGGAAAAAGACCGTGGATCCGCACGATTGGCCCGCAAAATCTGCGGCAAGAAGTGCCATTGTTTGAGAATCATTGCTCCCCTTCCGGGCGCCGTGGAGAAACTGGGAGCAGGCAAATCCCGAGTCAGACGGTCTGGCCGATCATTGACCTGAATCCGATAATAATACCGCGGGCCAGAGCTCATTCCGGTCAAATGACACTTTACAATATAATCCTCCTGCTTCCTCGCGCGAACGGGTTCTGTACTTCGCAGATTGGTAAAAGGATAGGCAGTATCGTATAGAATCTTGATTTCCCATGGATCATTCGACCGGGACCAGATCCAAGCGCTGTCGGTGGTAACCTCGCCTACCATTGGCCCTTGCAACAACCTCGGATTGCCGTTCGAGGATTGAGCGCCCGCCGGCACAACTCCAGCGAAGACAGGCAGCGTGAGTAAAAGGATGCCGCGGATTATCTTCATTGTTCCATCTCGCTGAGATTCTTCTTCTCGATCTCGCCCAAGAATGACTGCCAGTCCTCCTTCCCAGTGAGCCATGCCAGATTAAAACGCGCTAGTTGGAGAGCGGAATATTGGCCACCCTCGCCTCCTTCATAAAAAAGGAAGATATCGCCGTCGGTAACCGTACCCGGCCGGCCAGCTGCCATTGAGGAATAGGCGCTCGGACCATTAGACACCAATCGCTTTACTGGCCAGGTTTCACCGCCGTCAAAACTCGCCCAAACCGTGATCTTCTCTCGTTCTCGCGCGAGGTCGCGGCCGCCGTCCGAATCGAGATTGCTATAAAGCAGAACATCGCGGCCTTCCAACGGCAGGCGAACAAGCCCGCCCATGCAGCCATACGGCGTGCCGCGCATCCCATCCGGAAGCTCCGAGGATTCTGACGGATTTATCCAAGTCGCTCCTCCATCATAACTCCATTCAATACGCCGCATCGCGTCGGTTGCGGTATGGGATCTTGAATTGTAGTATATCCGTCCATCGGAAAGCTCCGCCAAGGCGCCTTCTCCTGTGCCAAGTACCGGGAAGGGAGCGCTCGTCTGCCATGTTTTCCCTCCGTCGTCGCTGTAAAGAGCCGTGTTGTAACAATAGTGCCACGTGTCGAACGCGTTCTCATTCTCCAGTCCAAAAACCCGGGCAGCCACCAGCAACCGCCCCTTGTGCTCTCCATACTGCAGAGTCACGCCGGATTCTGATCCCTGCGTGATTCCGATTCTGCCGAACCTGTCCGGCAGGAGTGTCACCTGCTCCTTCTGCCAAGATTTGCCGTGATCTTTGCTCCGGAAGATAAACGGAACCGGAATATACTTCGAGCCGTATCCCTTCCCCTCCTGTCGATAGAGAAGAACGAGAATATCACCATTGCTTTCATCGACGATCGCTGCTCCCATGCCGAAATCTCCGATTTCAATTACAGGCCCCCAGGTCTTTCCTCCGTCTTCGCTCCGCCGTACCCGTGCCGGCGCCTCATCGCCCTTGAACGCGAGTACACTGCCGTCTTGGGCAACGGCGATGTTGGGAAATCGCTCAGTTTCATAGAGCATCTGTACTTCAAAAAAGGGTTCTTCCTTTTTGTCTCCCATCAATACTGCAGGAATTCCCCAGAGAACTCCGGCCGCTATCATCAGCCATGCGCCAACCGCCCTTCTTGTTATCATAGCATCATTTTAACAAACTCGAATTGCATACCTCACACAGGCATCTCTCCCAAAGAACGCGAATCCGCGTTTACTACCATCCCAGCGCCCAGAGAGACTCGGAAACTTCTCGGCTCTCGACATGAGCATCGAGAAACAAATGATTCCGCTTCGTTCCATGCCGAGGCGGTGGATAATCAGTATCGGCAGTCGGTCCCTCGCGGCCATCGCTGTCGGCAAGCAACCAGATCTGGGTAGGCGAAAGGTTTCGGGTCAAGCGGTCAAACCGCTGCGGATTGATCACGTTCTCAGGACCTGTCAGCGATCGGTTTCCGAACGGCAGGAGCCGGTCTCCGCGCATTGGCGGGTCTCGCTGCGAATCGTTCATGCGGAAGGTTCGCAGCCGAACCGAATCATCGTACAGCAAAGCGTCTCCGTACGCCCGCATGTAACTCGGACATTCGAAGATCTCCATCCAGATCAATTCATTGCTGTCGGCCGCCGCCGGCGGAATGCCGAGGTAAGAGCCCAGCGTCAACGGCAGCCCCCCTCTGGGGTAATACCCGTCGATAAACTGCCAGGTTGGCCCAGGCATATGCCCGTCGTTGTCGTTGACAAACGCGTGAACCGCCATTCCGATCTGCCTGAGATTGCTTTTGCACTGGGAACTTCGGGCACTTTCCCTGACCTCACCTACAACTGGAATTAGAATTGCCGCAAGAATCGCGATGATTGCGATGACGGTAAGCAGCTCGATCAAGGTAAATGCTTTCGTCTTCATGAAACCTCCCTCGTTTCCATCCGCTATTGGATAATTTCCACACGGAGACGCATGAACCCTCTAGAAGCATCCCCGGGAAGCCCGGTCGCCTCTACGGTAACTCGTTCGACCGCCCCTTGATCCGCAATATTGATTTCAGTGACGGCGTCTTCCGTCTCCCAATCGATCAAGTCGTTGGATATCTCAACCAAGTAAGCGAGGTCGCTCGCGCTTTTTAGGCGATTATACGACAGACGGAGCTTCCCTTCTTCCATCAGGGCGCTTGGCAGCTCTCCGATCGGAGCGATCAGCAGCGGGGGGATATTGAACGCATAGCGCAGAAGGTTGGTAACACCGTCACCGACGGGATCCGCGAAAGGACCGCTGACGGCTGGATTTGCAGCATCCGCGGAGTTGAAGTTGGCAGCGCGCCAGCCGGCATACCCGGCAAGGCCGCCGAAATGCTTTTCGAACAAATACTGTTCGACCTGCTCTTGCTCGGCGGCACCAAGAATCCGATTATATATCAGAATTTCCGCAATGTACCCGGAGAATGGATTGTTCGGGATGTCAGACCCGGTTGCCGATCCGGATCCGATTCGTGTGAACAGATGGATCGACGGCAGCGCGGTGATTCCGGCCGTCGTTGCCGAGTTCCGAACGCCGTTTTGATCGATCGCGATGCCGGTGATTTGACCCGAATTGGAATCCCAGATGCTTCCACCGATCATGAATTGATCCGCCGTCACGACATTAGTCATGACGCCTTCAATCAAATTCCCCTCAACTGCCCGGCCATAGGAGCGCAATCGCCCATTCGACGCCGGCATCATTCCCCATACACTGTAATGAGTGTACATGGCTGAGCCCGGATCGATGTCAGCCCAGGCGGTACTGAAAACCCGGCCATTGTCGAGGGCGAGCGGATTAAATACCACGTACGCCGTGAACTCCGGACCGTCAAGATCGGCCGGGTTGCTGATGATGTCGAGAAACTCGTCCGCCAACCCCTTGAAAGCGATGGCATCTCCGCCCGTCGGCGTGACCTCCCGGGCGAGCGTTGGTCGGATCGCGCCGGTATGAAGCGGTTCATAGGCGTGGTTCTGGCGCCCCGTCTGGTCGTTCCATTGCGATATCGATTCCACGGGATCGCCATCCGGATCCACCGTGGTTACATCGGACGCGTCCAGCCAAAGAAGCAGCCCCTCCGTCACAGCAAGACTCGCTTCAACACCGCTGAAGTGCCGCTGATACAGATAGGCTTCCACATCGAGTTGCTCCTGCTCCGAAAGGCTGCGATCATAAACAACAATTTCAGCTATATCCCCGTCGTATCCATTTCTTGGACCATCTTGCGGCCCTGAGTGGTGCGCCGCCGCCCCGATGCGCGTCACCATGTGATCGCGCGGCACGGCATTTCCCCAGTTTCCTCAATCGAAAAACGGTTGCCGGCGGAATCGACGAGAACAGCTGCGATTTCGCCATCTCCCGCATTCCTCCAGCGGCCCCCGCCAATGAAGAAATTTTGTGCGGTCACTTCCCCAGTTATCCTCGCCTCGGCAAATGCACCATCCCAATCGC
>CAZYAN010000064.1:0-20181 GCA_964645585.1 uncultured Opitutales bacterium
TCGGGGTCGAGGGCGCGCGGATCGACGGTCCAGAGGCAATCCCACGGTTCGGGCGAGGCCGCTTTCCACATGCTGTCAAAGAGGAACTGCGGCTGGCTGCCTCGGGCGATCAGGTCGTTGCAAAGCGATCGGCACTGGTCGACGTAATTGTCCGCTTGCCGCGGCGGGAGGCGATCGCGGAACGATTCGGAAAAAATGATCGCCTGCGCGGAGCCGGAGGGCGGCGGTTTCGGCTTTTGTGTTTTCGGGAAGGAATACCCGCTGGCGAGCAACTGTTCTTCGGGTATCGGATTTTCGCGCCGGATCCGCTTCGAAATCCACGGGCGCGCATGGCAGCCTTGAAGACGGTGCAGCCAGCGAGGAAGCTCGTGAGGAGAATTCACGTGGCACAGCGCGACCAGCGGTTTCTGTTGATGACGCGCAAGCGAGTCGAAGGCGACCAGCTCTGTCGCGATATCCGGACTGTCGGCTCCAGAGCCGTTCACAGGGGAAATTTCGTAAAAAATGACATCCCAGTGCTCAGCCGCGTGTTGGGGTGAGAACCCGATCGCTGCCTGCGACGGTTCGAGGCAGCTGGAGGCACACCCGCACAGGAGGACTTCGGGCGGCATCCGTTTACGCAGCCGCTGATAGTGCTCGGAACTCCAGCGGTAGCGCGCGCCGATCCAGGCGAGAAAGTCCGGATTTTCTCGGTTCTCCCAGAAGTTGTGGTTGTCGGCCGCCGGTAATTCGATACCTGCTTCGGCGGAAAAACGCTTCCGGCAGTGCCCGCAGGCGCAGGAATAGACGTCGGGAAGAAACTCGAGATCCGTGACCAGCACAGCGTCGGCGGGGACGGCGGCTGCGTGGCGTTCGATATATTCCGCGGATGCCTGCTGAAAGCCGGGGTTGTTGGGGCAAAAACAGGTGAAAAGATCCTGTTCGCGGAAAGCCGGTCCTTCACCGACCGCTGAAATTTGACGCCACCCAGCCATGCTCTCGCCGTTATAGAGAGCATGGTCCCAGTTGTCGGGATAGTAGGGGACATGGTGACCGATGCGTAAGCGAATGGCCTGACGGGCCTGATCGGAGCGCGGGCGGCAGACACGGGTGGCGGAAAACTGTTCGACGACCTTCATGCCATGATCGTGGCAAATGTCGCCAATTTCGCGAAGGGCGCCAAAGACGCGCTGGAAGAGCGAATGGTAATCCCAGCGGAAGTGAAAGCCGGTCATCACAACCGCATTCACCCCGTGTTTCTGAAAGTGTCCGGCGCGCTGCTTCCATTTTGCCGTCAAATTCCGATCGGGCCAGCTGAGGTCGTTGAAATCCAGCCACCACGAGGCGAACCGCGCGTTGTTCAGCCACTGCCTGCTTTTCATCGCTCCCGCAAAATAAACCTGAAACGCGCAAAAGGGAACCGCATTTTGGTCCTTGCTGTCTTTTGCCTGCTTTCCGGAACATTTTCGCCTTTGGGAACGCCATTTTCCTTCCAACGGGTCCGAAGAGACGATGCAATCGAACACTGATGAATCCTGACGACGAGCAACGAAAGGCGGATCGAGTCCGGACGATCCTTTATTTTCTCATGGCGGTTCTGATCGTTCTTCCCTTTGTCCTGTTCCTCGTGCAGAATGTCCTTTGACGCCGCTCGCCGGGCGGCTGATTCGCCAAAGAAATTGCCGATGAACAAGAATCTCCTGATCATTCGAATTCTCTTCATGCTGCTGTGCGGAGCCGGCAGCTGGCTGCTTGCCTACACGATCGAAGAATGGCATGCGTATCGGCTGCTCGCGATCGTCATCGGCTTGTTGATCGGAGCGTTTATCATTCTGATCGACCTGTTCTTAAAAGGATTTTCGCTGCGGGGCCTGTCGGCGATGACCTTTGGTCTCGGGGTCGGCGCGCTGGTGGCTTTTTTAATATCGACCTCGCCGTTGTTCGAGGAAGGCGACGCGGAGATTCTGCATCTTTCGCGGCTGTCGCTGTTCGTAATTTGCAGCTACCTCGGCGCGGTGATCGCTCTGCGGGGAAAAGACGAGTTTAACCTCGTGATCCCGTACGTCCGGTTCGTTCCGCACGAAGTGCAGGTGCCGCTGATCGTGGTCGACACGAGCGCGCTGATCGACGGGCGGATCGTGAAGATTTGTCAGAGCGCGTTCATCAGCTCGGCACTTGTGATTCCGAGGTTTGTCTTGAATGAACTCCATAAAATCGCCGATTCGACGGATCCGGCTCGGAAGGCCAAAGGGCGCCGCGGGCTCGTCGTTCTCAACCAGCTCAAGCAGGTTCCGAATCTCGACCTGCGCATCGAGGAAAGCGAAGTCGGCAAGCAGCAGGATGTCGATGCCAAGCTGATTTTCCTGGCAACGTCATTGAAGGCGAAACTGCTGACGATGGACTATAATCTCGCGAAGATGGCGGAGTTTCACGGGTTGACATGGCTGAATATCAACGAACTTGCGCGGGCGCTGACGCCGGAAGTGGCGGTCGGCGAGAGTATCGTCGTCAACTTGGTGAAGCGAGGAAAGGAGCCCGGGCAGGCGGTCGGCTACCTCCAAGATGGTTCGATGGTCGTGGTCAATGACGCGGTCGAGCAGATCGGCCAGGAGATTGTGGCGGAGATTGTCAGTGTCCTTCCTTCCGCCGGGGGCAAGATGGTCTTTGCCAGTTTCAGCGGTCAGCCATCGCGGGTCAGCGTGCCTTGAACCGGTCCGCCGGGGGGGGCGGCTGGATCCGGCTTTTGCCATTGAAAAGAATCCGCCGCGCGGCACTCTGGCAGGCAGGTATGGAACTTTCTCGCTCAGTCACGAAACCAATCGCCGCCGGGCGTGACCATACGCGGCGGGAGGCCGACGCGGACAATGCGGTGGTTCGCCGGGTGCAAGCGGGGGAAGTTGAGGCCTTTGACCACTTGATTCTCAAATATCGGGAGCGTCTGTACGGGATTATTTATAATCTTACCGGCAACCGTGAAGATGCCGCGGATCTGACACAGGACGCGTTCATCAAAGCGTTTCAGGCGATTCATCGGTTCAAGGGCCGTTCCTCCTTTTTTACCTGGCTTTACCGGATCGGGGTAAATGGAACCTACACCCATCTCCGGCGAAATCGGCTGCGCCGCTTCTTCAGTTTCGAAACGATCGATCAGGAACTGGCGCCGGCCGATGTGGTTGAATTGCTGACCGCAAAAACCAACCTTCCGCGCGAGGAAGCGATCCGGGAGTTGCAGGAAAAATTGAACGAAGCGCTGCAAACTTTGTCTCTTAAACATAGGACGGTGATTGTGTTATTCGAGATCGAATCCTTGAGCCATCAGGAGATTTCCGAGATCATGGGGTGCTCGGTTGGCACCGTCCGCTCCCGGCTTCACTACGCGAAGCAGCAGTTGCAGGCCGAACTCCAGCGCTACCTTTCCCATTAGCCCAAGATTCGCGAATATTTGTCACGAGCCATGCCGGAATGCCAACGTAAGCGAAACGTCCCTGCCACGCCATTGACGGTCGAGCGACTGGTGCGGATCAAACGTCTGGAGCGGCCGGCTCCGAATTTCTGGGCGGACTTCGATCGCGAAATGCAGCAGAAACAGCTGCGCGCTCTGGTTCGGCCGACACGAACGGCAAAACTCCGAGTGCTGCTGGCGCGATTCGGCAGCCCGGCTTGGGCGGCAGCGGTCGCCGGAGCGGCCCTCCTGGCCGGGGCACTGGCGATGCGAACCGATGAAACCGCACAATTGGCGGCCGGACCGGAACACGTAAGTGGCATTGCCGCGGGGGATTTGTCCGGCAGTGAATGGCAGCGTCGGGCGGGCGGCGAAGCGGATTCAGCGGAAGCGGGCGTTCGAGCCGAGACTGGGGGTCCGTTATTCGTGGAGGATATCTTGCGTCCGGTGTCTCCGGGGGAGAAGTCGTTTCGAACCATAGCGAAGCCCGAGACGCTGACCGGCGGCGCGCGGAATTCCGCCTTCTACGTGATCAACGACTTCACGACGAGCGTCGAAACCTTGCGGGATGATCACGCCGACCTGGGATTTTGAGCGATGCGGCGTCGGGTATCTTCGCTTAGGCTGCCCGTACCGCGTGTGTGGCTTCCTCTCTTCGTCTGGGTAATTGGAGCGGGGCTGCTTCGAGCCGAACTCCCCGACCAGCCGGGAGATTTCCTCAATATTCAGCGGCGCGTGATCGCGATCCTGGACCAGCAGATGCAAGGCGTCGTGCGAGTCAAGGCCGCCGTTGAAGAAGTCGATGAGGCCGGCAAGCTCGCAATGACGCAGCGCGTCGGGACCGGGTTTTTTATCAGCGAGGAAGGGCATATTCTGACGAATGCCAGTGTGGCGTCTGGCGCGGCCCGAGTCTGGGTTGAACACGAAGGCGTGGCGTACGCGGCCGATCATCTCGGCAGCGACCCCGAGACAAATCTTTCGCTTTTGCAAGCGATGGCCCTGCCCGAGTCGTTCGCCTTTTTCGAAGTGACGTCGGGCCGCATTCCGCCGGCGATCGGGTCGATGGTTCTCGCGATCACCTGTCCGCTTGAGTTCGAACCTTCACCGAGCCTGGCGATGGTGGCTGGGCGGGAAAGTCAGTTTTCTCAACGGGCATTTCCAGTGACCTACCTCCGCGTGAATCTTCCGGCGCGGCCGGGGGAGGGCGGTTCACCGGTCGTTGATTTGAACGGACGCTTGATCGGTATGATGGTCGCTTCGCTCCCGGAGATTGGGTCGTCTTATCTCCTTCCGGTCGACGCGCTGCTTCGTGTGCGCGACCGTCTGCTTTTTTCGGGCGAGATGCGCTACGGATGGATCGGAGCGGAATTTGAGGAGAGAATCAGCCGCACGGATGGACGGTACGTGGAGATTAAAGCTGTTGTCCGCGGCACGCCCGCGCATCAGGCGGGGATCCGTCGCGGCGATCGTCTTATCCGCTTCGGCGATGCTGCCGTCCGGAGTCTGAACGACGTGCGGGACGCCGCCTTTTTCAAGACGGTTGGCGAATACGTTGACGTGACGGTTCAACGCGAAAATGAGATGCTCGCCTTTCCGGTGGAGGTGGTCGAGCGGCCAGCGGATTCCGATTCAGCCGAGCTGCCCGAGTCGGAAGACGTGCTGGTTGCGCAATGAACCTTCGCTCCAAAATGGGGCATCGGCGAAAAGAAAACCCCCGCTTCACACGAATGGCTTTGCACCGGAAGGCCGCGTTCGCTATTCGGTTTTCTTTTCATCGTTCGACACTGAGAGACAAGTAATGAGAACCGAAAAAGATTCCATGGGCGAAATGCAGGTGCCGGCTTCGGCACTGTACGGCGCGTCAACGCAGCGGGCCGTTTTGAATTTTCCGATCAGCGGGCATCCGATGCCGGACGGATTCATTCGCGGCCTCGGGCTTGTAAAAGCCGCGTGCGCGACGGCCAATGAACGGCTCGGTAAGCTCGATGCGGAGAAGGCCGACTTGATCCGTCGCGCGTCCGCCGAAGTCGTCGAGGGAAAACTGAACGAACACTTCCCCGTCGACGTCTTTCAGACGGGGTCCGGCACGTCGTCCAACATGAATATCAACGAGGTGATCGCCAACCGCGTTTCGCAGATGGCGGGCGAGGCGATCGGCTCGAAGAAGCCGGTCCATCCAAACGACGACGTCAACATGGGCCAATCGTCGAACGATATCATCCCTACGGTCCTTCATGTGAGCGTCGCCATAGCCATCAAGGAAAAGCTCGTTCCCGCTCTCGAGGAGCTGGCGGAGGAACTGGAGAAAAAGTCGAAGGCTTGGGAGAATATCGTCAAAATCGGTCGCACACACCTGATGGACGCGACGCCGCTCACGCTCGGCCAAGAGTTTTCGGGCTATGCCGCCCAGGCGCGCAAAAGTGCGGCGCGCGCGCGCCGGAGCGTGGAGGTTCTGACCGAACTCGCGATCGGCGGGACCGCTGTCGGCACCGGAATTAATTGTCATCCGGAGTTTCCCCGTATCGTTTGCGAGATTCTCAGCAAACAAACCGGCATTCCCTTTCGCGAAGCCGCTAACCACTTCGAAGCGCAGGCTGCGCGCGACGACTGCGTGGAGGTCGCGGGTGAGTTGACGACGATTGCCGCGAGCCTGACCAAGATCGCCAACGACATCCGCCTGCTCGGTTCCGGTCCGCGTTCCGGACTGGGCGAATTGCTGATTCCGGCGACCCAGCCGGGCTCGTCGATCATGCCGGGCAAAGTCAATCCGGTGATGAGCGAGATGCTCGTCCAAGTCGGCATTTACACGATGGGGCTGGCGAATGTCGTCGCGATGTGCGGCCGCGACGGTCACTTCGAGCTGAACGTAACGCTGCCGTTGATGGCTCACGCGCTGCACGAATCGGTGACTTGTCTCAGCAATGGCGCGACGGTCTTTGCGCGCCAATGTGTCGCTGGAATCGAAGCGGACGAGGCCCAGTGCAATGAACACGTGAAGCGCTCCCTGATGCTGGTGACGGCATTAAATCCAAAAATTGGATACGACGCCGCGGCGGCCGTCGCCAAACAAGCTTTTGCCGAGAATAAAACCTTGCGCGAAGTCGTGCTGGAGAAAGGTCTTCTCGATGAAAAGACCCTCGATGAGGCGCTCGACCCGATGCAGATGATTCGCCCGAAGGCCTGAAGCTATGGCGGTTTATCAGACAAAATTGGAGCTCCGGACGCGCGGGAAGGGTACGGTTGAGATCACCGATCAAGTCGTATCCGCACTCAAGGATTCAGGACTTTCGACTGGGACTGTGACGGTATTTTGCCGTCACACCAGTTGCAGCCTGGTCATTATGGAGAACGCCGACCCGACTGCGCGGACCGATTTGGAACAGTGGATGGAACGCCTGGTGCCGGAGAACGATCCCCATTTCGTCCATACAATGGAAGGACCGGATGATATGCCCAGCCACATCAAAATGGCGCTGACGCGAACTTCGGAGGTGATTCCCTTTCAGAATGGGGAATTGCTCCTTGGCGTCTGGCAGGGGATTTTTCTTTGGGAACACCGGGCCCGGCCGCACGCGCGAACCATTATCGTCTCCATCCAAGGCGACCCGGCATAACCGGGTCCATTTAATTTCGGCTTGATTCGCCGCCGCGGCAGCGGATACGGGCGGTGCGCGGAGCAGACGTGTCGAGTTTACAGCGGCCGATTTCCCATAACCCTTGAGGACTTTTCAGCCGGGTTCGGAAGCAGGGTTTCGGTTAAAGTGAAATCCCCGAGAATTGTTTTTGCATTTGCTGACAACCTTGCGAGAATTCCCCGTTTGACTTGGCGCAGGTCCTGAATGCACCGCCAGCAGCCATCAAGATGAAAAACGAGTTCGATGTAACAATAGCGAAGCCCTACCTTCTTTTTTTGGGCGATGTTGATCATGATCTGTCCGCGAAGACCTCTCGGGGGATTGCGGAATGGCGCCCCGAAGATTGCGTAGGTCAACGCAGGCTCGAAGGTTGCGGGACGGCACTCAACTTGCCCGATTTGAACTACCGGGAAGCGGTCGAAAAGGGCGCGAAGACGCTGATCGTCGGAGTGACCAACGCGGGCGGTATTCTTGAGAAACACTGGATTCCGGACTTGGTCGAAGCACTCGAAGCGGGCTTGGATATCGCCAGCGGCCTGCACGCGCGACTGAGCGATGTGCCGGAACTTCGGGAGAGCGCGGCGCGGCTGGGGCGGACCTTGCACGACGTTCGCCATCCGCGCTGGACGATTCCAGTCGGGAAAGGAATTAAACGCCCGGGCAAGCGGCTGCTGACAGTCGGAACCGACTGTTCGATCGGCAAGATGTTCACGGCGCTTTCGATCGAACGCGAAATGCGGGCGCGCGATTTCAAAGTGGACTTCCGCGCGACAGGACAAACCGGGATTTTCATCGCGGGCGGCGGTATCTGTATTGACGCGGTTGTTGCCGATTTCGTCGCCGGCGCGGTTGAGGTGATGACGCCGGCCAATGATCCGGATCATTGGGACATCATCGAAGGGCAGGGCTCCCTGTTGCACCCGTCCTTCGCTGGAGTAAGCCTTTCCCTGCTCCACGGGGCGCAGCCGGATGCGCTGGTGATGTGTCACCAGCCGGGCCGAAAGTACATGCGCGGACTCGACCACCGGCCTTTGCCGAATCTTCAGGATTGCATTGATCTCAACATTCGTGCCGCGCGCGTCACGAATCCGTCCGTCCGTTGCGTCGGCATCAGCCTCAATACGAAGTTGATGGACCCGAAGGCAGCCGCTGACGAGATCAAGCGAACGGAGGATGAGTTTGGCATCCCGTGTATCGATCCGTCGATTACCGGAGTCGGTCCTATTGTTGATCGGCTGGCTCAGTTATGAGGGAGCTGAACGTCCGGCGGGAAGTCTGGCCGATTCGCGGCGTTTTTCGGATCTCTCGCGGCAGCCGGACCGAAGTCCATGTCATCGTCGTTGAGATTACCGACAATGGCGTGACTGGCCGCGGTGAGTCGGTGCCGTACAGCCGTTATCATGAGAGTCCGGAATCCGTACTTGAGACGATCGAATCGCACCGTGCCCAAATCGCTGCTGGACTGACGCGCGACGAACTGCGGGCGTCTCTTCCGGCCGGCGCGGCGCGGAACGCGATTGATTGCGCTCTTTGGGATCTCGAAGCAAAACAGCTGGGGAAGGCGGTTTGGGAGCTTGCAGGTCTCGATGCTCCCCAGCCGGTGACGACCGCGGTGACGATCAGCGTGGACACGCCTGAACGGATGGTCGAAGCGGCCCGCAAGCAGGCGTCGGCACCCTTGCTGAAAATTAAACTCGGAGGGGAGGGCGATCTCGAACGCATGGCAGCCGTCCGCGAAGGTGCGCCGAACGCGCGGTTGATTGTCGATGCCAACGAGGCGTGGACGCCGGAACTTTGCCGGCGGATGATGCCGGAGATGGCCCGATTCAATGTTGAGCTGGTTGAGCAGCCGCTGCCGAGCGGCAACGACGCGGTTTTACGAGAGATCGAGCATCCGGTCCCGGTATGCGCCGATGAGTCGTGTCATGTCGCCGCTGACCTTCCTGGTCTCCGGGGCCTGTACGAATTCGTGAACATCAAGCTCGACAAGACCGGGGGGCTGACGGAGGCGTTGATCCTCGCGCGCGAAGCCCAGGCCGCGGGATTTCGGATCATGGTCGGCTGCATGCTCGGCACCTCGCTTGCGATGGCGCCGGCCGTGTTGCTGGCGAATTTCGCCGAAGTCGTCGACCTCGACGGACCGTTGCTGCTCGATCGCGACCGGGAAAACGGCCTGCATTATTCGGATGGCCTTGTGCATTCGCCCGAGCCGGCCCTGTGGGGCTGAAGCGGGCGAAGTCTTTGGTTTTTGGTCCTGAGTCCGAGGCGAGGGGCAGGGGCCATCTGGATTTGGCAGTTCGCCGCCGTTTGCTCAGTGGAAAACGCTATTGCTCTGTATTTCTCGGGGTGAATTCCTCCAGCAGTTGCGGCGTGGCAGGAACATCTTTGATGATCTGCGAAGGCGCCGGGCCAACCCCGATGTAGCGCAAGTTCGGCAGCTCGCTCGGCCAGGGCGCACCGATGTAAGCGATGTCGAGCATGTGTTTAAACGACCCCGCGATATAGCGCTTCGCGTTGAGCGGCAGATCGGCAAAACTTCGGATCGCGGAAAGATCCTCCTTCCACCCGGGATAGCGGGCATAGACCGGGTGGAGTACCTGGTGAAGAGTGCGTCGGCGGGGAACATGATGGAGGATGTTACCGTCAGGATCGCGATACGCGGTGCAGACGAGAAGATCACTGTTCCAGTCGCCTTGATGGGTCAAGGCGTCGAGCTTATTGATAGCCAGACATTGAAAACCGCCGTAGCGGAGGGCGTCGCCCTTTTCAACAGCGTCGAACCAGCCGACCATGCGCTGGCGCCCGGTTGAGGTGCCGTATTCGAGATGCTTGAGGATGGCCGTCAGCGGATGATCGTCATCCATTTTCGTGATAAACGTATGCGTGCCGACCTTCGTATCGTAAGCCTTCGCCGCGCCGATGGTATGGATCGGCTGAATGGGAATTCCGCCGGAGAGGAAGAACTCGGGCGAGAACGTGTGCGAGGCGGTGACGTTTGGCGAAAATCCGTGACGCTTGTCGAGCCAGAAGGATTGGCCGAACTCGCCAATGACATAGCGATCCTCGCGCAACGCTTGCAGGATGAGTTCCCGAACATCGACGATATTGTCACGCAACTCGGCCCCGGCTTCCCAGTAGGTTTCAACTATCTCGTCAACCCGCAGAGTAAACGGCTCGGCGCCTTTGAAACGAGTAAAGTCGAATTCGCTTTTGGAGAAGACGCCCGATTCGATCGACTCGGCATTGGCGCGGGTTTCCGCTTCCGTCAGCCCTTCGAAGAATCGGTCCCATGCGGCGGCATCAACTTGGCAGACGTGACGGATGCAGGCGACGGCTCGCTCCAGCCGCTGGGTGAGGCGGCGGCGGAAATCCTCCTTTGGTCCCCGGAAATCGCTAAAGTAGATTTGCCACTGACCGGTTTCGTCGCGATAGGCCGGCGAGATTCCGCGCCCGGTCGAACCCCGCGGCTCCTCGTGCAGAACGTTCACGCGATAATCTTCCCAAGCGAGATCCAGCAATCGGTGCGAAAGATCGGAAACCATGGTCCGCTCGTCGATGGCGAGCCGGCGCACGACATCGTAGCCTCTCGCCTCCAGCGGCCGGGCCTCCCACCAGACTTTGCGCGGATCCGCGACCACGCCGCTCCCGAGGGCGAGGTGCGACACGTTCTTTTCAACAACGCCGGCCGGCAGAAGATTGAGCTTCAATCCCGCGGCGGTATGGCCCGAATTTGCCCCGCCATTTACCTTGAGAACCATCGCCACGCACGACGGCTCCCCGGTTTCCTGGCGGAGTTCTTCGGCGATTTCTGCGATCAGGCGTCCTTTGCCCTCATCGCCCATACTGATGCCGACATCGGCGATCAGCCTGCTGGTAAACGGATTCAAGGCCATAAACGGCAATTCATCCCAAATATCCGGGGGAAAGACACGAAAAAAGTGGCGGCAACGTAAAGACAGTTTGTTCGGGGTCTGAAAAGCACCCCGCCGCTGTTTCGCCGGTGGCTGGAACGTTAACCGATCTTGACTTGCCGGCCGCCGGCGAATTGGATTCAAAGCGCGCATTTTTTCCATCCCGCTGTTTCATGCGATGCCCTCAAAAATGATTTCTTTCCGCTCCCTTCGTTCCGCGGGCTCGTTTGCGGTCGCGGGCCTGATTTTCTCGCTGCTTTCCTGTTCGCCCTTGTTCGGCAGTTTGGCAGGACGTAAGATCGGTATCGATCCCGGGCACGGAGCAGGGGTGAATCAAGGCGTGGTTATCGCGGAAGGAACCTGGGTTCTCGACGCGAGCCTTCGAGCGCGCACGCATTTTCAGAACGACGGAGCGACCGTCGTGATGACGCGAACAACGGGGGCGGATCCCGCTCTCGCGACCCGCGCCAATATCGCGAATTCGAACAACGTTCACCAGCTCTTGGTCGTCCACAGCAATGCCGCCGGTGCGAGTGCCCAGGGCATTGAAGCCATTTGGTGCGACCAGAACCCTAGCCCGAACGCGAGTAAGAATCTCGCGGACCGGCTGCGTATCCGGGCGCTGAATATGGTTCACAACGCCAACCGCGCAACCAAGGAATGTCTGCAAGTCGGCCGCGGCTTCCATTTCTATATGATCCGCTCCGTCGTCAACATGCCGGCGTCATTGCCGGAATATTATTTTCATACCAATCCCTGGGAAAATCAAAATATCCACAACACCGCGGCCGGCCGGGAAAATGTGGCCAAGTCAATGTACGCCGCGGTCTGCGACATCTATGGCGTTACGCCCAGCTTCGAACCCCCGGTTCCGCCATCGACCACCTTCGCCGCTGGTGACTGGGTGAAGACGACGGCTGATCCGACGCTCAATCTTCGCGCTGGCCCATCGACCGCGGACGAGATTCTGACCGCTCTGCCGGTCGGCACGCTCGCGCGGGTAAGAGATCATGCCAATAACGGGATTCACGCGAACAGTAACAGTTGGTGGTACGTTGAAGTGCATCCAGGCGGGGAGCGCGGCTGGCTGGCTGAATTTTATCTCGAGAAGACCGAGGGCCCGGGCGATCCGAGCGTCGACCTTATTATTGACAACAGCAGCCCGGGGTTCTCGGCATCGGCAAGCTGGGGCAGCGCCACATGGGCAGCGGACAAGTTTGGCGCCGATTACCGGTTTCGCGCGGTTGAGGCGATAAGCGATCGCGCTTCATGGACGGCGGAACTTCCGTTCGCGGGCAGTTATCAGGTCTACGCCTGGTGGAGCAGTGCTTCCGACCGCTCCCAAAGCGCGCCGTACACGGTGGCCCATGCCGGAGGCGATCAGTTGGTCCGGGTCAACCAGAGAGAGGGCGGCGGCCAGTGGAATTTACTCGGAACCTACGACTTCAGCGCGGGGCCGGCGCATGTATATCTCTCGTGCTGGACGTCCAATTCCGGGTCCGATGTCGTGATTGCCGATGCCGTGCGGTTCGTGACCTTTGATGAACCGCCGCCAGTTGTGTATCGCGCGCTGGCCATCGAGATTGATGGTGACGGCTCCGTGCTGCAGACACCGCAGGCGGACGAATACGCGGACGGCACAATGGTGCAGTTTCAAGCGGTGCCCGGCGAAGGTTACGCGTTCCTTGAATGGTCTGGCGATTTATCCAGCGCGCAGAACCCGCTCAACCTGATCATCGACCGGGATTATTCGCTCGTCGCCCGTTTTGGGCGGACGTATGCCGCGTGGGTTCAGCAATATTTCTCGCCTGAGGAACGCGCGAATCCGAACGTGAGCGGCGAACTCGCATCGCCAGCCGGTGACGGCATATCCAACCTGCTGAAGTACGCACTGGGGCTCGATCCCAAACAAACCTATGCGGGTGCCGCGCCATCGCTCGAGCGCACAGGGGAGGGAACTTCCGCACACCTGACGCTTGCCTTTTCGCGTCCGACTGGTGTGAGCGATATTGACTATCTCGTCGAGCTGTCGGACGAACCCGACGGCCTGTGGGCGGAACGTGCGGAACTCGTTTCTGAGCACGAAATCGACGGGATCATCACCGCTGTCTATCGCGACCCGGCTTCGATCGACGCCGTCGATCGCCGGTTCATTCGCTTGCGGGTTACCCGAAACTAAACGCGCGGCGTCAGACGGCGGGGGGCGCTCAGCGGGAGCTGCCCGGCCAAAAGTCTTCGACTTTGTTCTGAAGAAAGTCGATCCACGCCGGGTGGGCATTCAGACAGGGGATGTGCGTAAAACTTTCACCGCCGGCATCGAGGAAGGTTTGTTTTCCTTCCATCGCGATCTCTTCGAGCGTTTCCAGGCAGTCGGTGACAAACGCCGGACACATGATCAGCAGCTTTTTAACGCTGCCTTCGCGGCCGAGGCGCTCGAGTTCCTGATCGGTATAGGGTTCCAGCCATGGTTCCCGCCCAAACCGTGATTGAAAGACGGTGCCGTACTTTCCGTCGGGAATTCCCGCGCGCTGAACGAACGCCTTGACGGTGTGAAAACATTGCGCGCGGTAGCAGACCTCGTGAATCGGGCTCGGAGTGTCGCAGCAATTGGGCGCGATCATGCAATGGGCCTTGGACGGATCGCCTTTGCACAAATGCCTGCGCGGGATCCCGTGGAAGCTGAATAGAATCCGGTCGAACGGTTCTTTTAAATACTCGGCGGAGACCTGGTAGAGCGCCTCGATGTAGAGCGGATCCGCGTAGAACGGCCGCAAGATGTCCACCCGCATGTCCGGCGCGACCTTCGCCGCCTCCTCGCGAACTTTCACCACGACCGTCTCGTAACTCGACATCGCGTATTGCGGATAGAGCGGGATCAGGAACAGCTCCTCAATTCCGTCAGCGCGGAGCCGGCTCAGAATCGAGTGGATGCTCGGCTGCTGGTAGCGCATGGCGAGTTCCACCGGCATCGAGAGGCGGTCCTGCAGATTTTTCTGAACTTCACGGCTGATCGTCAGCAGCGGCGAACCTTCTTTCGTCCAAATGCGTGAATAGGCTTCCGCGGTCTTTTTGGGGCGAGAGGGCAGCACCTTCGTGTAGATGATGTATTCACGAATTGGTGACGGCGCGTCGATCACCCGCCTGTCGGTGAGAAACTCCTCTAAATAGGCTCGAACATCGCCGACCTCTGTCGATCGCGGCGTTCCAAGGTTGGCGAGTAAAACTGCTCGTTTTTTCATGCGTTTTGACCTCCCGGGATCAGCTGCGTCCATAGCGGAAATCTTGTCCAGCGGCAAGACCTTCGCTGGCTGGAAGGTCGCCGAAGGCGATCAGGTTGCGAAGCGGACTCAGCAGTGACGGTCGCAGCATATCCTCTAAAACAAGATCGCGGCAGAGTCCGTCCAGGAAACGGTCGCGCTCTTCCGGATCGAGACGCATCTGCTGACGGGCCTCGATCAAGTGGCAGCGGTAGTCAAGCCAGCGTGATTTAAACGAACGGGTGCGTTCGCAGTGACAGAACTTTCGGGTCGCCTCGCGCTGCCGGGCCGGAGGGAGCTGTCCGTCCAGCGCGGCAAAGACCAGCGAAAAATCGCTGCGAATAACAGGAGGCAGGTCTTGCGTATCCACGCCGAGAAGGCGGCAGCGGGCATCGAAGAGCAGCGATGAAAGTTCGTGCGGCTGGACCCGCAGCGCCAGCGCCAGCCATCGATAATCCCAGTTTTCAAGGTCGAATCCGACCACCGCGAATTTCATCCGCGGGTCCAGTTCAATCAGCCTGCGCGGCGGCGTCGCGTCGGAACAGTAGGTCGCGCTCACGGGAGCGGCCATCAGGCTCTTTGCGAGAAACCGCTCCCAGTCGGACAGGCGCTTGAAAAACGGCAGGTGCAGCCAGCCTTCCCGCAAGAGAAGAGCAGAGGTTTGCCGCAACGCGGATTCATCGAGATTGCAGAGACGCAGATATTCGCAGATCAGGTCAAAGTAGACCGTCACCAATTGAAAATAGGCGCCGTTATCACCCCGCCCGGCGCGCCGCAAAAGTGCGCGCAGAGGACTTCGCGAGGAATGCGACGATCGACAAGCTTTGGCGCGCTTGCTCATGAAGGCCATGCCGGACTGCGACCGAAATCACTCGTCGCCGCGAATGCGTCGATTGACTTCTTCGCGGCAGAATTGCATCACGCGCAGCCAGACCTCGCGGAGGTCAAAGAGCCGGCGGGTGGCTTCAGTCCGGTATTGGCTCGTCGCCGCGGAAGCATCCCGTGCGACGCGATCGAGAAGGTGAAACGATTTGTTCAAGTCAGCCAGAGCACGTTTAAACTGGCAGACCGCCATCGCGTAGTCACCCATATCGAGCGCGTGAATCGCCGCGATCGCGTTGCTTTCTCCGATCGACAAGGATGCCTGGTAAGCGGCGGCAATTGCCGGCGGCAAGCTGCTGGCCTCGCCCGAGGACAGTAAATCCAGCCAGCGGGCTTGCACATCGAGATACAGCGCCTTGGTCGCGATGAAGATCGGATGCTTGTGAAGCGTGTACGGCTCGAGATCGTCCGATTCCTCTTCAATATCCTCCTCGCTGTCCAAATAATCGTTTCCGGTCCATTCTTCCGTGTCCCACCCCATCAACTGGGCGACATGGTCGAGGCGATCCTGTTTCCCCTTCAACGAGGCGTAGAGATCGAGGTAGCGCCGCAGAACCTCATCCTGCGAGCGCAGGTAGCGCTCCCAGTCAAATTCGTTCCAGGCGAGGTCTCCGCGTTCCTCCCAATCGCCATCGGAATATCCTTCAAAGTCAAAATTGCTCATGAGCTAATCCCCACAACCAGGTTTTGGGAAAACTTGCCACTGTTTACGAGGAAATCAATCCCGAGGAAGACTCACAAGCAAAAAGGCTAAGGGGTGAGGGAACCCGCTCGTACTCAATCAAATCCTGAAGCAAAAATTTGCAATCCCTGATGGCGGCACCCCGAGCGGGTTTTCAGGGACTCTCCCAAGCGCTGCCGGCGTCTGCCCCACCGTCGCGCTGCGACCAGCTCTGAAGGTCGCTCACAGCCTTGGCCCGGCGGCGCCGCGGCGAGCCGAGCACTTCCCCTTCGGACACGTCGAGCATGTCTCCACGCTCGATTCTCTCGATCGCTGCCTGGTCTGCCCGCGGAACATCCCGCCGCTGCAGTTCCCAATCATAGCGAAGACCGTCCGCCGCACACCCGCCCCAGACGTAGCGGCCTTTCAGGCGGCTGAAAGGAGTAATCAGTCGCATGCGCCGCGGGTCAGCGGCGTCCGGACTCGCCCCCGGCGCGGGCTCCGTTCCGGCCGCGAGGTAACTGAATTTCAGATCCTGGACCGAGCGGTAGAGACGCCGGTTCAGAAAGGAAAGCGAGTCGGGTGTATTCCAGCGGCGAACCGCATGACACCAATACTTGCCGTCGGCGAGCAAGGGGCAGGCGCGGTGGTGAGGGCAGGGTGCCCAGATCCGGGCAAGGCGCTGCTCGCTAACGAGGTTGCGGAGCCGCTCGATCCGTTCGCTTGTTTCGCGCAGCGCCGGTTCGGTGATCAGCAGGATTCCGCCCGGACGAAGCTGCCGCAGGGCGGATTCGATCCATTGGAGAACCGTGTGGTCATCCGCGTCGAAAAATGCCTCACCCAGCGAAAAGGAAGCAACGATCAAGTCCCACTGTTCGCCAGCCGTGTGCTTTCGAAACCACGATCGCAAATCGCCTCGCTCGGTTTCGACGGCGATGTCGCGGAGGTTGTCCGCCTGATCGCGCGCAAGCTGACGGATCGCCGCGAGGCTGGCAGCCGATTGATCGACCGCGGTGGCTTTGATTTGCGCGACCCCGAATTCGCGTGCGCAATCCCGGATCAGGAGCGCGGTGCCAAGCGTGGCGCCGCCGAGTCCGGCACCCAGGTCGAGAAGGCGAACGGTTCCATCGGCGCCGCAAGGCTGCCAGCGCCGCAGGAGGAGAAGTTCGCGCAGCGGAAAGCGGATGCGAACGAAGGTTTGGGGAAAATAAAAAAGACTGTAGGCCGCCAGCAGCCGCGGGTCCTTTTCGTAACGGCCGAACCCGGTTTCGCGATCGGTCGTAAACAGGCTGCTTAACCGCTCGACCGCCTGTTCGAGGTCACGTTGCGCATCGGAAAGCGAGCTTGCTCCGCAGGCGCGCAGCGCCCGCTGGATCCACCACTCTTCGAGCCAGGACGGGTACGTATCGGCCTGAATCGATGAGGAAGGCATGGAGAAAACGGCCGCGGCGGCCCCCCGCTCAATAGAGCCGAGGGACCGCCGCGGCGCGTGTGTGTCAAAGCTTTCCGCCGTAGATCGCGTTCGCGCCCAATTCCTCTTCGATGCGGAGGAGCTGATTGTATTTGCAGACGCGGTCGGTCCGGCAGAGCGAACCGGTCTTAATCTGGCCGGCGTTGGTCGCGACGGCGATGTCGGCAATGGTGATGTCTTCGGTTTCCCCGGAGCGGTGTGAGATCACTGAAGTATACCCCGCTTCCTTGGCCATTTCGATGGCGTCAAACGTTTCGGTAAGGGAGCCGATCTGGTTGACCTTGACGAGGATCGAGTTGGCCACACCCTGGTCGATCCCCTTTTTCAGGAACGCGGTGTTGGTGACGAAAAGGTCGTCGCCGACAAGCTGCGTGGTGGACCCGATCGCGTCGGTCAGCGCCTTCCAGCCGTCCCAGTCGTTTTCGGCAAAACCATCCTCGATCGAGATGATCGGGTAGCGTTTCTGCAAATCCTGATAAAACTCGACCATCGCCGCGGCATCGCGTTTGGAGCCGTCCGATTTCTTGAAAATGTATTGCTTGCTCTTGGCATCGTAAAATTCGGACGAGGCCACATCGAGGGCGAGGAAAACGTCCTTGCCGAGCTTGTAACCCGCTTTCTTGACGGCCAGTGCGATAACCTCCAGCGCTTCCTCGTTCGACGAAAGCCGCGGGGCGAACCCGCCTTCATCGCCGATTGCTGTCGAAAGGCCTTTTCCTTTCAGAACGCCCTTGAGCGCGTGAAATATCTCGGTGCCCATCCGCAAGGCTTCGCGGAAGCTGTCGGCGCCCTTCGGCATGATCATGAATTCCTGGATGTCGATGGGAGCGTCCGAGTGGGCGCCCCCGTTCAGGATATTCATCATCGGCACGGGAAGGACCTTGGCGTTGGGACCCCCAAGGTACTTGTAAAGCGGGAGGCCGACCGACGCGGCGGCGGCGTGCGCGGTGGCCATCGAGACCCCGAGAATTGCGTTGGCGCCGAGCTTCTTCTTGGTGGACGTGCCATCGAGGCGGAGCATGGTTTGGTCGACCATGAGCTGATCGGTCGCGTCGAGACCTTCTAGGGCGGGAGCGATGATCTCGTGAACGTTCTGGACAGCTTTGAGGACGCCCTTTCCGAGGTAGCGCTTGCGGTCGATCCCGCGGGCGGCGTTGGCGGGGAGGCCGCCATCGCGCAACTCCAGCGCTTCATGTTCGCCGGTGCTGGCGCCGGACGGAACAGCGGCGCGCCCGACGGAGCCGTCTGCCAGTTCGACATCGACCTCAACAGTCGGATTGCCGCGGGAGTCGAGAATCTCTCTTGCTCGGATGTCTGTAATTAGAGTCATACGCGGCGATTCTGCCAACCTCGCGCGCCGGTTGGCAAACGATAATTCCCTATGCGCGCTTCCTCGATCACTTTTTGATGAAAAACTGCTTTACAACCGGCAGATTCGCGAACAAGTTCTTCCTTTTTCTCAACACGCATCTATGGGTAATCTGAAGAAGAAACGTCGTCTTAAAATCGCGAAGCATAAGCGCCGCAAGCGTTCGAAGGCCAATCGCCACAAGAAGCGCACGTGGTAGTTCGCGAGACGGGCGCCCGCCGCGCGGGGCGCTAGCGCCAACTCCGCTTTCCCAGATTATCCGGTTCGGGCCCGCGGGTTCGAAGGGAAATCAGTTATTTTTCAAAGGCAGGCCTCTCCGTTTCGTTCGGAGAGGCCTTTTGGTTTCAGCGGACGCGGAGGCAGTCGAGCCCGACCAGCGCCTCACAGCCAGGCGGGGCGGTTCGCTCAGGAAGTTAACGGGTGGCGGCCTTGTCGAGCTCCACCCGCTCGACCTTGTATCCCCGCTTCTGGAGAAGCTGGACCAGTCCGCCATCGCCAGGCATGTGGGCGGCGCCGACCGCGACAAACGCGCCTCCTTTCTTCAGGAACGGAGCGAGACGTTCAACCATTCGGCGGTTGCGTTGATCGATTAACTCGTTTGCGAGATTGGGAAGCTTGAGGCGGGCGAGCTCCTCATCGAGAAACTTTTGGAGACCCGCTAGATCACCAGCGCTGTAGAGACGCAGGATTTTTTCCTGGGTTGGAAAACCGGATTCCCACTCTTTAAGCGCATCCTTGAGGAAGACGATTGCATCCTTTTTCTCCATTCCTTGGAAGATGCCAATCTGTTCATCCACCGATTCGAGCTGTCGGATAAGAAGACCGTTTTCCGATGCGAGCTGATAGATCTGGACGTCGACAATCTTGTTGAAGTCGACCCCTGGCGGAGCGGCGAGCAAAAGCGGAACAAGTTGCAGCGGCATCCGCTGCAAAAGCGCGGCGGGAATTCCGGCGCTTTCGGTTGCCTTCACCAAACGTTGCCAGAGCTCCGCGGGCAACTGGGCCTGCAGGTCCTCCGTTCCAGGTTGAAACATCGCCGCGGTTAAGCGGCCGATGTTCTCCGCGGAAAACTCCAATTCGGGGTGGAAGGAGACCGCGCTTTTCAATGCTTCAATGACATCGGGAGGGAGGTCTCGAACCCGCGAATCCGATGAATGAACCGTGCCATATAAGTAGGAGGGATTCTCGGTGTTCACCTTCCAGAGAAAGTGTGCATGGAGCGTCTGAAACAGTCCGAACAGGACCGGGATAAACAGTAGGATTTGTTTTAACATCGATTTTACCTCGGAAGCGATATTTAAGCTTGTATGGAAAAGACGGTAACAGTTTGATTCGCCTCGAATGAAACGCTACGGCCATACTTGCAATCAGCATGAGCTGCTATCTTCGGGACTGCAAGTTGTCATTCTTTGAGGCATGGCATCCCATCATAAAGCATTTTTCGTCGAACGCACCGACTTTGCACTTCGTATCGCGAGAGTTGTCCGCGGAAGTGAAAATGACATAATTGAAGACGTACGGTAAGCGTCCGCTCTGGGTCCCCCTATGACGGCGGGCGGACTTCGGATATGCTT
>CAZYAN010000065.1:0-18134 GCA_964645585.1 uncultured Opitutales bacterium
GGATTTATTAGACAGCCTCTAAGACTGAGGAGCTAGCCTTCGAGGGTGGCGGCAACGTTTAACTCCGGACTGGCTGCTAGCGCAAATTTGGGTACGTTGATGCCCCAGGCGAACTCCGTCCACTCCGCCCCGTCCTGTTTTACGGCCGCATTCTCCGTGACAAAGCCTTGCCCTTGCGGGCCGGGGCGGGCAAGTTGATACGCCTTATGTCTTCGAACGTCACGACTGCTCCGAGCGGTCCGCGTCATGCCTTGCCGGATGAGCGCGGCCACTTTGGTCCTTATGGCGGGATGTATGTGCCCGAAACCTTGATGACGGCTCTGTATGAGCTGGATGAAGCCTATCGGGAGGCGGCGGGCGATCCGAAGTTTGCCGCGGAACTCACGCGCTTGCTGCGGGAATATGCCGGCCGGCCGACCGAGCTGTATTTCGCGGAGCGCCTCACGGAAGAGCTGGGCGGGGCAAAGATTTATTTCAAGCGGGAAGATCTCCTCCACACCGGAGCGCACAAGATCAACAATGCGCTCGGCCAAGCGCTGCTGGCCAAGCGGATGGGGAAAAAGCGTGTCATCGCTGAAACCGGTGCCGGCCAGCACGGAATCGCGACAGCCTCGGTTTGCGCGAAGCTCGGTTTGGAGTGCGTGATTTACATGGGTGCCGTCGATATGGAACGCCAGGCGCTCAACGTCTACCGCATGCGTCTTTGCGGGGCGGAAGTGCGCGGAGTGGAGGCCGGACAAAAAACGCTGAAGGAAGCGATCAACGAAGCGATGCGCGACTGGGTGACCAATGTTCGCAACACGCATTACGTTCTCGGATCTGCGCTCGGGTCGCATCCATACCCGAAAATTGTTCGCGACTTCCACAAAATCATCGGCGCCGAGACTAAGGAGCAGATTCTTGAGCGCGAAGGCCGTCTGCCGGACGAAATTGTCGCCTGCGTCGGCGGGGGCAGCAACGCGATCGGCGCGTTTTTTGAGTTTTTAGACGAACCTAATGTGCGGCTGGTCGGCGTCGAAGCCGGCGGCCGCGGTATCCGGCGGGGTGAGCACGCGGCTCGATTCGAAGGCGGGCGGCTCGGTGTGCTTCAAGGCTGCAAGACGTTTATTTTGCAAAACGACGATGGCCAGATCGAGCTGACGCATTCGGTGTCGGCCGGCCTCGATTACGCGGCCGTCGGGCCGGAGCACGCGTATTACCGCGATCGCGGCCGGATCGATTTTGCCTACGCCACCGACGATGAAGCGCTCGACGCGTTCACCAAACTCGCCCGGTTTGAAGGGATTATTCCCGCGCTCGAGTCGTCGCACGGTGCCGCGTACGTGCTGAAACGCGCACGGGAGATGGGGAAAGGCCAGCTCCTTGTCCTGAATCTGAGCGGCCGCGGCGACAAAGACGTGCAGGAGGCGGCCCGCCTCCTCGGCCAGGCAGTGTCATGATCAAGAGCATGACCGGCTACGGGCGCGCCGTCGCGGCGGCCGGGGACGATCAGGTGGTCGTTGAGGTAGCGTCGGTCAACCGAAAGAATCTCGACGTTGCGGTCGCGCTTCCGAAAGACTGGCAGCGGCTTGAGCCGGAGATCGTGGCGGCCGTCCGCGAGCATGTGCAGCGGGGCCGGATAAATATTTTGGTCGCAACCGAAGCGGCTGACGGCGGTGACGGCGCCTTCTTTGGCCGCGAAGTCGAGGCGGCGCTCGGAGAGTTGCGTGAACTTTGCGAACGTTCCGGCATTCCGTATCTGGCGGACGCGCGGCTCGTCGTGGAAGTCGCGTCGGCCATCCGCGGGAAGGCCGTTTCGAGCGAAGTGGACGCGATCCGCGAACCGCTGTTCGAGGCGTTGGAGAAAGCGCTGTCGGAGATGGTGACGATGCGCGCGACTGAAGGAGAGGCATTGGGGCGCGATCTGGCTGAACGAACCGGAAAACTTGCCGAAGCTGTGCGCGAAATTCGCGAGGCGGCCGCGGAGGTTGTGCCGGACTACCGGGAGGCGCTGATGAAACGCCTGCGGCAGGCTGGACTCGACCTGACCCTGGACGACGAGCGAGTGTTAAAAGAGATCGCGCTGTTTGCCGACCGCGTCGACATCTCGGAGGAGCTGACGCGGCTGGAGAGTCATTTCGAGCAGCTGGGAGAATTTTTAGACGCGCGAGAGCCGGTCGGGAGGAAACTGGAGTTCTTGTTGCAGGAGATCGGGCGGGAATTCAACACGATCGGCAGCAAGGCCAACGAGACGCGCGTTTCGCGCCTTGTCATTGACTGCAAAAACGAGCTCGAGCGGATGCGCGAGCAGGTGCAGAACGTGGAGTAGGGGAAGGGAAAGCGGAAATTGGAAATTGGAAAGCGGAAATTGGAAAAAGGGGAAGGGGGCTTCGCGGGGGCGGGGCTGAATGCCCCGCGCCATGTTGCTGAAGCCCGCGTCGCCGAGGACGCCCGTTTTTATTTGATCTCGCGGATGCGGATGTTGCGGAAGCGGTAGACTTGGCCGACTTCGCCGTGGTGCTGCAGCCCGATGCGGCCGGTGTGGTCGAGGCTGTCGGTGACGTCGGTCGTCAGCACGCCGTTCACGTAAATGCGGATCCGGTCGCCTTCACAATGGATGCGGTAGTGATTCCATTCGCCGAGCTTGAAGGCGTTGCGGCGCTCCTCGGTCCAGTGCTCTTTGTTGTAATCCGAGTCGACCGGCTGCTTCGGGTGAATCCAGCCGCGCCGCGCTTCATCATACAGTCCGCCGGACCAGGCGCGGTCGGTTGGATCGACCTCTGCCTGATAGCCCCATACGCGATTCGGCTCGTAGTGACAGCGGAACATGAAGCCGGAATTCGATTTGCCCTCCGGCAGGCGCACCTCCGCTTCGAAGATGAAATCCGAATAGGTGTATTCGGTGAGCAGGAAAAATTTTCGCGCGATCGTGTGCAGGTGAATTTCGCCGTCTTTGACCACGGCTTCACCCCAGTCGAACGGGTTGAACCAGCCGTCGATTGACTTGCCGTCGAACAGCGCGACCCAGCCTTCTTCAGACTCATTGGCGGTCGCCATCGACACGGCGGAGGGAGAAGCGATTGCCAGCGAAGTGCAGGCGGCAAGGCGGACAAGTCGGGAAAACGTGAGATTGGAAAAGGAGAATTTCATGAAGTCAGATTAAGTTCCGTTCTCAGCGTGCGGCATGCCGCCGGGCTTGCCAATCCTCTTTTCCGGATGAGGCTGGATGCGCCAGACTGACGCATCCGCGGAGGCTCATTTTGCGATTCCAGTTTGCTGGACCTTTGCGGCGGCCGAGTCCGCGATGCGGAGGAGAAGGTCCTCCTTTTGCTCGAGATCGTCCAGGAGGCGGAACTGGGTCCGGCAGCGGTCGAGATTGTGCTCTTCGCGCGCAATCTTGTAATAGACGTCGCCGGAGAGGTAGTCGGTCAAAAAACGGATGCCGTTTTCGAACGTCAGAAGCTTTCCGGCGGTGAGCAGGTGCCCGCGTTCGGTGTCGTTTAAAAAAACGGCGGTAGACAGGAACCCTTCCGCGAGGGCTTCAAAAAAATCAGGCCGGACGCGAACGCGGCTCAAGTCCTTTTCGTCTTCCGCCGCCGGGCTCACGGCTGTGCGGACCATATCGCCAAAATCGTACAGCGACAGACCCGGCATGACTGTATCCAAATCGATCACACAAATGCCTTCGCCGGTTTGGTTATCGAGCATCACGTTGTTGAGCTTGGTGTCGTTGTGCGTGACGCGCACGGGAATCTCGCCTGCTTTCGCGAGGTCGAGCAAAATTCCCGCGAGCGGCGCCCGGCTCAGGGCAAAGTCGATTTCCGCGCGCACGCCGGCAGCGCGCCCATGGCTGTCGGCTTCGATCGCCCGCTCCAGGGCCGCAAGCCGCTTGCGCGTTTCATGGAAATCGGGGATGGTTTCGTGCAGTTTCTCGACCGGAAAATCCGCAAGCATCGCTTGGAACTGGCCGAAGGCTCGCGCCGCCGCGCGGGCCTGGTCGGGTGAAACGATCACATCGTGCGCGGTGGCGCCTTCGATAAATTGGTAGGTGCGCCACGTGTCTCCCGCATCGTCGACCAAGGCGGATTCGCCGCGGACCGTCGGGACGAGCCGGAGCGTGCGGCGTTCGATATCGCCGGCCGGGGCGAACCGCGGCGCCTTTTCGGCGGTGTGACGGCAAACGGCGGCGACGTTTTCCATCAGGCGCCCTGGATTGCGGAACACTTTGCTGTTGAGCCGCTGATGGATGTAGCGCACCCGCCGCCCGGAATGGCAAGTGACGAGGAAGGTATCATTGATGTGGCCGCTGCCGTACGGAACCGCGTCGACCCACCTGCCGGCAAGTTCGAACTGGCTTCCAATTTGCCTCAACAGCTCCTTTGTCCAACCGCGTCGATTCATGTAAAGGCTACATCAATGCCCGCCTTTCCCGCTGAAGACAACTCCGGGCCGCAGGTTCTTGCGCCAGATCGGTTCGCTCTTGGAATTCGATCAGGTAATCCCGGAGGGGGTGTGAATAAAGGGTAAACCGTCCGCTCTTCGGCAGAAAGCCCTTGTCCAGCATGCTCGCCTTCCTACAGTGCCGGGTTGGCGGCCGTGGCTTGATTTTTCTCAACGCGGTGTATTAAGATGATAATTACGAATTTTTTTGTCAGCAAATGACTCGTGTTTCGATGGAGAATCCTCCTGTTTCGTCCGCGACCCAGCCGCTTGTGGACCTGCAATTGCGCTCGCCGGGCAAGGCGATCCTTCGATTGGTCGACACCTTGCGGCCGGCGTTGAAAGAGGATGCCGCTTCGATCGCCCGCAAAGTTTTTCAGGCGCCGTCGGTTCTGATTCAGGGGATCGAACCGGCGAAGGCGCGGCGGATCCAGGCCTTGCTCGCCGAGATCGGAGCGGATACGGAATTGGTTCCCGAAGGCGCGGCGGAGGAAGAAGGCGAGGGGACCTGCGAAACCGCTCTGATTGTCCGGAATCTCGCGCGGATTCCCGAAGTCTTGGAGAAAGTCGCGCTCTTGCTGCGCGTCCCGTTACGCGAAGCGCAGAAGACCGTGCTTCAGTCGCCGGCGTTGATTCTCGGCAACTTGTCCGCGGCCAGCGCCGAGGCCCTGCAAGCGGTGTTTGCCGACGTCGAGGCGGAGTTGGTCGTGTCGGATTGCCGCCGCGCGCAATGCGATCTCTATCATCGTGCGGAAAATGAGGCGGATCGCGCGGAGCTCCTTGCTGATTTGAAACGGTGCGGAGTGACGCCTGTTCCGGAAGCGCGCGATTCCCGGCAGCCGCTTGTTGCGGCAGGCATTCCGCATGCCCGGGCGCGCGAAGTCTGGAAGCAAGTGAAGAAAGCGGATACGCGGCTGACGATCGTCAATCGCGATTTTTACCTGTTCGACCTGCGCCTGGTCGCGGTGGCGTCCGATGCCGATGCGGCGCGGTTAGCCGGCGAACTGCGCGAGCGGTTTGGAATCCCGGAATCGCTTTTTGAGAAAATTCGAGCGAGTAGCGGGCTGATCCTCGCGCAGGACCTTCCGTTCGCCGAAGCGGGAGAGCATCTTGCGGACCTGAACAAACTCGGGCTCGAGGCGCGGGCTGAGCTCGTCACGCTCCGCGAACACACCGCTCTCCTGGATCGCCCGGGCGATGTCGAGAACGCGCGCAAAGCGATCGAGCTGATCGCTGGCGTGAGCCCGGCCCGAATCGAACGCATTCTCGCGGGTCTCGATCCGGTGATTTCGCGGTCGCTGACAAAGCTGCAAGCCCGGTGGCTGCAACAGGCGATTCGGCAGGGAGGCGGCGAGATCAGGATTCAAGCCGGACGAGATGGAGGAGGTTCAAGAAATGCTTGATGGCGGAGTATCCGCGGCGACCGCGCTTCCATCGCCGCCGGCCTTGGCCGAGCAGGGAAAACTGCACGCGGTCGAGGGCGACCATCGGACGGCTCTCCTTTATTATCGGGCGGCACTGAAACTGACTGAGGGAGAAGACAATAGAAGCCGGTTGCTGAGCCGCTACTATGCGGAACTGGCACTCGAAAGCCTCGAACGGACGGGTGAGATCGCGAGCATTCTGGCTTATTGTCAAAAGGCCCTCGACCATTACGACGCAAACCCTCCGGCCGGTCCGCTGGCCAAGAAAGACCGGGCCAGCGTGCTTGAGCGGCAAGGAGTCGCGCGATTCAAGACGGGCGACAGCGACGGAGCGCGGGAGTCGCTGGCGGCCGCCCTGGAGATTGGCCGCGAGGAAGGCTTTTCACTTCCTGTTGCCGCCACGCTGCATCGCTGGATGCAAGGCGGCCTGCATATTGATCCGTCCCGGCTGGAAGCGCTGCTGCAACAGCACGGGTATTACTCGGTCAATCGCCAAACGATCGACCCGGCCCGGGCGCGGCCTTTGCCCAAGGAGATCCTTTCCGCTCTGGGCGCGGCGGGGGAAGCGTCCGCGACCGCGGTCCATTGATGAATAGAAGCAGTGAAAGGTGACGAAACGAACTTTGTAACAACGATTCCAGCAGCCGAAAACTGAGAAAACCTTATGTTTGCCAACCGAATTGAAAGTATGCCCGTCGGCTCCAAGCTGCTCGAGGCGCCTGTGCCTCTGCTGATTGAGTCGCTGGGAAAAGCAATCGCCAAAGCGCAGTTTGAACTCGATGCGACCGGCGTCCGAATTGGATCGCTTTTGGGAGAAACCCGCGTCGAAATGAAGAACGCGACGGGTGAGACCGTTCAGAAATCGCTTCTCGACCTCGGCTTCACGCCGACCTTTTATCATTTTGCGGAAACCGAGATCGAAGTGAAGATGACGATCTCGATGCAGGTGGAGGAAAGTCTCGGCGGCGCGCTTGATGTCAACGCCGGGAACCGCGAAGGCGAAGCAAACCAGCTGCCTGTGGCGTTTGGCGCCGCGTTGAACATCGACTACCACACGCGGTTCGGCTTCGACCAGGAAGGATCGTCGCGAGTGACGACGAAACTCGTCGCCCGGCCCGCGCCGGCCGCGTTTCTCGATTCGTTGCGCGATCACGCCATCGGCGAGAACGCGAGCGGAGCGGCGCCGTCGGCGCCGGTTTCGCCCGAGGACGAGGAACCGCCGCCGCCCGCGCCTGAGCCGTCGCCGGAAGATGACGGCGACGCCGAAGAGTAATGTATTCGTAACGTAACTACACCGCACTTTACGCTGGGATGAGTGAAACGACTGTAAATCGCGCGCTGCAGAACGCGCCGCTGCCGCAAATGATCGAGAGCCTCGGTGTGGCGATTGCCAACGCGCAGTTCGCCATGGACCGCAACAGCATTCGCATCGCGGAAATGATGGGGAACCGGGAGGATCACGGCGTGCGGATCGGCGGAGAGGGCGCGGCCAAACGCTCCCTGCTCGACCTCGGTTTTACGCCTTCCTTTTACCAGATCACCGACGCGACGATCGAAGCGAAAGTGGCTTTCTCGATGAGCCAATCGAGCGAGTTTTCGATCGGCACGAGTGTCACCGTCGGCGGAGGGGCCGGATTCTTCTTCGCGGCCGCGTCCGTCGACGCGAGTTACAGCTCAAAATATTCGTTTGAAGCCAGCGGTTCGAGCTCGATCCGGGCGCGCTTCGCCGCCGTGCCGCCTCCCGCGATTCTGTCGGATTACCTGCAATCCATGAACAAAGCTCCGGATGTATCGGAGTCATAAAACCTTTTAACCGGAAAGAAGAGTAACTATGTCGATTGGCCAAGACCTGCTTAATGTCCCGATGGGAGACATGATCCGCGAGATGGCTTTTGCTATCGCGGATTCCCAGTATGAACTCGATCTCTCCAGCGTGCATGTCGCTGAATTGATGGGCGGTCTCGTTGTGAAGCGCGACGAGAACAACGTGCCGATCCGCAAAGGCGGCAAGCTCGATCTCGAGGATACGCGCGTCTATTTTGGACGCCGCACGCTCCCGAACGGCCAGACCGAACCGGAGAAACTGAGCCTGCTCGAACTCGGCTTCACCCCGAATTTCTATCAGTTCGTCGATACGCTGATCGAGGTGAAGATCGCAATCAAAATGACCTCGGAGCGCGCGTACGAGCGGAAGACCAAGGGAGTCAGCACGCGGCGGTCGCTGTCGCTCGGCTTAGGAGGTATCCGGTATTCGGTGACAAGCACGCCGGTCGATGCGACTTACAGTTCGAAGTATTCCTATTCCGCCGAAGGATCGAGTTTGCTGCGGACGAAGCTTCAGCCGGTTCCTCCTCCCGCGATCCTGGAGGAGCGGATACGCGAACAGCTCGCCATGAATCAGGCCGAGCACGAATCCGGTGATTGAACGCTTCTACGAGCGTAACCTTCCAAACAGCAAATAGAGAGGAGCGAATCAGCTTATGTCCGTTGGTCAGGATTTATTGAATGTCCCGTTCGCCGAGATGGTGAAGAAACTCGGCGTCGGGATTGCGGAGGCGCAGTTTGCGCTCGATGAAGTCAGTTTGCGCCTGGCGCAAATGATGTCGGGCGAATATGAAGTCGAGGTTCCCGACGAGGAAGATCCGACGAAAACGACGGTCGAAAAGCGAACCGCCTACGTGACCTTTGACGGCCAGCAATTATCGATGCTCGAGCTCGGGTTCACGCCGAATTTTTATCAGTTTGTCGATACGATCATCGAAGTGAAGATGTCGATTTCGATGAGCACGGAATCGGAGTATTCGCGGAAAAGCAGCACGAGCACGGTGAGCGCCTTTGGCGGCGGTTTTGCGTTTTTCGGGGGAGGGAAGGTGCGGACAACTTCCGTCAGCGCCTCGTTTGCCTCGAAATATCAATACAGCGCCGAAGGATCGAGTTTGCTGCGAACGAAGCTGGTTCCGATTCCCCCGCCGCAGATTCTGGAAGAACGCATCCGGGCGATCGTCGAGCGTGAAGCGGCGGATCGAAGCTGAGTGGCGTTGGCGGCATTCTTGCGATGGACGATCTGACAGCCTGGCAAGATCTGCTTGAACTCGATGCGGCGGCGCCCCTGCCGCAACCGGAGCCGTCCGGCCCGGGTCCGAGCATCGACGAATTGCTCCGACGGGAAGACCTTCCCGAGGAGCTGAAGGCCCTTCTGCGGCAGGGGCGGGAACTGGAAGGCGAGCTTCGGGCGTTGACCGGGCAGAGACGGCCGGAAGACGAGGAGGGAAATGATGCCGAGCGTCTCCGCAAGATGTATCCGGTTTTCGCGCACACAAAGGAAAGCCGGCTGCAAGAAAAGCGGTTGCGCGCGCGGGACGAGATGCGTGCCCGGGCGCAGAAACGCCGCTTGGAGCAAGGAATTCTTACGCGCAAGCGCATCCGGGCGGAAGAGGAGGCCCGTGCCGCGCAGAGGGAGTGCCGGCGTCGGGCCGCTGTTGCGCGACAGCAGGCGGAACTGGCGGCAAGGGAGAAGCAAGCCGCCGAAGCCGAACGACGGCAGCTCGATCTTTCCCGGCAGCGGCGCGACGAAGAGAATCGGGCAATCGCGTTGCGCCGGCGCCAGGAGAGGGAGGTGCTCCTGGCTCGCTGGCAGGAGGAGCGCGATGAATCGCTTCGGCGGTTGAACCGGGAGCGCAGTCAGCTTCGGTATCGCGAGGAGGCCGAGAGAAACGAGTATCTCGAACGGCGCCGTCAGGCGGCGCAGGAGGCTCGGCTGGCGATGATTATGGCGGAGCGCCGCGAGGCGAAACGGCTCGAGGAGCGGCGGCTCCGGAAGAGCAGCGATTGAACGGAGGTTCTGGTACTTTTTTATGGCAGAGAACGCGGAAGAATTTATTGCGGGCACGATTGACGATTACCTGATCGCGCTGGCGGACGGCGTGGTTCGGGCGCAGGATGAACTGAACAAAGTGGCTGTCCAGGGAGCAGCGGGCCAGCCGGCCTTTACCTATCAGCTGCCGAAGGTCGATTTCGAGTTGAAGATGACATTTTCGCTAGAGCGGGAGACCGAGTCGAAGCGGGCGTCGAGTCCGCTTCGATCGATTCTCGGAGTGCGGAAAATTCCATTGCTGCTGGCCGCGCCGGTCCGGCCCGAAAGTTCGACAGAAACAATTGCGGCGAACGCGGTCAGCACGATTAAAGGCAGCTTTATCGCCGTGCCGGTGAACGGCGGGAAACCCCCGAATCTCCTCGCGGTCACGGTGGAAAAAGAAACGGACCGCAGCCTGCTCGTCGGCGTCCGCTTGTACAACGCTGTCGGCGAGGCCATCGCCGGCGAAACGGTCGCGCTGGCAGTCGACCGCGATTTCAGCGAGGCGCTCAATACGGAACGCGGGCTTCCCGCGAACAAGCGCAAGCTCCACGCGGCCACCGATTTTGCGGAAGGAGAAGTCGTGACCGATGAAGCCGGCCAAGCGGTCGGGCACCTGAACGTCGCCGCCGGCGAGGATCCGAAAGTGACGATCGTGGTGCGGGCGACCTGCGGGGACCTGTCGGAATCCGTTGTCTACCAGGCGGAGGATGCGGAATGACGATCGTTTTTCAGGGGAAAGTTGTCGATCCGGACGGTAAGCCGCGCGGTTCCGCGGCGCTGCAAGGATGTGTCTATGACAAGGCGGGGCGTTTGATGGCCGTTGCCAGCGGGAGCGCGACGGCACAGGGGACCTTTTCATTGGCGGCGACGAAAACGTTTCCGGACTCGCCTCAGCCGCGGGTGGCTGTGCGCATTCGTCGCGGCAGCGCCTGGGTGCTGTTAACCGCGGAACCCGTGGCGTTTCAAAACGGCGTTGCCGATTTTGGAACCGTTCGCTACGTCGACGCCGGTTCTCACAAGATCGGCAGCACGGTGGTCTACGGCGACAACCGAACGCCGGTGGCGGCCGCGATGCTGCACACACCGCTTCTCGCGGTCGGGACCGTTTCGCCGACGATCAAGACCGCGGCCGCGGCCGACGTTACCGTTCTCCAAAAAGAGGTCGCAACCATGAAAGGCGTGCAAGCCGAGCTGCAGCGGGAGCGCAATCTGCTCCAGATGGAACTGCAGGCCAAAGAAAACCTGCTTCTCGCGCGTGAACGCGAGGTTGACGAAGAACGCTCGAAGCTGATCGAAGCGCATAAGAAGGCGCTTCAAGAAAAGGAGTCGGAGATCGCGCGCCTGCGGACGGAAACCGAAACCTTGAAGAAAAAGGCGCCCGGGAAAGCGACGCTGGATGAAATCGCTTTCTCCTCGGGGGCGCAGATCCAGTCGGCCAACGCCCGCCTCGCGGAATCCCGGAGCGGGATCCGTCTCGGCAAAGTTTCTTTGGACATCAAAGGCGTCGCCGAGGACACCGGCAACGCGATGAGCTTGCCGGCGGTGAAGGAGATCGGCGCGCTTGGGAGCAGCCTGAGCACGCTTCATCTCGAGTTCATCCCGACACTGTTCCCGCGCCCGGGTGCCGGGGGCGCCAAAGACGAGAAAGAAGAATCACGGCCCAAGGCGCCGCCGCTGCTCGATTTGACCGAGCGGGCGGCCCGCGAACGCCTCGAAGCGGAGGCGATCGCCTGCGAGGTATTTTATCAGGATACTTCCGACCCGGCCCGCTTCGGTCGCGTCATTCATCAAAGTCCGGCGCCCGGCGCCGCGCTGCCCGACGATCGAGTGGCGGTTACCTTGATCGTCGGTCGCCGGCGAGCGTCGGTTCCGGGTAAGAAACCATCATGAGCACACCTTCCTTTTCCGATTTAACCGATGCGCTTTCGGCGCCGGTTGGCGATTTAATCGCCTCCGTTGGCCGAAGCATGGCGGAAGCGCAACAGGCGATGGATGCCGCGACAATCGCCAACTTCAAGGAGATCTACAGCGAGGACGGCGAAGCATTCGAGGCGTTGCGGAAGCTTGGGTATCGGCCGACATGGTACCAGATCCCGGAGGTGAGCGCGGAAGTGAAGCTCGCGCTGACCGTGAGCGGAGCCAAGGAAACCCAGAGCACCGGCGGCGGCGGCCGGCCCGTGCTGAAGTCCGCCATCCGTCTGTATGCGAATCCAGTCGATGCGACTCTGACGAACAAATACGGATTCAATTACCAAGCCTCATCGAAGGTCACCTTCCGGATCGTGCCGGTTCCGCCAAGCGCCGCCGCGGAAGGCATGCAGGTTGTTCCGAAGCTGGAAGGCATAACGCTTTCCGAGGCGGAAGCCCGCTTGCGGGAGCTGGGCATCGCTTGGGAGGTGTCGCCTGAAAGCGCGATTTCCGAGGAGCGTTCGGAGCTGATAACGAAACAGCAACCGGCCCCGGGTGAAATCATTCGCGCCGACGAGAATGTGGTCTTGGAGATATAACAAGCGGCAAGAGCGATGGATCCCTTTGCACAAATTTCCCAATGCCTGAGCGAGATCGGCGCCTTGTGTCAGATGCCGGCGCCGCAAACCTCCGAAACGAATCCACAGGACCAAGCGACTTGCGCGGACGGAGTGCGCGTCGCGGCGGATGCGTTGCACGTTACCATCGCCTATTACGATCCGCTCGCGGCAGACGGGATGTATCGGGCATGGGGGACCGCTCCGGCGGAAGCGGAGGAGGCCGCGGCCGGCATCGTGTGCGCGGTCGGAGATGAGCGCAAAACATCGAGTGATGAGGGGACGATCGTTTTCAACGGTCTGAACCCGGCCGAGCCGGTGGAGCTGTCCTTTCCAGACTTCCGAACAAGCGGTGCCGGCCGCGCGTATCTCAGCGCTCACACCGATTGCGGTGAAGTCATGACAGCCGAGGCCGATCAGCCCGCGGCCAGGCAAAGCTTTCGTGTGCGGCCGGGGAGCGCCGTGAAAATTCGTATTTGGCTCCGCCCGAACACGATTGTGCTTCATTGGACAGCGGGCGCCCGGAGGCTCAGTTCAGGGACCCGGCGCTTGTATCATTTTATGATCGACGGCGAGGCGAGATGGGTGCAGGGCGGAAATCCGGAAGGCGACTCGCGTTTTTGGCGTCACAATTTGTATATCCACGGTACGGATACGGTTTCCGGCTGCAATAATGTCGACCTTCCGATCGGCCGTGCGCTCGGGGGCCAGCGTGGTGAGTACGCCTCGTGGAACGATGACCGGACGGAGGTTGTGGTGCGCGACACACGCGGGTACGGAATGCACGCGGGCGGTTTCAACACCGGATCGGTCGGGGTTTCGATCTGCGCGATGAGCGGCAGTGCGGACAATGGGACGATCAACGAGGATACGGCGGTGACGCATGCTCAAGCGCAGACACTGATCGCGGAAGTTGCCCGCCTCTGCCGGGCGTGGAGAATTGACGCGACCGATCCGAACCAGGTCTGCACGCATTTCGAGGTCGAGTATTTGCATCGCGGCAATTCCGCGCGCAAGTGGGACATCACTTGGCTGCCGGTTGAAATGCAGGACGCGTATCGCGACGCCAACAACCGCCGCGAACTGTGCGCGCGCCGGGACGATCCGTATCAGCATGTGCGCCGGGTCGACTTCGAGCTCGACGAAACTTTCGCTGAAGGACGGAACACGACCGACCGGGTGAGTGCGTACTTGCGGGAACGGATCGCCGCAAGGATGACAGCTGGGGGGTGAAACAATGGCCACCTTGCGCGACGTCCTTTCCCATATCGCCGAGCAACTTCGCTCGATCGGAGATTCGGCGCTCGCGCCCGACAGCTCCTCGACGGTCGGAACGGTCGCCGAAGACGAAGCTGCCGGCGAAGTTTCAGAATGTGAGCAAATTCTGAATACGATTCCGGCAACCCGCTACGGGTGTCACGATTTGCAACGCGGTGATCGGGACGACGGATCCGTTTGGGGCGGTGTGGAGAATGCACCGGCGAGTGTTTGCCCGGATGAAGACGGGGCGGCCGACTCGGACGAGGATGAAGAAGGGGAGGGCGTGGACGGCGGCGGCGAACAAGAAGCGCCGCGCCACGTCTGGCAATTGCAATACGACCTCAGCGCTCTCGGCTTCGGGATTGTCGGCAACCCCGACGGCGTCTTTGGCAGGACAACGGAGATGGCGGTCCGGGAGTTCCAAGCCTACGCGAAAATGACGCGGGTGGCGCGGATTCGGGCGGGGGTATCCGCCGAGCAGCGGGGGCCGGCTCATGAAGTGGCGCAGCTTGGAATGAATGCCGATGGCACGCTGTCGCAGTATGTCGATTCGCTTGAGCCGGTTTGCAACGCGGCGCGCTATACCGGGCCGGTCTGCGGCGTCGTCAACGCGGACACACGCCGGGCATTGCGCTATTGGATCGAGAACAACTGGCGATGTCCGGTCATCATCGAGGCGTGGAATGTTGCCAATGGAAACCGGGCTAGTCTGTATCAGGATGGCGGCGAGTATGCCGTCAATCTCTGGACCAATGACGACCTTCGCAGCCGGACGCCGCGCGTCTTTTATCGCGACTTCACGACGTATTATTCGTATCCGGCGAATCGTGACCGAAACGCCATGCACGCGCTCGGCGAATACGCTGAATACGGCGGCTGGTATGGACCGGTTTCGCTCCCCCCGCGTCATTGCTGGGATGAAGCGGAGCTGCTGCCTGAAAAGCTGATCGGCAATCCCGCCCCGACCGGCGCGACGCTGTCGACCTTTAAAGTCATTCGCGCCGCGGCCGAGCAGGAATGTCTCGGACATTTTGATTCGATCACGGCGTACGATCGCGCCGTCATTTCGGTCGGACCGTGTCATTGGACGATTTGCCTGCTGCGTTCCAACAACAATAACGTCGACCCCGGGGAAATGTGCGGCCTGTTGTCTCTTTTTGAATACGAGAACCCGGACGCGTTTGCGAAGACGTGCGGCGAGTTTGGGTTAAAAGCCAGTGAAAGCTGGGTCGATGCGAACGGGGTGCCGAACGGCGCCGCTCTGTGGAGTTCCGGGCAAAAGAAGTTCGCCTCCCATGCGGCCTGGCAGCAGGCGGACGGAAGCTATGCGGCGCTTCCGAACGACAAGCGCGATTACGAGTATCTTCGGAACTGGCATTGGTTTTTCCGCTGGGTCATGGCCGGGCGCACGATTGAGGGATACCAGCGCTGTATGTGGACCATGGCGCGCATTCGGGTCCGGGATGTTTTGGCGACGCCGTGGGGAGACGCGATCCACGGGCACAGCGGACTGACGGTCGGGGATGTGTTCACTTCCGAGAAGGCGGTGGCGATGATTCACCGGCTGCACATTTACACACCCGCGCGCATCGCGGAGGCGACAGCGGCCGGCTCCTATCTGCGGGGTGACGGCACGGATCCGGGCGCGCTAGGCCGGGCGGAAGCCGAAACGCCGGATCAGGCCGGGGCCGGAAACACGGCGGGCAATTCGCTCGATTGGACCGGGGGGCCGGCAGCGTGGGGCGACGAGCACGAAGCGGCGCTGATACGAGGACTGATGCGGACGGTCGAGGCGAGGAATCCGTGGCCGCCCGCGCCTCCGGGCGGTGACCGTGAGCGTGAACCGGGAATCCGCGTTTCGACCCGAACCGTCCGCGACTGGCCGACATGGTCGCTCACCGGATACAACCCGCGCGGATTCGCGCTGGCGAACAGTATCACCGCGGGCGGCCTGTCCGAAGCACGCGGCTCCTTTGATTTCGATACAGCGGGCCTCCCGCCGGCGCCATGATACTAGGTAAGGTTAGGATGAATGAAGAACTGGCACCTCACCTGACGGTTGAAGCGGATGGAAGCTGCTTCAGTGCCGGATGATTTCATTCAGCGGCGACTCCTCTGTTTCCGGGAAAAGGCGACAAGTATCCCGGAACGGCGCCTTAGACGGCAGGAAGTCTCTTTGAAAGGCGATAGTACTGGGTGCGACTTCGATGGTTTCGGGTGACCGCAGGTTGTCCGCGCAGCACCGAGTGAGGGGGCGTTTGAGATTATAGCTCCGGTCCTATCAGCCTCTTTAGTAACATGCATTTGGACAAAAAGATCAAGGTTGGGCACGTACTCCGAAAACATGTCGAGACGTCCGAGTTGCCGGTCGGCGCGACTCAAGGACTCGATGATGCGGGGTTCGTCAAATCGCCACGGCCGATTAATTCGTTCTGGTTCAAAGCTCTCGTAACCGGTTCGCTTGATCCAATGGCCTGATTGAAAGGAATTCATCGTGATTGTGGCGGTAATTTAATCAGGAAGTGGTGCTAATTAAATTTCCAGCACGATTTTTAAATAGACGCAAAGCCTAATCAAAATTCGTGTAATCCTTTTGGTTTCGGCTTGAGGCCGGCGAGTTGCTTCACAACTCCGGCGACGCCCGCGAGGACCTGGTGGACGTGGAGGACATCAGCCAAGGCCAGGTGTTACTCCCGCTTTTTGTCCAGATACTTCTTAACCTCTGAGAGCGAGCGGGTGTTGAAGACATCTTTTTTGGTGAGCCAGCCTTTGCGGGCGACGGTGATACCGGCGCGATAGTACTCGAGACCGGCGGTGTCGTGGGCGTCGGGGTTGATGCTCGTCATCAGGCCCTTTTCGGCGGCGCGGCGCCAGAAGCGCCAGTCCATGTCGAGCCGTCGCGGGTGGGCGTTGATTTCGATGATGACGTTGTTGGCGATGGCGGCATCGATCACTTTCTGGTGGTCGACCGCGTAGCCTTCGCGAACCAGGAGGAGCCGGCCGGTGATGTGTGCGAGCATCGTCGTGGACGGATGTTCGATCGCGCGGATGATGCGGGCGGTCATGGTTTCCTCCGACTGACTGAAGACGGAGTGTACGGCGACGACGACGTAATCGAGTTTCTTGAGGACGCTGTCGTCGAGATCGAGCCGTCCGTCCGGAAGAATGTCGCATTCGATTCCGGCGAAAAGATGCACGGGTAGTTTGCCGGATTCGTTCAGGCGGCGGATTTCTTTGATCTGTTCCTCGACACGCGCCTCATCGAGACCGTTTGCCTGGAAACTTGCTTTGGAATGGTCGGCGATGCCGAGGTATTCCCAGCCGAGCCTGCCGGCGGCCTCGGCCATTTCGGTCAGGGAATTGTGTCCGTCGGAGGCAATGGTGTGGTTGTGAAACACGCCGCGGATATCCTCCGGTTCGACCAGCTTTGGCGGCGGCTCCTTCTCGGCGGTTTCGATTTCTCCCATGCCCTCCCGCAGTTCTGGCGGAATGTAGTGCAGGCCGAGAAACTGGAAGAGCTGCTCCTCGGTCTTGATTTTCTTGATGGCGACCGCCTTTTCGCGATCGAGCCCTTCGGCTTCATCCTTTTGGGTGATGCCCCATTCGCTCAGGCTGTAGCCGAGGGTCAAGGCGCGCTGGCGCATGTGAACGTTGTGATCTTTCGAGCCGGTAAAGTGGTGCAGGGCGAACGCGAATTGTTCGGGCGGAACGACGCGCAAGTCGGCTTGAAGCCCTCCGGCGAGGCGGACGCTCGATTTGGTTTCTCCCTTGGCGGTGACCTCTTGGATTTCGGCCATGGAGGTAAACCAGTCCATCACGGGTCCGGGGCTGTTTGAGCCGACGATAAAGTCGAGGTCGCCGACCGTTTCGAGACCGCGGCGGAGGCTGCCGGCGGTTTCGGCGCGATCGACTTCGGGCAAGGCGCGCAAGCCCGCGAGGATCGGGTCGCCGACGCGGCGGGCCTCGATCCAGAGATGCCGGCGCGAGTAGGCCTCGCGGTTGCGAATCCCTTCGAGGATATTCCGCTGGGTCTTTTCGCCGAAGCGCGGGAGGCCGGCGACGCGGCCGTCCTGGCAGGCCTTGGCCAGTTCCGCGAGGGTTTCGATGCCGAGCTTTTCGTAGACGGTTTTGATTTTCTTGGGACCCATTCCCGGGACTTCGAGCATTTCGATGAGGCCGGGAGGAATGCTCGCTTTGAGGTCGTCGTAGAATTTCAGCCGGCCGGTTTGGACGAGCGTGGCGACCTTCTCGGCGAGTGCGCGCCCGATGCCGGGGACGTTGCCGATCTCGCCGGTGGCGACCAGTTCTTCGAGCGGTTTTTCGAGGGATTCGACGGCCCGGGCGCCGGTTTGGTAGGCCCGAACCTTGAACGGGTTTTCGCCCTGCAATTCGAGCAGGACGGCGATTTCATCGAGAACGCGAGCGACCTGAGCCTTTTCCATTCCGCCAATATCCAACGGTTTGACGGCGGCCGCACGCGAAAAATCTCGGAGGTCGGAGGTCGGAGGTCGGAGATTTGAGACGGACCATCGATGAACCGATAACGAACAACGAGGTCCCCGCCAAATCAGGACAGAGACCAAACACCTGTCTTCCAGACAATGGACCGTCTAGGTTCAGGACATAGGTAACAAAAAAGGTTCAGGACAT
>CAZYAN010000066.1:0-8242 GCA_964645585.1 uncultured Opitutales bacterium
ACAATTAAAAATGCTAATAGCACGCATTTTTTCTACTTTTTAGACAGCCTCTTAGCGAACCAAAGGACAAAATCGCAGGTTGCCCCAAGAAGTGAACTTCCCTCGCTTGTGGTCTTGCGAACGGTAATTTGGCTCACAAAATTTCCCTCCCCAAACACCTCATCCATCAGCGCCCGGACGCGGTGGACGTTTTCGTCGCCGATCTGGACGAAGATCGAGCCGCTTTCGGTGAGCAGGTCGCGGGCGACGGTGAGGCGGTCGCGCAAATAGGTCAGGTAGGAGTGGATGCCGTCGCGCCAGGTGTCGCGGAAGGCTTTGACCTGTTCCGGTTCGCGAGTGATGTGGGCTGCATTGCCGTCTTTCACGTCGCGGCTGGTGGTGGACCACTGGAAGTTGGAGTTGAATTTGATGCCGTAGGGCGGGTCGAAGTAGATGCACTGGACTTTGCCCCGGAGGCCTTCGCGTTCCGCGAGCGAGGCCATGACTTGCAGGCTGTCGCCGAGGATCATGCGGTTGGTCCAGTTGGCGTCGTGGCGGTAGAATTCGGTTTTGTCGGCCTCGTCGGGGATGCCGTTGAAGTCGCCGAACAGGTCGAGCTGCGGGTCGTTTTCCTCCTCCTTGCTTTCGGTCCGGCGGCGGAGATCGTCGATCAGGACCTTCGGGTGGACCTTTTCCTGGATGTAGAGCGGGGGCGCGTTGACGACGAGGTCGGACCAGTCCTGCTCGTCCTTTCCGCGCCAGACGAGCTGCGGATCGAGGTCGCGGTTTCGCCGCTCGTAGGCGACCTGGACCGGAGTCTTCTGGTCGCTGTCCATCACCGCCTCGTATTCGGCGGTCGGGATGTTGACCCGCTTCGCGTCTTCGTGGACGAGGGTTTCGATTTGTTTGCCGGGCGCGGTTTTCTTGGTCTTGGGAGGCATGTGAGAATTCTTCGAGATGTTGAACGGCTGATAATCTACATTGCCGGCGAGCCTGCCGGTGCATCATCTTCCTGGCCGACGGGATCTTCCGATATTTCTTCCAGATCGATCCCGGCGGTGCCGGGCTGGCGGAAGACCGAGGCTACCCCGTCGACGTGTTCGTGGAGATCGTCTTTTACGGATTGCCACAATGGGTCGAGGATGAATTCGACGCCTTCTCGTCTGGCCAGCTTGGCGGCTGGAACGAAATCGCTGTCTCCCGTAACGAGAATGATTGTGTCGGCTTGCTTCTTGAGGGTCAGCGTTGAGATGTCGAGGCCGATGCGCATGTCGACGCCCTTTTGTCGTAACCCCAGGCGCACATCGTCCGGAGAAAGCGTTCTCCATGCATCCGCGATCTTTGCGAGCTGGTTTGCTTCTTCCGGTTTGAGGACCGGGCCCGCGGAGCCGGTTTGCGTCCGTGCGATCGCGTCGTCCAGAATATGGACCCATTCCCGCGTCCGCAGCAGCTTTTTGGTGATCTGGGCGTTTTTGATCTGCCAGCCATCCTCGCGCGTCACCTTGCCGAGGCGCAGCGCAAACTTCCGCGACTTACGAAGTTCGCTGAAAAGTTCCCGGCGGAATTGCGCCTCCGGCGTTTTCCCAAACAGAATCTGCTGGTTTAAAATTGGATGATGGGCCACCTCGTCGAAAGGCCGGGCATCATAATAGAAGAGCCGATAGACGTGGTCGAGCCAGCGACTGTTGCCCGTGTTAGGACGCTTGCCGATCAAACGCTGAACGTGCCGCTTGCACAGGATGCGGGCGGAGTTGGCCACAGCGGCGGGGGTATCCCGATAGCGGAGAGGGACGAGCCGTTTAAGCCGCTTCACGAAAAATCCGCCGTCGATGAGAACCGCAATTCGCCGGACTCTCATGAGGCTTTCCTCCTCCGAAAACGAAAAAAGCCCCAGGATTTCGGCACACGCTCCAGATAGCTGAGCGGGCCTACTCTCAAGGAGCGGATGAGATCAATATCGGCTTCCGCCGGCGGGAAATCAAGAATTATTTTCTTCATGCTTCCTGTCGTTCGGGCTGGGCGGCGGCGAATTCAATCATTTGATTAAACTGGCTTTCGACCTTCGCCGCGAAGTCGTCCTCCATTTCGTAAACGTCGGTGAATTCGGCGAAGGCCCAGCGGCCAAAAGAGCCGTTGGCATTCACACCGGGCACCCAGTAGTTTTCCATGGTGCTTTTCTTCGCTTTGGCGTCCTCGCGGCGGTAGCCCTTGATTTCGACGACAAGATGAAGAGGATCTTCGGCTCCGCGGCCGTCGTCGACGAGCACGATGAAGTCGGGGATGTATTTGCGATTTTCGGAGCCGAGGCGGTACGGGACCTCCAGGCCGAGGTTGTGGTTTTTCGCGTAGGCGAGAACGAGCGGGTGACTTTCCGCGACTCGGCAGAACTCCGCTTCCCAGTCGCTGTCGAGAACGACCCAGTTGATGTGGCAGCGGCGGGAATCGGTTTGATACAAGTTCTCCTTTGATGTGCGGAAACTGACGTGCGCCGTCGAGCCGGCGGGATTGTAGGAATCGAGGAGGGCCTTGATGTGGCGTTCGCCCTCGGACTGGATCCCGGCGCGGAGAATCGCGGCGGCGATCCGGTTGCAGGCTTCGTCGGCCAATTCCTGGTACAAGAGCTGGGCCGGGTAGGTGCCGCCTTTGCAGACGAGGTAGTTGTCGAGCCACTGGCGGGTGACGCGCTTGAGCTGGCCGAAGAGGTGGAGCTTCGGCGCGTCGCCGGGATCGCGGAATTTCGTGAGCAGCAGACGCTGCGTGAGGTTGAGCAGGAGGGTGGATCGCCGCACATCCTCGGTGTGCTTGAGATTCAGGTCCACGCCCTCGCCGATGATCCCCTCGTTGCGGTTTTTCGTGGCGCCGACCCATTCGGGCGTCAGCTCGAGAAGGTCGTCGTCGTTGAAAACGGCGCTCAGGCGCTCCGACGGCAGCTCCACCCGGTAGCCGGCCACACGGGGGAAACGGATCTCCAGCGCGTCGCGGTCGGGGCGCACCGCGTGGATGTGGGTGGTTTGCCGCGGCGGAATCGGAGGCGCGATGACCGGCTTGGCATTGAAATCGAAAGGAATGCCGAGGACGTCGGCGTACTCGACATTGAAGAGACCTTCCTCGTTCAGCTCGTAAGACTGGCGGCGGAGGGCGCGCCCGATGACCTGTTCGCAAAGGAGCTGCGTGCCGAACGCGCGGACGCCGAGCACGTGCGTGACGGTGTTGGCGTCCCATCCCTCGGTCAGCATCGAGACGGAAACGACGCAGCGGATCGATCCGCCGAGGCGGCCCGGCTTGCCGACGGTATTCATCACCTCGCGGAGAAGATCCTGATCGCTGAGATTTTCCGCCGCCTGCCGGTTGCCCGTTCGCTCGACGATTTCGTAGCGGAAGCGCTCGATCTCGTCGGCGGCCATTTTTCGGAAATTGTCGTCGAGGGCGTCGCCTGATTCGAGCTGTTCGCTGTCGATCAGCAGGGTGTTTGGGCGCGGCAGGGGATTGCCGTATTCGTCGTAGTTGCTGAAGAGCGGCAGGGCGCCCGGCTGGAATTGACTGGTGCCGTCGTCGTTCTCGCGATGAAAGCCGGAAATATAATCGTAAACCAGTTTCGAGGAGGCGGTATTATTGCAGACGACGATAAAGCAGGGCGGAACTCCGATATTCTTTTTTTCCCAAAGCCGGAACGTTTCCTCGTAGTGTCCGTAAAGGGCGTCGAGAGCGGTTTGCAGCTTTGTCGGCAGGCTCGTCGGGTCGAGCACACCGCCTTTGCTCCGGCTTTTTTTCGGCATTTTGGTACGGATGTGCTCCCACAGATTCCGATACATCGGCATCTCGGCGCCGGGGATGTTGTCGGCCACCGGCACGCGGGGAAGTTTGACGATCCCGCACTCGATCGCGTCCATCAAAGAGAAATCGCTCACCGTCCAGGGGAAGAGTGTGCCCTCCGCGTAGCCGGAGCCGCGCAGGAAGAACGGGGTCGCGGAGAGGTCGATAACGCGGTTGATGCCGAGCTTTCGTTTGACGATTTCGAGGCCGCTGATCCAGAGACGGGCGGCCTCGTTATTCTTTTGCGCCTCCTTCTTGTCGTCGCCCTTGAGCTCGTCCGTTTCGTCTGTGCCCGGCTTCTCGCGGTAGCAGTGGTGGGCCTCGTCGTTGAGAACGAGGAGATTCTTGATGCCCAGCAGGTCCGGCATTACTCGCTGGAGCATCTGGCCTTCGGTTTCCAGCGTGTTCAGGGGGGCGCCGCGACCTTGGAGAAGAGCGCGATTCCCCTTTGCGAGCTCCAGTTTTTCGCGGAGTTTAAATGCGTGGTAGTTGGTGATGACGATCTTCGCCTTGCCTAGATCGGGGAGCAAATCGGCCGGCACCAGTTCGCGTTTCTCGTAGTAGCTTTCGGTGTCGTTCGGAAGCAGCACGCGCAGGCGGTCGCGGATCGTGATACCGGGAGCGACGACCAGGAATCCGCGGGTGAAGTATTTGCTGCCCGGCCGGCGCACGGCGTTGATGGTTTGCCAGGCGATGATCATGGCCATGACCGTCGTTTTGCCGGCGCCGGTCGCGAGTTTCAGGGCGATGCGCAACAGTTCCGGGTTCGCGCTCAAGCTGGCGTTTTCGACGTGTTCGAGGAAGGCTCTGCCGATATTTCCTGATTTTGGCGCGACCTCGGTCAGCCAGATCAAAGTCTCCAGCGCCTCCACCTGACAGAAGAACGGCCGGACATCGCTGAACGAATGATGCCGCCAATGCTGAAGCAGTCGGGCGGTTTCCGGGGTGACTTTCCAGTCGCTCGGATTCGGAATTCGCCGCCAGCGATCAATGTGGTCGCGCAAGCGGTTGATGTTGGAGGCGGTGTATTGCTGTTCCTTGGACGAGAGGCCGTCGCCTTCATCGAGCAAAAGTTCCTCCTGGGACGCCTTCCCTTTCTTCTTTCTTGCCTTTGGGATCGGCGTAATGAAATCGGCGATACGGCGGCTCTCGATAATCCGCTGCGTCGGCTGACCGTCCTTGCCGAGCTCCCAATGACGGTTGGGATATTCGTAGGGGGAGTTAAGAATGGGTTTTGCAAAGAAGAGGTCGGACATGTGAAGAGGCGGAATTCAGGGGCTCAATCGTTTTCATTCAGCAGTCGAGCTTTGGGCGCTATAAGAGCATCCAAACAGAATTGGAAGCGGTGGGGCTGGACGAGATATTCACAAACGAATCCGCTAGAGGAAGTTGGCAGCAATCGCAAGCCGTTAGCGGGGGTGAGATTTTCCTCGTCCGTGCCCGCAGGATCATTTCCGTTTGTCGCGACCCGCGCCCGAGTCCGCGCGGAACACGCCCCAGTGGTTGAGGACCTTGCGGCGCTGGGTGATGTGCGGAGCGTTGATGGTGCCGCGGCCTTTTACGTACATTTGGGAGGAGCCGCCGCCGTCGAGATTGATCGCGTTCCAAGCGCCGAGTTCTTTCATCAACGCGGCGAGTTCGGTGCCGAACATACCGGCGGATTCGTCACTGCGTCCGTCGACGACGACGAGCAGAAAACGCTTTCCGTCGCGGGTCAGGCCCATGGCGGTGCGGGGGTGGCGAGCATGGAGATCGCCGCGATCGGGAAAACAGGTTTTCGCTTTTGGATCCTCGCAGACGATCGCTTCGCCTTCGATCACCAGCTGGGAAAAACCGCTGACGAGCGCCCGGGTTCCAGGAGGGATTTCCGCGGTGACCTTTTCGGGGCGCCAGCCCTCGGTCAGCTTACGCGTGCGTTTCGCGTGCCGGGTCGCCGTGAAAGTCACGCCGAAATCGCCAAACGCGAACCAGCCGTAGTGCTGATGAAACCAGGCATCGCTGTAGTGGTCGCCGCGGCCCGTCTGCGGGACGGGCCACCGTTCGCCGCCGCCGGCCGCGTCGCCGTAGACATGCGGGGTTCCGTCGGCGTACCGAAAAAAGTCGCCATTGACGGCGATCAGGGCGCCGGTTTCGCGCGCCCATTCCTCGACGGACCGAAGCTTGCGGGTGGGAGCGGTGGCATCGACAGAAAGGTTTTCGTTGGCGAGATCGATCGCGGCTGCATAGATCCGCATCGGCGGTTCGGCCGTGACGCGTTCAAGGAGGCGGATGCCCGGGAACGGTTCGGTGACCGCCTCCGAAACGATCGTTCCGGAGGCGGAGGCTTGGAGCAGCATCGGTGCAAAGAGGCTCAAGAGGAGGGCACTCCCGGCAACTGGCAGCCGGACAAGGAAGTTGGATAAGAAAGGACGCGGGTTCATCGTTTGTGAGCCTTGGGCGCGGCCCGAAAAAGGCAAAAAAGAAAACGGATTCCGGCTGCCTGCTCTTACATCAATGGGTCAGGTTCTGCGTTAGTGGGAGAAGGGCGGGCGGAACTTGCAACCGAATTCCAGAAACGGCTTTGCAATGAACGGCCGCTTTCTCTACTTGGTTGTCTCATCATGCGGAAAATCCTGATCGCTGGGAATTGGAAGATGAATAAGAATTCGGCGGAAGCGAGTGAGCTCGCTGCCGAAATCGCGCAGACCCTTGGACGCCAGCACGAGGTGGACGTCGTCATTTGTCCGCCGTTTACCGCCTTGGAGAGCGCGGCTCGAGCCATCGAAAACTCGGGCGTCAAGCTGGGGGCGCAAAACATGCATCCCGAGCGATCCGGCGCCTACACCGGCGAGGTTTCCGCCGAAATGCTGCGTCACTTATTTGCGACCTACGTCATTCTTGGACACAGCGAGCGGCGCGAGTATTTCAAGGAAAGCGATGAGTTCATCAACCAGAAGGTGCTCGCCGCGCTGAACAGCCGGCTGAAGCCGATCCTTTGTGTCGGTGAAACGCTTGAAGAGCGTGAGTCCGGCAAGGCGTTCGAGGTTGTCGAGCGACAAGTGAAGGCGGGTTTGGCGAACGTTCCCGCCGACCTTGCCGACCTCGTTATCATCGCGTACGAGCCGGTTTGGGCGATTGGCACGGGAAAAACCGCGACTCCCGACCAAGCCCAGGAGATGCACCAATTCATTCGAGGCCACCTCCCGGCGCTGCTGGGCGAGGCCCAGGCCCAGCGAACGCGAATCCTTTACGGCGGGTCGATGAAGCCGGCGAACGCGCGGGAACTTTTGCGGCAAGACGACATCGACGGCGGCTTGATCGGCGGGGCGTCCCTTGAAGGGAGGACGTTTTTGCAGATTGTCGAAGCCGCTGCGGAGGTGAGCCGGTAAGGCGGGCTCCGTTTCGGCGCGGAAACAAGCCGGGACGCCGTTTCGCGGCGAACGGTCCGGGTTGCCATTCGAAGACCGGGGCGTTACCTTTTGGGGATGCCAAAGTCATCCTCACAGTTTCCAAAAGAACAATCGGCGAGCGGGGAATTTGAGCGACAGGAGGACGCGTTTCGCGCGTGGATCAGCCGAGACGGATCCACGCCTTTCGCCCCGGAGGCGGGCCGTTACCATCTCTATATTTCTTTTGCCTGTCCGTGGGCGCATCGCACGCTGATTGTGCGCGACGCGAAGCGGCTGACGGAAGCCATCGGAGTGACGGTTGTCGATCCGGTGCGCGATGAACGCGGCTGGGCATTCCGCGATGGGCCGGATCACAGCCGGGATCCGATCAACGACTTCGCTTTTTTGCGAGATGCCTATTTAGCGACGGATCCGCAATTTGATGGCCGCCCGACCGTGCCGGTGTTGTGGGACTGCCGGACCGGGGTGATCGTCAACAATTCCGAAGACGACATTTGCCGGATGTTTAACGATGTTTTCAATGAGTTTGGCGATCCCGAAGTTGACCTGTTCCCGGCGGAAATTGAGAAGGACCATCGCGCTCTCAACGACTTTCTGTACGAGCGGATCAACAACGGTGTATACGAGGCGGGTTTCGCGACGAACCAGGCGGTCTATGAAAAAGCGGCACGCGCTTTGTTCGACGCCCTCGATCAGATGGATGCCCGTCTGGAGCGGACGCGCTACCTGTTTGGAGACCGGCCAGTGGAGGCGGACTGGCGTTTCTTTTGCACGTTAATCCGTTTTGATGCTGTCTATCACGGCCACTTCAAGTGCAACGTGCGGCGTATTGAGGATTATCCCAACCTGAGCGGTTATCTGCGCGATTTGTATCAACTCCCGGGAGTCGCTGAAACGGTCAAGTTTGACCATATCAAGCGCCACTATTACATGACCCACGACCAGATCAATCCGACCCGAATTGTGCCGATCGGCCCGGAGCTTGATTTAAACCGGCCGCACGGGCGGGGGTAGGATGCGGTTGCTGGTTCTTGGTTCCTGGTTCTTAGTTCCTGGTTCTT
>CAZYAN010000066.1:8342-16200 GCA_964645585.1 uncultured Opitutales bacterium
GTTCCTGGTTCTTAGTTCCTGGTTCTTGGTTCCTGGTTGTTGGTTCTTGGTTCTTGGTTATTTGGGGAAATGATAATTAGAACAGGACTCGCCAGGCGCTGTGGAGGGTGACGGCTTCCTGTTCGCCAGCCGGGGTTCCATCGAGTTCAGAAAGCTCGACGCCAAACATGACCCGATGCGCGTCGCCGTTGAAGTAGTAATTTGCTCCCGCGTAAACTGCTTGGAAGCGGTCGCCCCGGCGGTCGACGGCGCGCCGAGCATAGCGGCTCGGGGAGCGAATGCCGTCGTCATCCTCGGATTTCATCCGCTCGTAGCGTCCGACGAGCTGGAATTTTTCCGTCAAATACCAGGAAGGCATCAGGTACCAGCCCTCGGTCACCTCGCTGTCGAAGCTGTCTGCCCGCAGATACTCCGCGCGGAAATCAAACGGTCCGAAGCCGTAGTGAGTGCTGAGGGCGAAGCCCTTTTCAAAGAGGAAATTCGGCCCGTCGCCGGTGCCGAGGCCAGCGTTGTCGTCATTCAAAATAAGATCGGTTCGAAAGCGCAATTTCTGTTCGTCCGGCATCTTGTCGTCGAGGCTCAGCGAGCCGCTTGCGTTGTACAGGTAGCCCTCATCGCCGTTCGGATTGGCATTGTCGCGGTTCGTATAAATGCCGGCGCCGTAGCCGAAAGGCGACACATTGCCCTCGACCGATAAACCGAGCATATCCTCTGAAATGATGGTGTTGGTCAAATGGGTCCGTTCGACGGTGAGCATGCTGGCCGACGAAGTTGTACGTTCGAATCCGAACGGCGGCCGATCGTATCCGAATTTTATATACGCCTCTTCGTGCTGGCGCCATTGAAGGTATGCGGAACGCATGCTTAAGTCGGCACCGGGCACGAGGTCCGCTTCGACTTGCGCGCGGACGTTTTGCAAGAGAGTCCCGCTGGCTCCGAGGCGGACGCGGCGGACTTCGAGGGTGGAATAGTCCTCGCTGCCGTCTTCGTCGTCGGCGTACGTGTAGCCGGCCTGGACCTCGATGCGACCGCGAATTCGGAAGTCGCGAAAGTTGAGTCCGGAAGGAGTGACGGCCGGACGTGTATCTTCGCTCGATTGCGCCTTGGCTTCCTCAGCGGCCTCTTTTTCCAGCAAGGAAGCTGCCTGTTCTTCGGTCAGGTGTCCGTTTTCGAGCAGCGTTTCGATCAACGCGCGATTGCTCTCGGCGCTGTAGGAGGCAGCGGCGGACGCGACGGAGAAGGCGATTGCGGCGATCGCGGACGGGAGGGTTTTGCGGATCGGTTTCGACATGGTTGAAGAGTAGCGGATCGGAAGCAACCGCGACTGTAGCGGCGCGTTTGAAGCCGAAGCAAGCGAAACGTATCAGTGGCGTTGGTTCGGTTTTGCCGTATTTTCCCAGAGCGTTGCCCTGGGCTGGGCATTTCCCCCTCGTCGGGGCTTGGGAGAGATCGACGCCGGATCGGAGGCCGCTGGCACTGAGCAATTTTGTTCCGCTGGGACTCGAGAGATCACCGGGAGCGGCTCGCCGGGGTCGAGGTATTTTTCCGTTGGGACTTGCGTCGCGGGGGGAAGTCGATGACTCCGGCGCTCGACAGAGGGGGCGCGCGTGATTTAACCTGCATCCTTGGATGAAATCAACGGATTGGATCAAGGACCTGGAGGCACAGATTGGCTACACGTTCTCCAACCCGGATTTATTGCGCGAGAGTCTGACGCATCCGTCGTATGTGCAAGAGGATCCGACCGCGGCGCGAAATAATCAGCGACTCGAATTTCTCGGGGATGCTGTGCTCGACCTGATTTTGTCGGAGGAACTCTTTCATCTTTTTCCGAACGAACGTGAAGGCACACTGACCAAGCATCGGGCGATCTTGGCAAAAGGCCTTTACCTGAGCGATCTGGCCGAGCGGCTCGGACTTCATAAGCGCCTTTTGATGAGTGCGTCCGAACTCAAGAACAAGGGCAATATGCGTCCGTCCGCTCTCGAAGATGTTTTCGAGGCCTTGGTCGGCGCGATCTACCTCGACAGTGATCTGCCGACCGTGCGGCGGGTGGTGCTGTCGTGGTACGGCAACATCAAGAAGGAGCTGCGCGGGCATCGGCTGTTGAGCAATCCGAAAGGCCGGCTGCAGGAGCTTGTGCAGCCGGAATTGGGAAACGAGGCGCTCAGTTACCGTGTGAGCCGGGAGAGCGGGGAGGCGCACGCGCGCTCGTATGAGGTGGAGCTGTATTTGCTCGACAAGCTGATTGCCTCGGGAAAAGGACGGTCCAAGAAGGAAGCGGAGGAGAAGGCGGCGCTCCGGGCGCTGGAGCGTTGGACAAAGGATCGAAAGTAGCTTTTCTTTTCCGTCTCGATGAATCTGACGCGCGCAAAAGAGCAGGCGACCGCCGTCCCGGCCGTTTTTGCCCGCGAGCATGTACGGAACATTCTCTTCACGGGAGTCAGCGAACCGGTTGTGGCGGCGTTGGCGGCGGAGTTCCTTGCGGCCCGCCGCGGGCAGCCGATGATTCTCGTCGCGCCGGACCGGAAGCAAGCCGAGCAAATCATCGACGATCTCCGCTTTGTCGTTACCCTGATCAAATCGGACCTGAACGTCGAAACGCATCTGCTGACCGAGCGGGAAGACGCGGGAAGTTTTGAAGATGATATCGATCGGCTGACGGTGCTGAGCCGGCTGCGCGAGTTTTGGGACCGCCCGGGGGAGGCGGCGGCGCCGGTGATTGTGACGACGCCCGCGGCGCTTTTGGATGAGATGCCGCCTGCTGACGATCTGCGTGCCGGTGAAATCGTGCTGCGCGCGGGGGAGGAGCAGTCGTTTCAGGGCCTGCTGAAGAAACTGGCGGCATTCAACTACGATTCCGAGATCGTTTGCGAAGCCCCGGGAGAGTACGCGGTTCGCGGCGGCATTATTGACGTCTATCCGGTGACTGCGCCGGCGCCGGTTCGTCTAGATTTCTTCGGAGATACGCTGGAGGAAATTCGCCAATTTGATCCGGCGACGCAGCGATCGGGAGAGCCCCTTGACCGGATTGTGCTGACCGCGGGGCCGTCGGTCTTTGCCGGGCGGAGCGCGAGCGGGATAACGGACCATTTGCGCGGGGCGGTGAACTGGGTTCTGGTTGAGCCGGCCGTTCTGGAAGAAAGGGCCGGCGAGCGGGAAGGCGGATCGGGGCGATCGATGGAAGGTCTGCAGCGAGTCCGGGCTGCGAGCGGCGACAGCTGGCTCGGGCTGGCCGATCTCGATTTGGCGACCTCGCTTTTCGGCGCGGATACGGTGCGCCTGACGGTCTCGTCGGAACCGCTCGCGGAATACCGGAGCTTTCCGGACGGCGGTGAAGTTGGCGAAGACCGGTTATTTTCGGAGCAGCAGGCGCGGCGGGATTTTTTCCGTCAGCTCGACCGCTGGCAAAAGGAGAATTACCAGGTGTTTCTCGCGATGAACAACGAAGGCGAGGAAGAGCGCCTGCGGGAAATTCTTGAAGAGGACGAACAACTGGCGAAGTTCCGCCCGGTTTTTTTGCGCGGCCATCTTTCTCACGGCTTTCGGCTGCTGTTCGACGATGCTGGACCGGCTGTATCGTGGCCGGCGGCTGTTGGGAAAAAGGGCGTGGTGGTCGCGTCCGACAGCGAGATTTTCGGGCGGTACCGCCAGCGGCGTCCGCGCGGCCCGCGCCGGGCGTCGGTGAACCGGACGCAAGTTGACCAGTTGCTCGATTTTTCGGAGCTGGCCGAGGGGGATTATCTGGTCCATGTGCTGCACGGAGTTTGTCTCTTTCGCGGAATCGGAAAGATCGAGTCGCGCGGTCAGGTGCGGGAAATGATTTCGATCGAGTTTGCCGACGGCGTAATACTGCATGTGCCGCTGCACGAGAGCCATCTCTTGAGCCGGTATGTCGGGCTCACGAAAATGCGTCCCGCTCTCGGAAAGATCGGGTCGAAGCAATGGGAAAAAACCCGGCGCGCGGCGGAGCGCGGGGTGCTCGATATGGCGGCGGAGCTTCTGGCGCTCCAGGCGAAGCGGGAAGCGCGCGAAGGATTTGCTTTTCCGCCGGACGGACGCTGGCAGAAGGAGTTTGAGAACGCGTTTCTGTTTGAACCGACGGTTGATCAGGCTCGTGTCATCGATGAGACCAAGGAAGACATGGAACTCAGCCGCCCGATGGACCGGCTGCTTTGCGGGGATGTCGGGTTCGGGAAAACGGAAGTCGCGATTCGCGCGGCGTTCAAGGCGGTGATGGGCGGAAAGCAAGTGGCGGTGCTGGTGCCGACGACGGTGCTCGCGCAGCAGCATTTCCGGACCTTTCGCGAGCGGATGGCGGATTATCCAGTCGTGGTGGAAATGCTGAGCCGGTTTCGCACGCCTTCGCAGCGGAAGAAGATTCTGGAAGGACTGAAGCGGGGCGGGATCGACATTGTTATCGGCACGCACAGCTTGTTGAGCCGCGATGTCATTTTTGCCGATCTCGGTTTGCTCGTGATCGACGAGGAGCACCGGTTTGGCGTGCGGCAAAAGGAGCGAATTAAACGATTGCGGGAGACGGTCGATGTTTTGTCGATGAGTGCGACACCCATTCCGCGCACCTTGTACATGGCGCTGACGGGCGCGCGGGATCTCAGTGTCATTGAAACCGCGCCGACGAACCGGCTGCCGATCAAAACGGTCGTCACAAACTACGACGAAAAACTCGTCACCGAAGCGGTGCGGCGAGAGCTTCGCCGGGGCGGACAAGTTTTCTATCTGCACAACCGGGTCGGATCGATCGAGGCGGTGGCGAACCGCTTGCGCGAGCTTGTTCCTGAAGCGCGGATCGTGGTCGGGCACGGACAGATGGGCGAGCACAGGCTGGAGCGGATCATGACCGAGTTCGTTGACGGCCGGTATGATGTGCTGGTGTGCACAACGATTATCGAGTCGGGGATCGATATTCCGAATTGCAATACGATCATCATTGAGGCGGCGGATCGGTTTGGGCTGTCGCAGCTTTATCAGATCCGCGGCCGGGTTGGACGATTCACGCACCAGGCCTACGCTTATTTATTGCTCCAGCGCCATGGGCGCGTGCTCGATCTGGCGCGGAAGCGGCTGGCGACGCTGCGTCAAAATACGCACCTTGGCGCCGGATTTCGGATCGCGATGAGGGATCTTGAATTGCGCGGCGCCGGCAACCTGCTCGGGTCCGCGCAGAGCGGGCACATCGCGGGCGTCGGGTTTGAGCTGTATTGTCAATTGCTCCGCCAGAGCATCAGCCGGCTGAAAGGAGAAGAGGAGGCGATCGCGCCGCGGGCGACGCTGAAGCTCGATTTTGTTTTCTTTGGTGAAGGGGAGCCGCGGACGGACGCGCGTTATGAAGACGGATTCACCGTTTTGCGCGATCAGGAGCTGGCGGGGAAAAGCTGTCCGCCGATTGAGGCGCGGATTCCGGTCGGCTACATCGATGAGCCGCGATTGCGCATCGATTTTTATCGGCAGCTTGCGCTGGCTCGAATGGCAGAGGAAGTCGATGGAATCGCGGCGGCGCTGGAGGACCGGTTTGGGCAGCCGCCGGAGCCGGTGGTCGCGCTGCTGGAATCGACGCGGATCCGCTGCCTTGCGGAGCGGAAACACATCCTTTCAGTTGAATCGGAAGGCAACCTGTTAAAGTGTCTGCGGGCATCGGGAAAACCCGAAGATTTTGTCATGGTTGGACATCGGTTTCCCCGCTTGACGCGGAATAAGCCGCTTTTACGGTTGGAAGAAATCAAGTCGTTTTTGCAGCGGATTTAGACAGGAGCGGGGATGGGGACGCGGACGCGAAAACACGGACAGACACGGACGAAGGGCACGGATTAACACGGGCGGTGTAATAAAAACGACGGGCGCGGATATGAGGAAGAGTGGATTATTTTTCGGATTTTTTGTTGTCGGAGTGATTTCTGTTTATGCCGCCGTGCCGGGCGAAGTTCCTGTCGAGGAAGTGACGCCCGCGGTTCCGGCCGCGCCGGAATTGCCGGCGCCGCGGGCGGAGGCCCACCCGGCGCGGGATGAGGGTCCGGAGGTCGCGAACGGGATCGCGGCCGTGGTGGAAGACAGGATTATCACGATCGATGAAGTTCGGCGTGAGATTGCGCTTTTGGTTCCGCAGTTGCGGCGCGATTCGCGCAGTGAAGAGGAGTTTCAACAGCGACTGCGAGCTCTGCAGGACGAAGTTGTGCAAAACTTGGTGGACCGGGTGCTGGTGGTGAAGCATTTCGAGAAGCAGGGTCACATGATTCCGCGCAGCTACATCGAGAGCGAAATGAAAGATCTTGTGCGGCGCGATTTCGACGGCGACAGGGGCCGGTTTCTGCAGTACCTGCAGAGCCAAGGCATTTCCGTGCGTGATTTCCGTAAGGATCTCGAGGAGCGCATCATTGTGCAGTATATGCGCGGCCAGATGCGCCGGTCGGAGTCGATCGTCAGCCCGCGGCGGATGGAGGAGTTTTACGAGGAAAAGAAGCACACGTTTTACCAGGACGAGGCGGTTCACCTGCGGATTATTCAGTTGAGTTCGCTGACGAATGAGAGTGAGGACGTGCTTTTGCAGACGGCTGAAAAGATTTTTCGCGAACTGGAGAACGGGGCGAAATTTTCGGAACTGGCCGAGAAATACAGTCAGGGGCGGCGCCGGCGCGACGGGGGCGATTGGGGCTGGATTAAGACAGGCGAATTGCGGGAGGACTGGCGCGATGAAGTCGCCAACCTGGAGGTTGGGGAGGCATCGGAGGCGTTGAAGACGCCGGAAGGGTATTTCATCCTTTATGTGGAAGATTTTCGTGAGGCCGGGATTCAGCCCATTCATGAGGTGCGCGACCAGATCGAAATGATTCTGGCGAGCCAGATGGCGCGCGAAGACCAGGAGGAGTGGCTTGAACGCCTGCGGAGCAACGCCTACGTGCGGTATTATTTGTAGTCTGCCTGGAAGGGGGGCTGATTTGGTGGGGCAATTGCCGCGCCAAAAGCTGGTTGGTAGTATGAAAAAGCGGCAGGATGCCGCTTCCACTTTTGGAAGAACCCTGGCGACTACCGGTAACCCGCTTCGCCGTCTTTGTGGAGGCGCGGACCGCGTACGGTGATTTTCTCCGGTGCTTTGTCCGCGGGAATTTGCGGACAGGTATCGACCCAGCGGCCGTCCGGCTTGGCCCATCGAACCGCATTGCCGAGGACCTTTTGGACGTTTTTGTCGTAAAAAATCGGATACGTCTCGTGTCCGGGGCTGAAGTAAAAGATTTTTCCGGCGCCGCGCCGCCAGCAGCAGCCGCTGCGAAAGGCTTCGCCGCCTTGGTACCAAGAAATGAACACCTGTTCTTCGGCAGGCGGAATCGCGAACGGTTCACCGTACATCTCGGATTGCTCGATCTCGAAGTACCGGTCGATTCCGGCGGCGATCGGGTGGCCGGGATGGCAAACCCAGACCCGCTCCTTTTCGCCGGCCTCGCGCCAGGTGAGCGAACAGGTCGTGCCCATGAGGCGTTTGAAGATCTTCGAGTAGTGGCCGGAGTGGAGGACGATCAGGCCCATTCCTTCCAACACGCGCTTTTGGATACGGTCGACGACCGAATCGGCGACCTTGCCATGCGCCCTGTGTCCCCACCAAGTCAGTACATCCGTCTCGGCGAGGCGCTTCTCGGAAAGGCCGTGCTCCGTCTCCTGCAGTGTGGCGACACCGACGTCGAAGTCATTGTGCGCGGCAAGGGCCTCGGCGATCACAGTGTGCATGCCGCGCGGGTAGATGGAAGCGACAATCTCGTTTTCCTGTTCGTGAACGTTTTCTCCCCAGACGACGACGCGAATTTTGGTCATGGCGGTAATTGGTTATTAGTTATTGGTTATCAGTTAT
>CAZYAN010000066.1:16300-18090 GCA_964645585.1 uncultured Opitutales bacterium
GTTATTGGTTATTGGTGTCGGATTTCAACTATGCGGATAGAGATCGGTGCATCGTCAATTGATTGGCTTGAATTACCGTGTCCAGAAGCGACGGGATTCACAACGGCGAAATTTTTTCTGGCCTCCGGCGGTGAAGCTGTTGAGACTGAGCACATCCCCGAATCCCCTATGGCTGCCCCGACGATTTACCCGCCGCACCGTTTGCGTGATCTCGCTGTGACCGACCGGCCGCAGGAGCGTTTGGAACGCCTCGGTCCGGGGGCGTTGAGCGACGCGGAGCTGCTGGCGATGCTGCTCCGCAGCGGAAGCCGATCGCTGGATGTGATGGGGCTTGCGACGAGTTTGATTGCCGAGGCAGGCTCGCTCGCGGGGTTGCTGCGATGGAGCGACAGCGATTTTCAGAAGCTGAAAGGGATCGGGAAGATCAAGTCGCTTCAGTTGATCACGGTGATGGAGGTCGCGAAGCGGGTCCTCGAGCAGAAAGGGGATGCGCAGCCCTTGCTGAATACGCCGGAGCGGATCTTCGATTATTTCCGTCCGGTCTCGGCGGGGCTGGATGTGGAAAAATTCTGGGTCCTTTGCCTGAACCGCAAGAACGTTCTGATGAAGCGCGTTGAAGTCACCTCTGGCACGGCCAGCAGCAGCCTTGTTCATCCGCGCGAGGTTTTTCGGGAGGCGATCCGGATCGGGGCGCTCTCAATTATCGCTGTCCACAACCACCCGAGCGGCGACCCGCACCCGAGTTCGGCGGACATTCAAGTTACCCGTCAATTGCGTGAGGCGTCGCGAACGGTGGGAATCGACTTGCTCGATCACGTGATCGTCGGCACGGCCGGCAATGACCCGTCGGGGCGCGGTTTCTACAGTTTTCATGAGGCCGGCTTGCTTTGACGGAAATTCCGATTAAAAAAGTCTTGGCACGCGGGGGCTGCTCTCTAGGGTGGTCGTTTTCCCATTTCGGGGTGGGATATCCAAGTGGCTAAAGGATGCAGACTGTAAATCTGCCGGGGTTTCCCCTTCGCTGGTTCGAATCCGGCTCCCACCACCACTTTTGCAGACGTTTGATTCCGCCAAAAGAAAAAGGCGACCGCGGGAAGCGGGCGCCTTTTTTTCGTTTGTGGATCAGTAATAAAGTGTGCGCGTCGGCGGCCGGGCGCTACTTGTTTGCGAGCAGCTCGTTGATCAATTCGGGAAAGTCGACCGCCATCGGGTGGCCACTTTTGACGATTTTCCCATCCGGTCCGATCAAGAAGGCGGTTGGAATGCCCTGAACAACGTAGGCCTTTGGCGCTTCGGCTGCAAATCCGCCTTCGCCGGCCCAGGCGTTGGACGTGCTGTTCCAGCCATTCTTCTTCAGGTGGTCGACAGCGGATTTCTTTTCGTCATCGATGCTCAGCGTCAGCAGTTCGACCTTTTCGCCCCAGTGCGGATATTTTTCGCGATACGTCTGCATTTTTGCCATGGGAGCTTGGCAAGGACCGCACCAGGAGGCCCAGAACTCGAGCAGGACGATCTTGTCTTTGAGGTCGGTCAGGCGCTTTTCCTCATCGCCATCGAGGTGGACAAAGCTGAAGTCCGGCGCGGCCTGTCCGGCCTGGGGCGGCATCGAAAGAGCAATTTCGTCGCCAGCCTTGATCTCGCCTACGGGTGAACCCTCCGCATCCGTCACGGCGTAAGTCTTGTCCTCGGCGAGGTTGTCGAACTGGAACGATCCGTCGTCGCCGGTTGTGGCTTTTGAAATGACGAGATTGCCGGCGGTTTGAATGACGGCGGTGGCGCCGAGTTCAACG
>CAZYAN010000067.1:0-17597 GCA_964645585.1 uncultured Opitutales bacterium
TTGATGATCGGCCCTCCCGGCTCGGGAAAGTCGATGATCGCCAAGCGAATTTCCACGATCATTCCCGAACCCGCGCTCGAGGAGTTTCTCGACATTCTCCGGATTCAGTCGGCGGCGGGCCGGACCATGTCCGGAAACCTTCCATGGTTCGAACGGCCGTTTCGGGCACCTCATCACACGATCAGCGACGTCGGTCTGCTCGGCGGCGGCTCCATTCCCGGCCCGGGCGAGGTCTCACTCGCGCACAACGGCGTGCTGTTTCTCGATGAATTGCCGGAGTTCAAGCGATCCGCTCTGGAGGTTCTCCGCCAGCCTCTGGAAGACGGCTCGGTCACAATCTCCCGCAGTGCCGGTAAAGTTACCCTCCCGTGCTCTTTTATGCTCGTGGCCGCGATGAACCCGTGCCCGTGCGGCTATCTCGGCGACGCCCGACACGAATGCCGCTGCGGGTCCACACAAATCCAGCGGTACCGCTCGAAGATCAGCGGCCCGCTTCTCGACCGGATCGATCTTCACGTCGAAGCCCCCGCGCTCTCCATTGACGAACTCCGCAACTCCCGTCCCGGTGAATCGTCCGCTTCCATCCGATCGCGAGTCGAAGAAGCGCGAAATCGGCAACGCGAGCGCCTCGGAACGGCAGATGCTATCTGCAACGCCCGGATGTCCCACCGGCAAATCCGCGAGCATTGCGCGATCGGACGCGAACTGGGCGACCTGCTGCAACAGGCAATGGAGCAGCTTTCCCTCTCCGCCCGGGCCTATGATCGAATCCTCAAAGTCGCGCGCACCATTGCCGACCTAGCCGGCTCACCCGCCATCCAGGCTCCGCATTTGCTGGAGGCGATTCAATACCGAAGTCTCGACCGCAACCTCTTTTATTGACAACCTTCGCGTCATTGTCCGCTTTCCATGGACAAGTTCGCCTATGACGGTATTTCGGAAAAAATCTCTCGCCGCCTCCGCCGCACGTGTAATTGCCGCTGTCGCGCTGCTCGCCTTGACCGGCTGCGGATCCGGTGAAACCGCGGTCGAACGCGGAAACCGCGACCAAATTCTTCACATGAGTCTCGGGGCCGATCCGGAAGGTCTCGACCCGCATCTGGTCACCAGCGTCGCCGCGTTCGATGTCTTGCGCGCCCTGATGGAGGGGCTCGTCGGCGAGGACCCCGTCGATCTATCGCCAGTGCCCGCGGTCGCCGAGCGATGGGAGGTGTCGGGCGATCAGCTGGAATACACCTTTTACCTGCGTCCAGACGCGCGCTGGTCAAATGGCGATCCGATCACCGCGGACCAGTTTTTGTTTTCTTACGAACGCATTCTCTCGCCCGCGCTCGGCGCTCAATACGCATACATGCTCTATTGCGTCGAGAACGCTCGCGAATTCAATCTCGGCGAGATCGATGATTTTTCCCAAGTCGGTTTTGAGGCGCTCGACGACCGGACGCTGCGCATTCGCCTCGCGCATCCGACGCCCTACTTCCTCTCCCTGCTGACAAACTGCAACTGGTGGCCGGTCCATCCGCCAACCATCCTCGCCCACGGAGCGATTGACGACCGCGCAACCAGTTGGACACGAGCGGAAAACTTTGTCGGAAACGGTCCTTTCACCCTTGCGGAATGGCGCACCGGCCGTCCGATCCGGGTGGAGAAAAATCCGCACTACTGGGATGTTGAAACTGTCAGGCTCAACGGGATCGTCTTCCATCCAATCGAAAGCCCCGACACCGAGGAGCGGGCGTTTCGATCGGGCCAGTTGCACATCACCGAAAACGCTCCCCCAGACCGGATTTCCTATTACTTGGAGAACCATCCCCGGATGATCCGATCCGAACCGTATCTCGGCGTTTATTTCTACCGGCTTAATGTTGCCAACGAAGCTTTGAGCGATCCGCGCGTGCGTCGGGCCCTCGCTCTTGCGATCGATCAGGAAGCGATTGTGAAGCACGTCCTTCAAGGGCACTTTGACCCGGCTTATAACTTCACACCGGCGACCCGCGGCTACACATCGGACGTCCGTATCGGATTTGATGTCGAAGCAGCCCGTGCCCTATTGGCGGAAGCCGGGTATCCCAGCGGCGAAGGCTTCCCGCCCCTCGACCTTCTCTTTAATACGCAGGAAGTGCATCGCCGCGTCGCCGAAGCGGTCCAGCAGATGCTGCGGAAAAACCTCAATATCACCGTCCAGCTCTACAACCAGGAATGGCAATCGTATCTCGCCTCAACCCGGGCCGGGAATTACGACATGGCTCGCGCGGCATGGATTGGCGACTATCCCGACCCCAACACGTTTCTCGATCTTTGGGTCACCGACGGCGGCAACAACAACACCGGCTGGTCGAACCCCGAGTACGACCGGCTGATTCGGGCCGCCGCGGAAACGGCCGACCAAGAAGAGCGTTATGCTTTGTTCAGCGCGGCCGAAACGATTCTCATCGAAGAAGTGCCGATCATTCCCATTTACCATTACCGGAGCAACTACCTGCTGCACCCGTCGGTTAAGAATTGGCACCCAACGATCCTCGATCGCCATCCGTATCAAGCCGTCTACCTCGATGCGAATGCGGAGGCCGACGTGTCTGCAGTCACGGAGTAATTGGGGAATGCGAGCGCGTCAAAACCAGCACGCGTGCGGCAAGGGTTCAGCGTATAGTCTTTGGTCAGGATTCATGAACAAACTTGATGAAATTATCGCCTGGAAACGGCGTGAGATCGAATCGCGGATCCGTCCGGTTTCCGATGCGGAACTTTCCCGCTGGGGTGATCGCACCCCGGCACATCCCGGTCTCGCTGAGGCACTGAAAAAGGAGTCGGGCCTCGGTATCATCGCCGAAATCAAACGCAGCTCGCCGTCGGCCGGGAAAATCGCGGAAGGGATTTCCGCGACCGACCAGGCCGACAAATACGTCGCGGCCGGTGCTGACGCGCTTTCCGTTTTGACCGATCAGAAATACTTTTCCGGATCGCTCGACGACCTGAAGGCGGTCACCGATCGGCTCGCCGCGCAACGGCCGGTACCGTGTCTCCGCAAGGACTTCATGGTGCATCCAGTGCAGATTATCGAAGCGCTCGAAGCCGGCGCCCGCGCCATTCTTCTGATCGTGCGCGCGCTGACCGACGACGACATGAAACGGCTCTTCGACGCGGCATGTCTTTCCGGAATGGATACGCTGTTTGAAGTCCATGAGGAACGGGAAGTCGAGCGGGCGCTCCGGATCGACGGCCTGCGCATCCTCGGTGTAAACAACCGGGATTTAGCCCGCTTTCAAACCGATCTCGCCTTCTCCGAAAGGATCCTTCCGCAACTGCCGGAAGATCTGGTGAAGATCAGCGAAAGCGGGATTCACACCGCCGCCGACGCCCGCCGCGTCAAGGCCGCCGGCGCCGACGCGATTCTCGTGGGCGAAGCGTTGATGCGGGCCGCGGATCCAGGCACCCTTCTCCAGGAACTGACCGCCGGTTGAACGATGCTGGAAGACGCCCTCACAATCACGGAAACCCGGCGTCTCCTCGAATCGCTCGACGTCCGCCCGCGCAAAAGTCTCGGGCAAAACTTTCTGATCGACGGCAACATCGTCCGCAAATCAGTCGAACTCGCCGAACTGAAATCCGGCGAGACGGTGGTTGAGATCGGCCCCGGTCTCGGAACCCTGACAGCCGCCCTGCTCCGAGCCGGATGCGTCGTCTTCGCCGTGGAGAAAGATCCGCGCCTTTGCCGTTATCTCGCCGACGAACTGGGCCGAAAATATCCGCACACCTTCAGCCTGCTGGAGGGCGACGCGATGCATCATCCGCTGGCTGGATTTCGCCCGGCGGCGGGTGAGCCGTTCAAGATTGTTGCCAACCTCCCCTACGCGATCAGCACTCCCTGGATGGACGCCGTTCTCACCGGACCGCTGCCGGAAAAAATGGTGCTGATGCTCCAGCAGGAAACCGTCGACCGATTTTCGGCGGAGCCAGGAAGCAAATCGTTTGGCGCCATCACCGTCTTCCTTCGATCCGCCTACCGGATCGCCCGCGGTCATCGGGTCTCCCGGCGGTGTTTCTACCCGGAACCCGATATCGATTCTTCGCTTTTCCACTTGGTCCGTCTCGAGAAACCGCATCCGTTCAGCCCGCGGCGAAAGGAACTGATTCGGGCTTGTTTCGGCCAGCGGCGAAAACAGATCGGCAGTCTTCTTCGCGCGTTCGGCGAGCATGAGGATTTCTCTCCTTGGCTGAAAAAAATTGAAGCAGCCGGCTATTCCCGAAAAAGCCGCCCTGAAGAAATCCCGCCGTTCCTCTGGCAGCAGCTGTAGGGCGAGCGGCGCGTTTCGTGCCTCAGAACTTCAGGTCGTGCTCCCGAATCCGCTTGCGGAGCGTCGCCCGGGTCATCCCGAGAATGGCTGACGCCTTAACTTGGTTGCCGCCGGTTTCCTTGAGTGCCCGGACGACCAATTCCTTTTCCGCGGCCGCCAGAATATCCTTGGCATCGTCTCGTCTCAGACGCTCGTAGACCGCGTCAAATAAATCAGCCGGCGGACCGCTTGGCGCGTTTGAAGGCTCGAGCGGGGGAAAGCCGGCACCGATCACCGGTTCCGGCGCGGCGAACCTATCGACGGCAGGTTCTGGCTGCGCAGGAGTCACAGAGGCTGTGTCCGGCAGGAACTTCTCTAGAGCCTCTTCCCGCGACGGATGCGCCTCGGCAGGCTGCACTCGGCGAGGAGGCGGTCCTTGCAATTCAGTCGGCAGGTCGCGCGCGAGAATGACATCGCTCTTCGCCATCACGGCGCTCCGGTAGAGCGCGTTTTCCAGTTCCCGGACATTCCCCGGCCAGTCGTGTCCCTGCAAAAGCGCCATCGCCTCGGGTGCCACCTTCTTTGCCGGCGCCTTGCCGGTTTTGGTCAGTTTCTGCAGCAGAAAATCGACGAGCAGCGGCAAGTCTTCCATGCGTTCCCGCAGCGCCGGCAAACGAAGGCGGACCACGTTGAGTCGATAATAAAGGTCTTCCCGGAACGAACGTTCAAGAACCATCGCCTCGAGATCGCGGTTGGTCGCCGCGATTACCCGGACATTGACCTTGATCACGCCGCGTCCGCCAACCCGTTGAATTTCGCCTTCTTGAAGAACACGGAGAATTTTCGTCTGCGTCGGCAAAGCCATATCGCCGATCTCGTCCAAAAAAATCGTTCCGCCATCGCATTCTTCGAAGCGTCCAATCCGCTGCGCGGTCGCCCCGGTGAATGCGCCGCGTTCGTGACCGAACAGCTCGCTTTCGATCAGATTCTCCGGAATGGCGGCGCAGTTGACCGCGACAAACGGCTTCGCGGCGCGCGCGCTGTGCTGATGAATGCAGCGCGCGACGAGCTCCTTGCCGGTTCCGCTTTCCCCCGTGACAAGCACGGTAACATCGCTGAACGCGACCTGGCCGATCGCCTTGAAAACCTGCTGCATCGGCTCGGAACGGCCGACGATCCCCTCGCGGAAATCGTCGCTGTGGACCATGGTTTGCGACCGCCCGGCCGCATGCAGACCGCGCCGCGCTTTCAGCCCGCTCTCGGCAAGCTGCTCAACCTTGCGCACGTCAAACGGCTTCATGATGTAGTCAAAGGCGCCAAACTTCATCGCCTCGATCGCCGTCTGTGTCGTGCCGTAGGCGGTCATCAGCACGACGATCGCCCGCGGATCGCTTTGCCGAAGCCGCTGCAGCGTCTCGATCCCGCCCATGCCGTCCATCCGGACATCGAGAAAAACAAGGTCCGGCTCGGACGTTTCCAATTGCCGCAGTCCCTCCTCGCCGCTCGCCGCCGCGGTCACGTGATAGCCTCGCGACGTCAACACCCGTTGCAGGGAATACCGGACCTCGCTGTCGTCGTCGATGACGAGAATGTTTGAACTTTCTGGTGCGGCTGTCATAGTTTCTTCCTTAAAAGCATTAACTTGCGCACAAGCCACGGACCAAAACCCCCGCGCACATGTCTGCAATCGTCTAGTTAAACCGTATGGGCTCCTGGTCAATTCGCTTATTTCGCATCTTCGGGGTAGAGCTGGAACTCCATCTTACGTTTCTTCTTCTCTGGGCGATGTTTGCCTTCGCTGGATGGGCGGAGGCCGGTGCGATCGGCGTTGTGTGGATCACCTTCCTCCTCTTTCTGGTTTTTACCTGCGTCGTGCTTCACGAGCTGGGTCACAGCCTGACGGCGCGCTATTACGGCATTCGCGTGCCGCGTATTCTCCTTCTGCCGATCGGCGGCATGGCGCAGTTCGAGCGAATCCCCCGGAGCCCCCGGCAGGAAATTATTATTTCACTGGCCGGCCCGGCTGTAAACGTGATCATCATTGCCGCGATCCTGCCGTTTGCCGCTTGGCCGCCGTTCGCGCGAGTGTACGACCTGCCGCTCGATATCGCCAGTGTGATCCAGTTTTTGCTGATGGTTAACATCGTGATGGCGCTTTTTAATCTGCTTCCGATTTTCCCGATGGACGGCGGACGCGTGCTGCGTGCCGCGCTTGCAACGCGTTTCCCTTATCTAAAAGCGACAACGATTGCGACGATGCTGGCGAAAGCGCTGGCGGCCGTCGGTGCCGCGGTCGCGGTTTTGAAGCTTCAAAACCCGCTCCTGCTCGTCCTGTTCGCCTTTATCTATTTCGGCGGCGACATGGAATACAAACTGGTGAAACGGCGCGAGAAAATGAGCGGCTTGTTCGTGCGCGATCTCACCCGCAATCATTATTTGTCCATTCAATCAGACAGCACGATGAAGGAGGCGGTCGAACTGTTTGAAGCTTTTCGGCCCGGGGAGCTTCTTGTCATGGACGATGACAACCCGTCTGGCTACCTGACGTCGCGCCTCGTGCGAGAGGCGCGAAAAAAAGGGGAACTCAACGTGCCTGTCACAAAATACTGCATACGAAAATTCTCCGTCCTCCAAGCTGGCTGGCCGCTCGATCCTTTTGCCGAGATGATCGCTCAAAGCAGCCAGCGGCTGTATCCCGTCTACTCCTTCGGGAAGATGATCGGCGTGGTCGACACGAAAAATCTCGAAAGTCTGATCGCCTGGCACCGTCTCAAAGCTCAGGCCGAACGGCGCGCCCGCGCGCGGGCTGAAGCCGTCGAGGAGCGCGATGCCAACGACGATCCCCAGCCCTTGTAACCGCGCTCGTCCAGCAAGCTCGTCAGAGCGTTTTGGCTGTCGGCGGCTATGTCACCGCTCCCAAGCCAGGACAGAGGTGCACATCCTGGCTTACGTTTCCCATTCTCACCCTTGCTCAGGTGCGGTCGGGACACCTCCGATCCGCGAACTTTTGTACAACAATTCGTAGCCTGTGCGGCAGTCGGGATAAGTCGGCTGCCAGCCGAGGAGAGCACGCGCCTTGCGGTTGGACACTTGGCGATTGGGTCGCCGTCCGCGACTGCTCCGCGATCGCGTACCTTCTGTCTCTTGTTCCGAGAGATTGGTCGCGCGCTTCGCGAAGCGAGTACGCAAGTACTCGAGAACCTCCCGCTTCGGCAACGGATTACCATCGACAATATTGAAAATGCCGCCGGAGATGTCTTCACTTGCGCCAGCCGCCGCCCAAATCGCTTGAACCGCATCATCGACGTGGATGGAATTTAAATAGGCTTGATCGTCTTCGGATTCCGGAACCCCGCCCAACGCATAGTCCAGAAGCCGGCATCGGCCAGGACCGTAAATCCCTCCAAGCCGCAAAATGAAACGCCTGCCGACCGCGCTCGGCGGCGCCCACGCCAGAAGCATCTCCGCTTCATGCAGAATCCGCGCGCGCTCGGACCGGCCTTCCGGCGAATCGGTCTCGGTCGCCACCCCGCCATCATTGCGCTCATACACGCGTGTGCTGCTGGTGAAAATCATTGTCTCGACTCTGCCCCGCTCCGCCCATTTCACAATCGATCGCATACCGTCCAAATACGATTTGCGATACCCTTTCACCCCGCCGCCCGCGGACCCGACGCAGTTCAAGACAATATCCTGATGCGGATCGATCGCACCGTGCCAGTCGGTGCCATCCAATTCCGCTTCGACTACATGAAACAAGCTGGTTTCACGCAATTCATGGGCCTGTACGGCATTTCGCGTCAGAGCCGTCACTTCCAGGCCTGCTTCGGCGGCCTGATGGGCCACGCGAGTTCCCAGGTAACCGCACCCGAAGACTACCATTCGCTTTCCCTGAAACATCGTTCGAAGCGTTCTCATCGTTTCATCGTTTTATCGCTACGAAACCAGAAAAACCTTTTGCCGGCAAACGCGAGCATCTGTCACTTGTTATCCTTTTGATTGCGAGAGCGACCGGTCGAGTGTTCCTTTTCGTTGGTCAGATTTTCACAATCATTCTACAATTCGCCTTTATGAAAACAGCCCTCGTCATTCTTGCGGAAGGTTTTGAGGAAATTGAGGCCATTGCCGTGATCGACATCCTGCGGCGAGCGGGAGTCGAATGCACCGTGGCTGCTCAACACGACGGCAAGTTCGTGACGGGCAAGGTGGGGGTTCAGGTAGTCGCCGATGAACTTTTATCCGATGTCCGGGATCAGTCCTTTGATCTCGTTTACCTTCCCGGCGGGCCGGGCGCCCGGCACCTGCGCAAGGATCCTGCGGTGCTCGAGCTGGCGAACAAACAAGCCTCCGCGAACGGCCTGATCGCGGCGATCTGCGCGGCACCCGCCGTTCTGCAGCAAGCGGGCCTTCTCGACGGGCGCCGATACACGGCACACCCATCGGTAAAAAGTGAATTGCCGGCGATCCTCGAAGACCAGGCTGTCGTTTGGGATGAGAATATCGCGACTTCGCGTGGCGCAGGCACCGCAATCGAACTGGGGCTCAGTCTCGTTGAACGTCTCTGCGGCACCGAGAAAGCCGATGTGATCAGGGAGGCGATTTGCGGCTGAATCGAGCATTCCGCCGGTTGCGGAAGTCTGAAATCCGCGCACGTTAGCTTTCTTTCATCTCCGGTCATGACCAGAAAAATTCTCGTGGCAATGTCGGGCGGCGTGGACAGCAGCGTCGCCGCGCTGCTCCTGAAAAAGCAGGGAGCGGAACTCGTCGGCGTGTACATGAAGAACTGGATTAACGAGGAGAATATCTTGGGCGACTGCCCGTGGCAGCAGGATATCCGCGACGCGCGAGCCGCCGCGGAAGCGATCGGAATCGAATTTCGGGTCGTCAACTTTATCGATCAATATCGTGAGCGAATCGTCGAGTATTTGCTCAACGGATACAAGCGCGGCATCACTCCTAATCCGGACGTGATGTGCAACCGCGAGATGAAGTTCGGGGCTCTCCTCGATTACGCTCTCCAGGAAGGCTTTGAAGGCGTCGCGACGGGCCACTACGCGCGCAAAATTGAACGTGTGCCGGGAGTTTTCGATCTGCTCGAAGGGGTCGATCCGAAGAAACAGCAAGGTTACTTTCTCGCGATGCTTCGCCAAGATCAGCTGGCGCGTGCCGAATTTCCGATCGGCCATTTGACCAAGCGGGAGGTTCGCGAATTGGCGGCAGCTGAAAATCTTCCGAATGCCCATAAGAAAGACAGCCAGGGCATCTGTTTTATCGGAAATATCCGGATGAGCGATTTTCTGCAGCACTTCATCGAAGACTCACCGGGCGACATCTTTACCGCGGACGGGCGCCGTGTCGGCCGCCATCGAGGTCTCCATCTTTACACGATCGGCCAGCGACGGGGCATTGGCGTGCCGTCGAATACCGACAACGAGCACTTCGTCGTCGTCGGCAAAGACCTGCGGCGCAACCGGCTGATTATCGCTTTCGATCGTCCGGCCTCGCCCGGACTTTACCGAAACGAAATCAGCATTCACAACCTCTCCTGGATCAACCGCCCCGTCACGACCGAGCGCGTCTTGCAGGCTCGCACGCGTTACTTGGATCCGGTCATCACAGTCCGCTTCATACCGGCTGGAGCAAACGCGGCCCGCATTGTTTTTGATGAACCGCAGCGGGCGCTGACCAGCGGGCAAATCCTCGCGCTTCACGATGGCAATACTGTCCTCGGGGGCGGTACGTATTACGCGGACCCCGATCCGTCCAAGGCCGCATCTACGGAAACGCCGCTCGCGGCTGCCCCGGTTGCTGATCGGGGTTGACAGCTTTAAAACCAGGGGTTCATCGAGCGGTTTCCGGCACCTCATCATTGGCGCCCCAAGGCGCCTTCGAATCCTCAAACACCGGAACGGTTTCCTCCGGAGCGGCCGCCGGCGGGAGGATCATGTCCGCAAAATTCGCGTTCATCGCGTCAATCAATCGCGTCCATCGATCGCCGGGTTCATCTCCTTCACTCTCTGCCGCCTCCGCCGCAAGCGCCAAGGCCCGGGCTTCCTCCTCCCGGGCGAGGAGCACCAGGAGCATCAGTCGTTTACGAAACGACTCGGCAACCTCGCCACCATCGCCGGCGGGTTCGCCTTCGCACAATGCCAAAGCTTCTTCGTAATGCTGACGCGCGCTTTCCGTCTCACCGAGTTCGGTGAGGGTCATTCCGCGACCGATCCAGGCGTCGACACGCTTGGGATCGAGAAGCAGGACTTCATAAAACGCTTCGTCAGCCTCAGACCACCGTTCTTGCTGCAACGCCGATTCGGCCGCGGCGAAAACCTCGTCCGCTTCCTCTTCCACCGCCTGCTGACAGGCAGAAGCGAGCATTCCGATAAGCAGCATCGAGCACGCGCTCTTGAAAAACCGAGAGCCAGAAACTCCTAATCTTGGGAGACGCACCGCAAAGAGTGCCGACAGTGTCGCCCAGAATGGCCATGGCACCCCCGTTTTCCGCGGACGGATGCGCCGCCACCTTGCGAAGCTCTTGCCGTATTTTTCCATTTCCCAGGAGAAGTAAAACGCTTTCGGCCAGCGCGGCGGTCCATCTCCCCGCTGCACGGCCGGCGTCGATGACAATTGACTCGTTTAAAGCCGCGGCAGCAAGGTTTTGCGAGCGATATCTTCGCCCTTCAATTACACCGATTCCGGTCGGCGGCGCCGGTCGACATGATATTCGTCATCTTTGTCCATGGGAATCTCGTTATCCGTCACAATGACGCTGACTGGAACTTTGGTTTTCACCGAAATCTCAGCCTCCTTGAAGTGCCGCTGGGAAACAGCTTCGCAGGCTTCGCCCACTGTTGAGACCGGATTCTTCCGGCCGCGCCGGCTCAGGTTAAAGTCGTAGGCGGCGCGGAAGATGCGTTCGGGAACCGTCAGCGGACTCGCCACTTCCGGGATCTGCACGACCCAACCGACAAAATCCTTCTCAGGGAGCTCCCCTTGCGGATCGGAGACAACGATCACAAACTGTTTCTTCTGCGGCGGCGGCTTCACTTCCGCCTCGGCTTCAGCTAGTTGAACCTCCTCCTCAATCGCCGCAAGAAGTTCGTTCATCACCTCCGCTTCCAAATTGCTGCGTTTGATGATTTCCCTGACCTTTGTGATTTCGATTTTTGCCATGGTAATCTAGTTTCTTCCGAACTGGCCATCAAAAGGAAGGGTGCAGACGAAGGAAAGGATATTCCCAATTTTCGATTTTCGATTTTGGATTTGGACTTTGAAGCAAAAACGTCTCCTGTGTTCGGTCACGGGGCGCCGTCAGAGGAACTTCGCTTTTTCCTTTGCGCGACACCAGACGCCGTGGTTGATTACCCGGCAGGTCTTTGTTGATGAAAGGTATTCTTTACAGTCTCGGCAGGCGGGCCGCTCCAGCCTTTATCAAAGCGCGATGGATTTACCGCTCGCTGACCGGAGACGAGTCGCAGCGTCTGGAGGCCGAATACACAATGGGATGCTACCTCGCTTCGGTTCACCTGCGAGAGGTCAGACACCAGGAAGATCCCTCCACCGATGGATGGCTCAACAGCTTGGTCGCGGACCTGAAAAAGGCACTGGTCAACCGCGACCGCCGGTTCCAAGCGCGGTGTCTCACCGGTCCCGGCGCCAATGCGTTTGCACTGCCCGGCGGTTTCGTTTTTATCACACGGCCGCTGCTCGAACTCTGCGGACGCGATCGTGACGAAGTCGCCTTTGTCCTCGCGCACGAGATGGCGCACGTGATCCGCAACCATTCGTTTCACCGGCTGCTCGGCTCAGAACTCGCCCAGCTCCTTGCCCGATGCAGTCCCGGCCGCGCCGCCTGGGCACCCGCCGCTCGCCGGCTGATTCATCAGCTTGTGACGCAGGGTTACTCGCGAACGCAGGAATTTGAAGCCGACCGGGCCGCGGCGAGGATTGTCAAGGTGGCCGGATTCGATCCTCACGGAGGGGTTCGTCTCCTCACGCGTTTGAAATCGGCCAACAACGATCAGGCACCCGATGCTCTCGCCAGCTACTTTTCGTCTCATCCGCCGCTCGCCAGCCGAATCGGCCGGATCGAGCGCTTTCTCGAAGCTTCCGGTTTCCATGCGGCGCTGCCGCCGGTCGAATTGTCCGCGTCCGCCCCGGACCGGTCCGACGCGGAGCCGGAGACGTAACCGGCCATTCCGCTCACTCCAAACTTATTAACTCAATACCAGCTTGTTTGCTGTCACCCGCGACGGGTTCGCCGTGCGTGAGAATCGGATAAAAGAAACTCAGATGCGGATGGCGGGGAACGGCAACCCGGTCGATGGCTTTCAAAACACTCTCAATCTCCGGCGTGCCCGGGTAATGGCGGTTTCCAATTTCGTAAATAGCCGGAAAATCGCGCCGCCCTTGAAGCACCCGTTGCTCATGGGCGACGGCAGCCGGGTTTCCACTGGCGAAAACGCCTCCCGCTTCTTCCAGGTTTCCCGTGCGGTACAGCGCGGCATAGAAAAGCAGCGGAAGCTTCAAGTTCTCACCGCCGGAAGCCGTGTACGCGTAAAAATCAATTCCGTTATTCCATGCCAATTCAGCTGTATAAAGTATTTGAGAGAGCGACAGATGCGTATATTGCCCCCCTCGCCCGCGCGCGGTGTAGTGACGGTAGCGATCATAAATCTCGCCATCCCGCGGCGGCGGCGCCCGCTTCGGCTCTCGATGGTGACCCGGATCCCCTTCCATGAGGATCGTGCCGGCAATCAGCTCTTTAAAGTCGCGCTCGTTGTCCGCATGATCCAGCGCAAACTGCACTAAATCCCGGTCCCCCAGTGCGTATCCAATTGCCGCGAGCCCCATTACATGTGCGGTCAGATGGTTCTGATAATCCTGGCGCTTAAAGTAATTGTTCTCTTTCCAGCGCTGCATCCCACGCCGTATCGGTTCCACCAACATGCGAAACCACGCCTCGATCGAGGTCCGGTCTTTGTCAGAAAGGCCGGGATGCTCCGCAAGCAAATCGTAGGTTTCCAGAAACGGGATCACACATCGGGCGACTTCCATTCCCGTCGCCGTGAATCGGATCGCTGGATCAAAATCCGATCCCGGCGTTGGCTTGGCATTCGCCCACGCGCCCAGATGAGCAATCGCCGCGTCCGCGTAACGGTCATCGCCGGAACTCAGCCAGGCGTACGCGAAAAGCCGCGCGCGTTCCCCATCACGAACAGCGGTGCGGTAGAATTGGTAGGAGTCCCGGCCGGTATCCGGCTTTGGTTTCGCACCGAGCGCCTTGTCCGCGTCCCGCAGGACAGTCCTCGACGCGCGGCTCCACGGTTCTTCCCGGTTCACCAGCCGCTCTTGCAACAGGGCCAGCGATTCCGGCGTAAACATCATCCGCGGACGGTCCTCGCGAATCGCCGGAACTGCAAGCGTCACTGCTGGCGATGGAACGATCCGTCCGTTTCCGAAATTCGCCTCGGCCCGCGTAAAAGGCATCGCACAACTGCCAACCGTCAAAGCCGCTATAGCGACCCGCGTTGCCATTCTCCGAATACAAGGGAAAAGCATGCCTATCTGTCTTGTTTTTGGCGCTGGTCGGTCTTCGATGCGGAAGATGATTCTAGCCGATAAACGCGAACACCATAAAGCTTCACTTTCGTCTTCCATGCTCGGATTCCAAAATGCCCTCTGGGTGGAAGCGGCTCATCAGATGTGTCGGTTGCCTGCAGCGCGAGTTCATCGTTTTGATAGAACCGGAGAACGCGACCGCTGCGTTCAATCCGAACGGTGTGCCGGTAATTCCATTGGTCTTCCTCTGTCTGATCTTCCTGATGAACGAGATGAAATCCAGGATTGCGCCGAACAACCATCCTGTAGGGAGGATCTTCGCGCGGATTGATCCGATAATAGGTAATCGTGTACCCGGTTTTCGGATGATATTTCATGTCCATAGCTTCTTCGATTGCTCGAACGCGGTTTGGCAAGCCGTGCAGCAACGGATAATGACCGGTTTCGCTCGCGATATTTTCGATAAAATCGTACTCCCGGTTATTGTACCTGTAGTCGATCATAAACAGGAGATTGCAAGATACCCCATCACTTGGTCCTGGTTGGATCGGTTCCAAATCAAACTCGATCGCAACATCGCCTTCGAGCGGTTCACGGTACCAAAGATTGATCCCTTCCGTTCCGGGCGCACGATGTTTCCCTTCGAGCGGATCGAGCAATACCGCTCCCCCAGCAACCTCAATTCTGGAATCGAGCGGTCCGGTCCAAACCCAGTTTTCCAGCCCCGCCGAAAAGTCCTCCCGAATCAGCGGCGCCTGGTGATCTTGCGTGGCGGCATGCGCCGCAACAGAAACACCAGCGGACACGATCACCAAGAACAGCTCGAATAAAAGACGATTTCTCTGAAGCAAAAACAAAGTTCCTTCGGATTTACTTGTCAGTCCCCGCATTCACAAGACGAAACCAAGGGAATAAAATCCACGTGACTCACGCGGCGAAAAGCTTCAGAGGAATAAATAAAATCAGCATTCGTCATCCGGAGGATTTGATAGAGTCGCTCACGATTCGCCATAATACCACTGGTCCTCCGGCGGATGCTCGTTCGCGGAGAATACACTTCCGCCAGCCGTGATAAAATTCGCTTTTCCGCTATGTCGATAGGTTATATTCTGCGGCGCTGCCAAGTGCCAGCTTGTGGAGTCGCTGAATACAATGGTTCTCGATCCGACCTGGCTTAACCGAAGGGCGTACGGACCCAGAGGCGCGTTGCTGGGCGTGGCGCGCGGGCCGAGCCAGCCCCCCGAGTTATAGGTGCCGAGGCCGGTTATATTATAGCCATAACTCGAATATCTTCGTTCATGATTCTGATTATCTCGCCAGGCGGCGTCGGTGCTGTCCTCCACCGATGCGGACGGACAGGTGCCGATGGTATCGTCCCGCCCATCGAGATAGACAGCAGGATAATCGAACTCGTAATCGGCGTAGGCGCCAAGCGGGCCGTGCCAATGAGTGCTCCGGACGGTGTTGCCGTTCGCATCGCGAGTGATATTGCCGGGAATGGCACGATCGTCGTTATCGACGGCGTACAGCGACCACGCCTGGTGCCATTGCCGCAGATTGCTGACGCACTGCGCGCTCCGCGCGGACTCGCGAACACGGCCGGCGACCGGAATGAGAATCGTCGCGAGTATACCGATAATGGCAATGACTGTTAATAACTCAATGAGGGTGAAACCTTGCCGATTGCGGCTGATCCGACCGTTCTCGCGGAGATGCTTCATGAGGGCTACAACTTGGGTTTAAAAGAAACGTTTTCGCCGCAATGTACGCCTCCCCGCTATAAATGAAAAGGGGATAAATGGATTACCCGTAACACTATTTTCCTTGCGAACCCGAGAAGCCGGATTTAACTGCGGAGAATGTCCCACCCACGTCCACGTATGCAAGATATCGCCGACCGGGCAGGCGTATCGCGGATGACGGTGTCGCGGGTTTTGCGCGGGGATTCAAGAATCTCCACTGCCACCGCCGAGAAGATTCACCGGATCGCGCGGGAGATTGGCTATCGGCCAAATCCGCTGGTTTCCGCGCTGATGGCAAGTTTGCGGCAGCAGCATCCGGCGAAAGATGTTTCGACGCTGGCTTTTGTCACGGCCTTTTCAACCCGGTACGGATGGAAAGAGGTCGCGGCCTTTCGGCGTTATTTCGCGGGAATCGAGGAACGAGCCCGGGAACTCGGCTACCGGGTGGAGGATCTGTGGCTGGGAGAGGAAAAGGGGATCGAAAGGTCGATGCGCCGCATTCTGCTGGCGCGGGGGATCGCAGGCGTTATGATCGCGCCGACCCCCGAGGCCGGAATGCCCATTCATTTACCGTGGGAGAACGTGGCCGTAGTGGCTTTCGGTTATTCCATGTCGATTCCGCCGGTGCATCGGGTGACGAATCACTTGACACGCTGCCTGCTGACTGCGGTCCAGCGATTGCGGGAACTCGGATACCGCCGGATCGGACTGTGCATGCCGCGGGACGGAAACGAGCGCGTCGATAACGCTTATCTTTCCGGGTATCTGCTTTTTCAGCATCGGCTGGAAGACGGTGAAAAACCGCGCCCGCTCCTCGCGGACGATTGGAATGAAGAGGTATTTTTCAGCTGGTTCCGGAGCGAAAAACCGGACGCGGTCGTCACTGCCGCCTATCGCGTGAACGGGAAGCTCGTCTCCGATTGGATCACGGACGCGGGCCTCCGCATTCCGAAGGACGTGGGCTTCGCGCTTCTGGACTGGTCGCCGGAACACGCCCCGCTGGCAGGGATCGATCAAGGATTCGAGAAAGTCGGCGCGAGCGCGGTCGACCTGCTCGTGGAGCAACTCCATCGAAACGAGCGCGGCATCCCGGATCACCAGAAGGTCGTCATGCTTGAGGGCAAGTGGCGCGAGGGAAGCAGCGTGCGGCGGAAATGAGCTCCTGTCGATCGGCAGCCCTCATAAGCGGGGCGATGTTTCAACCTCAGAGCGTTGACAGTGCCGCCCGATCGATTCCATAAGATCGCCATGTATAACGGTTTTCTTATTGCCTTGATCGCGTACCTTTCTGCCGCGCCGTTTGCTATGTCAGTGGAAATCCCAAAGAACCACCGCGGGCTTGCCGTGAATGATGAAATCGGCACGTATCGCGAAATTGTCGCGCGGCATCCCGAGAGAGCGATGATCAATCTGGAAACATTCGTTCCGGGAATCGATCTCGATATCAAATATGCGACAACAGACAACTTTATGGGCGAAGTTCTTTATCCGGTCGCCCAGGCGTTTTTGCGCAAGCCCGCAGCGGAAGCTCTGAAGAAGGCGCAGAAGACGTTCGCCGCACACGGGGTCGCTCTCCGTATCTTTGATGCCTACCGCCCGTATAGCATCACCGAAAAAATGTGGGAACGAAGCGGCCCGTCCGACTACCTCGCCGACCCCGCGCGCGGTTCGCGCCACAATCGCGGCTGCGCTGTCGACGCCACATTAGTCTCCCTGAAGACCGGCCAGCCGCTGAAGATGCCGACCCCCTATGATGATTTCACCGAACGGGCACACCCGGACTTCGAGGACCTCCCGGATGACGTGCGGGCAAATCGTGAACTTCTTAGGTCGGTGATGGAACGGCACGGCTTCGAGGTGTACCGGACCGAATGGTGGCACTTCGATTTTCGCGGATGGGATCAATTTGAACTGATGAATATCCCCCTGGAGGAACTCGGTGCAGCATTAGCCGACGCACAGGACCGTTCGCCGCACCGAACCGAGCGCCGAGGTCGCTGGTTCTCCCGCTGAACCAAACGGG
>CAZYAN010000068.1:0-16356 GCA_964645585.1 uncultured Opitutales bacterium
AAGTGTTACCTATGTCTTGATCGCGCCTCGCGCCTAGTAACGAATAACCAATAACGAATAACTGATAACCAACAACCAACAACCAACAACGAACAACCGCCAACCAATAACATCCGCGCGGCGGATCCCCCCTTTTCCCTTGCTTCGGGGGCGTATTTGCCGATTTTCAGGAGGTTTATGATCGACACGAAGCTGTTGCGTGAGAACCCGGAGCGGGTGCGGGAGGCCATTCGGGCGAAGGGCAGTGATTGCGACTTGGACGCGGTCCTCGAAACCGATTTTATCTGGCGCTCCCGGCTGCAGGAAGTGGAGCAGCTCCGGAGTGCCCAGAAGGCGGCGAACAAAGAGATGGCCGCGCTTCCGAAGGGGTCGCCGGAGTTTCTGGCGAAGGTTGGCGAGCTGAAGGCGCTGGCCGGGGAGCTGAAGGAGAAGGAGGCGCAGTTGCGCGAAGTGGAGGAGCGCTGGGAACAGGCGATGTTGACGGTTCCGAACATCCCCCACGAAAGCGTCCCGGTGTCGCCGGATCCTTCCGGGAATGTTGTTCACACGACCTGGGGTGATCCGGAAGCGGTTTCGCCGCACGCGCGTCCGCATTTTGATTTGCCGGGCTTCGGCCGCGCGTTCGACTTTCCGCGCGGAGTAAAAGTGACCGGGGCGGGGTTCCCGTTTTACGTCGGGGGCGGCGCGCGGCTGGTCCGGGCGCTGATTCAATTTTTTCTCGAAGAAGCCGCCGCCCGCGGTTACACCGAAGTGGTTCCGCCGCTTCTGGTGAACGAGGCGAGCGCGACGGCGACGGGGCAGCTGCCGGACAAGGAAGGGCAGATGTATGAGACTGAAGACGGGTCGCTTTTTGCGATTCCGACGGCGGAAGTTCCGGTGACGAATTTCTTTCGTGACGAAATTGTGCCGGAAGACACGCTGCCGATGAAACTTTGCGCCTATTCGCCCTGTTTTCGGCGTGAGGCGGGCAGTTACGGAAAAGATGTGCGCGGGCTCAATCGGCTTCATCAATTCGACAAAGTCGAGCTGGTGAAGTGGGTGCATCCGGAAAAAAGCTACGATGAACTGGAGAGCTTGCGGGAAGAAGCCGAAGCTTTGCTGCAAAAGCTGGAACTCCCTTACCGGGTGCTGCTGATGTGCACCGGCGATCTCGGATTCACGCCGGCGAAGAAATACGATTTGGAAGTCTGGGCCGGGGGGCAGAAGCGGTGGCTCGAAGTTTCGAGCTGCAGCAATTTTGAAGCCTTTCAGGCGCGGCGGGCGGCGATCCGGTATCGGAGTGCCGACGGACGGGTGGAGCCGGTCCACACGCTGAACGGATCGGGTCTGGCGGTGCCGCGGGTGCTGGCGGCGATTTTGGAGAACAACGTCCAGAGCGACGGACGTGTGCGAATTCCGGATGTGCTGGTGAAGTGGTTCGGGGCGGAGGTTTTGGAGTTTTAGGGGTTGGTTATTGGTTATTGGCTATTGGTTATTGGTATTGGGCAGGTTGTTAGTTGGGTGGTTGATGGGGGGTGAGACGGGAGACCAAAGACGAAAGACCGAAGACCTCCCTCGACTGGGGGGAGAGGGCGCGGCTGTTTGGGGAACGTTTTCCGCGGGCGGTGCTGCATCCGGCCTTTGTGAATTGGGTGGAGTCGGGGGCGTGGCGGGGGACGGCTGGCGTTGCCTGTTCGGGCGGAGCCGATTCGCTTGCGCTTCTCTTATTGGTTTGGGCGCAATTTCCGGAGCGGCGAGGGGACCTGCTTGTCCTGCACTTTGATCATCGGCTGCGCGGGGAGGCGTCGGAGTCCGATGCTCGATTTGTGGAGACGGTGGCGGGAGGGCTTGGACTTTCGTGTCGGCGAGGATTCTGGGAGCGCGAGCCGGATGAAGCTGTGACGGAGATGACGGCGCGGGACGCGCGCTTTGCGTTTTTCCGACGGGAGCTTCGGGGGAAAGGCGATGTCCTTTTTCTGGGCCATCAGCGCGATGACATTCTGGAGACGATGCTGATGCGGCTCGCTCGCGGGAGCGGTACGGGCGGTTTGGCGGCGCCCCGTCCGGTTCAGCGATTTCGCGATGGACGGATTCACTTGAGGCCCTTGCTTAGACTGCCGGGCGCGGAGATCCGCGAGGCTTTGGAGGAGTTGAGCATACCCTTTTGTGAGGATGCGACGAACGCGGAGCTGTTTTACCTGCGCAACCGGATCCGCAACGCGGTGGCGCCGGTCTGGCGGGAGCACGCGGGGAGGGACGTCGCGGCGGGAGTGGCGGCGTCGCGGGAACTGCTCGAAGAAGACGATGAGGCGTTGACGGTGTGGCTGCGGTGCCTGCTGCCGGAGGCGGAAGCCGGACGGGCGCTCGATCTGACGGCGCTGGGGGGAAAGCCGCGGGCATTATTTCGGCGGGCCGTGCAGGAGTGGCTGGCTCTTCAGGGTTTAGGGGAGCGGTTGTCGCGGCAGGCGGTCGAGCGGTTGCTGGAGGCCGCCGTTGCTGGTCGAGCGTATCGGGGGAGCGCCGGGAGTGACGCGTTTTTGGTTTTGGCGGAAGATCGATCGCTGCGGATCGAGGGGAGCGAGGTGCCTGAGGCGACGATTAGATTTCAGTCGCCCTGGCCGCTGCCGAATGGCGGTGAAATTTTGTTGCCCGGGGGTAAACGCCTTCGCGCGCGGGTGATTGAAATCGACGATCCGCTGCGGGCGCGGGTGCTCGCGGGGAAAATCGACCCGGCGGAAGTCGCGATCATCGTGGCGGACAACGAGATGCTGAGCGTCCGGCAATGGCGGGAAGGCGACCGGTATCGCCCGCTTGGAGCGCCGGGGACCCGCAAGGTGCAGGATCTGTTTGTCGACCGGAAGATCCCGGTTCGGGAACGGGGAAGCTTGCCAGTTGTCTGTGCCGGTAACAGAATCGTCTGGATCCCGGGCTTTCCGCCCGCTGAGTCATTGAAGATTAACGAGCTGACAAAGAAGGTTGTTCAGTTGACATATGATGGCCGCGGGGCAGTTTAGCACGGTGGAAAAACGCACACTTTCCCTGCACACACAACATGTCTGAAACGGATAAGCCAAAGCCCAAGCGGCCCCTGAAGAACACTCCGCCGGAGCGCTACCAGCCTAAGGTTCTTTTGATCTGGTTGTGCATTCTCGCGGTTATCGGGGCGCTGTTCCTGATGAGCGCGGGGAACAACCGTGTGCAAAAGAAGCTGACCGTGGTCCAAGTTATCGAAGCGGCCGAGGAGGGTCGCATCGAACAAGGCGGTGTCATCAAATCGGAGCCGCGCGGCGGCCGCGACTGGAGCGTGATCACCGGGGTCCTGCGTGAACCTGCGGCCAGCGAAGGCGCGGAGGACCAGAAAGTCACCTTTGAGGCGCAGGGACGGCTGACCGACGAGAACCTGCATCGATTGCAGGCGACGGGTCTCTTTAAGGAAGAGCCGTCGAGCACGGTGATGATGGATATCCTGATCGGGAGCCTTCCGTTGCTGCTGATCATCGCGCTGCTCTATTTCCTTTTTGTGCGGCAGCTGCGTTCCGCCGGACGCGGGGCGATGAGTTTTGGAAAGAGCAAAGCGAAGATGCTGTCGCGCGACCGGGAGAAAATCACCTTTGCCGACGTCGCCGGGTGCGATGAGGCGAAGGAGGAAGTCAGCGAAGTCGTCGACTTTCTGAAAGACCCGAAGCGTTTCCAAAAGATTGGCGGCCGCATTCCAAAGGGGATTCTGATGGTCGGACCTCCGGGCACCGGGAAGACCTTGCTCGCCAAGGCGGTAGCCGGCGAGGCGGACGTGCCGTTTTTCAGCATCAGCGGATCCGACTTTGTTGAAATGTTTGTCGGGGTCGGCGCCAGCCGCGTCCGGGATATGTTTGAGCAGGGCCGCAAGAACGCGCCATGCATCGTGTTCATCGATGAAATCGACGCGGTCGGCCGTCAGCGCGGCGCCGGACTTGGCGGCGGAAATGACGAGCGCGAGCAGACACTGAACTCCCTGCTCGTTGAGATGGACGGCTTTGACGGTCACGAAGGCGTGATCATCATGGCCGCGACCAACCGGCCGGACGTCCTCGACGCGGCGCTGCTTCGGCCGGGCCGCTTTGACCGGCAGGTGACCATTGACCTTCCGGACGTCAAAGGGCGCGAGCAGATCCTGAAAGTGCATGCGAAGAAGATCGCGCTGTCGGACACCGTTTGTCTGGCGACGATCGCGCGTGTGACGCCGGGACTGTCGGGAGCGGATTTGGCGAACCTCTTGAACGAGGCGGCGCTGACGGCCGCGCGTTACAAGAAGAAGCGCGTCGATATGGATGATATCGAAGAAGCGCGGGAGAAAATTCAGTTTGGCCGTGAACGTCGCCGAATCATGGACGAGGAAGACAAGAAGCTCGTCGCGTATCATGAAGCCGGCCACGCGCTGGTCCAGGCGGTAGTCGACGACGGAACACTGCCGCTGCACAAGGTGACGATCATTCCGCGCGGGCAGAGTCTCGGCAGCACGATGTTCCTGCCGAAAAAGGACACGTACAACTACTCGAAGCGGCGGATGCTGAACCAGATTTGCAGCATTCTCGCCGGGCGGATCGCCGAAGAGGTTGTTTTGGGCGACATCAGCAGCGGCGCCAGCGGCGATATCAAGCAAGCGACTAAGATCGCGCGCCACATGGTTTGCGACTGGGGAATGAGCTCGATCGGTCCCGTGGCGCTCGGGGAGAACCAGGACACGGTTTTCCTCGGCCGCGAAATTTCGCGCACGCAGAATTACAGTGAAGAGACCGCTCGCTTGATTGACAGCGAGATTCAAAAGCTGATCAAAGAGCAGTATGAGCGGGCGACGCGAATCATTGTCGAAAAACGTGCCGCGCTCGATCGGATCGCGGAAGCGTTGCTCGAGTATGAAACGATCGATGGCAAACATGTGCATGAGATCGTGGAGTATGGCGAGATCCGGTCGCCGGTGACGACGAAGAGCCGCGAGAAAGACAAGAACGCGGAAAAGGCGCCCGAAAAGGAATCGGCGAAAGGGAAGGCTCGCGAGGAAGAGGAACTCGGTCCCTCTGGCGACACGGCCGGCGCGCTCGCCTGAGGTGGATGGATGAGTTGGGGAAGGGCTGAAAAGCCTTCGCTCGTACTTTGACGAACCATGCCGACCCGGATGCCGAACACGCCGAATCCTTTTGTCGACCTGCCCGCGTGGTCCCGATGCGGAGCATCCCTGACGCCGCCCGCGATCACCGGTTTGATGGCGACCGCTCTCGCGTCGCCAGACCTGTTGTCGCTCGCGGCCGGATTCACGGACAACGCGACTTTGCCTGTCGGACCGGTTCGGGAAATCGTCGACCGGCTGTTGAGCGGCCGGGCCGGAGCGGCGGAGCTGCTTCAATACGGGAGCAACCAAGGCCGTCCACGACTGCGCGAGCTGCTGGCCGACCGGATAATTAATCAGGACCAGCTGGCGGAAGAAGCGTCCACTGTTCGCGATCGTCTCTTTATCACCAACGGCTCGCAGCAGGCGCTCGCCTTGGCGACGCAAGTGCTGTGCGACCCGGGAGACATTGTTCTGGTTGAGAAACCGACCTATTTCGTCTACCTCGACGTATTGCGCGGCCTTGGCGTGCGCGCGCGCAACCTCCCTTTCGACTCCGCGAAACGCCTGGATCCGGCGGGATTGGAAGCCTTGCTGGACGAGGTTGACCGGGCCGGGGAGCTGGAACGGGTAAAGCTCGTTTACCTGCAAACCTGTTACGCGAATCCGTCGACTCGGAGTTTGAGCGAAAGCGAGAAAAACGGGCTGGCGGAGGTACTCTCGCGCCGCGGGCTTCGGCTGCCGATCATCGAGGATGCCGCGTATCGAGAACTTTATTACGAGGAACCGCCGGAAGCACGGAGTGTGCTGGGGCTCGAGGCGTTTGAGGAATTTCCGCGCCTGTATCTCGGCACGCTGACGAAGCCGTTTGCGAGCGGACTGAAAGTCGGTTTTGGGTGGTGTACACACGACGGCTGGCGCGACCGGATTCTGCATGTAAAAGGGCAGCACGATTTCGGAACGGCTCATTTCAATCAGGCGATTGCGGAGGAAGCGCTGGCTAGCGGCTGTTTTGACGAACACTTGATCGGGTTGCGCAAGGCATACCTGGAGAAAATGCGCGCTTTGCACGAGGCGCTCCTAGAAGAAGGGCTGCGCGACGCCGGCTGGATGTGGGAAGTTCCGGAAGGCGGGCTCTATCTCTGGCTGGAGGGACCGCGCGGAACCGACACGGGAATCGATTCGGCGTTTTGCCGACGATGCCTCGACCATGGTGTCCTGTATGTTCCGGGTGATCTTTGTATGGGAGACGCGCGTGAAAGCCGCTCCGTTCGGCTGAGTTTTGGCGTTCTCTCGCCGGACAAACTCCGGGAGGCCGGACGGCGTTTCGTTCGAGGGGCGTTGGGAACGGTCGGCTGAACGAACTTTAGATTTTAAATGCTGGATTTTAGATCTGGATTGGAAGAGATCAGGGAGTGGTCCGCCCAGAGGGGTCATCGCGATGGCGTCATATTCTCAAATCGCGCGCCATTGAGCGGGGCGGTTCTTTTGCTTTCCCCTGTTCCACCGGTTTGCTACGATTTTTGAAGCTATGAATATCTGCTGTATAGGTGCTGGTTACGTGGGCGGCCCGACCATGGCGATGATCGCCGCCAAGGCTCCGCATGTCAAAGTGACGGTTGTCGATATCAATGCCGACCGCATCGAGGCTTGGAATTCCGACAGTCTTCCGGTCTTTGAGCCGGGGCTCGACGAAGTCGTGCGTTCGGCGCGCGGCCGGAATCTGTTTTTTTCGACGGACGTCGACAGCGCCATCAAGGCGGCCGATATCATTTTTGTCAGCGTCAACACGCCAACGAAGACGTATGGCTTGGGTGCAGGGCGGGCGTCGGACCTGCGCTATGTGGAAGCGTGCGCCCGGCGGATCAGCGAGGTGGCGGATTCTCCGAAGATTGTCGTCGAAAAAAGCACACTTCCGGTTCGCACCGCGGAGTCGCTTCGGCGTATTCTCTCCGCGAATACCAATGGCGCGCGCTTTCAGGTACTGTCCAACCCGGAATTCCTTGCGGAAGGCACGGCGATCGCCGATTTGGAGAATCCCGATCGTGTGCTGATCGGCGGAGAGCAGACGCCGGAAGGGCAGGAGGCGGTCGATACACTCGCCGGAATTTACGCGACCTGGGTTCCAGAGGACAAGATCATCAAAACGAATCTCTGGTCGTCGGAGCTTTCGAAGCTGACGGCTAACGCGTTCCTGGCGCAGCGAATTTCGTCGATCAATTCGATTTCCGCGCTTTGCGAGGTGACCGGTGCCGACGTCGATGAGGTCGCGTTCTCGATCGGGCTCGACCAGCGGATCGGGCCGCGCTTTTTGAAGGCGTCGGTCGGCTTTGGCGGATCGTGTTTTCAGAAGGACATTTTGAACCTTGTCTACCTTTGCCAGCATTTTGGTCTGCCGGAAGTCGCGGAGTATTGGGAGCAGGTTGTCAAAATGAACAACTACCAGAAGCACCGTTTCTCCGCGCGGATCGTTAAATCGCTGTTCAATACCGTTTCCGACAAGAAAATCGCGATCTTTGGATTCGCGTTTAAGAAGGACACCAATGACACGCGCGAGTCGGCGGCGATTTATGTTTGCAAGGACCTGCTGCAAGAGCGGGCGCGGCTGGCGGTCTATGACCCGAAAGTCCCTGAGGAACAGATGATGCGCGATCTCGGTGACGCGGCCCGGGACGGTGCCGAACCGCTGGTCGAAATGGTTGACGATCCGTATAAGGCGGCGGAAGGCGCGCATGCCATTGCCATTCTGACCGAATGGGATTGCTTCAAGACACTCGACTACCAGCGGATATTCGAGTCGATGAAGAAGCCGGCGTTTCTCTTTGACGGGAGAAATATTCTGGACCTCGAGGAACTGCGCAAAATCGGTTTTGAGGCGTTCGGGATCGGCCGTGCGCTGCCGACCAACTCGGGGAATGGCTACCATGGGTGACGGCGGCACGTCGGCGTCGGGCATGAGCGTCGAGTGGCGGGAAGTTAAGCGATACGAAGATATTTTGTATCATAAATCTGGTGACGGAATCGCCCGCGTCACGATCAACCGTCCGGAGAAGCGCAACGCGTTTCGCCCGAAAACGGTGCATGAGATGATCGATGCGTTCCTCGACGCCCGCGAGGATCCGCGGGTAGGAGTGGTGCTGCTGACAGGTGCCGGACCGCACTCCGATGGAAAATACGCGTTCTGTTCCGGGGGTGATCAGAGCATTCGCGGGACAGCCGGGTATGTGGATGAGGAGGGCGTGCCGCGACTGAATGTTCTCGATTTGCAAAAATTGATCCGGTCGATGCCGAAAGTCGTGATCGCGCTGGTCGCCGGATACGCGGTCGGCGGCGGTCATGTTTTGCACGTGATGTGCGACCTGACGATTGCGGCGGACAATGCGATCTTTGGTCAAACCGGGCCGAAGGTCGGTAGCTTTGACGGCGGTTTTGGATCGAGTTACCTGGCGCGAATTGTCGGCCAGAAGAAGGCGCGCGAGATTTGGTATTTGTGCCGCCAATACAACGCGCGGGAGGCCGTGGAGATGGGGCTGGTGAACCGGGTGGTTCCCGTGGATGCCCTGGAAGCGGAAGGCGTCATTTGGGCGCGGGAGATTTTGGAGAAGAGCCCCATCGCGATCCGCTGCCTGAAGGCTGCTTTTAACGCGGATTGTGACGGTCAGTCCGGGCTGCAGGAGCTGGCGGGCAACGCGACGCTGTTGTACTACATGACCGAAGAAGGATCGGAGGGAAAGCGCGCGTTTTTGGAAAAGCGGAAACCGGATTTTCGAAAGTATCCGTGGCTGCCGTGACTTGGGGATCGTGGATTTTCGATTTTGGATTGGATCGGTCGGCACGAAACGTGTATGAGTGGGGCCTTTAGCCCGTGCGCGCGGGCGGGGGAGGCGCTGAAGCGCCGACTCTTACCGCGGTGAGGTTTGTCAAAATCGGTGAAAGCTGTTCATTTAGGCGAATGTCTCACGAATTCGGGAACGGCAATGGCTGGGTCGGCGCTTCGCCGATGACTGACGGCGATCGGTCACGATCGGAGACCGCGAGCGCGGTGATCGTGCTGCTGTTTAACCGTGCGCACCAGCTGTTGCTTCGGCGAGCGGCAGGCGGAAGGTGGCAGGTTTCGGCGACCGGTGTGACGGCTGACGGCGAAACGGCGGATGCCGCGGCCGCGCGGCTCGCGGGCATGAGCGCGATGACGCCGGTGCGCGTGTTCGATCTCGCCGCGGAGAAGCGAGCGGCCGGGGCGCAGGCAGTTCCTGTTTATTTTGCGACGGTGAATGATGCCGAGGCGAACGGAGCCGAGTACAGTTTTTTCAGCATCGAGGAAATTCGCCGGGATGTTGCGCGTGCGCCGGCAGACTTTGAGCCGGAGGTGGCGGAAGTTCTTGCAATGATTCGGCCGCACCTGATCCGCGTGCCGTATCTGGAGAAAGGCGAGCACGACTACAACTACCGGTTTCGTCCGGAAAGGGATCGCAATCGGGAAGTTTACCGGGTGGATGAACGATCGCTCGAGCTTTACCAGAGCGATCTCTGTCAGGCGATCAAGGAAGTGAAACGCGTCAACGAACGTTCCTCGAGCACCCCGGCGCTGCTGGATTTCGGCGCTGTTTCGTACGCTTTGCCGAGCCACTTTGGCTTTTGTCTCGGTGTGCAGAACGCGATCGAGCGGGCATACGAGTGTATCGCGGAAAACCCTGGCCGGACGGTGTATATGCTCAGCGAACTAATTCATAACCCATTCGTCAACGAGGACTTGAGCGCGCGCGGGCTGCGTTATTTGCAATCGGATCAGGGACGTCCGCTGGCGGATCCGACGACCGGCGTGTTTTATTGGGACCTCTTGAAGAAAGACGACGTCGTGATCATTCCGGCATTCGGCGCGACTGATGAGGACAAGACCCGGTTGATCGAGAAAGGCATTGCGATTAATCGGTATGACGCCACCTGCATGCTTGTGGAGAAAGTCTGGAAAGCGGCGCGGCGATTCGGGCGTGCCGGCTATACGGTGATCATTCACGGCAAAGCCGAGCATGAGGAGACGAAGGCGACCTTTTCGAATGCGGCAAACGCGGGTCCGGCTTTGATCGTTCGTGACGCCGCGGAGGCGGAGCTTTTGGCGGCTGTAATTTTGGCGGACGATCCGGCTGAAAAGCAGCGCTTATTCGAGCCATTTAAGGAGAGACACACGACCGGGTTCGATGTTGAGCGCGACCTCGAGCGCGTCGCGGTAGTCAATCAGACGACGCTGTTGCGCAATGAAACCCTCCGGATCATCGCGCGCTTGGAGGAGGTTTTTGCGAAAAAATTTGGAGAGGAGAACGTCGGCCGCCACATGAACAGCAACAGCAAAGGCGACACGCTTTGTTACGCGACGCAGGTGAACCAGGACGCGCTCGAAAAGGCGCTGGCGCTTGACTTGGATTTTGCGGTGGTAGCTGGCGGGAAGAACAGTTCGAATACGTATCAGCTCTTTCGGATGTGCCGCGAACGCTTAGCCGACCGTGCGCACTACATACAGTCGGAGCGCAACATTTTGCCGGATGGACGGGTCATTCATCTCCCGTTTGGATCGGGTGCCGAAACCCCGGACGAAGGAGGCGAGGAGCGTTCGTTTCTGGATGAAGCCGTGCGGCGGGAGCGGCCGGTTCGTATTCTGATTACCGGCGGCGCCTCCTGTCCGGACGGGATTATTCAGCAGATCATCTTCAAGATAAATTCGTTTTTCCCGCGGGAGAGCCTGCGGCCGGTTTCGGATGTGCTCGCCGAACTCGAGCGGATGGACTAGAACACGCGCTATGAAACTGCGATCCGCGTTCATGGCGAACACCATTATTTGGAAGCCGGCGCCGGCTTTCGCGCGGCTTTTGCTGACGACGGGTTGGCTGAGCATCGGATTTTTTCTCATCGGCTGTGGCGGCAGCGGCGGTTCAGACGGTGCGGCTCCCGCTCCTGAAACTTTTGTTTTCGCGCGGGGAAGTGACGCCCAGAAGCTCGATCCGGCGGACATCGACGACGGAGAAAGCGTTAACACGCTGGCGCAAATCTGCGAGGGGCTCGTGCGATTTCGGAGCGGAACACTGGAGATCGAGCCGGCGCTTGCGGAATCGTATTCGATTTCTGATGACGGCCTTACGTATACGTTCGAGCTGCGGGAAGGGGTGACGTTCCACGACGGGACTCCGCTTAACGCGGAAACGGCGGTGTTTTCGTTTCACCGGCAAATGGATCCGGATCATCCCGGACATCTGCCGGGGGCCAATTTCCAGTATTGGGGTTACCTGTATCAGGAAGTCGATTCCGTCGAGGCAACCGGGCAGATGACGGTTACGTTCCGGCTGCGTGAGCCGAACGCGGCACTTTTGTCGTCGCTGGCGGTTTTTCCGGCTCATTTGGTCAGTCCGGGGGCGTTTGAGAAATACGGGACGGATGCGGCCCGGCGGCCGGTGGGGACGGGTCCTTACCGATTTGTGAGATGGCTGCCGAACCAGGCGATTATCTTGGAGCGGAATCCAGATTATTGGGGAGATCTGCCGGAGTTTGATCAATTGACGTTCAAGGTGGTCCCGGACAATACCGTGCGGGTGCTCGAATTACGAAGCGGCGAGGTTCATGGCATCGACGGCGTGGATCCGGCGGACCTGCCGCTTCTCAAAGCGGATGATCGGTTTACCGTGTATCGCGCACCCGGCATGAACGTCGGTTACCTTGCGTTTAACGGCGAGAATGAGCGGTTCGCGGAGCCAGAGATTCGAGAAGCGATCTACATGGCGATCGATCGGGAGAAGCTGGTCGCGGTCGGTTTAGATGGGGCTGGCACGGTCGCCCATTATCCGGTTCCGCCAGGGTTTGTTGAAACGCCCGACGATCGGGATCGAGTTCCTTACGACCCCGATCGCGCGCGGACGGCGCTGGCGGAGTTTAAAGGGCGCTGGGCGACGCCGATCCGGCTGAATGTGATGAATGCGCCGCGGAGTTATTTTCCGGATTCGGTGCGAGCGGCGTCGCTGATTCGGCAGGACTTGGAGGCGGTCGGTCTGCAGGTCGAGATTATCGTTCGCGATTTTAAGACCCACTTGGACCTGATGAGGAATGGCGCTTTTGAAATCGGACTGATTGGATGGATCGGAGACAACGGTGACGCTGACAATTTTCTCAGCATTTTCTTCGGGAGCTGGGCCGCTGAAAAAGGGGCGGCGACGAATTTTTCTTTTTACCGGAACCCGGAGATGGACAGCTTGCTGATGGCGGGGCGGCGGACGACAGATCGTGCCGAGCGGATGAGCATCTATCGCAATGTTCTGGCTGTTTGGCGACGCGACCTGCCGATCCTGCCGCTGGTTCATGGGGACAATATCGTCGTAATGCGGCGGGAGGTGACTGATTTTCGGTTGCAATTGATCGGCGATCTTCGGCTGGGGGAGATTGGGTGGGGAGGAAGGGGAATTTTAGATTTAGGATTTTAGATTTTGGATCGGGCGAAGCTGGAGTAACGAAGATAAACATTCCAGAATCTTTGCGCTCTTCGCGTCCTTGGCGGTGAAATCTGTGCGCTGCGGTTTCTGTTCTCACGCCCGCTTCGCTCAAGACGCGGAGACGCTAAGGATATGCAATAAGATCTGGGTGTGATTCTTCGCGGCTTTGCGCCGCTGCGGGAGAAATGGGGATGAGAGTAACCGCAAAGGGCACAGAGACCGCAAAGAAAGGCAAGGCGTGGCGATGGCGGATGGAGACGGGCCACCTTCGTTTCCATCTGTTCAACCCCGTTTTGTCAAGCTGGTACGGCCAGTCTGCGGCAGAGACGCGGCTGCACTCGTAGCGTAAGCCTCCGAGCTTGCGGATCCCGGGAATTGGGTTCCCGAGAGGCCGGAGGAGAGCGTGATGGGGGTCATCGGTTCGATTGTGCGTCGGGCGGGTAGGTGGAAGAGAAACTGTCAAAAGGACTGCTGCCGGTCCAGGCTTCCTCTTCCATCAGGGTGGACGGGGTCGAGAATTCCGTAATCAGGCGGCCTTTCTCGTGAACCCGAATCCAGATGCCGCCCAGGTTGTCGCGAATTTCGCGCTGATTGAGATTCGGTTCATCCCGGTGTCGAAATCGGCCGCCTTTGCGAAGGGCAACTTTCGTGAGCGGGATCGGCAGAGTTTTGAACGAAGCTGTGTCACGGGCTGGAAGATGCTCAATGTGAGCACTGCCTGTATAGGGCTCGCGTTTGCGGTCGAGGCCCTGTTTACCGATGTCGCCGCGAAGGACGTAAACCTTGTACTCGATCGCGAGATTCGCGAGATCGATGCCGGTGGTGTTTTTCAGGGTCACTTCGTATCCGCGCTCTTGGGTCGTCGTTCGGCTGGTGCGGGCTGTTTCGGTGGTTGAATCGCCGGAATAGCGTTTTACGGAGATCGAAATCGCATCGGGCGCATCGAGGGCGTCCCTTCGTTTCCATTGGCGAATAAATTCCCGATCGGCGTAGCTGAATTTTTCATGACGTATCCGAAACGTTTGACCGTCGGTACGCCGCACCCAGACAAACTGCGGATTTGTCCGAATGATAACCGCCTCCATGGCCCGGCCGTTTGTGTCATGAAAAACTCGATACGTATCGCCGGATGAAGCCGCGAAGGCTGCTGTCGCCAAGTACAAACCGGCCGAGAGAATGGGGTAAATCAGGGGATTCATGGGGACACACTACAGAGCCGCCTGTCCCTTTTTCAACCCTGAATGAAGGCGAGGTGCTCACGGATTTGCGAACAAGCTGTCGCGCGGAATCGGAAAAACAATGGGGATTCAGGCGATCTCCCGAATGTATTTGCGTTTGGCCAGGCGCCAGGCTGTGACGAAGAAAGCGGTGAGCGGAATGGCCAAGATCATGCCGAGCAGGCCGCCGAGAGCGATCCCCCAGAAAAAGATGGCGATAATGATCACGACCGGGTGGAGGCCGGTCTGATTGCCCATAATCCGGGGCGTGAGCACGGTGCTTTCCAGCACTTGCACCAAGGCGAAAACCGCGGCGACGAGGAGAGCAAGGACCCAGCCTCCGCCAGGTTGCAGGAAGGCCAGCGGGATGGTGGTTACAACGCCTAGGATCACCCCGAGGTAGGGGATGATATTGAGCAATCCGAGAGTCAGGCCCAGGAGGATGCTGAACCGAAGCCCGACGGCGGTGAAACCGATTGCGAGAAGAACTCCGCAAATCAGGGCGATCAGAAGCTGCCCGCGGAAGAAGGCGACGACCATGGAAACAAATTCGCGGGCGAGGAAGACGACGTCGTTGCGTGTTTCGGGCTTCAGGAACGGAAGGGCGCCGTGGAGGCTTTCGGTCGGATCTCGCTGGGATTGCAGGAAGAAAAAAAGGTAGACCGGGATAATGGCGAGTCCGGCGGCCAGGCCGAAGACGCCGAGAAGCATACCCCCGGCGGCCGCGATGCCGGGCGCTGCATTGAGCAATCCGTCGCCCAGGCGATCGAGGGCCTTTTGCAGGTGTTCCTGCCATGCCGCGTGCTGGGCGCTTTGGTCACGGAACGCCTCGGCCCAAACCGGAAGATTCTGTTGCAGCCACTCGATTCCTTGCGACACCAACTGGGGCACGAGCACAATGAAATCGCGTACTTGAGCGATAATCACCGGGAGCAGCCAGGCGAGCAGCCCGATGCCCATGAGCACGAGCAGGCCGTAGAGGAGAAGCACGGCGGTCAGCGCGCTGACATTGAGCCGTTGCTGCACCCGCAATACGAGCGGCCGCAGCATCAAGGCGAGAATACCCGCGACCGCGAGCGGCCAGAGCATGGAAGAAAAAGTGGATACCAGCCGCCCGAGAATCGCGATGGTCAGAGAAAAGAGGAAGATGACCCCAAGCAGGCAGGCGAACGACACGGTAAAGCCGACCAGCCGCCGCTGGTTAGGTCCGAGAATGGACGGGTTGGAATCGTTAGGTGTCATGGACAGGAAGCGTCGTCATCATGCCAAGCCCTGATCAAAGGTAAACGGTAATTATGGAATTTTGGATTTTGAAATTGGGATTTTGGAGCGGTGATTCTTCGACGTCGCAGCGTTCCGGCCTTGCCGGATGACCGTCGGCGAGAGTTTGGATTTTGGATTGGGAGAGGATTTGACGTAACACGCTTGGGCGAAAGGTACACATAAAGCGGAAGGCGGGAGTGTTTGGACCGATAATCCGCCTCCTTGATGTAAGAATACGTATTTATGCGTATTGAGTGGCGGATCATCAAACGATATACTCGCCCGCGTCAGGGATTCCATTAAGGTGGGAATCCAAGTTTCCCTGATGGTCTGTCTGCAATCGAATTCTACTAACACCTGCTTCCATTGATGAGGTCCAAAACTGTCTGTCTTCCCGCTGCGGGGATTTTTGCCGCGTTGATTTCGCTAATCGTGTCGAGTCCGAGCCTGGATGCCCAATTGTTCGGTGTGAATGCCGCTCCCGCCGCCGGGCCCGAAATCTCTGTGAAAGGAAGTTCAATTATCGATTTGGTGGAGAACTTGTTGGACGCGGATAAGGAGTTTGCCGCGCTGGATAATCAGGCGTGGACGGCCGAGGCGCTTTATTTCGGGGTGCCGAAAGCGCTGCAGTTTGAGAGTAACGCCGACAGAACCGTGGTCACGTTAACCAGCCGCCTGACCGGTCTCGATGTAACCTTCACAGGTGTCGACTCAGACGAAGTGGAGGACGAGCTGGTCGACTGGCTGAAGGCCGATGGCTCGAAGGAACTGGCCAAGCTCGACAAGGAGATCCGGAAGCGCTCCGCCGCCGCGTTGAGTGACGGCAATCCCAATGCCGCGACAGCGATGATTGCCAACTCCGCGTTTCGCGGGTTCACGATGGGAGAGGTTACCGGCGGCATCGCGTATTCGTTCGGTCAGTTCGATGTCGATACTCCTTCGGGGACGATGAAGGGGGAGCAGCATCGATTGAATCTGCGGCCCTCGTTTCGCATCGGTGAGCGGGTCGCCTTCATGTGGGACATTCCGATCGATTACACCGAGATCGAGGGAACCGATATTTACGGTGTCGGCATGAACATGGGATTGCGTGTCAATATCCTGAAGCCGTCCGAGGAACGTCAGTATGCGTGGGGGTTGACGCCGTTCGCCGGGGTGATGGCCCGCGGTTCGGCGGACGCCGCGAGCGGAGCGCTCGTTTGGCAAGCCGGAATCGGGAGCAAATTCGATTATACCTTCAGTGAAAAGGTCGTGCTGACGGTGGGCAATCAGGTCAGCACGTTCAGCGATATATCGTAAGCGTCCGGTCATCTGCCCCCTTCACGGGCGGTGCGGCGCCTGGTAT
>CAZYAN010000069.1:0-11720 GCA_964645585.1 uncultured Opitutales bacterium
GCAGACCCCGCCTGGCACACGCACTCGCGCCATGAAGATGTAGGCCGGTTCGAGCTTTTTCTTCCGGCGTTCGGCGCGGACATCGCGGTCGTCCTGCTGGTAGATGCCATGGAATTTCGTCAACTGCGTCGTTTCAGGCGAGACAGCCCCGGTGGCCGCGTTCGCGAGGTCTTCAGCCATGTTGCCCCGAAGGAAGCGGCTGTTGTATTTGAGCGTCTCGTTTTTGTGCAGTTTCGAAAGATCTGTTTCGATTGCGTTCATTTCTCTAAGTGCGGGTGGGCGCGGGCTGCGTCCCGTGCCGCGTTGGCGGCGCCGGGCTTTTGAGGCGCCGGCGTCCGCATCGTTTCGGTTAATCCCTGTCCTGTTAATAAACGTCGCGCTGGTAGCGCTTCTCCTTTGTCAGGCGTGTCACGTAAGCTTTCGCTTCACTGGCGGACATGCCTCCTTCCTGGGCGACAATCTCTTCCAAGGTCTGATTGACATCCTTGGCCATCTTGTGCGCATCGCCGCAGATGTAGAAATAGGCGCCTTCTTCCAGCCAGGCGTAGATGTCGCGGCTGTGTTCACGCATGCGGTGCTGAACATACACCTTCTCAGGCGCGTCGCGCGAGAAGGCGACATCCAGTCGCGACAGGACGCCGTCCTTCAGGTAGTCGAGCCATTCGAGCTGATACAGGAAGTCGTAGGAGAAGCGCTGGTCGCCGAAGAAGAGCCAGTTCTTTCCTTTTGCTCCAGTGGCAGCCCGCTCTTCAATAAAGGCGCGAAACGGCGCGATACCGGTGCCCGGCCCGATCATAATAATGGGACAGTCGGGATCTTCCGGAAGCCGGAAGCGGTTGTTGGCATGGAGGTAGACCGGCACCTTGTCCCCGATGGCGATGCGGTCGGCAAGATAGGTCGAAGCGACGCCTTTTCGGTGGCGGCCGTGGGTCTGATAGCGCACGGCGCCGACGGTGAGATGCACCTCGTCAGGGTGCGCCGAAAGGCTGGAAGCGATCGAATAGAGCCGCGGCGGCAGCAGACGGAGGAGGTCGGCAAGTTTCTGCGGCGAAAGGTCGGGCCATGGATGCTCGATGAAAAGGTCGATGATTTCTCGGCCCTCGGTGTATTCCTTAACCGCTTTCGCGTCGGCCAGCAGCTCCTCGAGCTTCTTGTTTTCCGACAGTTTGGCGTATTCCTTGATGATGTTCCGGCTCAGCATCGTGCTGTCGAGTTCTTCGATCAGGATGGTGCGGAGCTGACCGGCACTGCCGTCGGCGCGATTGACTTCTTCGTCGCCCTTGAACCCGGCGGCCTGGATGACCTGGTCGATGACCTCCGGGCAGTTCGTCGGTTTCACACCCAGCGAATCGCCGGGGATGTAGCGGATACCGGAGCCTTCCAGGGAAAATTCGAGATGGTAGGTTTCCTTGGCGGAGCCGGTGCCATTGAGATTGACGCGCTCGAGGAGTTCAGCCTGGAACGGATTCGATTTGCTCCAGGCAACTTCGGCCGTGCCGGCGGGAACCGCGGCAGGTGTCACCACCTCTACTGCCGGTGCCAGCACCGGCGCGGCCGATTTTTCTATCTCCTTCAGCACCCCGTCGAACCATTTCTGGAAGACGGGTTCAAAATCCACGTCGCAATCTGCACGTTCGAAGATACGGGAACCGCCGAGGGCTTCAAGTCTCGCGTCAAAGTCTTTGCCCATCTTGCAGAACTCGCTGTAGCTCGTGTCGCCGAGACCGCAGACGGCGAAGCGCGTCTTTCTCAGATCGGCGCCGCCGTTCTTCATGAACTTCTCATAAAACGGAACCACGCGCTCGGGCGGGTCGCCTTCGCCCCAAGTGCTGACGATCACGAGCAGATTTTCCATCTTCTCGAGCGCCGCGGGTTCGATGTCGCCCATGTCCTTGACCGCTACTTTGAAGCCGCGCTTGGTCAGCTCCTTTTTCGCCTGATCGGCGAGGGCTTCGGCATTGCCCGATTCCGTTCCATACAGAATGGTAATCGGCGGTTTGGCCGCCGGAGCGGGCGCGGCCGCGGCTGTCTGGACGGGCGCCGGGGCGCTCATGGCGTTCCCGCCGGCAGCTTGGCATCCAGCGAGGAATCCGCTCAGCCACTGCAACTGGCCGGCCGACAGACCAGGCAGAATGCGGTTCAGCCCGGCGATTTGCTCCGGTGTGAAAGGCGCGTTGTCAGGAATCGGTGTCATTGCAAAAAGTTATTTATCTTCACCTGAAGCCGCGGCCAGCAAAACATTAGCTAAGCGCGTTATCCAAGTCCTCCAGCAAGTCTTCGAGAGCCTCCAGACCGACCGACAGACGGATCAAACCGTCGCCGACGCCGGCCTGACGCCGCTCTTCCGGGGTCATCCCCCGGTGACTCGACATCGCTGGACGCGTGGCTGTCGTTTCCAGGCCGCCGAGACTGACCGCGTGCGCGATCAGCTCGATGCGATCAAAAAAACGTTGCGCTGCTTTTTCACCTTCCGCGAGTTCAAATGATAACAAAGCGCCGTTATCTTTCATTTGTCGATCGAAAAGGTCAAGATTAGGATGCGAAAAAAGTCCGGGAAAATTCACCTGACTGACCTCAGGCCGCTCGTGGAGCCACTTTGCGACTGCTTTCCCGTTGCGATTATGGGTCTCCATCCGCAGAGAAAAGGTCCGTAATCCGCGCAGAACGAGCCAGGCTTCGAACGCGTTGACCGTTCCGCCGAGGTTTTTATGGATCGCGCGTTCCGACGGCAGAAGCGGCTCGCGCTTGACGAGACAGCCGCCGATCATGTCCGAGTGGCCGTTAATGAATTTGCTGGTTGAATGGACCACCCAGTCGGCGCCGAATTCGAAGGGAAGCTGATTGAAGGGAGTCGCGACCGTATTGTCGACAATCACCTGCGCTCCGTTGCGGTGGGCCGCCTCGACAGTCGCCTGAATGTCAATCAGCCGCATCAGGGGGTTCGACGGCGTTTCGAGAACGACTGCGCCCGCTCGGGAAACCGCCTCGATCCAGGCCGCTGTATCGGTCGAGTCGACCACTTCCAGCCGGAGGCCGTGGACGCGTTGCAAAATCCGAAAAAGCTCGCTGCTGCCGCCGTAAACGTCGCGGTGGGTAACGAGCGGTCCGTCGCGTCCGTCCATTGCGGCCGTCACCGCGCACAGTACGGCGGCATTTCCGGAGGCGGTCACGAGTCCGGCCGATCCGCCCTCAAGATCAGCGATCGCTTCGCCGAGCATCTCGACGGTCGGATTCCCGAACCGGGAATAAGCGAAGCCTTTGCGGGACCCGCTGAAGATCGCCTCGGCGTCGGCGGAATCGCCCAGATGGAAGATCGCCGACTGGGCGATGGCAGGCTGGACCGGTTCATTCCAGCCGCGAGCGGCTGCCTCGTGTCCGGTTCCGGCGCGCACGCAACGCGTGGAAAAGCGGCGCGGCGCACGGGACTGGCCGCCTGACCGTCCGCCGGATGAAGAATGTTTTGCCATAGAATCTATCGGATTACGATACTTTTTTCTTGAGATCAAGTCTGATGCCCACAGAAATCGCGGAATGAGTGCGCCCCGCCACCAGAAATTGAATGTTGAGCGGCTGACGAAGGATGATTACCGGGTTCTCGCCGACTTCCGCTTCACGCTGCGCCGGTTTTTGTCGTTCAGTGAACGCGCCGCGCGCAAGAGCGGTCTGACGCCTCAGCAGTATCAGGCGCTCCTGGCGATCGAAGGCGCGGCGGATGGCGAGGGGATGACTATCGGGGATTTGGCCGGCCAGTTGCTGATCGCGCATCAGAGCGCCGTCGGTCTGGCAAACCGGCTCGAAGCGCTTCAGCTCGTCGAGCGCGCGGTCTGCCCTGAAGACCGCCGCCGGGTGCGCCTGTCGCTCACGGACGAAGGTCGCGGCGCCCTCGATAAACTGTACCGAATTCACCGTGCCGAGCTCAGCTCGATCGGCCCGAGCCTCGCCAGTCAAATCCGGCGCGCCTCCGAGGAAAACGGAATGTAGCGGCGAATGGCACTGAAATAAACCTGAACCCGACGCGCGGAATCGGCATCTTCCGCTCTGTTACGCGGATCCGCGGATGGAAGGCGCCGCCACTTTCAACCCGCCTCCGAGTTCCTCAATGACGCGCCAGCCATTTTGCGGTAGAGGGCGGATACGTCATCCTGCAGCGTCTTGGGCGAGCGGATTTCGACGGCGTCGGCCCAGGACAGGATCCAGCGGAGGAGGTCGGGCGTGATTTGCACATGGAGGCGCAGCTCGACTTGGCCGTCGCGAAGCTGTTTGAGCTTTTGCGACGCGTGCCATTCGCGTTCCGCGACGATCCGGGCCGCCCAATCGCGAAAGCGGAGTACGACCTGTTCGAGTTTTCCGCCCCGGTAGATGCCGAGCGATCCGGCCCAGAACGCTTGCGGGTCGAACAAACGATCGCGCTCGAAGGAGTTGGGCAGGACTTTTACCTTCGACATGCGCGGCAGGGCAAACACGCGCCAGTCTCGCCGGACTTCATCCCAGCCGACCGCGTACCAGCCGCCTTCGAGAAAGCGGACCTGATACGGGTGAATCGTCCGCTGCCGCGGTTTGCTGTCTTGCAATCCCGCGTAATGGAAGCGCAGGCGCTTCTCTCGCGTCACGGCATCCGCGACTTTCTGGTAGATTTCGGCATTCTGGATCGACGGCCGCGTCTGGTGAAATTCGACCCGGCTGGCGAGCGTTTCCCAGTGGAAGACGACGCTGTCCGAAAGCCGGGAGGTCAACTTCTCGAAGGTTTGGGCAAGCATGTCGCCGAACCGGCTTCCCTGATAGGAGTCGAGCGATTCGCGCGCGATGAACAAGGCGAGCAGATCCGCTTCGGTAACGGAAAACGCCGGGAGCGTCTTCACCGGGCGGGTGTAGACGAACGAGCGGGTCGACGGGTCATAATCGATCGGAAGCTGCTGCTGATCGCGCATGTTGTCGATGTCGCGCTGGATCGTCTTCGTGCTGACCTCGAGCTCCCGGGCGAGCAGCGAGCAGTTGGCCGGTTTTCCGTCCGACAAAATTTCGTGTATCCGCCGCATGCGTACGATGGGCGGCCGACTCATCGGCGTGCGGCTTGCGTTGGAGGAACGTTTCGGGGTTTTCCGCATAGCCGTATCCAAACGCGCGACTTGTTGCGGTGCAATGCGATTCATGCGAACCGCCGGTTGCGAAGTTCCGTTATTGCTCGGCGCGACAGGCCGCGTTTAAATGGTGGTGGCCGCGTGTGTGGCGGCGATCGATTTGAGCTGACGATATGAACAAAGAAAAAAAGCTTCTGGAACCTGTCCGAATTGGCGCGTGGGATCTCCCCAACCGCATGATTATGGCACCTCTGACGCGCTGCCGGGCCAGCGAGGGCCGTGTGCCGAACGATTTGATGGCCGAATATTACAGGCAGCGCGCGTCGGCCGGTTTGATTTTCAGCGAGGCGACGTCGGTCACGCCGATGGGTGTCGGTTATCCGAATACGCCCGGAATCTGGTCAAAGGAGCAAATCGAAGGCTGGAAGCGCGTAACGGATGCGGTTCATCAGAACGGCGGCCGCATGCTTTTGCAGCTTTGGCACGTGGGCCGGATTTCGGATCCGGTCTTTCTCGATGGGAAACTTCCCGTGGCGCCAAGCGCGATCGCCGCGGATGGATTCGTCAGTCTGCTCCGTCCGCGAAAAAAAATCGTGACACCGCGGGCGCTCGAAACGGAAGAAATTCCCGAGATCGTCGAAGCCTTTCGACAAGGCGCGGCGAACGCCTTGGAAGCGGGCTTTGACGGTGTCGAGCTGCACGGCGCGAATGGCTACTTGCTCGATCAGTTTCTGCAGGACAGCACCAATCGCCGAACGGACGAGTATGGCGGGCCTGTTGAGAACCGGGCGCGATTGATGCTGGAAACCGTCGATGCGGCGATCTCGGTTTGGGGCGCCGACCGGGTCGGCCTGCATTTGTCGCCGCGAGGCGATGCCCATGATATGGGCGATTCGGATCCCGCGGCAACCTTTGGCTACGTGGCCCGCGAGGCCGGTAAACGAAATCTCGCGTTCCTGTTTGTGCGGGAAAGCCAAGTGGAGCCGCGAGTGGCGCCGGTGATTCGCCGCGAATTCGGAGGCGCGCTGATCGCCAACGAAAACCTGAGTCTGGAGGAAGGCGAAGAACTCGTCGCCTCGGGCCAGGCGGACGCGGTCGCCTGGGGCAAGCTGTTCATCGCCAATCCCGATCTTCCGGAACGTTATCGCCTGGATGCTCCTCTCAACGCACCGAATCCGGAGACGTTCTACGCGTACGGTTCGACTGGATACACGGATTATCCGAGGCTGGGTATTTAGTTATTGGTTATTAGTTATTGGTTATTGGGTATTGGGTTCGGCGGGTGTGAATGTGTTTGGCGGGAGGTCTCGTGGCGTGCGGGGGATGTTTCTGTTGATAAAAAGACCGGCGGGCGGTGCGCCAGCCGGTCTTGGGAGGAAGCCTGTGCAGGAGAAACGGATCAGTTCCCGCTGCTGACGCGGAGCCTGAGGAAGCGGCGGTTGGCTTCGTCGACAGGGACGGTGTCGCGGTAGGTGGAGTGGACGAAGCCGTTCTCGATGGTCGTGGAAACTTCGACCGTCGGCTCCGGCGAGCCGTTGAGGTCGCCCGCGGCTTCGACCGCGTACGAGACGTCATCGACGGCCTCCGGCCGGCTGAAGGTCAGCGTCAGGTAGCGATCGTCCCCGTCGGAGTCGATGGAAGGTGCAGGGAGAAGATGGGCGGAAGAAACCCAAGGATCGAGCCCGAGCGCGTATTTGAGGAGGTTGGAGACGTTATCTCCGGCCGGGTCGGCTTCCGGACCGCTGATGGCGGGATTGGACAGTTCGTCCGAGGTGAAATGGGTTTCGAGCCACGCCGAAAAGCCGGTGCTGCCGCCCTCGACGCCTTCGACCAAAAGGACGAGCCGGGCCGGATGAAACTCCTCATTTTCCCTGGAGGCATAAGCGATATTGCGGTTGGTGCTGTTCCGGAACATGCCGACCGTGACGATTCGGTCGCCGCTGTTGAGGGCGTCCCGCAGCTGGTCCTGGGCATTGCCGAACCATGCCATCCCAACAGTTTCGCCGTATCCGCCCTGCTGGAGGGAGCCAAGACGCACAGACTGGCTCGGGAGGAAGTCGTAGTAGAACGGGTCGTTGGCGGGCGCGTTGTTGTAGGTGATCGAGTTTTCTGTCCAGTCGTTGACTCCGGGGCCGGTCAGGAGGCTGACGCCGCCGTAGCGAGCATACTCGTTGAGGAACACAGCCTCGAAATCAACGATCTCGACGATGTTGCCCGGCAGGCCGGACGCGTCGAACTTCAGGTAGATTTTCTCGCTCGCTTCCGCGTTGATGCCTTCGGTCGCGTACAGGATCGCGTCGGTGCCGAAATTGAGATTGGGGAGAGCCTGGCTGACATGAGCGTCCTCGACCACATCGACGAGGACCGAACCGATCTGCCTGTCGGGAGCCACTTCAAGGATCATGCGCGGTCCGGCGTGACTCGTGCTTTCTTTCGAAGCGTACGCGATGTTGCGGTTGGTGCTGTCCCGATGGATCCCAAAGGCGACCTTTCGGCTGCCGGTATTGAGAGCCTCGATGACCATCTGCTTCGTGGCTTCCGGATCATCGCCGACCCAGATAAAACTCGCGGTGTCGTACTGTGCGGAGACGGCCTCGAATGATCCAATTTGGGTGGATTGTTCGGCGAGGAAGGTGTGGGTGGCGGGATCGTTGGCCGGCGCGTTGTCGTAGGTGATCGAGTCCTCGGTCCAGTCTGTGGCGCCGGGGCCGGTCACAAGAAACGTATGTCCGGACCGTCCGGCGTATTGATTGGTGAACACGGCTTGGATGTCGATGATGTCGACGATCTCGCCCGGCACATTGGAGGCGTCGAAGAGCAGGTAGATTTTTTCGCTGCTTCCGGTAGCTGTTCCCTGTGTGGCGAAGAGGCGTTCGGCCGAGCCGTTGCCGGTCCAGGGCATGTGTTGCTGGATGTAGGCGTCTTCGGCCACATTGAGCGTGAGCTGGATCGTGCTGGCGGACGCGGTGGCGGCCGCGAGAAGGAGGGAGGAGAGACAGGTTGTCGAGAGCAATCGTTTCATTGGGCGGTTAGTCTGGTTTCTGTTGGTTTTGATAAAATTTGATGGGCGACCGGCCGGGAAGCCGGCTGCTTGCCCCCTCACTTCCTTTACCGGTTGTGAAGAGCTTCGACGAAATCGACCCAGTATTCGAACTGGAGCAGTTCGTCCCGGTTTGCCGTGGTGACTTGGCCGCCGAGGCGGAGGACGTTGATCACCGGCGGGTGCGGAGGCCAGCCGAGTTCGAGGTAGCCAGCCCGCGCGTCGAGGTCGAAAACGAGCGCGTGATGGGTGTTGTCGTCGCGGAGCCGGGTGTTATCGAGTTCCGGACGGCCCGGGCGAGGCAGATAAATCCACGCGTAACCGATCCGGTTGTTGGCGGTGAAGTGACCGGGGCCGTCCTGTTGAAAGTCGGCATGGTTGGCGAGCGCTGGGCAGAAAAGGACGTCAGCGGTGTCGAGATAAGCCTCCTCGGCCCATCCATAGGGTCTCGGGACGAGCCGCCCGGCGAGCCGGTTGGGTCCGACATTGTTGCCAAGCGTGCCCGTGAGAGGATCCCGGGCCACACCCGGGGCATACTCGGCATTGTCGGCGGCGTACATGTGAACGGCCAATCCGACTTGGCGAAGGTTGCTCTGGCACGCGGCCATTTTCGCACGATCGCGGACGGCGCCGACAACGGGAATGAGAATCGCTGCCAAAATCCCGATGATGGCGATTACAGTCAGAAGCTCGATCAGAGTGAAAGCGGCGGCAGTTTGGAAAGGATGACGGTTTCTCGGAGACATGATACGGAGGGCTGTTTGTGTCTGTTCCCCAGCGAAACCGTGGAATCCAGACGATGCAAGGCCCGCATGACGGTAGTCGTAACGCAGTGCGGGTGCTCGCGTGACGTTGACCCGGACACTTGGAAGGACGATATCCGCAGCCGGCAGGATCAAAGGCCGGTCGCCTTGCATTTGGATTGCAGGCGGGACGCCGCTTGCTTTTCCGTTAGGAATAACGTCAGAGGGAATTTGCCGAGGAAGCTCGAGGCTGTTCTGTCTGATCGTATCGATAAAATTCTTATGGTTACGGTAGCTCCTTGGCGGGGTTGGAAAGTGGTGATGGCAGGGTGGTGGAGGGCGGCGCCCGGTTGGCTGTGGCTGCTGTTGACGGTTTTGGGGGCGGTGCCGCTGGCCGCGATTCCGGCGGAGGAGGTGAACGCGCCGATGAGCGATGCGGAGTTGCTTGCACGGATGGATCTGGACCAACCGGGTCTGGAGGCTGTGCGCGCCGCGGTTGCCAGTGAGGATCTTGAAACGGCGAAGGCGGAGCTGGCGGCTCATTTCCGGTCTCGGTCGGGTGTCTTTCATTACGTCGACGCGCAAAATCCAACCGCGGGAATCAGCAATCCCGGAGGCAAAATCCGCGGCGCGATGCCCCTTGTGAACCGGACCGGGGAGTGGGGGCAGCATTTGTGGACAGGGAATTTGTTCAACTGGGGAGCGGCGAATTTGTCGAACCAATGGCGCATGTATTTTCTCGAGTCGCTCGGGGAGGCGGCGGCTTTGGAGGCGGCGAACGGAAGCGAGGAGTATCCGATCGGGACGAGTGTCGTGTATCTGATCCGCAGTTTCATTCATCTCTATCCGAACGGTGGTGATGGAGAAGGCGGGGTTTGGTCGACGATGAATGTCGGGATCCGGTTGCGGACCGGCTGGCCGGTCGCGTTTCTTTCGCTCCTGAGTTCGCCGGCCTTCACGGACGAGGACATCGTCCTGTTTTTGAAATCGGTTTGGGATCAAAGCGACTATTTGCGCCGGAATCTGAGCGACACCTCAAACTGGCTGACCTTCGAGCTCGCCGGCCTGTATACGTCGGGGGTTGTGTATCCGGAGTTCAAGGATGCGGAGTCGTGGCGGCGCATTGCCTCTGAAACGGTGCTCGGGGATCTTGATCGCGGCTGGTTGCCGGACGGGATGACCATCGAGCTTTCTCCCGGTTATGGTCAATTTTTCTCGAATTATTTTGTGATTTACGAGCTCGCCCGCCATGCAGGGCGGCTGGAGGAGTTCGGGATGGATGCTTTTCCGGCGCGGACCGAGCCGTTGTTTGAGGCGTATTTAAAGATCATGGCGCCCAATCGGCTGGCACCGGCGACCAACGACAATACACCGGCCGATGTGGTGAGCATTCTGCGCGAAGGATTGGAGTGGTTTCCGCACCGGGAGGATTTTCGCTGGGTGGTGACGCAGGGCGGGGCGGGAACTCCCCCGGCGTATACGTCGATGGTGCTGCCATATGCCGGGTTTGCGGTGATGCGCGAGAGTTGGGCGACGGATGCGAACCTGCTCTATTTTGACTTTGGCCCCGTCGGGTACCGACATGCGCATCAGGATGGTCTGAGTCTACAGCTCTGGGCGTACGGGCGGCCGGTTCTGTTCGATCCCGGCCTGTCGAACTATGACCATTCGCTGCCGATGGTGAATTACGTGATGGATACGTTTTCGCACAATACGGTGCTTATCGATAACCGGCCGCAGCGCCGGCTCTGGTACAATAACCCGCATCCGAACCGGATGCCGTACGAAGAGGTTCCGGGGTATCGCTGGAGGACGACGGAGCGTTACGATCTAGCGGCGGGGAAGTATGAAGAAGCTTATGGATTGTCTGGGCCGAGTGATGCTTATCCGTATTCGGCGGGGAGCAACTTCCGGCAAGGATGGGTGTATCCGGCTCGTCACTATCGGCGCGTTTTCTATCTTAAACCGGATCTGTTTTTCGTGGCGGATACCTTGGTTCCGATCGATGGCTTACCTCACGAATACGAGGCGCGATGGCATCTTGATACGGTGAACTGGCGGACGGAAGGCGAGGGCGAACGTGTTGTCACGGAAGATCCAGGGCAGCCGAACCTCGAAATGGTTTCCCTGTTTCCCGAGGGGCTGGATGCGGCGGTTGTATCCGGACAGTTGTCGCCGGAGATTCTTGGGTGGAATGCAGGGAATCCCTTGAATCCGAAACCGGCAGCCACAGTTCGGCATCGGAAGAGCGGGAGCAGCACGGTTCGATTTTTGACGCTTCTGGCGCCGTTACGACCGGGCGTGCCGTCATTGGTTCGGCATCACGAGCGGTTGCGCACGCCGGTTGTCGCGGTTGAGCTGGTTGACGGACGCCGCTTGGTGGTGGAAGCGCCATCCGACCCAGCCCATGATCTGGCCGTTCATCTCCCGGGCGACAGCGGCGGCGGATTTGATGTGTGGCGAGCGCTGCACTTTTCGCTGGAGGAGCGGAACGACCTGACGGTGTCCGGAGGGGAGGCGGCGCCCGCTGGAGACGGGATTCCAAATCTTTTAAAGTATGCCGTTGGCCTAGTGCCGTACGCATCGGCCGGGGCAGGGCTTCCAAAGCTGGGGGTGTATGAGCGGGATGGTGACGCGTACCTAAGCCTCTCGATTGTATTGGCGGCAGGAGTGGAGGATGTTACGTGCTCGGCTGAGGTTTTTGGAGCATTGGGAGCATCAGCCGAACCGGCGATCCGGGCGCGGGAGACACGTTATCCGGACGGAACGAAGGAGCTCGTCTTTCGGGACGATGTTTCGATGCACGGACAGGAGCGACGGTTCATGCGCCTGCGGCTGACTGCTCAATACTGAGGAAGG
>CAZYAN010000069.1:11820-13212 GCA_964645585.1 uncultured Opitutales bacterium
GTGGGAAGGTTTATTAACCACAAAGGATCACAGGGACAATTTTGGATGTCGCTTCGGCGGGGCAGCTCGACTCTTGCGCCGGTGGAGTCCGTTGGCATCCGCAGCGCGAAACGAAAGAGGCGCTTAGTTTGAGCCGAATCGCACTGAAATAAGGCCTGCATTCGAAATGCGGAAGCGACATCGACACCTTGCCGTTTGCTTATGCGGATCAGCGGCTGGAAGCCGCTGCCACGCCGGGAGGTTCGCGGGTCTGGAGGCTCGAGATTCGAATATGTTGTCTCGCGCGACGTCGCGGACCGTCTCTTTGGACGCGAAAAAGCCCCGGGACATGCATCCCGGGGCTTTTTTGTCGGCAAGCTAAATGGTCAAACCTTACGCCGCTTTGAGATGGCGGCGACGGTGAACGATCAATCCGAGCAGCAGGACGGCTCCGATCATCCCGTATGTGGACGGTTCGGGAACCGGACTGACTGGAGTGTCGGTCAGGTTGAAGTTGAAGGTAATCGCTTCCTGGCCGGTGAAGCCGAACGAAACGTTGTCGATATACATTTCCGTTTCATTGTTCCAGCCGCTGCCGAAACCGACCCGGACTCCGACGACGTGATAGTTGGCGAACGCGTCGAGGCCTATGAGAGGAAGGGGACTCTGATTGTGGGTTCCCTGCTGCCAGAAGTTTCCATCCAGAATGCTGGTAGTGTGCCATTCGCCGGCAGCGTGGTTCGCTTTATTGACACCGTTGTAGGCACCTTCCCAAGTGAGATAGGTCGTGTTGTAGCCTGAAAATGTTCCCGGAGCATTTCCGTCCCACAGCAGGAGCTTGAAAACGGGAGCCGCGGGTGAGGAAGGAGTAGCGTTGTCGATCCGAAGCCAGTCGAACGACAAGGTATCCAGATCTGAGACGAGGCCCAAGCTGGTCCCAGTACTGAACAGATTCAAGAATCCGCCACTTTGAATGCCCTCGTGATAGCTGAGCTCCCAGTGGGAAGATCCGTTAACCCCGTGCAGGGCGAGGGAGCCATCCCCATTTCTCGGCTGGTCGCCAGAGATTCCGATGGAACCGGAGGAGGAGGTTTGGGTGACGTTCCAGCCAGGATTGGTGCCGCTGCCAATGTCGGATGGATAAACACTTACAAGCTGCGCGCTCGCTTGCGAGCAGGCCAGAAGACTGGCGACTAGTACGAAATGTCGAGGTTTCATGGTTTGTTTATTCTGGTTTCTTCTGCGTACAACGTTGTCCGCGATTCCATCCTACCAGAAAGACTGATGCGTCCTCTACAGGGTTTCCCGAGGCGTCCGGTCGGGGATACCCTATAAAATACTTCGCGATCCCTTACGGGCAGATGACGGAGGAGCGGGAGGTTTGAAGGTGGGAAGGTTTGAAGGTTTGAAGGT
>CAZYAN010000069.1:13312-15015 GCA_964645585.1 uncultured Opitutales bacterium
GAAGGTTTGAAGGTTTGAAGGTGGGAAGGTGCGAATTGCGGTGCTGCTTCGGCGTGGTTGTCGAGTAAAGATCCTGCGCAGCTCGACACTCGAAGTTTGAGTTCGTTGTATTCCGCAAGACGAAACCCAGCGCTAACGGCGCGTCCTACCTTGCCCAGTGCGCCCCTGGCCCGGGTCGCAAGAATTCACCTTGGCGTGCCGCGCAAGGCGACGTGCGTCCTCATCCGCACGTTCATCGTGAGGGGTTTTTCTTCTGCAAAGTGACGCCGCCTTCTGCAGGGCGCTGTCCATCCGCCGTGCGTGAGCACATGCGATTCCCTTTCAACAAAAGTGGCAGCGGCTTCCAGCCGCTGATTCGCATAGTAGAGCGGGCAAGATGCCGCACCCACGCTTTGGATTCAGGGGCATTTCTTATGCCATTCTTGTCTATGTAGGACCGCGGTTGTCCGAAGTTCATGAGTAAGTTGGGGGGCGCGAAACATGTCGAACCAGGTAAATCTTCCCGTATCTCACGAACAGCGACGGCAAGCACTCCTTCAAGAGCGACCGCCTCGATGGGAGCATCTGCTTTTCGCTCTGTATCTGCGGGAGGGCCTGGCGCGAATCGCGACGGATTGGGGAAACGCCGTCCACGGAATTCACCCGAGCGTGCAGATATTCCCCACGGAGGGATCCACCAGCGCTTACTTTGCCCGCCGTATCGAGGAACTCATGGCGTGGCGGCCTCGATTCGACGAAATAACCAGGCACCATGGCTGTGCGCTGGATTGGAAGAACTCTTCGGGGGAGTTTGATCCCGACAAGGTCGCCGCGGGCGCGCAAGTGCTCCTCCAGCACATTGAACAACTCGTTCACTGGGAACAGGCGATCGCCGCCGCTTACCCGCACCCGTCCCTTCAGGCATTCCACACATCGTTGCGAGGCAAGACCGGCCTTTGGCTGGAGGAACTCTCAAAAATTCCAGGTGCGATCGAAAAGGCAGCCAGAAGCAGTGGGATCGATCAAGCCGAGATCGAGCTTCCCTTGCATCTCGACATCGACCCCGGTCTCGTTCCGAAGCCGCTGCCAGCTGAGGAGCGATGGGCAACCGATCTTGAAACCGGGTTGCGAGAGAACAACGAATGCATCGAGCCCAGCAAGGAACTCAAGCTCATGCTCTATTTGTTCCCGGGGATTGGATACTTTCACTACGACAAATGGTGGCGAAGCCTCTTCTGGGCGACAGGCGCCGTCATCCTGTACAGCGCGTTCGCTCCGCTTGGAATGATTCTGCACGGCGTTTACATAGGGAAAATGCGGAGCTTCATCCGCGAGAAACAGATGTTAGCGGAATGAGAATTGAACGGACTTCGGAAATCCTGGATCGCAGTGTAAAGACCATGGATCTTCTTATAAAAAAACGGACCTTGAAGCAGAGGAGTCTGCCAAGCATTTGGTAGGGGATGAGCAGCGAGTCGTTATAGGATGACCAGCTCACGGCGGCGGCGGCGAAAGACGGCGGCTATGACAGGTTTATAGCCGCGCTCGCGGGATGCCATCTTGGAATGGCACTACAATAAGTCTGAGCCCGAAGCGTGGAGGAGGCATCCTGCCGCTTCGTCATGCGGATCAGCGGCTGGAAGCGGCTGCCGCGTAACGATGCCGGGATCGATTCGTTTGATTTGGATGCCGCAGGAGGGCGAAGGAGAGGGGCAGGAACGCGA
>CAZYAN010000069.1:15115-16242 GCA_964645585.1 uncultured Opitutales bacterium
GTTATCGTGAAGGAACCATCAACACGCCTGGAGGAAGCAGAATCACGCGGGGAGGAGCTGAATTCATTGGCGTAGGAACAAAAATGATGCGCGGAGGAGCTGGAAACACGCATGGAGGAACCGAGATCACGTGTGGAGGAACCATAATCACGGGCGAAGCAGCTATATTGCAGGCGGGAGGAACCGGTGATAACTGCGGAGGAATGAATTTTAACCCCGGAGGAGCCGAGAGTAACCCCGGAGGGATCATGTTCCGTCGCAGCGGAAAGGGAAATAGCGATGGAGGGATCGCGGTAATGTGCGAAGGAAACGGAGGGATCCGTTGTGACGGTGCGGATCATGGCGGGTCACGTCGGCAGCAACGAGGCGGGAATGGCAGTAAAAGGTGCCTGAATCCGGGGCGTGGAATCGGCATCTTGCCGCTTTGTTATGCGGATCAGCGGATGGAAGCTGCTGCCGCCTTTGTCTTGAGGGCGCGGAGCCCGGGTCAGGGAGCGACCTTGTAGCGGCTGGAGATGGCGATGCGGTTCCAGGTGTTGATGACGATCGCGCACCATTGGACCGCGGTGATCTCTTGCTCGGTGAGATTGGCCTTCGCCTGTTCGTAGACGTCGTCAGGGACTTGGTCTTCCGCGATCAGGGTGATCGCTTCGACGAGGGCGAGGGCGGCGCGTTCCTTGTCGGTGAAATAGTCGGTTTCCCGCCAGGCGGGGAGCACGCTGATACGATCGGTCGACTCGCCGGCCGACATCGCGTCGCGGGTGTGCATGCGGACGCAATAGGCGCACTGGTTGATCTGCGAGGCGCGGAGGAGCAGGAGATGGTAGAAGCCGTCGGCGATGCCGGCGTCTTTGATGGCGCGAAAGGTCTGCTGGCTGAGGGAGGCAACGGTCTGATACAGTTCAGGGGCCGCCTTGCTGAGATGGATGCGGTCGGACATGGCTCTTGTGTTCTCCTTGCTGCACGTTGGGAAACCGCGGGGGCCAAAAAAACGTCCGGGTTCCCGGTTATTTGAATGAATTCAAATTTATCAGCCGAACCCAATTTCCGGCAAGGGCCGTTTGGCAGTAGAAGGGTTTCTGTCGGCGGGATTAGTTCGGCTTCGAGTAATTTTATGCTCGCTAACC
>CAZYAN010000070.1:0-15413 GCA_964645585.1 uncultured Opitutales bacterium
CTCAAGGGAGCGGAAGGCAGTTCGAGAGTCGGCTTTGAAACCGAGTTCCCGATTACCTCTCTCTCTCCCGTCCAGCCAAGTTCCCCGAGTTCAGCCAAGCGTTCCAAATTCTTGATCCCCCTTCTCCCCGAACCGATGCGGTCGCAATTCGAAGGGCTCGAACGCGCCGCCGCGCCCCCGACTAGCGACAACTAATACATGTCACTCGTCGGAAGCTCTTCCTGCCCTATCGCTGCCGGACGCCGGGGCAGCGTGCAAGCTCGCCAATCGATCTGAGGGTCGCGGAGGATCAACTCTCGCGTGTCAGGTCCGGAAAATCAAATGCCTCCTCGACCCCAAAAAAGACCTGTATCGATAATTCCTGACAATGCAGCTAAGTGTTAATTCAAGGTCTGACCCCGCCTGCTGCCGACCAGGTCGAAAAACTTCAACATAAACGCCAACCTCGCCATCCTGCGAGCCGGTCTCATTGCCCTCAAATCCTTCCTCGCACCCGACACTCCATGGCAGGTCTTAAAAGAACGCTGCCAGCACCGGCCCGCCATCGCTTACCAAATGCTCATCAACCACCGGGCCAAATGAAAAGACCGTGCTTTTCCGGCAGGTTATAATAACGCACGTGCGCCAGCGTTTCAGCAAGCGCTGTCTCGGGCTCGAGACTGGTGTAACTGATGCAAATCTCTCCCTTGCAATGCCAGCGGCCACTCATCGTTCGGCTCTCTTTTCCGCTGGCGATTTCGGATGAGTTTGAAAAACGGGGATTGATGAAGCGATAGACCGTCGCTGTTAGCGGGTGAGTTCCGACAGTTCCGAGCGCTGCGATGCCGTCGGAGATGCGGGCGCGGTACCGGTGGGGTTGAAACTGCTGGGGTTTCACAGTGATTTCGCAATGGGGATGGCTGGAGCGGAGCCCGAGCCGTAAAACAAAGCGGGGCCGGTTTCGGCCCCGCTCGCTGATATTCTTACTGGCAAGCTTCGCACTCTTCGCCGTTGCGCATGGCTTCGATCGAACAGGCGAGTTTTTCTTCTTCGGTGTAGGTGCGATTCTGGTCGTTCAAAAGACTCGGCCGAACTTCCTTTTTGACCGCGATCGAGGCCTTTTCGATGTTCGAGGCGCTGAGCGAGCGCAGATAGTACGTCGTCTTGAGACCTTTCCGCCACGCGGCCCGGTACATGTGCGAAAGCGTTTTCATGTCCGGCACGCCGAGGAAGAGATTGACCGACTGCGACTGGTCGATCCACTTCTGGCGCCGGGCGGCCGCGTCGATGAACCAGTTATAGTCAATATCGAACGCCGTCAGGTAGCGCTCCTTGAGCTCCCGCGGGATGCTCTCGATGTGGGTCAGCTCGCCGTCGTAGTACTTCAAGTTGTCGATCATCTCCTGGTTCCAGAGGCCGGCGGCCTTGAGATCGCGGACCATCGGAGCGTTGAGGACGATGAACTCGCCGGAGAGGTTGCTCTTGACGAAGAGGTTCTTGTAGACCGGCTCGATGCAAGGCGTGGTGCCGGTGATGTTCGAGATCGTCGCGGTCGGAGCGATGGCGATGACGTTGCTGTTGCGCATCCCCTGCTTCGCGATTTTTTCGCGAACCGGTGTCCAGTCCATTTTTCCGCCGCGCGGGACCTCAACGGCAACGCCGCGTTCCTGTTCAAGAATATCGATGGTATCCTGCGGCAGGAGACCGCGATCCCATTTCGAGCCCTTGTAGGTGGAATAGGTGCCGCGTTCGCCGGCCAGATCGCTCGAAGCCTCGTACGCGTAGTAGGCGACGGCCTCCATGATCTCGTCGTTGAATTCGACTGCCGCCTCGGACGCGAACGAGATGCCGCGCTTGTACAGGCAGTTTTGCAGGCCCATCACCCCGAGGCCGATCGGCCGGTGCCGGAGGTTGGAGTTCCGGGCAGCCTCGGTCGGGTAGAAGTTGATGTCGATCACGTTATCGAGCGCGCGGACGGCAATGCGGATCGTGTCGCGCAGTTTTTCGTGGTCGATCCGGCCGTTTTCGTCGAGATGGTTGTCGAGGATGACTGATCCGAGATTGCAGACCGCCGTTTCATCTTTGCCGGTGTTCAGCGTGATCTCGGTGCAAAGATTGCTGCTGTGGATGACGCCGCAATGGTCCTGCGGACTGCGAAGGTTGCAGGCGTCTTTAAATGTGATCCACGGATGGCCGGTTTCGAAAAGCATCTGGAGCATTTTCTTCCAGACATCGATGGCCGGAACCGATTTCCCGAAGATTTTGCCTTCCTCGGCGAGCTTTTCGTATTCGAGATATTTCTCCTCGAATTTCTTACCGTAAAGCTCGTGAAGATCGGGAACCTCATTGCTGCGGAAGAAGGTCCAGTTTTCGCGTGCTTCCATCCGCTTCATGAACAGATCGGGTACCCAGTTGGCCGTGTTCATGTCGTGACAGCGCCGGCGGTCGTCGCCCGTGTTTCGCCGCAGCTCGAGGAAATCGTAGAGGTCGTTGTGCCAGGTTTCAAGGTAGGCGCAGCCGGAGCCGCGGCGTTTGCCGCCCTGGTTGACCGCGACGAGCTGGTCATTGTGCAACTTGAGAAACGGGATCACGCCTTGGCTCTCGCCATTGGTGCCGGCGATGTGGCTGCCGGTGCCGCGGACCGCCGTCCAGGAGCCGCCGAGGCCGCCGGCCCATTTTGACAGGAAGGCGTTCTCGGCGATCCCGCGAATCATAATGCCTTCGATCGAGTCGTCGACGTAGTAGAGATAGCACGACGAAAGCTGGGAGTGGAGCGTCCCGGAATTGAAGAGCGTCGGCGTCGACGAGCAGAAGCGGCGCGTGCGGTAAAGTTCGTACAGGCGAGTCACGCGCTCTTCTCGGGTCTCCTTGTCCTCGATAAGGAACAGTCCCATCGCGACGCGCAACCAGAAGATCTGCGGTGTCTCAATCCGCCGCGGCGTCTTCCCGGTTTTGTCGACGATCAAGTAACGGTCGTAGAGCGTCTGAATGCCGAGGTAATCGAAACCGAGGTCGGCCGACGGATCGAGAGCGGCGGCGAGCTTTTCGATGTCGTACTCGAGGAGGCGGGAATCGAGCCGCTTAATTTCGACGCCGCGCCTGAGGTATTGGGCAAAGTAGCGCTGGTGCGCCTCCTTGATGCCGCCGATGCCGTCACGGAGGATATCCCAGCCGAGGACTTCCTCATAGATGTAGGTGAGCAGGATGCGGCCGGCGAATTTGGCAAAATCGGAATCGCGCTCGATCAGTGTGCGGGCATTGAGAATGATCGTGCTTTTGAGGTCGGCCTCGACAATCTCATCGAAAAGCGAGCGGCGGAGTTCCGTTTCAATTTCTTCCTCGGAAAGGTTCAGGTCGAGGTCGATCATCGCGAAGCGGATCCGCGCCTTCAGGTCGGCACCGTCCCAAAAAACCGATTCGCCGTCCGGCTTCTTGACGACGATCATCGATCCCTGTTCGAGGACCGGCTCCGTCTGCTCGCCCGCTTGGAGGCGAAGGGCGGCGCGCTGGGCGCGGTAGAGGATGTAGTGCTCGGCAACCTTGAAGTGACCGGCCTTCATCAATTCCTCTTGGACAATATCCTGGACCTCTTCGATGTGGACAAACGCCTGGCCCGAGGCCTTAACGCGCGCGGTGACGGCGCGGGCGATGTCGGCGGCCGGGGTCGAATCTCTTTCGAGCGACAGGAACGCCTTGCGCACGGCGATCTCGACCTTGGCTTCGTTCCACGGGGCGACGTGATTATTGCGGCGAATGACCCGGACGGTGCCAGGTTCCGCCGCCCGCGGGAGCCGAAGGGCGCGTTTAAGGATCAGGCTTTTCGCGACGTCGTAGGCGGCGTTGTCGGCGAGCGTTTTTTCGATCAGGACGTGCAGATCGCTCGCCCGCGCGCGCGGCGGCTGGCTGTCGCTGACGATGATGCGAAGATTTTCGGTGACCTCTTTGGTGATGTGGGCGACGAGCGAACGGTTGTCGTCGTTGAAGATATCGGTGTTATTTCCGCGCGAAATCTCGAGGTCGGTGATCGCATCGCCGACGCTCTGGGCAACTTTCGCGGGCTCAAACGCCTCTTCACCCCGGGAGCTGATGACGCGGACATCCGAACGGGGAGCGGCGAGATCGGCCACGGCCTCCGACCACGCAAAATGCGGTTTCTGGTCGGGCGCCCGGCAGACAGCGGATTTAAGTGCGGAATCTTGTGCTAAGGAAATCGAAACCATTTTAGATTTTTAATTGCAAATTTTAGATTAAAAAAGGACTAGGCGTTTCGTTTGGCGGAAATGATAGATGACGTGAAGATAGCGGTCAGCTCATTCGCCTCCGCCAGGAGCAGCTGGACCAGCGATGACTGCACGAGAGCGTTTTCGATAATGAGTTCGAGCCAGAATGCACTTTCGTCTGCTTCCTCTTTTACTGTGCCTAGTTTGGCAATGAACTCCGCCCGGGACCGGCCGCCACAGGCTGAGCGATAGTTGGCTCCGACCGAAGTGCCCGATCGGACAAGCTGGCTGCCGATCGCGCGACCGATGGTCGTTGTCGGCAGGTGATCGACGAGCTTCATCACCCGCAGCGCGAACTGCTTCGTCCGGTGTTTAAGCTCGTCCTCCGTCATGATTTCAGAGCGAGAAAATCTAAAATCTAAACTTTAGATATAAAATCCCCTACAGTTCATCATCACTGGCGCTCTGGAGGGAGCTGGCTTTTTGGTATTCGGTGACGCGGCCTTCGAAGAAGTTTTGCTCCTTCTTGATGTCCATCATCTCGGCCAGCCACGGAAGCGGGTTCCGGATGCCTGGATTGAGCGGTTTCAAACCGACTCCTTCCAGACGGCGGTCCGCGATGTAATCGATGTATTGCAAAAATTCGTCGGCGCTCAGCCCGACCGCGTTGACCGGCAGGCAGTCGCGAATGAAATTTTTCTCGAGCTCGACCGCCGTGCGCATCAGGTCGGTCAGCTCGTCCCGGAATTCCGGTGTCCAGACGTCCGGATTCTCCTCAACGAGATCCATCAGAAGGTTGCGGAAAAGTTCGATGTGGTTCGACTCGTCGCGGAGCGTGTAGCGGAACATCTGCCCGATGCCGGGAAACTTGTTCTGCCGGTAGAGCGAAAGAATCATTCCGAACAGCCCGTAGAACTGCGTCCCTTCCATGCACTGGCCAAAGATGAAGATGTTCTTCGCCAGCAATTGCTTGTTCTCCGTCTTCGTCAGATCGATATCGCGCCGAAGAGCGTGGCTCGAACGAGTGACAAATTCGTTTTTCTTCACGATCGTCGGGACGTCCTCAAACATCGCCTCGCATTCGTGCGGATTGATCCCGAGCGAGCTGATCATGTAAAGGAGTGAATCGGCGTGGATGTTCTCTTCGTGGGCGTGGCGGCCGAGGACCAGCTTCAGCTCCGGCGCCGTGACGAGTTCCCGCACGACATGAATGATGTTGTCGCCCACAATCCCCTCCGCCGCCGAAAAGTAGCCGATCCCCATCATGATAATCCAGCGCTCGACGTCGCTGAGGAGGTCCGGGTGGCGCCACTGCTCGATGTCCTTGTTCATCGGAATATCCTCCGGTTCCCAGTGGTTCGCCTTCATCGTCCGGTAGAGATCATACGCCCATTGGTACTTCAGCGGCAGGAGGTTGAACGTCATCGTTTCTCGGCCGTTGATGATCTTCTTGGCCGCAAACGCCGCCTCCGCCTTCGCCTGATCGAGCGTGAAGGTCTTGTTTCCGATCTGATAAACTTTGTTCATAACGCGAAGAAGCTCCTGGTGTTCAGCGCGATCGAGAACGCGCCGAACCGGGCGCTGAAAAGCCGGTTCGGGCAGGTCACAGGTAAGGTTCTCCAACTATAGGGATCCTCGAAATACAGGAAAGAAGAATTTTCGAAATAATCAGAAATCACACAATATCTTGTGGTCGAATTGCTCATGAACCACAAGATATGGGACTACCCTGTCGAGAGCCGCTAATACCCGTCATGGAGCGGAATGGCGGCGGCGGGAACGATTGGCAGCGAATCCGAGCGTAGGCGCGAGCTTGCTCTCCGCAAGGGAATTTGATTCACATTTTCTTCACAATCAATCCGCCGGATCGTCCGGGACGGAACGCACGGAGGGAACCGTGCAACCTTCCGCGGGGTCCGGTGATTAATCCCTCGCGTGCATGATGCGACCCATACACTTGTCGAAAGCGGACCGCTCTCCTTCAGCGGGAGTGCGCAACGGATCCGCGATGAGCGCCAGGCGCAACCGGTCCGCGCGCCGCGTGCCCCGGTGATGGCGGATTCTGCCGAACACACACCGGTAGTCGACGAGGACGCGAACTTGATGCTTCGCGTAAAAGACGGTGAGGAAGAGGCGCTGGCCGAGCTGATCGATCGCTGGCAGAACCCGCTGATCAACTTTTTCTACCGTTCCCTGTCATCCAGAGCCGACGCTGAAGACCTTGCCCAAACGGTATTTATCAAACTTTACGGTGCCGCTTCCCGCTACGAACCGAAGGCGCGTTTTTCAACGTACCTGTTCCACATTGCCCGCCGGGTTCTCCTCAACGAATTTCGGCGGCGCGGGCGGAAACCGGTCCACCTCTTTGCCCCGGAAGACTTGCCGTCAGCATCCACGACGGATCCCGAGATCAAGATGTTCGAACTCGAGGAAATCTTTCAGCGCGGTCTGCTCCAAATGCCGGAAAACCACCGGACGGCTATCCTTCTCCTGCACCAGCAACAGTTGAGCTACGCGGAAATCGCGTCTATTATGAACGCTTCCGAAAGTCTCGTGAAAACCTGGATTTTCCGAGCGCGGCAGCTTTTACGAGAAGAATTGAGGAAAACATGATTATGAAAAAGACTCCTCCCGATGGTTCCCGCGAACCGGATGCCGTCATCGACCGCTTCTTCGAGATTCGCGATCTTGCCCCTGACGATTTCACGAACCGGACCTTTGCAGCCGTCCAAGCCAAAGCACGGCGAGACCGGGTGATCCGGCGGACCGCTTGGTCACTGGCGGCAGCCGCGACCTTCGCCGTCATCGCCGGCCTCCGTTTCTCCCAGCCCGCAGCGGAAGGTCCCGAATTGGCCGCGTCCGGCGCGGCGGATTATGGCGGCCAGCGGGCTCCATCCGCGACGGCCCAGCCAGAAGCCTCGCTCGCCTACGCCTACGCGGCTGCCGCGGAGACCGAAGTCGCCGGCGTGCCGCCAACCGTGGAAGAGCTGACGCTCGCGCTGCATGCAGCTGTCGATGGAAGAGACGCGATCTTTTACGGAGGCGCTGTCGCGCTGGAGCAACTCCTGAGCGACGCCGTTCTTCTGACCGAAGGCGAAAACAGCGAAACGCTCGATTTCCTGATTCTTCTCGCTGAAAACTAATCTTTTGGAGAAAACTCACGCCTCGCCCGACTCCTTTGCAATGAAATCGCATTTTTCCAGCCGGCGGTTGCTCGCCGTTTCCGCGGCAGTCTCACTTGCCGTTGTCACGGCCTCCTCCGGTACCGGGCAGGAGGCCATCCCTTCCCTCACCAACCACGCGGAACCGCCCGTCATTCCGATCTCGTCGCTGTTGATTCTGGCTCAAGCCGACGAAGCACCCGCGCCAGCGGTTCCGCCTCCTCCGGGAGAACCGCCAGCCCAACCGCCCCCGCCTCCTCCTCCGGTTCCGGATTCAAGAGATGGGCGCCACGGCGACAATCATGATCATGATTCCGCGGACGAAGACCGCGGCGCCGAGCTGGAGGTTCTCGACCGGCTCCTGACCATGCCTCCCGAACAGCTCGCGCGCGTTCGCCGCGCCCTCGAACGGATCGAAGATATGACGACCGAAGAGCGCGAGGCCCTGCGGGATCGTCTCAGCCAGTTTCGCAAAATGCCCCCTGAAAAGCGTAAGAAGATGCGCGAGGAATGGCGGAAAATGTCACCGGAAGAACGCCGCGAACATTTCCGCGAAATGCGCGAACAATATCGCCGCAAGCAGGAAAACAAAGACAAACACCGCGATCGGCTCCGCGAACGCCCTCCGCACGAAGAGAGCCCGTGAACCGCGGTGTTCATTTTTCAATGATCATTTGCTATTTGTCAGCTGGCGCGTCCGCTCCGGAACGCGCCATCCAGCAATTGATCAATGACAAAGGAGAGTTGAAAACGAGAAGTCTATTCTCCTAAAAGAAGTACGATAATCCCAGCGACGCCCGGAAGGTTCCTTCACTCGTATCGCTCGGATCGACCCCGTAGCCAAGCTGATATTTAATCGCTACGTTTCCCTGGAGAAACTGTTTCAAACCGACATGGCCTTCGAGCGTGTCCTCGACACCGCTGCCGACACCGATCAGGTAGCTGACGCCCGCAAAAGGCAAAAAGTCGCGCGTTGTCGCGCCCGTCGCGAAATGCCAATCAGCACCCGCTCCAATACTCCCGGTCTCATCGCGTCCCGAACCTCCTTGCAGATCGGCAATACCAAGAAACTGCAGTTGCGAGGAGTAAAAATACCCGAAATAGCCGCTCGCCTGCCAAATCCGGTCTCCGTTGTCAGCGAATGAACCGGCAAAGCCGACCTCTTTTGTGCCCGTCCGTATCTGGGCTTCGCTCACCGCGATCGAGCCAAGCAGCGCCGCCGCGGTCAAAAGCAGCACACTGTTTTTCTTCATCTTCATCGTGTTAGTTCCCGTTTGTTCGTGTTTGTCGTGAGGTTTCCGAGATCCCCGTTCGATCGACTCCGGCAGGGCATCCGGGCGAACCGAACGCTTCCAACACTTTCTTGATGAAAATTCGCCATCCAAGTCGTCCAACCCGATCGGTCAGACACCGGAATGCCGCTCCATCCTCCCCGGGATCCCATCCCATTATTGTAAAGTTCGGTCTCTCCCCAAGACCTCTTCCTCCTTGGTAGAAACGAACTGACGCCCGGCCGTTTGTCAACCGGCGATCCGCTTCAGCAGCCGCTCGAGCGGCCTCCGCGTCAACCGGGAGCGGTTACTTGGCCGCTTCCACCGCTTCCCGCGGCTCGTAGTGCAGCGTCTTGCCTTCCGGATACGGTAAGTTCGCAAGCGGACCCGCGTCAATCACAACACCGTCGTGCGGAATACTTGCGTAGCTCATCCCTTCAAGAGCGGGAACCGCCGCACCCAATTCCTTCCAGACCGCGTCGACCGATTCAGGCTGCTTCTCTCCGGTCAATTTCGCTAACAAGCCGCCCAAAATAGCAAGATCGTCGCGAGCACCGGCAGGACCAGGAACCGCGGCGGCAAACGTCTGGATGCGGAACTGCTGATTGATAAATGAACCTTGCTTTTCGAATACCGTCAGCGACGGAAGAAGTACGGCCGCGGCTTCCGCGGTCGCATGGGTATGCGTGCCGACATAAATAACCGTCACCTTCCGCAACAATTCTTCATCGATGCCCGCCGCCGTCAGATCTTCGTTGACGACGAACACCGTATCGATCCTTCCAGCCGATATCTCGCGCTCCAAGCATTCGAGACGGGTTTCCGGAAGACTGGAAATCAACCCCGTGACCAACGCGCCGCGCGTGTTCGGCGTCCGGTCGGTCGAGATCAGCAATCCATCGCCTTCCTCCAGATGAGCGACGAGATCGACGCGCGCCGCGTTTACCGCTCCCGCGATCTTCTTCAGAAGATACTGCTCCTCCACACTGGCGTGGCCGGAACCGACGATTGCCGTTTTGCCGGCGCGCAAAATTTCAGCCGCTTTGTCGACGGCTGTGTCAAAATCGCTCTGCAGCCGATCCGCGGTCGCCTGCCGCAACCGCGTTTCCGCCTCCACTGTCTTGTAAAGCATCCGGCCGCTGTCGGCCATCCACGTGTCATTGACAGCATCGTTCCGCCGCGGCGTGATCCGGTAAATCCGGCCTTCCCGGCTGCCGATAACCGTATTCACGCCGACGCTGCTTTCCGTGCAGATACTCCGGGTCTCCTTCAAGAACCAGACGCGCATCTTGAAGCGGAAATCGGTGCTGGTCAGCGCCCCGACCGGACAGATGTCGACTGTGTTGAGCGAATAGTTATTTTCGAGCTGCCTGCCCGGATGGCAGGTCAGCGTCGTGAAACTCCCGCGATCCACAAAGCCAAGCACATCGTCATTTGCGATCTCCTGACAGAACCGGATGCAGCGCGAACAGAGAATGCAGCGCTCATCGTCGAGTGTCACCCGCGGCCCAAGAACGGTCCGCTTCGGCTTGACGACTTTCTGCTCGATAAACCGGCTGTAACCCCGGCTGTAATCCATCGCAAACTCTTGCAGCATGCATTCGCCAGCTTGGTCGCAAATCGGACAATCGAGCGGGTGGTTGATCAGAAGGAATTCGAGAACCCCGTTCCGGCAGTCTTCCACAAGCGGCGTCTTCGTGCGTATTTGAAGCCCGGGTACAGCGGTTGTCGCGCAGGCGATGGCCGGACGGGGCATCCAGCCGATCTTCGGCTGGCCGTTCTCGTCGAGCACCGGCTCGCCGGTCGCCCGGTCCTTCATCGGCATTCCCATCTCGACGAGGCACATCCGGCAGTTGCCGACGACAGTCAGCTTCGGGTGGTAGCAGTAATGCGGGATCTCAATACCAACCTTCGCCGCGGCTTCGATCATGTTCGTCCCCTTCGGAACGAACACCTCCCGATCGTCGATGATAACTTTGATTAAATCACTCATTCTTGGAAGGAGTCAGGAGGGAGAGGATTCAATAGCTTTTGAGTAAGCGTCGAGATGCCGACTGACTTCACCCGCTTCATCCTTCCCCTCCCTCGCCTGCTTATCAGCGATTTCCAGAAATTCATCGCGGAATTTCAGCACGAAACTCTGGGTCGGCCACGAACACGCTTCACCGAACGCGCAGATCGTGCGGCCCGCGATCTGGTCGGCAACCGACTTCAACAGATCGATGTCCTCGCGCCGCGCCTGGCCGTTCACCATGCGCGTCGTGATCTTTTTCATCCACAGGGAGCCTTCGCGACATGGCGTGCACTGCCCGCAGCTTTCGTGCGCGTAAAACGCGTTGATGTTCGCCAAAACTTCAAGCATGTCGGCGCTGTCATCCATCACGACAACACCGCCGGACCCAGCCATCGACCCAACTGCCGCGAGACTGTCGAAATCGAGCGGGATGTCGTCGATCCCCCAGTCGAATTCCTTGCCGTCGCGTGTTTTTCCCTGGTAACGCTCGTCCGCCCGCAAGACCTTCGCCGACGATCCGCCGGGAATGATCGCCTTCAATTTCCGGCCGGGCCGCATGCCGCCGCAGACGTCGTAAATCAATTCCCCCATCGTCAGCGCGCCGCACTCGAACTCGTAATAGCCGGGCTTCCGCACGTGACCCGAAACACAGAGAATTCGAGTTCCCGTATTCCCGGGCGTGCCGATCTTCGCGTATTCGTCGCCGCCCATGTCGATGGCGTGTTTGACGTGGCAAAGCGTCTCGACGTTGTTGACCGCTGTCGGACATTGATACAGGCCGAGCACAGCCGGGAAGTACGGCGGCTTGATCCGCGGATACGCGCGTTTTCCTTCAAGCGATTCGATCAGCCCCGTTTCCTCGCCGCAGATGTAAGCGCCGGCGCCGCGGTGAACGTACACTTCGCACGAATAACCGGACCCGAGGATATTATCTCCCAGAAAATTCTTCGCGCGCGCCTCTTCAATCGCCCGCTCGAGAATGCGGGCGCCTTCCGGAAATTCCCCGCGAATGTAGATGTAGGCGGCCTTCGCCTGGATCGCGAAACTGGAAATCAGGATCCCTTCGATCAGCTGATGCGGATCTTTGTGAATGATCTGCCGGTCCTTGAAGGTTCCCGGCTCGGATTCGTCCGCATTGCAAACCAGGTAAATCGGTTTGCCCGACTTCCGGTCGAGGAAGCGCCATTTCATCCCGCACGGAAAGCCAGCGCCGCCCCGGCCGCGGATCCCCGACTTCATCACTTCGTCACAAAGGTCCTCCGGCTTCGCCTGGACAGCCTTTTTCAGCACCTCGTAGCCGCCGTGACGAAGGTAGCAGTCGATGTCGACGGTGTAGCCGGGAGCATCGACGTACTTGAGAATCATTCTTCTTTCCTGAACGGCCATGGTGCAAAAATCAGTAACAGGAGGGAGCCCGGGAAGCAATGGCCGGAACCATTCCGCATGCCCATTCGAAACCGTCTTCCCTGCTAATCTCCATCTTCTCCAAAATCATTATCGATTAAACGAACCCTTCGCTTCCTTCTGTGAACAAGCGGCAACTTACCCCTCCGATTTGATCTTTTGCGCGATCTCCCGCGCCTTCGCCTCGTCGACGTTTTCGTGCAGGTCGTCGTCGACCATCACCACCGGCGCCGAGCCGCACGCGGCCAGGCATTCCACAAACTCGATGGTCGCGTTGCCGTCCGGCGAAATTTCGCCCAAATCACACTGGAACTCCTCTTTAAGGGCATCGCAAACCCGGTGGGAACCAACAAGCGCGCAGGACAGCGTCCGGCAGACGCGGATCAGCCGCTTGCCGATCGGCTTCCGCCGAAACATCGGGTAAAAAGTCACCAGCTCATAGATGTTGATCGGCTGCAGCTCCAGCCGCGCCGCGATCCACTCCATGGCTTCCTCAGAAATGTACCCCTTCTCCTCCTGCACGAGGTGCAGCAACGGCAATGCGGCACTCCGTTTTTGCGGATAGTGCGTGATCACCTCGTCGATTTTCTTCAGTGTCTCTTCACTCAGATTCATAGCCAGCGCGCGAGCCTCCTCAGCGGTCGCATTCCCCCATCACGAAATCGAGGCTGCCGAGAATCGAAACGAGGTCGGAAACCATCGAGCCTGCCGCGACCTTTGGCAGAATGCTCAAATTGCAGAACGACGGGCCGCGAATCTTAAGACGATACGGGACGCCGCCACCTTTGGAAACAATGAAAAATCCAAGCGCGCCTTTCGGGTTTTCCGCTTCGAAATAGACTTCTCCCGGCGGCATCTTCGGGCCTTGCGTCACGATCATGAAGTTCTGGATCAGCTCCTCCATGCTCGTCAGGATCTTGTCCTTCGGCGGCGCGAAGATCCGCTTCGCCTCGTCGGCATACCAGAGACCGTCGGGCAAATTGGTCGTGATCTGCCGGATAATTCGGACGCTTTGCCGCATTTCCTCCATCCGGACCAAGTACCTGTCGTAACAATCGCCGTGCGTCCCGACAGGAATGTCGAACTCGTAGTTCTCGTATCCGCTGTAAGGATTGTCCTTCCGGAGGTCGGCTTCGACGCCGCTGCCGCGGAGGTTCGGGCCGGTCAGACCGTATGCGATCGCGTCTTCCTTGGAAATCACGCCGATCCCTTCGGTGCGGTCGACCCAGATCCGGTTGCGGGTCAGGAGCTTCTCGAGGTCCTCAAGCACCGGCAAAAAGGTGTCGCAAAAGTCGTCGACTTTCTTGAGCCAGCCTTCCGGAACGTCGCGTGTGACGCCCCCGATGCGCGTGTAACTCGTCGTGAAACGCGCGCCAGTCAGCTCCTCAAAAAGCGTGTAGAGTTTCTCCCGCTCGGTAAAGGTGTAGAGGAAGACGGTCATCGCCCCGACATCCATCGCGAACGCCCCGATGCCGAGCAAATGCGCCGAAATGCGCGCCATTTCGGAAATGAGCACCCGGATCGCCTGACAGCGCGGCGGCACTTCGAGCTTTGCCAAACGTTCGACGGCGATCGCGTAAGCCACGTTGTTCGCCAGAGGCGCCAGGTAGTCGAGCCGGTCGGTGTACGGCACGAACTGGTTGTAGGTCATGTTCTCCGCGATTTTCTCATCGCCCCGGTGCAGGTAACCGATGATCGGATCACAGCTCGTCACAACCTCGCCGTCGAGCTCGAGCATCAGCCGAAGCACTCCGTGCGTGCTCGGGTGCGAGGGTCCCATGCTCAGCGAAAGCTTCTCTGATTCCAGCTCCGTCTCAAAAGCCGATGTCCGCTGCAGGACATCTCCGTAGGCTGCTTCTTGTTTCATGCTCACCTCGTTCCTTCTCCCTATCCCTTCTGCCCCGGCTTCGGATTCTTCTCCGTCCAGCTCTGGTCCTTCGCCCGCGGTTCGTCTTCCCTCGAATAAATTCCCGGCGTCGCCGTGAACGGCCCGCCCATCATCGGCGCCGGAATGACTTTCGCGCCGGTTTCCTCGCCCACCGCCTCATCCGGGAGATCCGTCTCGATGCCAGCCAGCGGGAAATCTTTTCGCAGAGGATAATGGGGATAGTCATCCCACATCAAAATCCGCCGCAGGTCCGGATGCCCCGAAAAACGGATGCCGAACATGTCGAAGGTCTCGCGCTCATGCCAGTCGGCCGCCGGCCAGATATCGACCGCCGACGGCACTTTGGGCGCTTCGTCGTCGGCGCAGTCGACCACAATGCGGACGTAGCCGTGGTGGCTGGTCGAAGTTACATGATATACCGCGCTGAAGCGCGGGCTGGCATCCTTCCAATCGACCCCGGAAACATCGGTCAATAAGTCGAACTTCAGCTCGTCGCGGAGAAAACGCGCGACCGCCGGCCAGTCGTCAGCCGGAACGTTAAAGGCCGGACAATCCGTCGCCGGACGAGTGGTAACGCCGGAAAATTTTTCCGGAAGAGGCGCGAGGAGGCTGGCGGCACCGGCTCCCGCGCCGGAATCGGGCTGGTTCGTGTGGGCGGTTTCTTTCTCGTTCATTCCGTTCGGGCGGAGAGAAGTTGTTTGGCGGAACGCTCGCCCCGGACTTTTGCCTGCAATTTAAGAAGGCCGTCGAGAAGCGCTTCCGGGCGCGGCGGACAGCCGCTGACGTAAACATCGACCGGCACGACACGATCGACCCCCTGCAGCACCGCATAGGATCGATACATGCCGCCGGTCGAGGCGCAGGCGCCCATCGCGATCACCCATTTCGGCTCAGCCATCTGGTCGTAGATCCGGCGGACGGCGCCCGCCATCTTGTATGTAACAGTGCCGGCGACGATCATCACGTCCGACTGCCGCGGCGAAAAGCGCATGACCTCGGCACCGAAGCGGGCGATATCGAAACGGGAACTGGCGGTCGCCATCAGCTCAATCGCGCAGCAAGCCAGCCCCATCGGCATCGGCCACATCGAATTGGACCGGATCCAGTTGATGACGGCGTCGGCGCGAGAGACGATGACCTCCCCCTCAATTTTGCTGTTGTAGGCTAATTCAGTTGTTTCGGCGGCCATGGATGCGGTGTGTGAAAAATATTCGGCGTGCCTCCAAGGAAAAGGGACAACCTTAGGCACCCTTCGGAGGCAGGCAAGGAGGATTTTGTCGATGCCCCCGCTTGCTGGCGCCAGAAAACGAGTTAGACTGGATTTTTCGCGTTGACGGAGGCGTCAATACCTTATCGGTTGTCCATTCCCTTTGCAAGGCACTCAACGGAGAGGTGACAGAGTGGCCGAATGTGCATGATTGGAAATCATGTGTACCGGAAACGGTACCGAGGGTTCGAATCCCTCCCTCTCCGCCA
>CAZYAN010000071.1:0-15275 GCA_964645585.1 uncultured Opitutales bacterium
TGAAATGACGAGATTGCCGGCGGTTTGAATGACGGCGGTGGCGCCGAGTTCAACGCCTCGGAGCGGCTGGCCGCTGCCGTCGAACACTTTCCCTTTTGCGCTGGCGGTGCCGGTCCATTCGCTCGCATCGAGCGGCTTGTACTGGACCGTCAACGTCTCCTCGGCGCTGTCATCGCTGACGATTACCTGATCTTGTGCGAGGAAGGCACCGGGGCGAGAAGCATCCTGCACCTGTTCGAACGAGCCGGTAAAGGACAGGACGACATGCATCCCGGGTTTCAGATTTTCAAAGGTTTTGGAGAAAGTTTTCTCGGTGGAACGGAACGTGATGGCGTCGTCGAAGGAGCGCGCGGTTGCCGTGTTGATGACATAGACGTTGACCTCCTTGTACGGTGCTTGCCCCTCCTCGGGGCCCTGGAAGTTCACGGTCAGTTTTGCGGCGGACGCGATGGATGCGAGTGAAAGAAAGCTGACTGCCAAAAGGCGGGCGAGGGAAATCCTGGGAAAAAGTGACTGGATCGGTGATTTCATAAGAAGCCATTCTCGCATGAGCCATGGGAAGTTGCACGGCAAAAGCGAATTTCGAAACTCGGTTTTTGGAGTGCCAGTGTGGTGTTGAGTAGATCGCGGATCCTGTGGATTTTGCGGATGGTCCGATTGAGCGCGCTCAGGTATCAGGCGAATGGTCTGGGGGCGGATTGGCGGTTCCGGCGCACGAGATCGATGATGCCGAGGATGACCAGGATGACGCCCAAGACCAAAAGAGTGCCTGCCGCGGCGAAGGAAACGAAGAATCCCAGCGCGAACGCGAGAAAATCGTGAAATGGCGCCGGACCGAATGAAAAAAACCGGGTCTCAGGCAGGCCTTCGATCTGGAGCAAATAGACACCGGGTTTATCGATTTCGAAATAGCCGACCGACCGCCGTTCATCGGCACCGACCGAAGCCGAAAAGGCTGTGTCTCCCACAATCGGTTGCCGTTCGCCGGTCGCGGGATCGACCAGCGTGATCGTCACACCCGGCGGCAGGGATTCCTCATACGAGTAGGTTGTGCCCTCGTGGATGGTGTTGTGATTATGCCACACCCAGTAATGCCCTGGCTCCGGTGCCTGCACCTCGAATTCGCCCGGTCCCCGAAATCGAGGATCCTCATCAGCAAGCGACTGCACCGCGGGCAGGACGAATACAAAGGGAATGGCCGCGGCTGCCAGGAGGCAGGCTAATCCGATGAGCAACTTTCGCATTTTGGAACGGCGGGACTACTTGATGAAATATCCGGAAACGCGCCACGTGCCGTCCGCGTCCAGCATTGGGGTCACGGTTTCGACGGCGGTTCCCTTGTTGGCGAATGCGGTTTTAAAGCGGATAATCACGTACTCGCCGTCCGGGGCGCCGGGAAGGGACGTGGCATACGAGGCCCCTGAGACCTCGCGCGATTGCAGGTCCCCGAGCGGGTCGCGGATCGGCTGGATCTGGCGTGTCCATTCCTCGGCGGTGACGTGATTGCGGAAAGCCTGGGCCGCCTCTTGCCAGGACTCCTCGTATTTGCCTTGATCGACGAGCGCGAGCCAGTCTTCCGCGGCGGCCGTTGCCGCTTCGACAGCTTCTGGATTGGCGGGCGCGCACCCGGCGACGAACGCGGCCGCGCCGGCGAGGGCGAGAAGGAGAAGACGAATGGAGACGTGGCGAAATCGGCGTCGAATCATCGTGAGTGGCATCCTTCGTCAACGTTGCGCGGCCGGACAATCCGGGCAAGGAGAAACCCTTCGGGAGGTGTGATCAGCGTTTACGAAAATTTTCGCCAAAGCGAGGGGGCGAGGAGGGCGAGGATGGCGAAGAGCTCGAGCCGCCCGAGGATCATCAGGAGACTGAGGTAAATTTTCGCGGGCGACGTGAGGCCCGCGTAGTTTTCCATGGGACCGAATTCCGCGAAGCCGGGTCCGATGTTGAACAAACTTGCGATGACCGCGGAGAGGGCGCCCTCCAGGGAGTGCCCGGATTCCAGAAAGCCGAAGATCGGCAGACTGACGAGGAGAATCAGGCCGAGCAGGACAAGGTAGGAGATGATCGCATTGCGCTGTTCGTCGTCGATCGGTTTTCCGTTCATCATCACCGGACGAACGACGTGCGTGCGGAATGAGCGTTCGACATCCTGCAAGCCGACCCGGACGGCGACGACAATACGCGCGACCTTTGCCCCGCCGGCTGTCGAGGCCGAGCAACCGCCGATCACCATGAGCGCGAGCAGACTCATTTTTGTGAAGAGCGGCCACTGGGTGAAGTCTTCGCTGCCGAAGCCGGTGGTTGTCGCGATCGCCACGACTTGAAACGCGGACCCGCGGAGGGAATCGTGCAAACTCGCGCTTCTGCCCGCGTGCGCTTGCACAAACAGGAAAAACAGGAGCGTTCCGGCCGCGAGGATGGCAACGTAAGCAAAGACCTCGGTGAAACGCTTCGCTTGACGCCAGTCCCGGCGAACGGCGAACAGGAGGAAAAAGAAATTCGTCGCGCCGAGGATCATGAACGCGATGATCGCCCATTCGATCAACGGGTTCGAATACGCGGCGATGCTCAGGTTGCGCGTGCTGAATCCGCCGGTCGAGACGGTGGTAAAGGCATGGCAAATGGCGTCATACCACGACATCCCGCATAGACGGAGCACGAGCAGGCAGGCGGCCGACAACGCCCCGTAAAGACAGAAGAGTTCCAAGACCCCCTTTTTTACGCGTCCGTGCTCGATATCGGCGGAGCGGCCGGTCGATTCGTGGGTAAAGAGGATTTTCCCGCCGGCCCCGAGGAAGCCCAGGATGGCGACGAAGAGAACGACAACGCCCAACCCGCCGATCCATTGCGTCAGGCAGCGCCAAAACAGCAAACTGCGCGGGAGCGCCTCCAAATCGGTTAAAACCGAGGCGCCGGTTGTTGTGAATCCGGAGACCGATTCGAAAAGCGCGTTGGCGAACGGGCTGTCCGGCAGCACGAGCGCGTACGGGAGGGCGCCGACAATGGACGCCAAAATCCATCCGGTGCCGATGAAGCAGAGGGCTTCTTTGCGGAAAAAGCGCGTCTCGCTGCCGCGGCCGATCAAGTGAAACATCGCCGCGAGCACCAGCGCGACACCGGCGCTCATCGCAAAGGCGAATCGCGCGTCAGAGTCGGCCAGGTGCTCGCGGAAAAGCGCGGCGACACCGAGAGAGAGCAGAAGGGCGAGCGCCATCGCGACCATCACGAAACTGAGGAGGCGAAAGATGAGCTTGTAGTTCATGGCTGACGCGGCGGCCGTTTCCGGTCTTTCCGCTACCGCAGCAGTTTCATCAGATCGGGAATGTGATCGGGATGAGTCAGGACAGCGACCCGGTCATGTCCGTTGATCACGTCGTCGGCGCCGGGAACAATAGCGCTGGAGCGATGAAGAAGCGCGACGACCACGCAGCTTTTGGGCCAGCGGATTTCCTTGAACATTTTGCCGTCGGCCGCGCTGCCGGGCTTCACGCGCACCTCAATGATGAGGCCCGCCTGGCTGGGCAGATGGGCGAGTTCGACGTACTGTTCACGGCTTGTGTAGCGCATCACTTCGTTGGCGGTGGCGATGCGGGGCGAGACGACGAGTTCGAGACCGAGCGTTGTTTTCATACGCTCGAGCACGTCGATGTAGTCGGGGCGGTTAATCAGCAGCAGGCAATGCTCAGTGCCGAGCTTGGATGCCTGCAGGCAAGTCATGACGTTGGCCTCGTCGTCCTTGGTGCAGGCGACAAAATAATCGGCCGAGCCGATCTGCTCTTCCTCCATCAGGCGGAGAGAAGTGGCGTCGCCGTGAATGACGGTGATCTTCGGAAACGCCTCGGCGAGATTGCGGCATAGTTCGGCGTCTTTTTCGAGGATCCGGATTTTGAACCGGGGGTGGGTGAGAAGGCGAATCAGCGCAATCGACGTTTCGCCGGCGCCGTACAGAACGATCCGGACGCGGTCGGTATCGGCTTCCGGGTTAAATTGTATGCGCTGCTCAAAAAGCACCTGGGGCTCACCGAAGACGGTAATAATATCTCCCTCCCGCAGGACGGTCCCGGCGTGGGCGACTTCCTGGCGGCTGTCGCTCTGGACGGAGCCGATCCGGATGCGGCGGTCGAGTTTGAGTTCCGCGAGAGTTTTGCCGATCACGCGCGCTTTCCGGTGAACGCGGATCTGCTGCACTTCGATCTGGCCGCGGGCGAGGTTTTCGACGGCGACCCGGCCGGGGTTGCGGATCGCCTTGGCGAGCTCGACGGCTGAAAGCGCTTCCGGATTGAGCAGGTGGTCGATGCCGAAGTGCGCCTGGTAATTCACGATGGAAGAATCGTTGTACGTTTGGTCGTGGATGCGGGTAATGGTGGTGGTTGTTTCCCCGAGCAGTTTGGCGAGCGATGACGAGATCAGGTTCGTCCGGTCGTCGCTGGTCATCGCCAGAAAATAGTCGCAATCCTTCACGCCGGCCTTGACGAGCGTGCTGGCATAGCTGCCGTTGCCGAAGATGACCCGGACGTCGAGCGCCTCATCGAGTTCGACGGCAACGTCGGGATCCTGCTCGACGACGGTCACATCGTGCTTCGCTTCGCTCAACGTTTCCGACAGGTGCCGTCCGACCTCGCCGGCGCCGATGATGATAATCTTCATGCGGCTGTTATCGTTGTTGGCCCGCCGTGCTTGCGCAAGAACGCAATCGCAGGGGATGCACAGGCCGCGCGCCGGAAAGGATTATCCGTTCACCGATTTTAGATCATCGGCAATCGGAGGTCATCCGTCCGGCGTCGCCAATTTGTCCCCGTGCTTTTCGAGGTAGCGGTCGAGGTAGTCCATGGCTTCTTCGTGGTTCGAGAAAGCGCCTTCCAGCTGGGCTTCGAACATTTCGTCGAGAATGGGCCGGAAGCGGGGCCCGGGCTCGAAACCCCGTTCGATGAGGTGGCGGCCGAGGACGAGCGGCTTTGGCGGCTGTTTTTCAACAGCAACCAAACGGGCGCCTTCCAGCAGAGCTTCGACCATCGGGTGTGAATCTTTGGCTTTTGGTCCGCGTCCCCCGATGTCCGCCAGCATCACGGCCGAGAGATCCTCGATACTCGACGGGGCGAGCCGGGTTGCGAGGCGCCGGATGGTTCCCGGTTTAATCTGGTCCGACGCGTGGATGTGAACCATATGATTTTCGACGAGCGGCCGGACGTGCCGGATGTAAACGCCTGGCGCGCCGATGTCCTGAAGAAATTTCTCCGCGAGAATCCCTCCTTCCTTATCGTGTCCGGGGCTGACCCAGCGCATCTTGCCATGTCTTTCGGCCTGGTGAGTCGTGACCGCCTTGCCGAAATCATGGGTCAATACGGCGAACATCAGGATCCCTCGCCGGAGCGGCGGTGCCTCGTTCCACTCGGGGAGCTTCACCAGCGCATCTAAACAGAGGCAGGTGTGCGTCAACACATCGCCTTCTGGATGCCATTCCGGATCTTGCGGACAATCGCGCAGCGCCGCGAGGGCGGGAAAGTGGGAAATCCAGCCGGTTGCCTCGAGGACTTCGATTCCGCGCGAGGGACGAACCGCTTTCTGCGCCCATTTCTCCCATTCTTTCCAAATGCGTTCCCGGGGAAGCTCGGCGAAGGCGCGACGAATAGAACGACAGAGCGCGACGGTTTCGGGATCCATCCGAAGATCGAAGCGGGAGGCGAGCTGAAACCCGCGGAGGACGCGGAGCGGATCCTCGCCGAAGGCGGGACCGACGTGACGAAGCAGGCCGCGCTCGAGATCGCGACGGCCTGCATGAGGATCGACGACTTCGCCGGTTGCCGGATCGTAACCGATTGCGTTGATCGTGAAATCGCGTCGCGCGGCGGCCTCGGCGAAAGTGAGCGTGGAATCCGGTTCAACCGAAAAGCCGCGATGGCCGCTCCCGGATTTTCGCTCCCGGCGGGGCAGGGAAAAATCGTATTCATGGCCTCCGACGCGCACCTTGACGACACCGAAGCTCTTTCCGACAACCTCGGTCGGACCAAACTCCGCCAGCGTTTTCCGCAGGGCATCGTATTCCGTGTCAAAAACCTCGATATCAAAATCGTGCGGCGTGTGCCCAAGAAGCCAGTCGCGCACGCAGCCTCCGATCAGGTAAGGCTTTCCGATTCGCCGCACGGCCTCCAGTGCGCGTGCGAGTTGTTCCGGCAGCGGCATCATGGATTCTCTCAAGAAAAGCAAATGCGGGGCTCGCCGCAAACCGAATGGACACGGTCGGCACGGATGCCCGCGAGACAAGGTCGGATGCGGAAAATTCGGCGCGGTGCCCCGAAAGATGTTCCAAATGACCGGGTTTTCCAATTTCTATTCTAATTGATGTCGAAAATCCCAAATCAGCTTTCTTGATTTTTGTATACGAAAAAATCTCTGTTTCGCTTTAAACTGACCTTAAAAGATGCCGTACGCTCTGTAATTAAGCTAAATTAAGCGGTTTTTTGACAAATCTTCCATTTCGCTTACTCATCCAGTTTGTAGCCAAAATATGGGTTACGGAAAAAATGAAAAAAAATCTGCAAAAATGAAAAAAAAGGGTTGACCGGATATGGGCGCTTTCGTAACTTCGAAATCATAGGGAACACTTTTCCCCCGCTTAGCGGGGGTTTTGGGGTAACTAAGAAAGAAAGCAGCTGGCGGGTCGTTTAGGGGTAGGCGACCCGCCTTTCTTTTGTGCGCGTGCGGCGGATCCTTCATCGGATCGGGGCAATCGGGGCTCGCCGGGGATGCTGTTTCCTCGTGCATGGAGGATCGCTTCGGGAAAAGCCTTTACCGGTTCCCAAGCCGGTGGCATATTCCGCGTACTTTTGATTATAGCCAACGCCAATGGAGTCGTGGAAAAAGTAACTGACATCAATGTTCTCGAAACGAAGGCGCTTCCGACGCCGGTTGAGCTGAAGGAGAGTGTGCGGAAAACCGAGGGGCAGGCCGCGTTTGTCGGACAGAGCCGCAAGGAAATCAACCGGATCCTTTTCGGGGACGATAAGCGGATGCTCTTTGTGGTCGGCCCGTGCTCGATCCACGATGTTGAAGCTGGTCTCGAATACGCGCGCCGGCTGGCAGCGCTGGCGAAAGAAGTGCAGGATCGGATTTTCGTTGTTATGCGCGTGTATTTCGAAAAGCCGCGCACGACAGTCGGCTGGAAGGGTCTGATCATGGACCCGCAACTCGACGGGAGCTGCGATATCGCAAGCGGGCTTCGCGTCGCCCGCTTGTTTTTGCGTGACGTGATTGACCTCGGTCTGCCGACGGCCACCGAGCTGCTCGACCCGATCACGCCGCAGTATATTACGGACCTGATGTCCTGGTCGGCGATTGGCGCGCGCACAACCGAGTCGCAGACACATCGTCAGATGGCTTCCGGGCTTTCCATGCCGGTCGGGTTCAAGAACGGAACCGACGGAAATGTGACGACCGCTATCAACGCGATCAAGGCGGCCAGCGGCACGCAAACGTTTCTCGGCATCAATCGGGACGGGCTGGCTTCAGCCGTCACAACCCGCGGCAATCCGCATTGTCACGTGATCCTCCGCGGTGGGCGGAACGGTCCGAATTACAACGCGGCGGCGATCCGTGAGGCGGAGGAAAAACTGGCCGCGGCGGGGCTGCCGAAAGCGATCATGGTCGATTGCAGCCATGCCAACAGCGGAAAGGACGCCGCGAATCAGCCGAAGGTTGCCGAAGCGGTATTGGAGCAGGTGGAAGAAGGGAACAACTCGATTATTGGATTGATGGTTGAGAGCAACCTGCGGGCGGGAAACCAGAAGTTTCCCCAGCCGAAGGAAAACCTGGAATACGGGGTGTCGATCACCGATGCTTGCATCGATTGGGAGACGACCGAAACGATGATTCGCCGAACGCATGAAATTCTGGGGTGCCGGTTCACTTCAGCTTGATTGCGCTACCTCCATCCCCTTACAAACCAGGGAAGAAAAACGACTTTTATGAAGAACCCGATACGCGTCGCGGTAACGGGAGCAGCCGGTCAGATCGGTTACTCCCTCTTATTCAGAATTGCCTCCGGATCGATGTTTGGAGACGACCAGCCGGTGGAGCTGCATCTCATCGAAATTCCGCCGGCACTTGGCGCCCTCGAGGGGGTTGTCATGGAGCTGCAGGATTGCGCGTTCCCACTGTTGAAAAAGGTCGTGGCGACCGCCGATCTCGACGAAGGCTTCAGCGGCGTCAACTGGGCGCTGCTGGTCGGCAGCGTACCGCGAAAGGCAGGCATGGAGCGGAAGGATTTGCTCAGTATCAATGGCAAGATCTTTACCGGCCAAGGGCAGGCAATCGCCAAGAATGCCGCTTCCGACGCCCGGGTTCTGGTCGTCGGAAATCCGTGCAACACGAACTGCCTGATCGCGATGAACAATGGCAAGGAACTGCCGCGAGACCGCTGGTTCGCGATGACCCGGCTCGACGAGAACCGGGGAAAAACCCAGCTGGCGATCAAGGCCGGCGCCGATGTGGCCGACGTTTCCAATTTGGCGGTTTGGGGCAACCATTCGTCAACAATGTATCCAGATTTCTACAACGCCCGGATTAGGGGCAAGCTCGCCCCGGAGGTGATCCAGGACGAAGCCTGGTTTAAGGAAACTTTCCTTCCGACGGTGCAGCAGCGGGGCGCGGCGATCATCAAGGCCCGCGGAGCATCTTCGGCGGCATCGGCGGCGAATGCTGTCGTTGACACGGTTCGGTCGCTGACGCGTCCGACGCCGGCCGGTGACTGGTTCAGCGTCGCGGTTTGTTCCGACGGCAGCTACGGTGTGGAAAAGGATATCATTACTTCCTTTCCGATCCGCAGCGATGGAACAAACTGGGAAATCGTTCAGGATGTTCCCCTCACCGATTTCAGTCGCGAAAAGATCCAGCAAAGCGTCAACGAGCTGGTCGAAGAGAAATCGATGGTCAGCGACCTGCTTCCGTAGGCGGGCAACCGGCCGGATTCGCCTCACAAGCGCTGGATCGTCAATCCGCCGTCGACCATAATGACTTGGCCGGTTGAGTAGGGAAAATGCCCGCCGGCAAGCGCGGCGACGGCTTTGCCGACATCGTCCGGATAGCCCCAGCGCTTTTGGATACAGAGTCCTTCCGCGATCAGCCGGTCGTATTTTTCCGATACGCCGGCTGTCATGTCGGTCTTTGTAATACCGGGCCGCACTTCGTAAACCGGCAGGTTGTATTCACCGAGCCGTGACGCCCAAAGCTGGGTTGCCATCGCAATTCCCGATTTGGCGATGCAATATTCGCCGCGGTTGGTGGACGCGACCGTTGCGGAAATCGACCCGATGTTAATGATGCAGCCGGAAAAATCAGGGTCGATCTCCCTCTGTTCGATCATCCAGCGCGCGGCCGCCTGTGTCAGAAAATAAGGACCCTGCAAGTTGACTTGCAGGACTTCCTCAAAACTTTCCTCAGAAGCTTCGAGCAGATCCTTTCGCTCCTTCGGCGCCATGCCGGCGTTATTGACGAGGAGATTCAGTCGGCCGAAACGCTCCCGAACTTCCGCCAGGATACGGCTGCGGTCATCGCGATTCCCGATATTGCCGCGACAGTACAAGACCTCGGCTCCGAGATCTTCCAGTTTCGCGATTGCGTCCGCGACCGCTCCGGCTTCCCGGATCCCATTGATCGCAACCGAAAACCCGATCTTCGCTAAATGCTCCGCGATCCCGAAACCGATCCCGCGGGAGCCGCCGGTAATCATCGCGACGCGATGATTACCGGCGGCAGTCTTTGGTCTTTGGTCCTTGGTCATTTGTCCTTTGGAGTCAGTCATTTCCATCCTATCTGGCTGCGCTCTTTTTCAAGTAGTGAATGAACCCGCCGATTTGCGATCTCGTTTCCTCGGCGAGCTTGTAGAGTTCGGCGAATTGATCGTGGCTCATCAATTCGGAATCCAATGCGACGTAGAGCTGACTTTGGACTTCACGGACGATACGAAGAACCGAAGATGTATGGAGCAAAAACTTGACCAAGGACCGAAGACCAAGGACTAAAGACTTCGAGCTTCCGCCGCTACAGGGCGGGAAGCTCGACCCATTTCCGCTCCTTCCAGGATTCGATCGCTTTCTCCGCGAGCTGCACACCTTTCGCGCCTTCACGGAGGGTCCAGCGGAAGGGCTCATCCAAGACTACATGCCGGAGGAACAGCTCCCATTGTATCTTAAACGCATTGTCGTAGTTCGTGGCGTCAGGGACTTCCTGCCACCCGCCAAAAAAGTCGATCGGATTGTCGACGTCGGGATTCCAAACCGGTTTCGGGGTGGCAGCGGCCGGCTGAACCCAGCATTTGCGTAATCCCACGATGGCGGATCCTTTCGTACCGTCGACTTGCATCGTCAGGAGATCGTCGCGCCGAACGCGCACCGTCCAAGAGCTGTTGAAGTGACAAATAATACCGTTATCCAGTTCAAAGGTCGCGTAGGCGGCGTCGTCAGCGGTCGCCTTGTACGGTTTTCCCTTTTCATCGTAACGCGTCGGAAGATGGGTAGCGCCAAGGCAGGAGAGCGACTTGATATTGCCGAATAGATTATCGATCACGTAGCGCCAATGACAGAGCATGTCGATGATAATGCCGCCGCCGTCTTCGGCGCGGTAATTCCAAGAAGGACGCTGCGCCGGCTGTTCGGGGTTTTCACCGGTAAAGACCCAATACCCAAATTCCCCGCGGACTGAAAGGATTTCCCCAAAGAAGCCCTCGTCCTTGATCATTTGGAATTTTCGAAGTCCGGGCAGCCAGAGCTTGTCCTGGACAACTCCATTCTTGAGCCCGGCCTCTTCACAAAGTTCGGCTAGCCGCACGGCTTCAGATGCAGTAACAGCGGTAGGCTTTTCGCAGTAGATCGCTTTGCCTGATTTGACAGCCAATTCGATGAACTTCGTTCGCAGCAGGGTCGAAGAAGCATCGAAGAAAATTTCGTTGCGATCATCCGCGAGCGCCCCCTCAACATCCGTCGTATAACGTTCGATGCCAGTCCGCTCGGCCAGGGCACGGAGTTTGTTTTCGTTGCGACCCGTGAGGATTGGATCAGGCATCAGCGTCAGATCGTCTGATATCTTGACGCCGCCCTGTTGCATGATGGCAAGAATCGAGCGGATGAGGTGCTGGTTTGTACCCATCCGGCCCGTAACGCCGTTCATGATAATACCGACTTTGCGAATTTCCATATATTGTAACACCCTATTTAAAGCAGCCGCGGTTTTATACAGGCTTGTCGGTGCATTGCGGAGCGGCGCCTTCAGGAAGAGGAGGGACATCGACCCCCGCCTTGGGCAGCGTTCCGTCGAGCTCCTGACGCCAGTGGGCGACGTCGCCGGCTGGACCGTAGCAGTAGATCATTTTCATCGGAGTGTCGCCAGTGTTGGTCAGCTGATGAAAGACGCCGGGTGGAATATAGACCGCTTGCCCGGCTTTGATGGCACTGCGTTCTTCTCCCAGGCACATTTCCCCGGCCCCTTCCGCGATGAAATAGATTTCCTCTTGTTCCTGATTATGCCACGGCACCTGACCGCCATTGGGTTCGAGAATCACGACTCCCATGGCGAAGTTTTTTGCCTGGATTGGGGAAGCGCCTCCAACGAGGTTGCGCGTCCGGCGCCGGGCCGGAAAGGTCCGGCCTTCCATTTGATTGAGGTCCGCGATGAGCATGACGGGAAATTTTTGATATTTGATTTTTGATTTTTGATTGGTATCACTGCCCGAAGAAGGTGTAGTAGGGATCGTTGTTTGCGACGCGCTGAACATAGAGCGCGGCTTCGCGTGCATGATAGTCGCCCCACATGCTGGACTCGCCGCACGGAACTTTTTGCTTCGGAGGAATATAATCCCAGCCGTTCGGACGGTGGTAGACAGAGTGCAGGAGAAGGCCCTGATGGTTCCCGCTTGTACTGAGATACGGTTCGTCGAAGAGTGTATTTAAGACGGTGAGACCTGCCTGCCAGTAGCGTTTGCCCTTTTTCCGCTTCCCTTGCTTTTGCAGATATCGGCCGAGGCGGAGAAGGCCTTGGGCCGCGATGGCGGCCGCGGAACTGTCAACCGGCTCCCACTTGTTGAAGGGGTCGGCGGGCTGGGAAAGATAATCGCCCAGGCGATGGAGGTTCGGCGCCCCGGTGTCCCAGTACGGAATGCCGTCGGCGGGCGTGTGTTCAATATAGAAATCGCACGTCGCTTCGGCACCTTTAAGCATCATCGCCTCGACCTCGGCTCGCTCGCCAATTTCCGCGAAATCTTCGTCTGGCAGCGTCTCGAGGAATTCGAGCTGTTCCGGGTAGCCGAGCATGCACCATGCGAGGCCGCGCGTCCAGGTCGTGAACGGTGAATAGCCTTGCTGGGAACTCGGGCAGCGATAGTTGCCGTCGTTCAAATTGAAAATGCTCTCGTGTGCCGTGCGTCCGCGTATATCGAACGAATCGCGGCCTTCCCCATAATAGACATTATAGCGTCCATTGTTCCATGCGTGTTCGACGAGCCGGCGCAAGAGATTGATCTTCTCATCGCCCTCCTCCAACAGCACATGTCCGAGCCGATGCCCCATGGCGAGTGAGCGGAGGGACCGCATCGTATCGGCGAACAGCGATTGCGGCCCGTTAAATGAATAAATAAATCCTGTGCCGTCGTGGATCGTGGTCCATCGGCGGGCTTGGACGGCGCCGCTGCATTTGAGGGCGAGTTCGTGAAAATGTTTTTCCCAAGCTTCGGCTTCGATGCGACCTTCGTTGATGAGGCGCAGAAGATTCCCGTAGGTGCTGACGTTATTGAAACCGTGGTCGTGGACGCCGGTGTGGGTGAGATGCGGTGCCATCAGCCCGAGCGTACGATCGCGGCCCATTCGGAGAAACTCCTCGTCGCCCGTGGCGTCGAACTGCAGGATCGCGGCGCCATATTGGAAGCCTTGCGTCCATTCGGTCCAGCCGCGCGTCGTGTATTTTCCTTTGACGGTGAAGACCGGCGATCCTTGGGAGGTATCGTAGTTTTTGTCGAGGTCGGCGATTTTTACCGCGGAAGCCGCCCAGAGTTTATCGATTTTGCCGAGAAGATCGGCCGGTTTGAGGTTTGGGTCGATTTGGATCATTTTAAAATCGTTTATCCTTGCGCAAGTGAATGATCAGGATCTCGGAGTCTTCGAGCGCTTCATACGTGTGATCGAGAATCGCGTCAAATTGGATTGCGTCGCCGGGGCCGAGGGTGTGTGTCTCGGCGGGAAGGCGAAAGAGAATCTTGCCGGCGAGCACCCAGCAGACCTCGTAGTCATCGCGATGCACTTCCGGGCGCGAAAGCTGGGAACCGGCTTTCGCGCGTGCATGCTGGGCGCGAACGTTTCCGTATTGAATCGAATCAAAAGTAAAGCCGCCGGCGCGGTGGATCGTGGCGGATTTTTTGTGCGCGGTGCGCGATTCCGCGAGACTGAGGAGATCGGTCGCGCTCATGCCGAAAACGCGGCTCAGGCGAAAGAGGGTTTCGAGTTCGGCCGTGGTTTGGTTGCGCTCCAGTTTGGAAATCACGGCGGGCGACACGCCCGATTGACCGGAGACTTGCGCAATGCTTAACTCATTGTTCTTTCTCAGCGTGCGCAGGATTGAAAAGTCATACATTGCCGTCCCGTTTCTTCCGTTCTTAGACTTTTTTTGCGGACGGGCCATGATTCTTAAAAGTTCTTGAGGAATATGAAAGTGCACAGAAAACTAAGTCAACGAAAATTAAGAGAGAGGCAGATTCCATGAAGCAAATCGTACACACCCGTCTGGTTCCGGTAGCGGTGATTGACCGTCTCGAAGATGCGGTTCCTCTTGCTGATGCTTTGCGCGAAGGCGGCGTCGATGTGATCGAAGTGACTTTTCGAACGGAGGCGGCGCCGGAAGCGATTCGCCGAATCCGCGCGGCTCATCCGGAGATGCTGGTTGGCGCTGGGACGCTGCTTGACGTCTACCAGGTGGAGCAGGCGCGCGAGGCGGGTGCTCGGTTTGGTGTGTCGCCGGGAATCAGCGATTCGGTCGTGATGAAAGCGATGACCGTTGAACTGCCGTTCATCCCGGGGGTGATGACGCCGTCGGAGGTGGAGAAAGCGCTTTCGCTCGGCTGCAAGCTGTTGAAGTTCTTTCCGGCGGAGGCGGCCGGGGGCGTGAAGATGTTGAAGGCGCTCGCTGGACCGTATGCGCATACCGGAGTTGAATTCATTCCGCTCGGAGGGATCAATCCGGCTAATGCACGCGAGTATCTGGACCTGCCGGTGGTGACGGCGATCGGCGGTTCGTGGTTTCTGGACCGGAAGCTGGTGCGTGCGGGAGAGTGGGCGCGAATTACTGAGTTGACGCGGGAGGCCGCGGCGATCGCGCGGAAGGCGTGACCGGAATCGGTTGTTCGCGCAGGGCGAGCGTTCAATCGAAAATGTCAAGGCGGGCCTCTGCGGCGCCAAGCGGGAGATTCGGCATTCCCGGGGGGCATGCGTCGATGGTTAAATTATTCCTCGCTCGTTTTGGCCGCGTCGATCCAGGAGGCGAGCAACTTCCGCGCTGATTCTTCGGAGAATGCGCCCGGCAGCTGGAGGGTGCGGGTCTGCATTTCGCCGCCAATTGCGACGGCCGCGTGGTATTTGCCGGCGAGAAGAATAACGAAAAGGTTGCCGGAATGTTCCCGTGTAACCTCGGCCAATTGCTGGCCTCCCGCTTCGGATAACTGAACGACAAGACTGGTAAACGGCTCGGTTTCCAAGCGGGCGCCAATGATCGAGCGGCCGTCCAGAAGCGGCGGAGTGCGCAGGTAAAGCACGCGGTTGCTGTTCGCGGGGCCCGTGTCGACAGCGAGAGCGTCGTCTGTCAGTTCGTCCTGTACCAGAGACAGCGTGAAGTCGTCTGGTTCGAGTTTGGCGGGGATGAAAACAGGATGATCGGGGATTCTGGCCGGAGATTCTTCGGACGCGTCTGATTCGAGATCGAGAATACGCTTCTGCAGGGTGGCGAGCCGGGGCAGAAGTGTGTTGAGGTCCTCCTGCGTTACGTTGGCCCCAAGGATCGGCCCGAGGCTCGCTTTGTGGATCGGGTAAACGCGCTCGCCATTGGGCAGCTCGATAAACGGCAGGCCGGTCAAGGATAGACTTTCAGGATCGAGATCGGCTTCCTTGTTAAACGCGACGATTGCTTCGTGGAAGGTCCGGACGTCATTGGGAATTCGACCTGCTTTGGCGGCCTCCTCCCAATTGACGTAATCGTTTGGGGGCAGGTCGAAGAGCCGGGTAAATAAATCGAGCACCTGTTGG
>CAZYAN010000072.1:0-14805 GCA_964645585.1 uncultured Opitutales bacterium
GTTAGGTTTTGGTTATTGCGATCGTGCCATAGGAGGTGGTGATGAAATCAACACTGGACGAGCTGCTCGACTGGATCGAAGATCGAAGGGATTATCTCTTCGAGCTGGTCCGGATTTACCTCGGGATCGCCTTATTTGTGCGAGGGCTGTATTTCTTCACGCCGCCGGGCCGGGAAGTTTTAGTCGGATTTTTGGATACGATGGGAACCTCCGGGTGGCTCTCATCGGTTCTCTGGGGCCATTACGTAATCATGGCCCATTTGTGCGGGGGACTCTTTCTCGCGGTCGGCCTGTTGACGCGGCTGTCAGCTCTCGTGCAAATCCCGATTTTAATCGGCGCGGTATTTTTCGTTCATGCCCAGCAGGGGCTCTTCAGTCTCGGGCAGTCCCTGGAACTCGCGGCGCTCGTCCTCTTCCTGCTGATCATCGTTTTTATCCGGGGGCCGGGCGTCTGGTCGCTCGACCATCATTTGCTGCACCGGACAATGGGAATACCTGAACACGGGCATGGACATGAGGATTCCGGTGATCGGCACCATCCGCCCGTTCCCCCGCACCCAGCGAAGTAAGCTGGAGCAATAAGCCGATCAGGAGATCGGCGTGCCGGGATCGCCAATCTCCTGATTGGCTGAACACCCGTAAATGTCCGCGCTCCTTTTAGTTCTCCCGCGTCGACACTTCGATGACATCGTGCGGCGCGGCCTCTTTCAGTCCCGCCGAGCTGACCCGAATAAAGCGGGCCCGGTCGCGAAGACTGGCGAGGTCGGCGGCGCCGAGGTAGCCCATGCCGGATTGAATCCCGCCGACCAGCTCGGCGAGGACGGTGTTGACGGAGCCGGAGACTTCCTTGAGCGCTTCGATCCCTTCGGCGGTCACTTTTCGCGCGGTGTCGAGCTTTTCGTGTCCGTACCGGGAGGCCGAGCCCATCTTCATGGCGGCGAGACTTCCCATGCCGCGGTACTGTTTGTAAAACTTGCCGTCGATCTCGACAATTTCACCGGGCGCTTCGCGACAGCCGGCGAGGAGGCTGCCGCAGATAACCGCATCGGCAAGCGTCAGCGCCTTGACGATATCGCCGCTCTTCGAGATGCCGCCGTCGGAGACAATGGCGACTCCCTTGTTCTTGGCGACGCGCGACGCGGCGTAGATAGCGGTCAATTGGGGAATCCCGACCCCGGCGACCAGGCGGGTGGTGCAAATCGAGCCCGAGCCTTGGCCGACCTTGATCGCGTTGGCGCCGCAGTCACTGAGAAATTCGACGCCCTCGGCGCTGGTGACATTCCCGGCAATGATGGTGAGATCGGGGAAATTTTCGCGGACCATGCGCACCATTTGCCCGACCCCGAGCGTGTGACCATGGGCGGTGGAAATCGCAATCGCATCGACGCCCTCGCTGGCAAGTGTGCCGACGTGAGAGATAATTCGATCGCGATCAAGCTGGCCGGACGAATCGCGAACCGGCGCGATTGCGGCCCCGACCATAAGCCGGAAAGCCGAATCGCGGCTCGGCTTCCGAAGCGATTTCGCCTCGGTCATGATTTTTTCGACGTCCGAGAGCGTCAGCATGCCGCGGAGACGATCGTCGTTGTCGACCACGAGCAGCTTGTGGATCCCGATATGCTCGGTGAAGAAACGGTCGGCGGCCTGGATCGGGTCGGGGCTGATTTCTGTTTCGCGCAGCGTGATCAGCTGATCGCGGGGGGTCATCGCGCGGCTCACCGGGAGGTCGCGATACCGTTCCTTGACAACCTTGCCGGAGAGAAGCCCGAGAAGCTTTCCTTTTTCATCGACGACGGGGAACGTGCGAAACGCGAACGACTTGTCCTCAATCAGATCGAGGACGTCGCCCACATGTTTATCGGGCGCGATGGAAATGGGATCCTGAATCAGGCCCTGAATGTGGCGTTTGACGCGCGAGACCTCCTTGACCTGGGCCTTCGGCGGCATGTTGTAATGGATTAAGCCCATGCCGCCGTTGAGCGAAAGCGCGATTGCCATCGGCGCTTCCGTGACCGTATCCATGTCCGACGAGAGGATCGGGATCTGCAGTTTCACGCTTTCGGAGAGGCGCGTGGCGAGATTGGCCTCCTTGGGCAAAATCTCCGAATAGCGCGTCGCGAGGGAAACGTCGTCAAAGGTGAGGGCGACGTGAGCGTTATTCTGAAAAAAAGTTTCGGCGTCCTGGAAGAATCTTGCATCGAGATTTTCCGCGCTTGTCGTGGCCGGGTCCTTCATAGGGAATAGGTGAATGATATTCGGGGGGAATTCAACGATTCATTTTTCCTTTTTCCAAGGCTTCGCGCTGCCATGAACTTTCGCGTTGATTATCGGGTCTGCCGGAGAAAATTCCGAGAACCGCTTCGAACGGCACACGGCCTTTGGCGGGAACGCTGCGCGGTGCTCGTGCGGCTGACGGATGCAGAAGGCCGGACCGGTTTTGGCGAGGCGGCGCCGATCCCGCGGCTGGGATCGGAGACTTTTGAGGAGGCGGAGAGGTTTTTTGCAACGGTGGCCGGAGGGGGGCGGGGCGCTTCTGAGGCGATGGGCGCGATCAGCCGCCTGCCGGCGTGCCGGTTCGCGCTCGATTCGGCGATGATGCAGCTGCGGGACGATACCGTCTCCGTGCAGATGCGGCGCGTGGAAAGCGCTGCCTTGCTGCCTGCCGGCGAGGCGGCCTTCGATGCTTTGGATTCGGCAATCGGCTCGGGCTTCCGTTCCTTTAAATGGAAAATCGCGGCTGGTGGAGTGGACCGGAAACGGGAGCGAGCGATTTTTCGCGAGCTGCTCGCCCGGGCGCCGGAGAATGCGGGCTTCCGCGTCGACGCAAACGGCGGATTGACGCTGGAGGATACGCGCACATGGCTTGATTTGCTGGACGAGGTCGGGGGAGATTTTCTCGAGCAGCCGCTGCCGCCGGAGCGGTTCGAGGAAATGAAGGAGCTTGCCGGCCGTTATCGGACGCCGATCGCGCTCGATGAGTCGATCGGCACGGCCCGGCAATTCGAGGAGGCGCACAAACGCGGCTGGCCAGGACTTTATGTCGTGAAACCGAGTCTCTTCGGAGCGATGCGCGAGGCGAACGCGCTTTTGCCCGCGCTCCGTCCGCGGATCATCATTTCGTCCGCGTTTGAAACCTCGATCGGCTTTGACGCGGTTCTGCGCTGGGCATCCCGCTGGCAATCCGAATCATTCGCCGCCGGACTCGGCACCGGATCCTGGCTTGAAGACGATGGTCTGTTCCTTCATCCGTCCGGTCCGGCTTTTATTCCGGGCCTGGTGAACGCGGAGCGGATTTTCGATGCAGTATAATCCCGGTCGATGAGAGAATGGATCACGTATTTCGAAGATCGGGCGGTACGAGTTGGGCTTCAGTCCCTTTTTCAGGCACTGAAGTGCCGATCCCTGCCTCGATCATCGCGACTGAAAACATCTCCCTGTCGCGGCCCGCGCGAAAACCAATTTCCGCCTTCATCCTGGCTGCCGCGATGTTGTGCGCGGGGATTTCGAGCTCGCCTGCTATTATGGCGGCGGAGTCCGTTTCCGTCGATGAAGGCAGCGACGGCCATGATCGATGGAGTTTTCAAGTCGGCACGGCGGCGATCATGCACAACGTGATCGACGACTTTGTGGTTGGCCGCTTCAACCGGGCAAGCGGTCCCGCTGGCGGGGAGGTTTATTTATTTCAAACGTCCTGCACGCTTCGCGATCTTTCGTGGACGGTCCGCGAGCGGACGTTTGAGCCGCAGCTCGAACTCCCTTTCGTATTAGGGATCGTCAACGAAAACGGGCGATCTCCCTTTTACGATATCAAGATCGGTCTGACGCTGCGCTGGAAAGATTTTCCGTGGAATTCTCATCTTTACACCAATCTCGAATCCGGCGTCGGACTTTCCTATACAGAGCATGTCTATAGGATCGAGCGAGTGCGCCATCCGGATCGAACCCGTTCCCATCTCAAGTTTTATCTTCCGATTCAGCTTACCTTGGCACACCCGCGGCACCGCCAGCATCAGGCCGTTATCTTTCTCCATCACCATTCCGGCGGCCGGATCATTGAACGGGGAGGCACCAACGCAATCGGCATCGGCTACCGCTACGTTTTCCGCGAACGCTGATCGCGCGTCGAACGGATGGCGGAACCGAATATATCCTTTTGTTTTCGCGGAACTGGCCGGTCGGGACTTTCCCCGGGAGAAACAGCACCCGGGAGGCAGCCGTTAACCGGAACCGTTGTCTGAAGAAGCGGAAACGGACGATCCGTTGGGCAGGTCCATCACGAACTTACATTTTGGGGCGCATGAGCGGGAGCAGGCTTGCTCGACCGCGATTCCCAGGATTTCACTCAGCATGTCTTCGACCATCTGACAGATTTGTTCGTGATCGGCGGTTACGGCGGACAAAGGACAGCCGACGCCGCGGATGGTAACGTGTGATCCTTCACGTTCGACCTCTGCGGAACCGCCGAGGCTTTCCAGGGCTGCAACAGCGACATCGACGGGATCTTTCGGATCCGTGTCAGCGTTCGGCAAGGCGGATTTCACCAGGCTTTTCCCGGCAGTCGTCAGCAGTTCTTTCAATTCATCGGTTCCGTGACGCTCTTTAATCGCGAAAAGAAGGGCATTGAGCACGGGTCCGTAGGCCTTAGGGAAAATCTCTTCCGCTTCGGTCGTCAGCTGGTAGGACAAGTGAGGTTTCCGAAAACCGCGCCGCTCGCCTTTTTGGCGTACCAGGCCATCGCGCTCCAGGCTCGTCAGATGCGTGCGAACGGCGTTGTCCGTGATGCCGAGCGCCGCAACGAGTTCCGCGACCGTCCGCGCCCGGTGGCGAAGCAAGAGAATGATCTGACCTCGGGTGCTGTCAAAGAAGCGACGGGCTAATGGATTCGAAGACATGCCGCAACTTGAGACGATTTATCCTGTTTTGCAAATAAACACAGAAACAAATTGACTTAATGGGCAAAGGCGAAGAATTTTTTTGGTTATGAACGCTTTGTCAGAAGGTTCCTTTTCAAACGTTCCGGTGCGGCAAGCTTACCGGATTTTGCACGCAGGTTTTGTGGTTGCCCCGATTTTGGCGGGTGCCGACAAGTTTTTTAACCTGCTGGTCGATTGGACCCAGTATCTTCCCGCAATCGCCACGCGCGTTTCGCCGCTCGGTCCAGAGAATCTTATGCTCGTAGTCGGCGTCATTGAGATTATCGCCGGCATCGGGGTCGCATGGAAACCGAGGGTCTTCGCCTATGTTGTCGCGGCATGGCTGGGCGTGATTTTAGTGAACTTGCTGCTTATCCCCGGGTATTTCGATGTTGCGCTGCGCGACTTTGGGCTTCTGCTGGCGGCTCTTTCACTTGGCCGTCTGAGTGCAGCGGCAGACGTGAAAGAACCGAACGCGGAAGCCGTTTCAGCGGAACGGGCCGGGTCTTCGGGCTATACCGGTTAAGAATGCGACCGACCGGCCTTTGCGCGGTGCCGCCGCTTCCAGAACAGCGGGGCTGCCGCGATGATCCCCAGGAGAAGGGACCACGCGGCCGGTTCGGGGATCACTTGCAGAATGCTGTCGCCAACTGCTACGTACAGATCGCCGTCGAAGTTTCGGAGGTCGCCCAATCGCTCCGTGCTCGCCAGCAATTGCGTGTAGTCGCCGCTCCAGTCTCCGCTTTCCGTCACGCTGAAGCGGACGAGATAGGACGGGTTGGCCAAATCCGTCAGGGTGACGGCGAGGTTGCCTTCGTCGTCAAAGGTCATTCCCGTCGCGCCGGAAACACTGTTATAGACCGCGCTGTAATCGGCCCAAAGAACGCCGTCGGTCGGGAGCGGATTCGCGATCGGGTCCGCGATGGCTGCGGCTACCTGTTCCGCCGACCAGCGGTAGATGCTCAGATCGCCGAAACCGGGCGCGTAATAAAGGTTTCCGCCGGAATCAAAGGCGAGGGGACCGGACGAACCGAACGTTTCGCCTAAATCCGTCGCGGGATCGGCAGTCAATTCGCCCTCAGCATTCAGCGAAGTGTGATAGATGTGGTTGGTTCCAAATCCGATCGCACCGGTGATGAAGAGTTCACCGCCATGGGTATAAAGACCAACGTTTGGGGCTGTCGATACCACAGTGCTTACCGGATTCGTGCCCGAAAAGGGGCCGTAACGATGGATTTTCGGATTCGTCAGATCTTCGGTGTTGTAATAAATGAAGTCACCGATCGTGACCACGCTTGAACCCGTCCAATCGGAATTACCCGGAACAAGGGTCGTCTGGGCGGCGCCGTCCCAGCGGTGAAAGCCGCCGAAAGTCCAATTGGAGTCGGTCTGGTAGTATAAATTGCCATCCGGACCCCGGTCAAAGCTGGTGATGGCGCCGCCATGCTGGTCGCTGTGAACGACGGTACCCAAATAGCCTGGGCTGAAGGTGACGGCCCCGAATGCCGGCATGCCGGGGAATATGAAGGCGCTGGCGACCAGCGCGGTTCGCTGAATTGTAGTTAGGCGGTTGCGTCTCATAATGAAATTTTCGGTCAATTCGCGGGATTCCAGTAGCCGTTGTTTTCGTCGGGGCCGATCCATCCAAGCTCTTCCGTTGCGCTGTCGCCTCCGTGCGGATTCGTTCCATGGGGACGGGTTTCCGGCGGTTCGAGCGAGACATGTCCGTCCGCCCAGCCGACGATCGCCTGTCCGCGGGCGCGGAAATGGAGGGTCGGCGAGGGACGCTGTCCGGAGACGTATCCAAAATCCCAGAACGGCGGTTCGACAAACGGGTATTCCTGGATGCCGCCGGCTCGGGCATAGGCGGTCGTTGCGAACATGATGGTTTTCCCGGGAGTTCGGATCGAATGAAGTTTTGCTGACGGTCTTCCGAGGTACTCGCCTTCGATGCCTCCCAGGTAAGCGCTGTTGTAACCGAAACCGCCGGTGTTCAGCTCGAACGACGGATGATTCAGTTGCAGCATTCCGGCGAGAATCGGGCAGTACGCGGCCTGTTCGTGTTGGTCGAGATACGGACTGAGATAACCGCGGGAACGGTCCCATTTGCCGCTCAGCAGCTCCGCGGACCAGCGTTTGCTGTTCTCTTCGTTCGCGGCGAAGGCGAGCGATCCGTCATGATCAGCGGCATACGCGAAGTTGGCGGCGACGAGCTGACGGAGCGCCGAGGATGAATAGGTGATTTGGGCGCTGAGACGGGCGTCGGCCAGAACCGGCAGAAGGATCGCGACCAAAACACCGAGGACGGCGACCACCGTCAGCAGCTCGACCAAGGTAAAGGCGCGGATCTGTCGGTTAGTTGTCATCGTAAAGCGACACTTTCAACCGCAGAAAACGCGCGGCTGAGGCGGACAGGGGAACCGGGTCGAACACCGTGACCTCGCGAAGAACGCCAATGCTGGCGATCGGACTCGCCGAGGTTTCTTCAATCTGAATTCCGTCTTTACCCGTAACAGGGCCTCCCGCCGTGCTTTGGGCGATGGTTTGCCACACCCGCAAGTTCTGCGAAACCTGAACTTCGTAAAGCAGATCGGTCGCGCGCTCGTCGCGAACAAACCGAAGGGCGAGTTTGGCTTCGCTGTCGACGGTTTGAACAAACACTTCGCAGCCGCCCGGTTTTACCGGGTTCCATTCGGGATGTCCTCCCGCGGCATATACGAGCAGATTCGGGACATCGTTTCCAGACGCGTCAGCCTCCGGCAGCGCATCGGGGCCGGTCAATCCGGACGAGGCGGTCCAGTCGGCGAATGTCCTCGGCGCGGAAATCACTCCTACCGCCTCCAAGTCGAAACCGCCCGAACCCCAGGTGACCCATGCGTCGTAGATCGGGTTTCCTTCGCTGTCTTTAAAAAAACCGCTGCCAGGGATGTCCACGATCCGCACGTGGGTTATTGCATCGAGATCGACGGTGCCGTCGAGAACCTTGGGATGCGTTTCCAGATCTTCGAGAAAGAAAGGCGTGCCCCAGGAGTCGCCGTAACCATTGATCTGTTTTCCGGCGAGATTGTAGACGTTGGTCGGATCGATGGTGCCGTAAGCGCCAACCGCTTCGGGCGTGAGGGAGCGGGAGGGAAAACGGACGAAATCGGTTCCGTTGCTGGAAACTTCAACGTAGGCCAGCTCCGCGAGCGTTTCTCCCGCCGTTCCGGCGCCGCCCGCGGATATGAGACAGTTTTCAAAGACGGCGAAATCGGCGCCCGAGTAATTGCGGATCGGCCGGGCGAAGGCAAGCGTGATAGAGCCCGGCGGTGCGCCGGAGGCGAGTTGGTCCGCGTCGAGGTCGCCGAGGGCAACGACATCGAACGGATTTCCCGAAACCGGTCCAAGAGCGCGGGCGGGGTCGGACCAGATGGCGGCGACTCCAGGAGCTGGTTCATAGGCATCGACCGTCTCGGCCCACACAACGAAAACCGGATTCACGCGATTGCCGGCTGCCGCGGATCGGCCGGGCCCGCCGGGTCCGACGAATCCCGGCACCGGCGCGTCGTGGGGATTGTCCGGGTCGTCGAGCGCCGCCGAATACGGACCGGCGGCAAGCGGCGAAAGCGCGGAAAGAATCAGGGCCGCCGCGGTTCGCGCGAACGGCAGCGAATGCCTGAATGAAAAACCAAAAGCCATCATTATTGAAAATGAGTTTTCATTATCATTGTGCTGACTTGCCTTTTGTCTGGCAACGGAAAAAGTCGGGAAATGAGGCAGCGACGAACACGGCAGCGGGAGGTCATTGTTTCGATTTTGGAAACCGCGGGACGGCCGCTTTCGCGCCATGAGCTTTGGATAATGGCCCGCGAGCGACTTCCTTCGATTGGCTTCGCTACGGTGAGCCGAGCGGTCAACGCGTTGCTGGACGAGCGTTTTTTAGTCCCGCTTCAATATCCGGGACAGCCGGTGCGTTACGAAAAAATCAGTGCGAAGGAGCATCCCCATTTCATCTGCACGAAATGCAGCCGGATTTTTGACCTCGACTGTCCGATGCCGGCGGTCGCGGTTCCCAAGTTGAAGGAGCAGACCATTACGGGATACGAAATCGTCTTTTTCGGCCTGTGCGAGAAATGCCGGTAGCGACGGGGCTATCGAGCAGTCGCGAACAGATTCTGCCCGGGTCACGCTTCGCGTTTCTCGGCGCAGTCGCCGCAGACGCCGAAGAATTCGAGCATGTGGGACACGTCGCGGTAGCCGCGCTCGCGGACGAGTTTTTCGAGGCCTTCAACGACACAAAAATCGAGCGGCTCCACCTTCTTGCAGGCCGTGCATACGATGTGATGGCGGTGATCGGGCCCGGTGTCGATTTCATACAGGCTTGTGCCGTCGTGAAAATGGCAGCGCCGAACCAGAGCGAGCTTTTCAAAGGCGGCGACGCATCGGTACACCGTCGCGAGATCGCAGAGACCGGGAGTCAATTGCTGGTAGATTTCCTCGATGCTCGCGGGGGCGCGCCGTTTAATCAGCACCCGGAGGATTGCCTTTCGCGGCCGCGTCACGCGCAGACTGTTTGCGCGCAGCACAGCCAGCGCGTCCGCCAGCGCGGTCCGCGGATCCGATGAACTGTGAATATGCGCCGTCATCGTCCTGCCACTGAAACTGAGCCAGTTCCGGAGGTCCATCAAATGATTATTTTACTTTTGCTGTTTTCTCTGAAAGTTCTCTAGGTGTCGCACCTGATGCCGGACATCGGGTCACGCCGGTGCGAGCACGGGGATGCCGCATGGCTCCGGCGCGACAGATTAGGGAAGTAACGATCATGCACGACCAGCAGTTTTCAGAAGTTGTCGATTTGATTCGCAAAGAGGATTCGCGATTCGCCAAGGGTGCGTATCACTTTGTTCGACAGGCGCTTGATCACACCATTCGCCATCATGACAAGAGCGGTCGGAAGCGTGCGACGCGCCATGTCAGCGGGCAGGAACTTTTAGAGGGAATCCGGGAATACGCGCTCGAGCAATACGGTCCGATGGCGCGCACGCTCTTTGCGGAATGGGGCATCACGGAATGCCGTCATTTCGGCGAAATTGTTTTTCAGCTCGTCGATTACGGGGTTCTGGGCAAAACTGAGGACGATCGTCTCGAAGATTTCTGCGACGGTTACGATTTTCACGAGGCGTTCACGGTGCCATTTCTGCCGAAGAACAAACCAACCGGGCAAACCCGACGCTCCGCGTCCAGTCATGACTGAATCTCGAGGCGCCACCGCCGCACCTGTTTCAACCCAGTATAAGGCCGCCGCCGCGGCCGGACGGATCCTCGGTCCTTTGCTCGAAGAACAGGTCGACCGCTTTACGCTGCCAAACGGACTGACGGTCATTTGCAAACCGGACGACAGCGCGCCGGTCAGCGCCGTTCAGCTCTGGGTCAAAACCGGAAGCATCCACGAAGGCGAAAACCTCGGTTCCGGCCTTTCCCATTTTCTCGAGCACATGCTCTTCAAGGGCACCGGCAAGCGGTCGGCGCGTGAAATCACCGCATTGATCCAGGCAAACGGCGGCACGATCAACGCCTACACAACGTTTGACCGGACGGTTTATCATGTCGATGTGCCAAACGAATCAACGTCCGTTGCGCTCGATGTTTTGGCTGACGCCGTGTTTGGCTCGTTGCTTCCGGAGGCCGAAGTGGAGAAGGAGCGGGGAGTTATTCTGCGCGAGATCGACATGTATCTTGACGACCCGCTTTCCCGCCTCTCCCAGACGCTGTTCGAGACGGCATTTCGGGAACATCCGTCGCGCCTGCCGGTGATCGGTTATCGTGATCTGTTCGAATCGGTCTCACGGGATGAATTGCTTCGCTATTACCGGTCGCGCTACGCGCCGAACAACGCGGTGCTGGTCGTTGTGGGCGACCTTTCGCTCGAGCAGTGCCATGAGGAAGTGAACCGGCATTTCGGCGGTCTGCGTCGCAGGAAGATACCGCCGGTTTTTATTCCGCCCGAACCGGAACAGCTCGGCTACCGGGAAGCAGCCAATTTCGCGGATGTGCAAGTCTCGCACGCCGGTCTTGGGTTCAAGATTCCGGGGCTTTCCCATCCGGACTCGCCGGCGATCAAAATTCTCGCCAGCATTTTCGGTCACGGCAGCAGTTCGATTCTTTGGAGAAAACTTCGGGATGAGCTGAAACTGGTGCATGACATCGATGCCTCCGCCTGGAATCCGGGCTCGACCGGCTTGTTTTTCGTTTCCTTTACGACGGATGCCGAAAAGCGGGAGGAGGCGACGAAGGCCGTCTGGCAGGAACTGGAGCGGCTTATTCGCGATGGAGTGGCGGAATCGCTGATCGCGAAAACGGTTCGTCAGGCGCTCATGGCGGAAGTTCAGGTGCGCCGGACGATGCAGGGGCAGGCGTCGCGTCTCGGAGCGGCGGAAGTCGTTGTTGGGGATCTCGATTACCCGCGCGTTTATCTGGAACAGCTCGCCGCGGTTACCCCTGAAGATGTGCAGCGGGTGGCGCGGCAGTGGCTGCGGCGGGAGCATCTGACTTCGGTCTCGCTGAATCCCGAGTCCTCCCGAGGAACGAAAGTTGCCGGCACCCGGGGCATCGCCGCGCGCGCGGGCTTTCGCGAATTTACGCAGAAGAACGGAGCGGTTCTTCTTCTTCAGCCGGACCGGCATCTGCCATCGGTCCACATTCGCGCGATCTTGCGGGGCGGACCGCTGTATGAAACGGCGCGCGCGCGCGGGGCGACGTCGCTTCTCGCGACACTCCTGACAAAGGACACGGCTGCGCGGACGCGCGAGCAAGTGGCGGAGGCGATCGAGAGCGCTGGAGGATCTTTCAGCAGTTTTTCGGGAAACAACACACTTGGCTTGTCGCTGGAAGTGCTGCCGGACGATCTCGAGCTCGGCCTTGACCTGCTTGAGGAAGCTCTCCTGCGTCCAGCCTTACGTCCCGATACCTTTGAGCGGGAGAGAGAGGCGGAGATCGCGGGATTGAAGGAAGACTGGGACGAGATCGTCGAACGCGGAAAGAAACTTTTCCGGGAGCGTTTCTTTGGGAAACATCCCTTGGCGATCGAACCGGCCGGCACGATGGAGAGCCTTGGGGCAATGCGGATCGAAGACGTGCAAGGGATTTACGAAAGCACGGTTGCGGCGGAGAATATCGTACTCAGCGCGGTGGGCGACTTCGACGAGAAAACGCTCGCGCGCGGACTCGCGAAAATCGCCGATCAGCTGCCTGCGGGAACGTTTTCGCCGAAATCCGCGCCGTTTGACGGACCGGCGGCCGGAGAGTATCGGGAGAAAATGGATCGAAACCAGGCGGTGGTCTTTGAAGGGTATCCGGACGTCGGCCTGACCGATCCCCGTTTTCCCGTGGCCGAAGTGGCTGACGAGCTTTTCAGCGGCATGTCGAGCCGCCTGTTCGAGCGGGTTCGGGAAGAACTGGGATTGGCGTATTTTGTTTCGTCAACTCGTATCATTGGCGTGGATACGGGACTTTTTTATTTTTACGCGGGAACCCACCCGGCAGCGGTGGAAGCGGTGCGGAAAGAAATCGCCGCTGAAGTCATCCGGGTGCGGGAGGGCGGTGTTTCCGAAGAAGAACTGCTGCGCTGCCAGCGGCGGCTGAAGGCGCGCAAGCGGATGGGATTGCAGTCATTCGGCGCCCGGGCCATGGAGGCCGGGATCAACCGCCTGCACGGCCTTCCCGTGAACGACTTCAAGGGCTACGATGCGCGAGTCGACGCGGTCAGGGTGAAACACCTTCAGGCGTTTGCCAATGAGTTCTTCCGTCCGGAGAAAAAGGTGACGCTGGTCATTGGTCCGGAATAAATACCGAGCGGTGGCCCTGTATTCATCATTTTGATGCGCCTCAGTTTTTTCCGGCGCGTGGATCGAGAGCATCGCGGAGACCGTCGCCGAGGAAATTCAGGCAGAACAGGGTGAGGGCAAACGTGAGACTCGGGAAGATGAGGAGCCATGGATATTGCTCCATCTGCTCAGCGCCCTCTTTGATCAGGATGCCCCAGGAGCTCATCGGGGGCTGAACACCGAGTCCAAGAAAGCTGAGGAAGGCTTCCAGCAGCATGACATTCGGCACCGTCAGCGTCGTGTAAACGATGATCGGTCCGATGGCGTTTGGAATCAGGTGCTTTCGTAAAATCCGCCCGCGCGGGAGTCCGAGAGTTTGCGCGGCCTCGATGAACGTAAGATTTTTCAGCGAGAGAACCTGACCCCGGACGATCCGGGCCATTGTCAGCCATTCGACTGCACCGATTGCGAGAAAGAGAAGCAGCAGATTCCGTCCGAAAAACACGGTCAGAAGAATGACAAACACGGTGAAGGGCAGCGAGTAGAGGATATCGACCCCGCGCATCATGATCGAGTCGACCCGGCCGCCGCGGTAGCCGGAAACGGCGCCGTAGAATACACCAATGACAAGGGAGACCGCGGTGGCGCAGACGCCTACCAGGAAGGAGATGCGTCCGCCGTAGAGGACGCGGCTTAAAAGGTCGCGCCCCAGCACGTCGGTCCCGAACCAATGTTTCGCGTTTGGCGGTGTTGCGCCCAAGTCGAGATTTTGAGCAAAATAATCGTACGGGGCAAGCCAAGGAGCGAGCGCGGCCACGATTCCGAGAATGGCGAGGATGCCGAGCGCCGCGACCGCCATCCGGTTCTTGCGCAAGCGAAGCCACGAGTCGCGCCAAGGCGAACGGGAAGAGGAAGGCGCGCCCGCGGCGCCCGCCTTGTCGATTGTCGCGCCGCTCTCAACCATAGCGGACTTTCGGGTTGAGGATAATTTGGACGACGTCGACCAAGAGGTTCAGCAAGACGATCAGGGTCGCGTAGAAGAGGACAGCGCCGACGATCAAGCCGTAGTCGCGATTGAAGGCGGATTGCACAAAAAATTGGCCGAGTCCCGGGATGTTGAATACGGTTTCGACGACAAACGAGCCGCTGACGAGTCCGGCTGCCGCAGGTCCTAGAAAGGAGACGACAGGGAGGATGCCAACGCGCAAGCCGTGTTTGAGGATGACCAGCCGTTCCTTCATTCCCTTGGCGCGCGCGGTCCGGATGAAATCCTGTGACAGGACCTCGAGCATGCTGCCCCGGGTGAGACGCGCGATGTATGCCGCGTAAAAGGCGCCGAGAGTGACAGCGGGAAGGACGCGGTCCGCGGGCAGAAACCAGCCGGACGCGTTGAACCAGCCGAGGTGCAGTCCGAAGATCAAGACGAGGATCGGGCCGAGCACGAATGTGGGAAAACAGATCCCGACCATCGCGAAAGACATCGGGGCATAGTCGAGCGGTGTGTTAGGCCGCAGCGAAGCGATCAGACCGGCAGGCAACCCGATCAGCAAGGCGACAAGCAGCGAATGAAGTCCTAATTCCACGGATACGGGAAAAGCATCCGCGATCAATTCATTGACAGTGCGGTTCTGGTATTGAAACGACGGTCCGAGATCGCCGGCGGCCAGCTTTCCCAGGAAGTTGAAGTATTGCCGGTGCAGCGGCTCGTCGAGGCCGTAATGCGCTTCCATCCGGGCGACGACTTCGGGAGGCAGGTTGCGCTCGGTATTGAACGGACCGCCGGGGGCGAGACGGACAAGAAAGAAAGTAATCGAGGCGATCAGGAGGAGCACCGGAATTACCTCAAGGAGGCGGCGGGTAATCAATACAAGCATGACACGGTAAAGAAACGAAACGTCGAACAAATTGCCGCGGGAGACCGATCGGCGAAAGGAAAAACCGGCGGACTTTGCGAACATTGCAACGACTCCGGTTTCTTATGGCAATGCTTCAGTCCGCCGCACCAGTCGAACGACCGGAAACCGGAGGCGACTGTCGTTTGTTCAGGAACGATGCGGAGAGTCGGCCGCGCGAATTCTCTGAAACCGGGC
>CAZYAN010000073.1:0-13860 GCA_964645585.1 uncultured Opitutales bacterium
AAATAAATTTTCAAAGAACACAAAATCTCTCCCCTCTCTTCAGAGAGGAAAGCCGCCAAGCTAAGCAAACAACTTTTTGGCGGTCAAGCGATGTTTCGCAATTTTTTCCAAAAGAAATTCGCGGCGCGCGGAAAATCCCGTGCGGCCGCGGAGAAAAATCGCTTCCTCCAACCCAAAGAACAGCGGCCAAAACCGTCGTGCCTCGAAAGGCGGTCCCAGCCGGAAGCCGATCAATCTGCCTCGGCTTTTTCGTAATGCAATTCCTTTTTCGGTTTTCTTGAAAAAAAGTTTCCCGCGCACCGTTTTTCAGCAGCCCGGCCGCTACTTTTTCTGCCAGCCGCGCGCTTTCTGCTTTATTTCCCTTAGAAAAACGGTGTCTGATTTCTCGCATGGAGGAAATTGAATACCTCGGTGAAAAGGTCATCCGCTGGCGGCGCGGCGCCTCGTCCTTCCTCGCCTGTCCGGCCCGCGGCGCCCGCCTGATGAACTGGAATTTGCGCTACCCGGACGGCTCCGTGCGCGACATCATCCACTGGCCGTCCCAGCTCAACAGCTTGGAGTCGATCGGCTCCATTCGCGGCGGCAACCCGATCCTTTTTCCGTTCTGCGGGCGATCGTTCGACAACGGCGAGATCGGTTTCTGGCGCGACCCTGCCGGACAGCGCCGCCCCATGCCGCTCCACGGCTTCGCCCGTCAGGGCCGCTTCAGTCTCGACCGCACCGCCCCCAACGGCTTCTCCGCCCGCCTCATCCCAACCGCTGCCGACCGCGAAGCGTACCCGTTTCGCTTTGAGTTCAGCGTCACCTACCGCTTGGAAGAACTTAGCCTCTACGTCGAACTCTGCCTGAAGAACCTCGACGAAGTGCCGATTCCTTGGTCAGCGGGCCACCACTTCTATTTCACCTTGCCGTCTCGCGAAGACCGAACCCGCGCTGATTACCAGATCTACATTCCGGCACGTGCGGCCTGGCGCCACGCCGTCGACGGAAGCCTCCTTTCAGTCACCGATTTTCCGAATGAGGACCGTTTCGACAGCGCGGGCCTTTGCGACCGGATCCACACCGACCTCAAATCCAACGCGTGCTACTTTGGCTGCGCCGCGGATAACGAGCGCATCGAGATTCGCGCCGGAGAGGATCCCGAACCAGCCGATGGCACGAGCATCGTTACTTGGACCGAAAGCGACACTTCCCCCTTCTATTGCGTCGAACCGTGGATGGGGCCGCCCAACAGCCATGAACACAAAAAAGGCCTTCATTTTGTCCCGCCCGGACGGTCTCGCTGCTTTCTGACGGAAATCCACCTGCGCTGATTACGGTGTGCCAGCCGGCTTCCAGCCGCGAATGTGCATGACCATGGCCCTTCCGCATTCGCTTCGACCGGTGCATTTCGAAATGCCACTCGCTGCATCTTGCACGATTCCTTCGCCTTACGCGCGCTGCGCCTGCTCAGCACGAGGGATCGACGCGCCTCATCCGATGGCACGCCCCGTGCTCATACATGATCCAAAACGAACGACAACCGGACGTCCGCGCGACACCTGGTACACCAGTCAGCCTCCGGCAGCTCTCCATCACTCGAAGCAAAACCATCAACTTCACCACCAGCTATGCACCACCTTCAGAAAGTTCTTTCGGCTCACCCGGATCCACGGAGCACCGACGCCGATCGCATCGCCCGTGCAGCGGCAACCCTTGCCGAGTGCGCGTATTGCTGTCGGGCTTGCGCTGACGCCTGCCTTGGCGAGTCCGCGGACAAACTCGATCCATTGCGTCCTTGTATTGCAACGGATCTCGCCTGCGCCGAAATCTGCCAGTCGGTCGGCAACGTCCTGATCCAGCAAACCGCACCTGATCCCAGCCTGCTGAAAGCGCTGGTCAATGCCTGCGAAAACGCCTGCCGCATTTGCGCGGAGGAATGCGGCGAGCACGCGGAGATGCATGCCCACTGCAAACACTGCTCTGAGATCTGCCGCGAATGCGGAACGCAGTGCCGGGACCTGATTGACTATTTAGGCGGGCCTTCCAGACGCGCAGCCGCGTAACGTCGAGCGCCGCTCACCTCGCATTCCAGCTGCTTTCACATCCCGCCTCTGCACAACCAGGCGGTGCGGAACTTTTTCGCAACGCATGTTTTCTCGTTTGCACTTTCATATCAACGTATCCTAATATCTTGATTTGTTATTAAAAAGTGGCCGGATCGCCCGAACACGATTGCGTCCCGACGCAGTAATTTTGACCATCATTTCATGCCAGCACAACTAACGGATCACCCATCTCTCGTTCGCCTCCGCGAGCTCGTCAGCGAGCGGATCCTCTTCCTCGACGGGGCGATGGGCACGATGATTCAGAACGAGGCGCTCAGTGAAGCGGATTTCCGCGGCGAGCGCTTCGCGGACCATCCCGCCGACTTGAAGGGAAACAATGATCTGCTGTCGATCACACGGCCCGAAGTCATCGAAAAGATTCACCGCGGCTTTCTTGAAGCAGGCGCCGACATCATCGAGACGAACACGTTCAGCTCGACCCGAATTTCCCAGGCCGACTACGGACTCGAGGATCTTGTCCCCGAATTGAATCGAGCTTCCGCCCAGCTCGCCCGCCGGGTCGCCGATCAGTTTCAACGAGACAATCCCGGTCGCGAATGCTTCGTCGCCGGCGCGATCGGTCCGACCAACCGGACGGCTTCCCTCTCCCCGGACGTCAACCGCCCCGAATTCCGCGCCGTTACGTTCCGCGATCTGGTCGACGCCTACTACGAACAAATCGAAGCGCTCGTGGCAGGCGGCGTCGATCTGCTCCTCCCCGAAACGACCTTCGACACGCTCAACCTCAAGGCCGCGATTTTCGCCCTGGAGGAATTTTTTGAAAAAACCGGCGTCCGCCTTCCCGTCTGGCTCTCCGTGACGATTACCGACGCTTCCGGACGGACGCTCTCGGGCCAGACAGTCGAGGCTTTCTGGAATTCGGTCCGTCATGCTCGCCCGTTCGCCATCGGGATCAACTGCGCGCTCGGCGCAGGCGAAATGCGCCCGTATATCGAAGAGCTTTCCAACCTGGCGGATTGCGCCGTCAGTTGCTACCCAAACGCCGGGCTCCCGAACGCGTTTGGCGGCTATGATCAAACGCCCGGCGAAATGGCGGCAATTCTGAAGGATTTCGCCAGTCAGCGCTGGCTCAACATCGTTGGCGGCTGCTGCGGAACCACGCCCGATCACATCGCCGCCCTCCACAGCGCGCTCAAAGACCTCGCGCCGCGCTCGATTCCCGAAGTCGCGTCAGTCACCCGGCTCAGCGGCCTCGAAGCGTTCAATATCACCCCCGACACCGGGTTTGTCGTCATCGGTGAACGGACCAACGTCACCGGTTCCCCGCGCTTCAAGAAATTGATCAAGGCCGACGATTTCGACGCGGCCCTCGCCGTCGCGCGCCAGCAAGTTGAAAACGGCGCCAACATTCTCGATGTCAATTTCGACGAAGGTCTCCTCGACAGCGAAGCCTCGATGATCCGGTTTCTCAACTTAATCGCATCCGAGCCGGATATCGCTCGCATCCCGATCATGATCGACAGCTCGAAATGGTCGGTCCTCGAAGCCGGCCTTCAGTGCGCCCAGGGGAAATGCATCGTCAACTCGATCAGCCTCAAGGAGGGCGAAGAGGATTTCATCGAACATGCGCGCCTGGCAATGCGTTACGGCGCGGCCGTCGTCGTTATGGCCTTTGACGAAAAGGGCCAGGCCGCGACCAAAGACGACAAAGTTCGCATCTGCACGCGCGCCTACAAGATCCTCACCGAGCAGGTCGGCATGGATCCCAACGACATCATTTTCGATCCAAACATCCTGACGGTCGGCACCGGGATCGAAGAGCATAACAACTACGCCGTTGATTTCATTGAAGCGATTCGCGAAATCAAAGCCACCCTGCCCCACTGCAAAGTCAGCGGCGGCGTCAGCAACATTTCCTTCTCCTTCCGCGGCAACAATCCCGTGCGCGAGGCGATGCACTCCGCGTTCCTTTACCACGCAATCCAAGCCGGTCTCGATATGGCAATCGTCAACGCCGGCATGCTCGCGGTGTACGAGGAGATCGACGAGGACCTGCGCGCAAAGGTCGAAGACGTCCTGCTCAACCGCCACCCGGACGCGACCGAAAACCTCATCGACTTCGCGGAATCCTACAAGGCGCGGGATAAGGAAAAATCCGAGGAAGCGACCGACTCCTGGCGAAGCGGCACTGTTCAGGAACGTCTCGCCCATGCGCTCGTCAAGGGGATCGTCACGCACATCGAGGAAGACACCGAAGAAGCGCGTCAGCAGTATCCCGCGCCGCTCGAGGTGATCGAAGGTCCGCTGATGGACGGCATGCGTATCGTCGGCGACTTGTTCGGCTCGGGAAAAATGTTTCTCCCGCAGGTCGTCAAGAGCGCCCGCGTCATGAAAAAGGCGGTCGCCTACCTGATGCCGTTCATGGAGGAGGAAAAGAAAAAGCTCGGGGACGTGAAGCCTCGGGCGAAAATTCTGCTCGCGACCGTTAAGGGCGATGTTCACGACATCGGCAAAAACATCGTCGGGGTCGTCCTCGCCTGCAACAACTACGAAGTCATCGACCTCGGCGTCATGGTTCCGGCCGACAAAATCCTCGAAACCGCGCGTAAGGAAAAAGTGGACATCATCGGTCTCAGCGGCCTGATCACTCCTTCGCTCGACGAAATGGTCCACGTCGCCGCCGAGATGCAGCGCAACGATTTCGACTTGCCGCTCCTCATCGGCGGAGCGACCACCAGCGCCGCGCATACGGCGGTCAAAATTGCCCCGGCTTATCGCCATCCGGTCGTTCACGTGCTCGACGCTTCGCGCGTGGTCGGGGTCGTCAGCAAATTGCTCAGCGACACCGCCCGCGAAGAATTTTTGCACGAGGTCGAGGCAAACCACGAGCGCCTGCGCGAAAAGCATTTCGGCCGCCAAAGGGAACGAAAGCTCGTTCCGCTCGCGGTTGCCCGCGAAAACCGTTTCACCTGCGACTGGAGCACCGCGCCGATCGAGCGGCCGGAGTTCCTCGGCACCCGAACCTTTGCCAACTTCCCGCTCGAAGAGATTTTGCCGTTCATGGACTGGACTCCGTTCTTCCAGGCTTGGCAGCTCCGGGGACGCTATCCGCAGATTCTCGAACACGAGAAACTCGGCGAGCAGGCGCGCGAGCTTTTCGCGGACGGCCAAAAACTGCTCGACCGGATCATCCGCGAAAAAATCTTCACAGCGCACGGCGTGATCGCCTTCTGGCCGTGCAACAGCGTGGGAGACGACATTGAACTCTACACCGACGAGAACCGGACGGAAGTCCTTGCGACGTTCCACACGCTGCGGCAGCAAAACGAGAAATCGGACGACAAGCCGCACTACGCGCTCGCCGATTTCATCGCCCCGAAGGAATCCGGCCGGATCGACTACATGGGCGGGTTTGCCGTGACGGCCGGTCATGGCGTCGATGAATTCGCGGCGACTTTTCGCGAGAAACACGATGACTACAGCGCGATTATCGTGAAGGCGCTTGGCGACCGGCTCGCGGAAGGATTCGCCGAGTGCATGCACAAGAAGGTCCGCGACTACTGGGGTTTCGGCAAAACCGAAAACCTCAGCAACGAAGACTTGATCTTCGAACGCTACCGCGGCATCCGGCCGGCCGCCGGCTATCCGGCCTGTCCGGACCACACCGAAAAGCGGACGCTGTTCGACCTCCTCCAAGCCGAAAAGGAAGCTGGCATCGAACTGACCGAAAGTTTCGCCATGGCACCTGGCAGCGCTGTTTCCGGACTCTACTTTGCTCATCCCGACAGCCGTTATTTTCCGGTCGGCATGATCACCGAAGACCAAGTTAGCGACTACGCGGAACGCAAAGGAATACCGATCAGCGAGGTCGAAAAGTGGCTGGCGCCCAATCTGGCCTATACACCGACGGCACCCGAGAAGGTCGAGGTTTAACAGCGGGCTTCATGTCGCAACCCGAGAAGAACCAGCCGCCCCCGCGACACCGGTCGATCGCGACGCGATCCGGCGACGCGGGCCAGACGAGTCTGCTCTTCGGTAAGCGTGTGTCCAAAGCCGACCCGCAACTCGAAGCGTGCGGCGCCCTCGACGAGCTGAGCGCGGCGCTCGCTCTCGCCCGCGCCACCGCGCCGGACCATCGCGCGAGCGGCCAGCTTCAGGCGATTCAATCGGATCTGATTGCGATCATGGGGGAGGTGGCGACGCCGCCGGAGGCGATCGAACGCTACGCCAAATCCTCCTTTCAGCAGCTTGATGAATCGCACCTGGCGCGCATCGACAGGGAATTGGCAAAGATCGAAAAAGCCCTTCCGCCGCTCAAAGGCTGGGCGCTGCCCGGAGTCAATTTACACGAAGCCGCGTTGGAAGGCGCGCGAGCGGCGGTCCGCCGGGCCGAGCGCCGTCTCGTCGCTTTAAAGGAAGCCGGCTTCCCCGCCCGTCCTCTCCTGCTGCAATACCTCAACCGCGCTTCCGACCTCCTCTGGGTCCTCGCCCGCGCCGCCGCGCAACGTCACGATTCTTAAACCACGAAGATCACGAATGGAACGGCTTCACCGGAGAGGCGCGCCCTGAATAATTCGTGTTCATTCGTAACATTTGTGGTTGCAACCCATTCGCCTGATCTTTTCGGCGTTTGCACAACAATGACGACTAACCGTCGAACTCAGGCCGGGTGCTGACCGTCTGTCCCGGTTCCAGGATCACCAGGCCTTTTCGATCTTCGTCCTCGTCGTTTTTCAACACCCGCACAGAGATCGGCCCGGTCGCCTCGGTTGTGCTCCAGCTCCATTTTCCGATCTCGACGAACTGCATCGGCACGCCTTCCTCCCAACTGAGACCAGGACCTTCCCCGCGTACGTAAAGCTTGTTTCCCGCGCCGATAAACGCGGTCGCCACCAGCGTCGTGGTGGAAAAGAGCGCCCCGCCAGGTTCCTCTTGAACTCTCGGTTTCGAGCGCGTCCTCCGCGCAGTGCCGGGATCGGCGCCCTCATCTCTATCTTTTGCAACATCGGCGGCGCCGTTTTCATTTCCGCCCGTAACCGAATTCGCTTCCACCGCGCCGACCGCGCGTTCAGACGCTTTGGCGCGCGGGCGCGCGCCATCCGTCAATACTGCTCCCGCCCGATCGTTCGCGCCCTTTTCCGTTTGTTCATTCTCTTCCGAATTTCCCCTGGGTTCGTCATCCCCACGCGTACGTTCTTTCGATCCCGCCGGCACCTCCGCAATAACCGACTCCAGCTTCGCCTGAAGGGATCCGACCGCGCTCTCAAGGCTCTTCACCCGTGCTTCCACGCGCTTCACAAGCTGCTCCACTCTCGACTCCAAAGCGGTTGCTCGTTTCTTTTCGATGTCGGCAATTTCAGAAATTTGCCGACCCAGCTTCGCGCCGTGCTGCTCCAATCCGCCTTGCACCTCGCGCAAGGCGGCAGCGACTTCCGCAACCTGTTCCCCCGCCTGGGCGGTGTGCTGGATTACGCCGGCCAGGCGCGTCAGCCGCTCTGTCACGTCCAGCAGCGCCTGCCGTCCCGCTTCCTCTTCGTCGTCAGCATCGGCCGTCTGCTGCTGGCAATTCCAATACCATTCCAAAAGAAACGGTGCCACTGCCAGCACGGCCCCAAGCAGCAAAAGCAGAATGACCATCGCGCCGGTTCCCGGTCCAGGCGGCTTCGAAGCGAACTGGAACACCAGCCAGGCGCACAGGACAACAATCCCGTCCGCCACAAAAAAAGGCCATTTGGGAACAGTGAGCTGATTTCCGCCTTTCATTTCCGGGGATCGCGCCACTTTCCAATCTTCACGTTCAAATCTCAATTCTTTTCCGCGGACCCAGAAAACCAAGCAACACGACAGAAACTCCGCACCCCAAATCTAAAATTGAAGAATCTCCCCGCCCGGCTCCGCGAGGACTTCGCCGCCGCTCACCGGGGCCCAGCGGTAAACGATGCGGCCCGGCAGGAAACCTCGCCGGGCCCTCCGCACTTCGCGAACGATCACCTCTTCCTCCGAAACGTCGACAACAGTTCGCCCCAGCCACGGCAGATAAGCGCCGGTATTGATCACAAGGCAGCCGTTGTGCCGCCAGATCCCCGGGCGATGGGTGTGGCCGATGACCATGCACTGCGCGCGGGGCCGATGATCCGCCGCGAACGTCGCCGCCAGACTCGGACAATCCCGCCACGCGCGAAGGACTTCGAGCGCGCGGCCCGGGCTGCCAAGCTCGGTGATCATCGACGTCAGCCATTGCAACCGGGTGCGCGAAAGATGCCCTTTTCCCGCGGGCGTCCGCAAACAAGCTTCCCGCGCGGCTCGCAAATAGTCGGCCAGCGCGACCGGACCCGTCTCACGAATTTCGCGCAAAGCCGCCGCGTGATTTATCCGGAGCGGGCCGGCCTCGCGTGCCCAAGGCGAGATACCGTCGAAGAGCGCGTGTCCGTGCGTGACAAAGATTCGCCCGCTCAGCAAATCGACGTGGTCCAGGTCCGACACATCGGGATCGTGATTGCCATTGATCACGATCATTTGAATTCCGTCCCGTTCACAATTCTTCTGAAGCGAATCCAGACAGCGCCGCGACCGCGCGGCAAAGTGCTTCAGCCGCAATTCGACTGTGTCGCCATTGAAAACCACCGTCCGCACCCCTTCCAAAAGCGGGGCAATCTGGTCGATATCCTTCACCAGCGACGCTGGATGCCCGAGGTGAAGATCGGAAAGAACGCGAATCATCGAAGAAAGAATATGCGTAAACACCGAAAAATATAGGCGTTTTTTTTAATGCGGCCGGCGCCGATAATGGAAAATCCATTATGCTCGAATCAGGGGGATCCCGTCTCGCGCGGATGTGCCGGACGCCATCCAAGCTTCATGGCCAATGCGGATATGGTTCCGCGGGCGGGAGGCAAACGCAACAAAGCGGCCAGGGGAGCCGCGGGATTTTTCAGCGCTTTTGTGCCCATGCGCTTTTTCAATGATTTATCCCTTCCGAAAATTGCGGTTCCTTCGGATTCATGCCGTGGTGACGAACCATTCGGAAAAACTGCGAGCGATCCATGCCCGCGTATCGAGCGGCGCGCGACATGTTCCCGTTGTGCAGTCGCAGCGCCTGGGCAATGTACTCCCGTTCGAAGCGCTGGCGCGCCTCTCGAAAGGGCAGCGGCGCCGTCACGGAAGTCTCCTTCACCGGCATCGCCGCCTGCTGGATATAGTCGGGAAGATCTTCCGCCTCGACAATTGGGTGCGGGTGCATCACCGAAAACCGCTCGACCAAGTGCTCGAGTTCGCGAACGTTTCCCGGCCAGGAATAGGATTCCATCATCGTCAGCGCGGTCGGACTGAAAGCCATTTCCCTGCCGGCTGGACAATATTTGTCCAAAAAGTAACGCGTCAAAAACGGAAGATCTTTCTTTCGTTTCCGGAGCGGCGGGATGGTCAATGAAATGACATGCAGCCGGTAAAAAAGATCGGTCCGAAAGCTCCCTTCCTGCGCGAGCTTGCGAACGTCGCGGTTGGTTGCCGCGATGACACGCGCCTTAGACTTGAGCACAGCGTTGCCGCCGACGCGGCTGTAACTGCCGTCCTGCAGAACCCGCAGCAGTTTCGCCTGCAGGTCGTAGCTGATTTCGCCAATTTCGTCGAGAAACAGCGTCCCTCCTTGCGCTTCTTCGAACCGTCCTTTGCGCTGAGCAACTGATCCAGTAAACGCGCCGCGCTCATGCCCGAAAAATTCGCTCTCCAGCAGCGCCTCTGGAATCGCGGCGCAATTGATTTCGACAAACGGCTCGTCCTTCCGCGGGCTGTGCGAGTGAATGGCCTGGGCAATCAATTGTTTTCCCGTGCCGGTTTCGCCAAGGATCAATACGCGGCTGTTGCTCAGCGCAACCGCCTCGACCATATCGAAGATCGATTTCATGGCCGGATCTTGGGAAACAAGATTATCGAGGCGAAACGTTGCTCCGTGCTCCTGCTCCAATCGCGCCTTGTCAAGCACCTTGGCGACCCGCGCATTGAGCTCCTTTTCCGACACCGGCTTGTACAGATAATCCGAGACACCGATTCGCTGTGCCTCAATCGCGGATTCCAGGCTCCCATAACCGGTAATCAGCATAATCGGCACATCGATTCCGGAGCCGCGAATCTTCCGGATCAGGTCAAAGCCCCCCATCTTTTTCATCACGAGAGTTGTGATGACGAGGTCGAACTTCCTTTTGAGCAGCATGCCGGTCACCGCAACCGGATCGGTGCAAATCGTGGACGTGTAAATCTCCCGCGGAAGCATTCGCTTCAGTTCCCGGCAGAACGCGGGGATGTCATCAACGATTAAGATCTGCCGGGGCGCCTGCTCCTTGCTTTTGCTTACATTGGCCACTCGAAATCAAATCTCAACGCCGGCCAGCAATGTTGTCAAACAATCAACATCGCGTTGACTATCCGACCACACAATTAGCTTCAGCCCGGAACGGTTATCCCGCAATCCGGCCCGGGTTTCTCCACCCGCCCCGCGAAAGGTGGAACAGGCGCCGCGAGCAGCCTTTCATCGAAAAGGGGCCTGAAGCCCCAACTATCCTCCACCCCATGACCAAAATCATTCAACCGGCACCGCCAATGCGGCGCGTATCTGAACAATCGACACCTTTCGCTTCAGATTGGCATGACCTGTGCTAACCAAGCGCATCAGAACCGCGCCCGGTGTGGCGCCAACGAATTTTTTTCCTGCACGTGTTATGCATCGAGTCATTCTCATTGGAGCGGGCCCGCTTGGACGCAAGGTCATCCAATTTATTTTGGACCGCCCGAACCTGTCGCTAGTCGGGGTCGTCGATACCAATCCTGCCCTGCGGGGCAAGCCCCTGCACGAGATCATCGATGGTCCATGCCCCGACCTTCAGATAGTTGCGTCCGTTGCGAGCGCCCTTGCAACGGCTGCGGAACGGCCGGAAGTTGCGATTGTCACGACTGTTTCCTCCATCACCCGCATCCTCCCGATCCTCGAGGAAATCGCGAAGCACCAGCTCGACATTGTCACCACCTGCGAGGAGATGTCATTCCCGTGGGTTCAACATCCGGCCGAGGCGGGAGAGATCGACCAATTCTGCAAGGACAATGGGGTTTCGTGCCTCGGCACCGGCGTCAACCCGGGTTTTCTGATGGACTATCTTCCCGCCGTCCTCTCGGCCATCCACCAGCGGGTCGACCACATCCTCGTCGAGCGTGTACAGGACGCCTCCGCGCGGCGCGTCCCGTTCCAGCAGAAGATCGGCGCGGGACTCACCTTGGCGGAGTTTGAGGAGAGAAAAGCTTCCGGCACGCTTCGTCACGTCGGGCTTCCCGAGTCGCTCGATATGATCGCGGCCGCGATCGGCTGGAATATCGATAAGCGGTTCGAGACGCTGGAACCGGTGGTGGCCGACCGGCTGATCGAGTCCGGCTGCCAGCCGATCCCGCCAGGCTGTTCAGCCGGCGTCGAACAAATCGCCGCGGGATCGGCGGGCGGACGGGAAGTCCTCCGCTTACGCTTCCGCGCGGCCGTTGGCGAAGGAGTCTGCTTTGACCGCATTCGCGTCCAGGGCAACCCGGGCGCGGAGATGATCGTGCAGGGGGGAATCAATGGCGATATCGCCACCTGCGCGATCACGATAAACGCGGTCCATTCCATTGTCCGCGCGGCACCGGGGCTTCAAACCATGCTTGATATTCCCGTGCCCGCCTGGTCGACCGCCGCCCCGGTGGCCGATGAAACGCCCGTCCTTTCCTGACATGAAATGTTGTCAAACAATCAACAACAACCCTTCTCCAAGGATTGCGTCCTATCGAATACAGAAAGAGCCGCGGCAAGTATTCACGGCGCTTCTCCCTGTTTTCAGCCGCGTTAATCATTAATTTCCCTTTTTGACAAAATCCGTCCTAATGATTGGCATAGTCTGTGCTGATGTAACGAACACAACACCTGTCAGCCACTGCGCCCAATCTGAATCGATTTGCCACGGCATGCCCTTGAATATTTCCCTCAAAAATCACGGTATTCACGTCGACAGCGTGTTGCGCAACGCCTCTCCTGCCGTCCTGTATGAAGAGGCGGTCCGCCTTGGTGACGGCTCGATGATTGCCGCCAACGGCACGCTCGCGGTTTTCTCCGGTGAGAAGACCGGCCGGAGCCCGGAAGACAAACGCATTGTCAAGCACCCCGCCAGTGCCAGCGACGTCTGGTGGGGCAGTGTGAACATCGAGCTCGACGAGTCGAGCTTCGACCGCAATCGCCAGCGTGCCGTCGAATACTTGAACTCGCGCCCCCGGCTCTTCGTTTTTGACGGGTTTGCCGGCTGGAGCAAACGTCACCGGAAGAAGATCCGGGTGATCGGCTCGCGACCCTACCACGCGCTGTTCATGCACAACATGCTCATCCGTCCCTCCGCCGAAGAACTGGCGGATTTTGGCGAACCGGACTACGTGATCCTCAACGCTGGCGCCTGTCCAGCCGATCCATCCGTGCCGGGCGTGACTTCCGAGACGAGCGTCAGCCTCTTCTTGGAACGCGGCGAGTTCGTCATTCTCGGCACCGAATACGCCGGCGAAATGAAGAAGGGTGTATTCACGATCATGAACTACATCCTCCCCAAAGCCGGCGTCCTCTCCATGCACTGCTCGGCAAACGAGGGAGAGAACGGCGACGCCGCTCTCTTCTTTGGACTTTCCGGCACGGGAAAAACCACCTTGTCGCACGACCCGGCCCGACGGCTGATCGGCGATGATGAGCACGGCTGGTCCGATGAAGGTGTATTCAACATCGAGGGCGGGTGCTACGCCAAGTGCATCGGCCTCGAGCCCCAAAAGGAGCCGGAAATCTGGGATGCGCTCCGATTCGGCACGGTGCTGGAGAACGTCGCGGTCGATCCGGTCTCTCGCGCGATCAATTTTGCGGATGATTCGATCACCGAAAACACGCGAGCCAGTTACCCGATCGAATTCATCGCCAGCGCAAAGACGCCGTGCGTCGGACCGGCGCCAGCCAATATTGTTTTCCTGACCTGTGACGCGTTTGGGGTGCTGCCCCCCGTCAGCCGCCTGACGCCAGAACAGGCGCGCTATCACTTCATCAGCGGATATACCGCGAAGGTCGCCGGGACGGAACAGGGAGTCACCGAGCCGGCCGCGGTGTTCTCCGCCTGTTTCGGCGCACCGTTCCTTGTCTGGCATCCGGCCAAATACGCCGACATGCTCGCCGAGCGAGCCAAGGCCGCCGGTTCGCGGTTCTGGCTGGTCAATACAGGCTGGAGCGGCGGAGCTTACGGAGACGGCAGCCGCATTTCCCTCAAACACACGCGCGCCATTATCACAGCAATCCACAGCGGGGAATTGGCGAAACAGGAATTCGAGACTGATCCAGTCTTCGAGCTTTCGATTCCGCTCGCCTGTCCAGACGTTCCAGCGGAAATTCTCAATCCCCGCAAAACCTGGTCAGATAAAGCCGCCTATGATCGCCAGGCCCAGCACTTGGCGGATCTTTTCGCTGAAAACTTCGCCCGCTTCGCGGATGGCGGTTGCTCCATAGAAACAATCAGGAAAACCATGTGCTAAGAAAATAATCTTCCACCCGTGAAAGCACCACGATGTCCCCTCCCTCCCCCGCCGCCATCCGCGCCTTGGAGACTCAGCTCATTCTCCCGGTATCCTCCCTTATCCTCTGAGAATTTAAGCGCCCGGCCGGTCCCGCCGGAAAAATCGATACTCTCCGGGCTTCCCTGTTCATAAAAACCCTACATTCTCTTCCCTCAAACTTATGAATCGATCCAATGTCTCCACCAATGAAACCTCTTGTAGAGGT
>CAZYAN010000074.1:0-13639 GCA_964645585.1 uncultured Opitutales bacterium
GTTATTGGTTATTTTCAATCGGGTCTCGGCTGGGGCCACTGATCACCTCCATTGATCATTGATCGCTGACAATTGAAATTGAAAATTATGCGGATCACTGGCTGCGCACCACGTGCCGGCCGTCGGCGTCGATGGAGAAGAAAAGCTTCCAGTGGTCACGGGGCAGCCATTCGGCGATTTTTTCCGGCCACTCGATCGCCAGGCAATACGGCGGCTCAAGAAAGTCCTCGACCATCAGCGGTTCCATTCCATCGGCTGACTCGAGCCGATACGCGTCGAGATGAACGAGATTTCGCTTTTTTCCCGAGTAAACCGAGAAGATGTTGAAGGTCGGGCTCGTGACGGTTTCCTCAATTCCCCAGGCTTTCGCCAGTCCTTTGACAAAAACGGTTTTGCCTGCCCCAAGGTCGCCGCTGAGAGCGAGCGTCGTGTTCTCAGGGAATACCTCGGCGAACGAAGCCGCGAGTTTCTCCATTTGCTCCGGGGAGGCAGTGGCAATTCCGCGGCGCAACTTATCTAAAATGCTCATAGCCTTGGATCCGTTCGGCTATACAGGCCGGGAGCCCGCGAATTGTTTCGCCGTCATGCCCGCCGCTTTCCCGTTTTGCAATGACCCCGATCGGTGTCAACGAAATGGAAAAGGTTGCCCGCCATGCCTGCAGGAGTTCCCTGGTTTGTTCACCGTTCACTGTGATCAGTAGTTCATAATCTTCGCCATCCGACAGCGCGTGCTCGAGAGAAGTGCGCCCGCTCGTCGCGGCGGCGCGTTTCGCGTCGTCACTGATCGGGATTCTGTCGACCGCGAGGTCCGCGACGCAGCCAGACGGAAGCAGGCCGGGAAGGTCCTTCGCGAGACCGTCGCTCAAATCAATCGCAGCCGTCACCTCGGGTCGAGATGCCAGCCATTGGCCTTCGCGGAGCCGCGGCTCGAATGAAAGATGCCGACCCAGCAGGCTGCCGCCGAGCGTTCCCGTGACACAAATCGTGTCGCCCGGCCGCGCGCCGCCGCGGGTGAGGATGTGTCCGTCGACCGATTCCCCGAGAAGGGTCAAGGAGGCCGCGAGCGTTCCGTGGCTGATGGCGCTCACATCACCGCCGGCAACAGGTGTATCGTAGCGCATGGCGCAATCGCGAAGGCCGCGATAAAAGCGTTCGAGCCAGGCGATCGATGTGTTCGGCGAAAGCAGGAGGGAAACAACCGCCGACCGGGGCCGGCCGCCCATCGCGGCAATATCGCTCACGTTCCGCTTCAGGAGCTTTCCCGCGATCGCTTCCGGACTGCAAGAGTCGTCAAAGTGACGGTTCCACACGACCGGGTCGGTCGTAACCAGCAGTTTGGCACCAGGTGACGGGGTCAGTACCGCGCAGTCGTCGCCGATTCCGGCGGGCGGCGGCGGGGAAGCTTCACCCAGCCAGCCGCGTATCGCGTCGATCAGGCGGCGCTCGCCCCAGGCTGAGACGCAACGGGAGGAGTCGGATTCAAACGGATGCATCGCGAGGACGGTTCATGACCCTGTCGGCACCAAACACAAGGCGCGGAACGCGACCAAAAACAAAAGGCGGGAGACCAAAGACATTCTTCCCCATCAGGCGGCGTATTGGGTCAGGAGAATCATGGTTACCGTATTCAAATTAAAAATACTGTGGAGGATAATCGGCACTTTGATGGTGCCGCTCTTTTCATAGGAATAGGCGAGCAGCACTCCTAGAAGAAAGAGGGGAAGAAACGTCGAAAGACTGTGGTGGAGGAGTGCGAACAGTGCTCCGCTGATGATCATTGCGACCGCGATCGAGGCTCGGCCTTTGAGAAAGCGATAGATGCATCCGCGAAAAATCAGCTCCTCGCTCACCGGAGCGATCAGCACCGTCAGGATCACCATCAGCACCAGGATGTGAAGTTCGTCGATCTCGCCGAACAGAAGAACCGTATCTTGCGGCGCGGGGGGAAGCCCGATCGCTTCAAGAAGAACCTGCCAGCCAAAAGCCGCGGGGTAGATAATCGGGATAATGACCAAAAATCCGTAAGCGGCGGCCGCCGCGGCGTGACGCCAGCCAAGGTGACGCGGATCCATTGGGGCGGGAAACTTTTGCGGTGCCAGTCGATAGAAGGTGTACAGCAGCCCGAGGGCGATCAGGTGGCTTGCCATCCCGATGGTGACGATGTGCGCTCCGGTGATATCCTCCTCCGATCCAATTCCGAAGGCGCGAGTGAGGAAAACCTGCAGGAAGAAGAGGAGAAAGAAAAGGAGGCCCAGCCCAAAAAGAAAATCCGGGGCCGGGATCATCCAGCTTGCGGGAGACCGTTCCGGTTCAATTCGCTTCGGTCTTTTTGATAGGAAGAAAAAGTGAATGATACCGGCAATCCCGCCCAGGAAGAGCACGGTGGCGTAGACTTGAACGATTAGCGGCGGCGCTTCAGCTTCGATCGGCATATTTCCGTAAAAGAAACAAACTTCAGCGACGATAGCGAGACATCAGCCAATCGTGACCAAACTTCCGCGTCCTCTCGGGATGAACACGAAATCCCCCTGGATTGAGCGTCCGGTGACGGCGTCCGTCATCTTTCCCCGGCGGAAGCATCGATGCAGCGGCCGGGCAGGACGTCAAGGAGGCGAGGGAAGGTGTCGACACGAATCCAGTCGGAGTCGGCCGGAACACTTCCGAACACTTGGATCGCACGCCAGCCGCGGGAGCGGGCGCCGAGAACATCGTGATGATGGCTGTCACCGATATGGGCAATTTCTTCTCCGCGCGCGCCGAGACGCGTTTCCACCGTTTCGAACAAGCGCGGATCCGGCTTCTCGAAACCCTCTTCGCAGGAAACGAAAATCTCGTCGAAGTGGCGGTCGAGGGTCATTTCCTGGAGGAGCGGCCGCAGACGATCGTCCCAGTTGGAGAGGATCGCCAGCCGGTAGCCGCGTTCGCGCAATTCTCGAACGGTTTCCTCGGCCCCGGCGGCGAGCCGCCAGCGTCCAGCCTCACGGAACGCGTGCCAGAGATCGTCGAAGAGGGCGTCGAAATCGACCTGTCCATCGAGATCGGCAAATGTCTGGAGGACGACGCGCCGCCAGCGGGATTTTTCGCTCGCCGGTGTCACCTGGTCCACACGACGGCGCACATCGGTGCTCCAGACGCGGAAGAATTCGCGCTCCAGGATCTCCGGCGCTCGCTGGTGCCCATGTCGGGCGAGCACCTCCGCATAGATTTCTCCGACCGATGGATGGGCAAACAGGAGTGTTCCGCCCACATCGATCGTCACCCATTTAACCTTGGAAAACGGCATCGGCTGTCAGTGTGGCGAGCCGGATGGAAAAGGCAACCCAGCCTCCCGATGCCCTGGCGAAAAGCGCGGAGGTGCCGAGACGGGTTTTCTCCGTGTGCGGATCCGCGAATCGGAGGGGTAACGGGAGGCGCGTGGACGATCGCCGTTGCGTTTCCCGTGATATTTCAGTATGTCAGATCCATGGCTTTGCATCTAACCTCTTCGGCCTCGCGGTGCGGTTTGACGATTGTCCTCGCCGGTTCGATTCTGGCTTTTTCCGATGCCCGGGCGGTCGATGAAGCTTACGGACCGATCCTGTTTCGCGAGATTGCTGGCGGAGGCGCGCTCGTTCAGCCGCTTTATGTGACGAGCCCGCCCGATGATGAGCGGCACTTGTTTATCGTTGAGAAGGGCGGGCGTATCCGAATTTTCGATCTTGTGGAGGAAACGCTCCTGGCGGAGGATTTCCTGACGGTTTCGCCGATCACCACAGACAGCGAGCGCGGTTTGCTCGGTCTGGCGTTTCACCCGGATTTTTCGGATACGCGGATGTTCTTCGTCAATTTTACCGATTCGTCGGGCAACACCGTCGTGCGCCGCTACCGGGTAGAGAGCGGCGAACCGCCTTACACTGTTGAAGCGGGGAGCGCGCTCGATCTGTTGAAGCTGGAACAGCCTTTTTCGAATCACAATGGAGGCTGGATGGGGTTTGGTCCGGACGGTTATCTTTATATCGCAGTCGGTGACGGCGGCAGCGGCCATGATCCGCAAAATAATGGCCAAAACAAGAATTCGCTCCTCGGAAAGATGCTGCGGATCGATGTCAACGGTGACGATTTTCCAACCGATTCCTCGCGGAATTACGCGATTCCCGACGACAATCCGTTTGTGGGGGCGGACGGCCTTGACGAGATTTGGGCGTACGGTTTGCGGAATCCGTGGCGCAACAGCTTTGACCGGGAAACCGGCGATTTCTGGATTGGCGATGTCGGCCAGAGCACCCGCGAGGAAATTAATTTTCAACCGGCCGCCAGCACCGGCGGCGAGAACTACGGATGGCGGTTGCGCGAGGGCTCGATCGCGACGCCTGGCGCGGTCGGCGGAGCGCGTCCGGCTGGAAACGTCGACCCGGTTTATGATTACGGCCTCTCGGGTTCGCAATCGATTACGGGCGGTTACGTGTATCGCGGATCGGCAATGCCGCAGTTGAGAGGGCACTACTTTTTTGCCGATTATCGCGGCGGGTTTGTGAAGTCTTTTCAGTATCAGGGGGAGCCGGTCGCCGAAGATCAGGTGATCACGTGGAGTTCGTCCATCCCGTCGCCGGCTTCCTTCGGCGAGGATGCCGCGGGCGAACTGTACGTTGTCAGTCTGGGCGGCAGAATTTATGAGATTACCCAGTCGCCCTGGTATCTGTGGCGGAACCGTCATTTTGACGAACAAGAGATCCTCGATCCGTCCATCAGCGGTCCCGATGCGAATCCGCAAGGTGACGGAGTGTCTAATCTGGTCAAATACGCGCTCGGCCTCGATCCGAAAGAACCGGCTGGAAGGCTGCCTGTGGAAGTGTCGATTGAGACCGATGGCAGCGCAAAATACCTGACACTTCTGGTCGATCGATCGCCGTCCGCCACGGATGTCCAATTGCTCGTGGAAGCGGCAAGCCGGCTGAACGACGAGAACCTTTGGGACAGCGAGGCCGTTGTGGTTCTCGAGGACGAGTCCGACCGGCTGCTGGTTCGGGATTCGGTGTCTGTCGACGCGGCCGATCGGAGGTTTCTGCGTCTCCGCGTGACGCAGAGGCTGTTCGGCGCGCCTTGACCGGTTCGTCCCCGTGGGGGATCGGCCTTCGGTCGCAGCCATAGGGAAGAATCAAGATGCCTCCAATCTTCGTGTTGTGATCGTTGCCGGGGCGTGGTACAATGATTTTGTTATGTCGAGAACGCGGAAGCAGGCTGTTCGTGTTAAACGGATCTATGATGCACCGTCGAAGGACGATGGCGTCCGGATTCTCGTCGACCGGATTTGGCCGCGCGGTATCAAGAAAACGGATGCGGCTCTTGACGAGTGGCTGAAGGACGTCGCGCCGACGAGCGACTTGCGCCAATGGTTCGGACATGATCCGGAGAAATGGCCGGAATTCCGGAAGCGCTACGGCGAGTATTTGGCGGAAAATGAATCCGCGCGCGCCGCCGTGGATACGATTCGGGAGTATCTGAAGGAAAAACCGGTGACGCTCCTTTTCGCGGCGAAAGACGCGGAGCACAACAACGCTGTCGTCCTCGCGGAGTTCGTGGAAGGAAGTTGTTGAGCGGCGGATCCTGGCGAAGGCCGTTCGACGTTGTAGCGCGGCCGCCTTGGCGCAGGCGACGGGCTGTCCGCGGAGAGAGGAATTACAAGTCGTCCTTGAGACTGCCGATCGCGGCGTTGAAGTAGACAGCGCTGAGGTAGAGCCAGAGGAGGGTGAACGTGATGTGGGCAATCGTTTCCCATCGTTTGCCGCGCCAGAGGTGAGGTGAGTAGCCGACGAATTGCACGACGAGGCGGGCCGACCAAAAAACGCCGAAACCGAGGGTAACTTTCTTTCCAAGCGAAGTCGTCAGGAGCTCGTCCGCGGCGCTCAGCGAGAGCAGGCCCATCAGAAAGACAGTGAGGGCGATGAAGAACGTATGGACGTACGTCATCTGGCGGTTGATCAAGCTCAGGCCCCGGAGTTCATCCTTCCATCGGAAATAACGGGGGAAGCCGACGTGAAGCGCGGCGAGCGCGATGAGCAGCATGCCGGCGATTTCGATGGACGTCTTCATTGCGATCGCAGTTCAAAGATCGAAAGAAACGGCGTGTGTTTCGCCTCGCTTGCCAGAGTCAGGCCCCCGGCCGCAAAGGTTTTCAGCCACACTTTTCGTGAATGAAAGTGCAGGAAACCGATGTTGTATGCGAAAAAGTTGAGACCGTCGCGCAAGTGCTCGATCACGAACGCGCGACCGTCCGGGTGAAGGCTGCGTGCGATTTCACGAAAGAACGCGGCTCGTTCGTCGTGGTTTCGAATCTCGTGGGCGGCGAGAAACAGAAACGCGAGATCGACGGAATTGTCCGCGAGGGGAAGCTGCCGCGTCGACGTCGGAATGGTGCCCGGGAACGCCGGGAGTGCTTTTCGGGCGCGTCGGATCGAGACCTCGGTGTGGCGGGCCGGATCATAAAAATCGAGAACCATAAGGTCGGCGTTTGGAAACCGCTGGCGCAGGAGAAAACTCGATTCATCAAATCCAGCATGCAAGTTGACGAGGGTCGGTGAATCTTTCCCCTGCCAATCGCGGAGCCATGGCAAAGTATAAAGCCCGGAGAGATCATAAACATACCAGGACGCCGCCAGCGAAAGGCAGATCGGGATGGCCGCGACCAGGACGAACCATTGAATGTACTCCCTGGCGGTGCCGGTAAACAAGAACGACAGGAGAAGCGCGTCGCCCAGCAAGATTCCGGCGCCCGCATAAAAATGCCAGTTGAACCGAATAATATTTCCGACGCCGCGAAATCGGCTTTTCGTGTGCGTCAGTTGTTCCATCGTTCGACGACGCCTTTTTTCCAGACGTACGGGATCTTTTCGACGAGAAAGGCGCTTGCCAGCCGCACGCCGTCGATTTGCAGAGCATCGAGAAAAGGAACATGAAAATCTTTGACTCGGACCGGACGCGGTTTCCAGCCGCGCCGCAACCCTTCGATTCGCACGACGGTTCTTGTTGCGGCGTCAAAATTGAAGGTGAACGGCAGCGGGCCGGCGAAGCGGCGGGCTTCCGTCCAATCAGAAAACGGGGAGCCTTCAGGAAGCGCGACGGCAGTTTCGGCCTCGTTCGCCGGGGGAACGACTTCGACACGGAATCCGGTCGACGGCGCCGCGACCGCGAGCCTTTCGTCATTCGCTTGAAACCGAACATCGGTCGTCTCGTACCGGTAGCGTGTAAACAGATTGCCAAAGCACTTCATGATCGGGCTGTTGGTTTCAGATCCGAGGATGTAGAGCCCGCGCAGGCGGCAGCCGGAGCAGGTTGTGCAGCGGACGAACGTCCGGTAGCCGGTCAGCACGAAGTTTCTTCCGGTCCATGCTGGAAAGCCGCGCGGACGGAGGCTGCGCGTGTCGACCATAGCGACGGCGAGGAAGCCGGTCGCTCCATCGAGTGTTTCGAGCGACAGGCATTCCGGAATCAGGCGCGTCAGCCCGGCCGCCGGGGCGGCGAACGTCAGGACGAGCGAATGTTCGAAGAAGGCTTCAACCGCGAAGGGATGGTTTTTGAGGAAGTTCAGCATAAGCGGTAGAGTCGGTTCTTTTGAATGGTTCTCGTGTCTGAGGCGGCAAGACAAAACCGTTCACCAAGACGAGGACGATGAACAGCGCGGCGAAGAATCCGTTGAGCGGGCCCCAAAGCAGCAGGTCGGGCGCGACCAAGATTTCGATGACGTTCATCATTCCAACGGCCGTTTCTCTGCACGGGCCGTTGAAACCTCGCGCTGCGTATCTTTACAAAGCGGTTTTTCTGCGCACACTTGCGAAGATGATTCGGCGTAATCTTCCGACGTTCATCCTTCTTGTCCTGCTGATCAACGCCGGCTTTGGAGCGTTTCTGCTCGGGCAGCGGCGCTCCGACGGGGGGCGAAGCGATTACTACCAGCACGTATCGTACTTCGGCAGCGTGCTGGAGATGGTCAAGGACGAGTATGTCGACAAAGACATCGATTACCAGGCGCTGACCGAGTCGGCGCTCCAGGGGATGCTTCAGTCGCTTGATCCGCATTCCGAGCTGCTTGTCGAGTCGCGGTATGAGGATCTGCAATCGCAAACCCGGCAGCAGTTTGGGGGAATCGGTATCCAGATCGAGCGTCGCGACGAGCGGATCACGATCATCGCGCCGATCGCCGGCACGCCCGGCGAAGAAGCGGGGTTCATCTCGGGCGATCAGATCGTCCGGGTAAATGAAACAAACACCGAGCAGGCCACCCTTGAGGAGATCGTTGATCTGCTGCGGGGTGAACCCGGATCAAAAGTTACGATCACCGTCTACCGTCCGCAAACCGGCGAAACGATCGAGAAGACCGTTGCGCGCGAGATTATTCGCATCGAGAGCGTCCGCAACGCGCGGATCATTGATGATGGTATCGGCTATGTGCAGGTCACCCAGTTCGGCGAGCGGACCGGCAAGGAATTTCTCGCCGCGATCGAATCCCTTGAAGAGCAGGGAATGAAGGGCTTGATTATCGACTTGCGCAATAATCCCGGCGGCCTTCTGACCGCTTCGGTTGAAGTCGCGGAAGTCTTTTTTAAACCAAATGAGCTCGTCGTCTACACCCAGGGGCGCGACGAGACCAGCCGGCAGGAAATCCGTGCGAGGCGCAATGGCACTGAACGCGAGTTTCCTATCGCGGTGCTGGTCAATGCCGGGTCGGCCAGCGCGTCGGAGATTGTCGCCGGCGCGCTTCAGGACACGAACCGAGCGGTAATCGTCGGAGAGCGGTCGTTTGGAAAAGGCTCCGTTCAGACGATCTTTCCCCTGCGCAACAACAGCGCTCTGCGCCTGACAACCGCGAAGTATTACACGCCGGGAGGGCAGGTGATTCATGAGCGCGGCGTGATTCCCGATATCGTGGTCGAGCTGACGCCGGAGGAGGAGGTCAAGCTGCGCGTGCAGCGCAATCGGCCCGACATGGACGATCCGCGGGAATTCCGGCTGCGATTCGGTTTTGATCCGATCGAGGACCGGCAATTGCAGGCGGCGGTCGATGCGCTCCACGGACTTTTCCTTTTTGTTCAGCAGCGGAAGCAGGCGGAAGACATCTATGCGGTGGCCGGTCGCGGGGCGGATGATGATTCTCGGAATTGAGAGTTCGTGCGACGAATCGGCGCTCGCTCTTTTTTCGCCGGAGCGCGGCCTGATCGGCGAATGGATTTCGACCCAGATCGACCTCCATCGAATTTACGGCGGGGTGGTTCCCGATCTTGCCAGCCGCGAGCATTTGCGCGCGTTTCCCGCGCTCTGCGACGCGTTTCGGCAAGAGGCTCGATGGGAGGACGTTTCTGAGATCGCCGTGACCAACGGCCCCGGCCTTGCCGCGTGTCTTGCCCTCGGGATTTCGCTCGCGAAGAGTCTTGCCGTCGCGCGCGGAATTCCGGTGCGCGGGATCAATCATTTGCGCGGTCACGCCTATTCGCCATTCATTCCCCTCCACGAGGAGAATCCAGCGGCGTTCCGGGAGCGGTTCGCGGCATTGACGCCGCACTTGGGCCTGCTTGTCAGCGGCGGCAACACGGTTCTCTTTTCACTCGACGCGCAAGGGAAAATCGAACCGGCAGCCAGCACGGTCGACGACGCCGCCGGCGAAGCGCTCGACAAAGGTGCGAAGCTTTTAGGGCTCGGCTACCCGGGCGGTCCGGCGATCGAGGAGCTCGCCGCGAAGGGAGATCCGGACGCGTTCGCGTTTCCGCGCGCTTTTCCTTCGCGCAAGGAACGGAAATTCAGCTTCAGCGGCCTCAAGACCAGTTTACGCTATTTGCTGGAGAAGATGTCGGACCAGGAACTCGAGGCTCGCCTGCCGGACCTGTGCGCGAGCTATCAGGAAGCGGTGGTTCAGGCGCTTGCGGTCAAATTGCGGCAGGTGCTCGAAGGCGGAAACTATCGGAGCGCCGGCCTCTCCGGCGGCGTTTCGAATAACCGGCGATTGCGCGAGGTGTGCGCCGCGGTCGCGGAGGCCGCCGGCGTTCCGCTTTACCGCGCGCGGCCCCGGCACACGGGCGACAACGCGGCGATGATCGCCTTTGCCGCCTACGCGGATCCTTTGACTTCTGATGCCGAATCGGGGCTTGCTGTGACCCTTCATCCCGCCCGCGCGATCACCGTGGCGTAAGGCGATTTTGGATTTTAGATTTCAAATTTCAAATTTTAGATTTGGAAAGGCGGAAGCGGCTTCCAGCCGCTTCCAAGCGTCAGGACGGCGCTTCCACTTTGCGCAACAGCAGTGAGGTTTTTAATGAACGGTAGAACTTGGATCGGAATGGTGGCTGCTTGCGCGGTGTTTTGTGGAGGTGCTCTTCCCGTGGGGGCGGCTGAGCGGCTGGAGGAGTTGAAACAGGAGGCTGCGGAGCGGGTTGACGCTCAGGCCAAGCTCGCGCAGGAGATTGTTGACAGCCTTTTCAGTTTCGCCGAACTCGGCTTTCAAGAATTTGAGACCGCGCGTTACCTGACGGCGATTCTTGAAGAGAATGGATTCACGATCAAACGGGGTGTGGCTGGAATTCCTACCGCGTGGGTTGCCACATGGGGTGCGGGCAAGCCGGTGATTTCGCTCGGCAGCGACGTCGACGGTCTTCCGCAGGTGTCGCAAAAGCCAGGGGTGGCCCGCTATGAACCGATCGTGCCAGGAGCGCCCGGACATGGCGAGGGACATAATTCCGGTTTGGCCATAACGGTCACATCGGCGCTCGCGGTCAAGGCGATCATGGAGCGCGAAGGCTTGTCGGGGACGCTCCACTTGTGGCCGGGTATCGCGGAGGAGATTCTTGGTGCGAAGGCGCATTTTGTCCGTGCCGGAGTTTTCGACGATGTCGACGCGGTTCTGTTTTGCCATGTTTCCTCGACCCTGCGAACCTGGTGGGGCGATCATCCCGGCCGCGCGCTGGTGTCGGTGGAGTATCTCTTCGAGGGCGAGGAAGCACACGGCGGAGTTTCCCCATGGGCGGGCCGCAGCGCTCTCGATGCCGTGCAATTGATGAACACCGGCTGGGAGTATCGTCGCGAGCACCTCCGTCCCCAGCAGCGCTCGCACTACGTGATCACCAGCGGCGGCGATCAGCCGAACGTCGTTCCGGCCAACGCCTCGGTCTGGTACTATTTCCGCGAGACCGACTACGACCAAGTGATGCGGATGTGGGAGATCGGCAACTTGATTGCCAAAGGCGCGGCGATGATGACCGACACCTCCGTCAAATGGCGCGTGCTCGGGGCGGCTTGGCCTCGCTATATGAATCGCCCGCTCGCCGAGGCGATGCACGCCAACGTTGTCGATGTCGGTATGCCGAACTGGTCGGAGGACGATCAAGAATTCGCGCGCGCGGTCCAGCGCTTGCGCGGCGTGCGGGAGCGCGGGCTCCAGACGACGGTCTCCAAGGAACTCGACGGCAGGGAACGGATTCCCGACAGCGAAAAGCAGTCGGGCGGTTCCGACGACATCGGCGATGTTTCGTGGGTCGTGCCGACCGTCCATCTGCTTTATCCGAGCAACATCCCGGGCATCGGCATTCACCACCGCTCCTCGACGATGGCGATGGCGACACCGATCGCGCACAAAGGCGCCGTCGCCGCCGCCAAGGTGTACGCGAGGACGATGCTCGACCTTTTGCTGCGGCCCGAGATTCTCGAAGAGGCGCGTGATTTCTTCGACAACGTACAGCGTCGCGACCGCGACTATATTTCTTTCCTGCCACCGGACGAACCTCCGCCGATTTGGATGAACGAGGAAACCATGGAAAAATACCGTCCGGCCCTGCGGGAATTTTATTACGACCCCGAACGCTACGACACGTATCTCGAACAACTCGGCATCGACTACCCGTCGCTGTGACCGCATCGGCGCAGACGAGGTCTGAAGCGCTGTATGTCTGAAGCGCTGTATCAAATTTACCGATACGCCTGAATTCAGCCTTAAGACCTAGGTTTTCAACCGCAAATCCACGCAAATTGGCGCAAATAAAAACTTGCGAGTCGAGTCTGAGGATTGTGCTTGTCTCATTTGTAAATAAAAGTACCGGGACAGCGCTTTATAGTTCATTCAATTTAAGACCATTGGTGTCCATTCGCGGTTTTCCAGTTGCGGTGTTGAGGGCGCAGGTTGAATGGGGCGAGGATATTAACAGCTTGACCCGATTCCGCCGGTAGGGCAGTCTGATCGCAGTTGCGCGCGCTTATCTCGGTCCCTGCACCTGCTCGTTCCTCGACCTCTCAATACCATGAATGCTGCAATCTCTCCCAAATTCGCTTCGTTATTCCGGTTGATCCAAATTCCACTTTTGGGATTGGCATTACCGCTGTTCCTCACGTTTACGAACCCCGCCTGTGCCATGACTGACGAAGAAGCCGATAAGGTCTTGGTCGAATGAGGGATCAACATTCACGAACTGCCGGAAGACCTTGCCGATGCCTTTCGCGGAGTCGCGAGGAGCGTTGAGGAAATGAAGGGCCAGGCTCTGACGTTCCCTCTCGGCGGCGGTTTTCAAACGATGTCCTGGTCGCCGCCGCCGTTCCCGGACCCTGATTGCATGACGCTCGATTACCCGGTCTCGACATCGTATGATGACTGGATCGATGATTTCACCGTGGGCGCGCTGAGCGGGGTCGGTGATTGTCCGGCTGGCGAGGGCGTTCCCAATCTGCTGAAATACGCGCTCGGGCTCGACCCCACCGTTAACGGACGAGGCTGCATTCCTCGGCCTGTTCTGACCGAATATGATAACGACGACTATCTCGCCGTGCGGTTCACCCGCCCGGACTGGACGGAGAACGTGATGCACACGCTCGAAACGTCGCCCGACCTTTTTGTCTGGACGCAGCATCACGACGCGGTCGTGCTGATGGACCCTGTCGCGAACAGTTCGTATGAAGAGGTCCGAATGCTCGATCCGGAGCCGGCCGACCTGCTCGCGCGCCGGTTTCTGCGCCTGCGGACGGAAGTCGACACGGGAATCTACGTCACGACCGAATGCGAGGGCGAAGAAGGCCTGCTCGTCAAAGTCGATGCGACCAAGTGGCAGAACGATCATCCATCGTTCATTGTCGAGCAGATATACCTTCAGCGGTCAGCGAAACCGGCGGAAGACTTCGAGATCATTGCAACCGATTTTAGCGGGAACCTGAACTTTCAATACGTTGACCGGGAAGTGAGCAGCGGAGAAACTTGGTACTACCGCGCGTATCTCTGGTACACGGACGGAGCGCAGAGTTACCAGTCACCGCTCTCCAATCTCGCGCTGCAACACGTCACCTGCTCGCTTCCAGCGCCGGAGCTGATCGCCTCCGGCCGTCCCGACCAGATTGTGCTCAACTGGCGCGCGCCGGAATGGGCGCGTATCGCAAATGAAATCTTTATCGGAACCTGGACGCTGATGCGTTCGGCCGATCCAGAGGAGGGGTTTCAGGAGATTTCGCTCGCGTCGAGTTATAACGACTTGCCCGGAGGATTATTCGTTGACACGAACGTATCGGGCGGAACCGTTTATTATTACCGCGTTCAGTTTGCCTATAGCATTAATTTTCAGGGCGCATACGAATCGCCGAGATCGCCCGTTGTCAGCGCCTCGGTTTCCCCGCCTCCGCCGCCCGGAGGTCCGATGGATGT
>CAZYAN010000075.1:0-12626 GCA_964645585.1 uncultured Opitutales bacterium
TGACGAATCTTTTTTCGATGAATGCGCGGAGAGGGTCGATGAATGCGTGGCTTCAGGGTAGCGAATCTTTCGCGAAGATTCGACGGGGTCGATGAATGCAGCGGCTTCATCGCTACGGGGGAACAAATCTTTTTTCGATGAATGCGTGGCTTCATCGCTACAAGGACGGGGTCGATGAATGCGTGGCTTCATCGCTACGGGCGTCGGAGGAGTTGAAAACGGAGGAGAATTGAGATTTTGCGGGGTGTATTGCTCGTTCTTTTTCTCACATCCGGGCCGCTGCTGGCGGCGCCCTTGACTATTGTTACCCCGAAGGATTCGGCGCCGGAAGTGTGTCAGGCGGCGCGGGAACTGGCGGAATATTGGGAGAAGGTAACCGGGGATCGCGCCACAGTGGAAACGGAGGAACCGGGGCGGACGGTTCGCTTTCAATCGTATCGCTTTGGGCCATGGCAGCGATTGCGGCAGCCCGATCGCGAGGGGCTGGTGATTTACCTTGGGGAGACGCGATACGGCCGCGGTGTGATGCGGCTGCCGGAGGATCTCGATCCGCACGGATTTCGGATCCGGGGCGCCGGGGAAGCGATTTCCATTCGGGGCGGGTCTCCAGCGGGCACGCTTTTTGGTGCTTACCGGTTTCTCCATTCGCTGGGGGTGCGCTGGTACATGCCAAACGAGCTTGGAGAGCACGTGCCGCAGCGCGAGATCAATCGCTTTCCGCGAATCGACCGGGTGGAGGAGCCGGACTATGTTTCCCGGAAGTGGTACAATGTCGCGCGATTTTCGGAGGATGACTGGGAACGGCGAAACCTGGTCGGCGGACGGGACCTTTTTCACCACGCGCTCCACCGGATTTTTACTGAAAACGTATACGAAATTCGGCCGGATTTCTTCATCCTGCGCAACGGCGAGCGCATCCGTCCGGACGACAGACGCGGCGGCCGGAATTTTCAGATCTGCTTTGGAAATCCGGATGCCGCGAAATTCGCTGCTCGCAAGGCGGCTGAGTTTTTTGAAGCGAATCCGGATGAGACGAGTTTTTCGCTTGGGATGATGGATACTGCTCAGATTTGCGAGTGTCCTCTTTGTCAGCGCTGGGTCGATCCAGCGAACACCTTCCGCGACCGCCCGAATTATTCGGATTTGGTTTTCACGTTTATGAACCGGGCGGCGATCGAGCTTGGCCGAACGCATCCGGACAAATTTCTTGGGTGCCTTGCTTATTATTGGGCAGAAGATGTTCCGTCATTCCCCGTTCATCCGAAGGTGATGCCGTATTTGACGGCGGAGCGCGCGCAGTGGCAGGATCCGGTGTTTCGGCGGGAGGACCGAGACCTGATCCGCCGATGGTCGCAGGCGGGCCCAGAGCGATTCGGGATTTACGATTATTATTATGGGGCCAGCTTTGTCGTGCCGCGGGCTTTCAACCGGATCATCGGCGACTCGCTGGCATTTGCGCACGACGAAGGTGCCGACGGCTTTTTTGCGGAAATCAATTCCCGCTGGCCGCTCGACGGTCCGAAAGCCTGGCTGGCGTCGCAATTGCTTTGGGAATCAGACGCGGATCCGGAGGCGCTGCTCGACGAGTTTTACGCGAACTTTTTTGGTGAGGCGGCCGATCCGATGCGCGCGTTTTATGAAACAGCGGAGAAAATTTGGATCAGCCAGGATGAGCCCGCTTTTTGGCTTAAATTCTATCATGACTTTACGCAGCTCGAGCTGTTTCCGCCAGAGGTGAACCGGCGCCTTCGAGCGCACCTTGAACGGGCGGAACAGCTTGCGGAGGATGATCGAGTGCAGGCGCGAGTGGCGCTGGTTGCCGATGGGTTTCGGCTGACGGAGCTTTACAGCGAACTCTATCACGGTGTGAAAGCGATTGCCGCGGATCCGCTGGCAACGCCGGAAGAGGTTGCCGCGGCTCTGGATTTAGCCGCGGCATGGCGGCGGACGCTGGAGCGCCATTACGACGAGGTGATTTTGCCGAATCCGCTTCAACGGACGCCGGCCAGGTTCGAGGATCGCGCGGGTTTTCTGCCTGGAATGAAGCTGACCCCGCTCCTCGCTCAAGCGGGAGAATGGATCGCGACGGGTGAAGGTGGCAAGGAGCTGTCATCGGCGGTCGCCGCCGCATGCGCATCCTTTCCGGAGCTGCAAGTGTCGCCGGCGGTGGAGATCGGACGACGCCGGGGGTCCGGTGGAAGGGGCGTTGACCGGATTCGCAACGGAGATTTCATGCTCGATGCGGTTGTGGCTGCGGTCGATCCCGAGAACGTTTTGACACCGGCATACACGCCGTTGGGATGGAGTCGCTGGACCTCGGGCGATGGCGAGGCGCGCGTTGTGCTGGCGAGGCGGCCGGATGAGAATGACGGGGGGCTGGACTTGGCCGCGACCGGGGTCCATGAGGAAGTGCTGTACCAGCGGGTGCGGGTGAAGCCGGGCGAGCTGCTTCTTTTGGACGCTGAGGCGAAAGGTGTGGTACGGCCAGGCAGCCGGGTTGAGATTCGGATGGACTGGTATGATGCGAATGGGGAGGCAATAGGGCGCAAGTTTATCGATACGGATATCCTGCTGCCGGGCCATCACCGAGACTGGGTCCCTCTGGCAGTTTATGCGGAGGCGCCGCCTGAGGCGGCGACGGCCCGGGCGTCTATCGGCGTCTTTTACCAAGCGGCGGGGGACACGGTATTTTTGGATAACATTCGATTGCGCGCGTGGGGGGAATAGGCTGAGTCGGGTTGGAATTTACCAGAGGTTCGGGATTTTAGGAAGGCGGAGTTCAGTGAGACGTCTTTGACGAATCGTTCTTTCGGCAGTGAATCTTTCGCTAAGATTCGAAGGATTGATGAATACCCGGCTTCATCGCTGCACGACTGGTCGGAACTCGAAGCGGCCGTTCCTGTCTCTCCTGATCCCGGACGCGGAGCGGTTTCAGATGTGACAGAGACAAGATTTCCCTTGCCAGAACGGCCGGTATTCCAGATTTTTACAGCGCTTTGACCTCTCTCACCAAGGACACACCAGATACGGGCACTTCCGGCGGTCTAACCGCAGCCGCTAATCCGGCTGAGGTTTGGTCGATCGCGGACCTGCTCGCCGGGCGTGATATGCGCCGTGCGGATGCGTCGTTCGGGGTGATGACGGCTGCGCTTGTTGTCCTAGACGCGCTGTGTCTGTTTACCTTCCTGGTAACCATGAACTGGCTTCGCCACCCGAAGGAAGAAAGTCCCGATTCCGTGCTGTTCTTTCTCCTGCCGCTGGCCATCCTGTTCACTTGTTTTTATCTGATTGACGCCTACAGGATTCGGCCGGAACAGCAATCGTCCGGTTACATGACCCAGCACATCCTGACGGTTGGCATTGCCCTGCTGCTTACCCTGTTTATCTCGTACGTCGTCTTTCACCAGTGGGCCTCCGCCACCGCCCGTCGCGGGAATATCGCGATCAGTTTTCTAGCGTTTATCCCTGTTTCGTTTTATTATCGGCGTGTGTTTGCTCAGCGGGCTGTCGAGCTGGCCCGCCGGTCGTCGGTTTTCTTCCTCGGCACGGTGGAAGCGGCGCGGGAATTTTACTCAGAAACCGCGAAGCACCGCGGGATTGGCCGGGTTGTCTATGCGACGGCCGGGAGTGATGCCGAGCAGGAGGTTGCGAGGGACGGAACTCGAATTGAACCGTTGGGCCTCGACCTATTCAAAGAGCACGAAGGCGCGATTGGAGCGGTTGTTTGTGCCGAAGATGCGGCAGAGTACCCGGCGGATATCCTTCAATTGCTGATGAATCTTCGTCTGAGGTCTGTGCCGGTGTTTACGGTTGAGTCTTTTTACGAGGCCCGTCTTCGGAAGATCCCGGCGAGCACGATCTCGCCCTTGTGGCTTTTCAAGGAAGGGTTTCGGATCGCGCATGACCCGATTTATTTGCACGTAAAGAGACTGAGCGACATCATCTGCGCGGCAATCGGGTTGGTCCTCGCCGCCCCGCTCTTTCTGATCCTTGCGATTGCGGTCAAGCTGACCAGCCCCGGTCCGGTCTTTTTTAGGCAATCCCGCGTCGGCCTGAACAACAAGCTTTTCAACGTCTACAAATTCCGGACGATGAAAGTCGGCTCCGAATCCGGCAATTGCTACACGCAAGCAAAAGACCCGCGGCTGACGCCGATCGGCGGTTTCCTGAGGGCGTGCCGGCTCGATGAGTTTCCGCAGCTATGGAACGTCCTGAAAGGCGACATGAGCCTGATCGGCCCTCGTGCGGAGTGGGATAAGCTCGTCGCGGAATACGAGAAGCAAATTCCTTTTTACCACTTCCGCCACATGGTAAAACCCGGTATCACCGGCTGGGCTCAAGTCAACTACCCCTACGGAGCCAGTCTTGCCGATACGCGCGAGAAATTGGAGTACGACCTCTACTACATCCGCCGCTTCTCCTTTGCCCTCGATGCCTCGATTGTCCTGAAGACGATCCATACGATGCTGTTTGGTAAGGGAAGGTAGGAGAATTTTGGATTTTTGATTGCGGATTTTGGATCGTTCCCTTCACGCGCCACTTGGTTTGGCGCGTTGAGACAGGCGGTTCTGACTGATCTTATTTCTTTGCGCCTGTTGTCTAGGTGCGCGGACAGGTTTTCTCTGATTTGTCTCAATTGGTGTTCATTCGTGACGGAAAGTTCGATATCCTGCTCGAATGCCGAAGCTCATCGACATCATCGCAGGCGCGCGCCCGAATTTTATGAAGATCGCCCCGATCATCGAGGCGATAGAGAGGGCGAAAGCCGGGGGCGCGCAACTGGAATACCGTCTAATTCATACCGGGCAGCATTACGACAAGAACATGTCCGACAGCTTTTTTGAGCAGCTCGGTATTCCTCAACCAAAGGTGAACTTTGGGATCGGCGGCGGGACACAGGGGGAGCAGACCGCCGGCATCTTGGTCGCCTATGAGAAACTGCTGCGGGAGAAGAAGAGCGATCTCTGTGTGGTGGTGGGCGACGTTACTTCTACAATGGCTTGCTCGATCACCGCTAAGAAGATGCATGTTCCGGTCGCGCATATCGAAGCGGGGATTCGGTCGGGTGATCTGAGTATGCCTGAAGAGATCAATCGGATGGTTACGGACTCAATCGCCGACTTTTTTTTTACCACGGTCGACAGCGGGAATCGTAATCTTGAAAATGCCGGTGTGTCCAAAGATCGGATCTTTTTCGTCGGCAACACGATGATCGACACGCTGCTCAAGCAGCAGCCGCGTTTCGTGAAGCCGGCTTGGTGGGAAGAACTGGGGTTGCGTGATCGGGGATATTTCGTGCTCACACTGCACCGCCCGGCGAACGTCGATCAGGAGGAGAAGCTCCGGCATCTGCTCCAGACGATTGTAAACGAGTCGCGCGGACTGCCGCTTCTGTTCCCGGTCCACCCGCGGACGGCAAAGATTGTGAATACCCTCGGGCTGAACGCGCCTAACTTGCACTTTGTTGAACCGATGCCGTACCTCGAATTCAACTACATAGTCAGCCGGGCGTTCGGCGTCATCACCGACTCCGGCGGCATCACCGAGGAGACAACGGTTTTGCGGATACCCTGCCTCACGCTCCGTGACAATACGGAGCGGCCGGAAACAGTTGAGATCGGCACCAACGAACTGATCGGGACCGATCCGGCGAACATTCCGCCCGCGATGGAGCGTCTGTTCGCGGGAAACTGGAAGAAAGGCTCCATACCGCCCCTCTGGGACGGAAAGACCGGCGAGCGAATTGTCGAGACGATCCGACAGACAATCTTGCGGCAATGAAGTCACATTTCCATCGGCTCAATTCGAATTTTCGAGGAAGATTCGCTACGCTGCCACGTCTTCATGTATCGGTTGTTTGGCAAACGTTTGTTTGACCTCGCCGTTGCGGTCCCGGCGATCGTTTTTCTTACGCCGGTCATTCTGGTTATCGCCGCTCTTGTTCGACTGCGTTTGGGGACACCGGTTTTCTTTCGGCAAGAGCGTCCAGGCAAAAACGGCCGGCCGTTCCGGATCATCAAATTCCGAACGATGACCGATGCGCGAGACAGCGCCTATCAACTCCTGCCGGATGCCGAACGGCTGACCATATTTGGCCGCTTCCTGCGAGCGACGAGCCTGGACGAACTGCCTGAACTTTGGAACGTGGTTCGCGGGGAAATGAGCCTGGTCGGTCCACGGCCCTTGCGGATGGAGTATCTTCCGCGATATTCGCCGGAGCAAGCACGGCGGCACGACGTTCTCCCTGGAATCACCGGCTGGGCGCAAATCCACGGACGGAATGCGATTACCTGGGAAGAAAAGTTTCGGCATGACGTCTGGTATGTGGACAACGTCTCCTTTTGCCTCGACCTGCACATCCTGGCGAAGACTGTTGGTAAGATTCTGAGGCGCGAAGGCATCACGGCTGAAGGCGACGCTACGATGCCCGAGTTTATGGGAAGCGATACAAGAAAATGAGTGAAGATTTGGAGAAGCTGATTCTCTCCGCGCTGCGGGATTTGGCAGACGATCTGGAAAAGGCGGAGCTGCGGGAGGCGAACGCGGAGACGGTGCTTTTTGGAGGGGGCGGGCTGTTAGACAGCCTCGCACTCGTGCAGCTGATCGCTGATCTTGAAGCGGGGATCAGTGAAAAATTCGACCGTGACATTGTGATCGCCGACGAGCGCGCGATGAGCCGTAACCGAAGTCCGTTCCGAACGGTGGCGACCTTGAGAGACTATTTGGCCGAGTTATTGGGAGAAACGTAGATTAAATTAACCGCAAAGGTCGCAAAAACCGCGAAGCTGAGGAACTGGATAATGAGCTTAGAAATGATCGGCAGAGAGGTTATTGGAGCAGCAATCGAGGTACATCGAGAGCTTGGTCCGGGGCTGTTGGAAAGTACGTATGAACGTTGCTTGGTTTATGAGCTGACGTTGCGAGGGATCAATGCTCAAAGACAGAAAGCACAACCTGTCTTTTACAAAGGTTTGGAACTCGACGAGGGATATCGGCAGGACGTTATCGTCGATGACAAAATTATTTTAGAGCTGAAAGCGGTTGATCGATTGACAAACCTGCATTTGGCTCAACTTCTGACCTACCTCAAGCTTTCTAGTTGTCACTTGGGTTATCTCTTAAATTTTAATGTTACTGCGATGAAGGATGGAATTCGACGGGTAGTAAACGAGATGCCAGAAGGTCCTTCGCGATCTTCGCGTCCTTTGCGGTAAAATGCTTTAATCAGAAGGTGCGTAACTCTGCGAATTTTCCGATAAACGTGACTCCTAAGAGAATGAGAAGCATTTTCGTCATTACGGGGACTCGCAAGGGGATTGGGCGGGAGCTGGCGGAGTATTATTTGGCACGGGGGCATCGGGTGGCGGGATGTTCGCGGGGGGAGAGTTCGATCGACCACGACTGTTACCGGCACTTTTCTCTCGATGTCGCCGACGAGTCGGCGGTGATGGCGATGGTGAAGGCGGTTGTTCGGGAATGGGGTGCTGTCGATGCGCTCATCAATAACGCCGGAATCGCGTCGATGAACCATTTTGCACTGACCCCGCTTGCAACCGCGCAATCCATTTTTTCAACGAACTTCTTGGGAAGTTTTCTTTTTTGCCGGGAAGTCGCAAAGGTTATGATACGCGCCAAAGGAGGGCGTATTGTAAATTTCACGACAATAGCCACCCCATTGCGCCTCGAAGGGGAAGCGATGTACGCGGCCAGCAAGGCGGCGGTCGAAAACATGACACGGATCCTTGCCCGCGAGCTGGGCGACACTGGAATTACTGTCAATGCAATCGGTCCGACCCCCGTTCCGACCGATCTGATCAAGAACGTGCCCAAGGAGAAGATGAAGGCTCTTCTTCAGCGCCAGGCGATTCGGCGTTTTGGAACGTTTGACGACGTCGCCAACGTGATCGACTTTTTCCTCGACGAGCGCAGTTCATTCGTCACTGGGCAAGTGGTCTATCTTGGAGGAGTCGGTTAGCGACATGCGAGGCGCGAAAGCGCAGTCTGTCTGAGTGTGACTGAGTTGTGGACCTGTTCGAGCAGATCAGTGCCTTGGGCGACCGTCCGTTTTTAATCGGGGAAGGAGGGACCTTCCGCTATGCCGATTTAGCCGACGAGGTCGAGCGGATCCGTTCGCGTATCCGTGTCGCGATCGAGTCTCGGGGGGCGCTCGTGGCGTTGACGGGAACCTACCATTTTTCCGCGGCGGCCTGGCTCATTGCGCTCGCTGGCGAGAAGGCAATCGTCGCTCCGTTGACCGGGGTCGGTGAACAGGAATTGAAGGGAAGGCTGGACGTCCTGCAACCGGATTGGGAAGTCGTGTGCGGTTCTGAGGAGGGAAAGTTAAGAAGTCTGCCCAAAACCGCTGGATCGGATGACCGGTCCTTGCTCGACCGATTGCGGAACGCCGGCCGGTCCGGGCTGATCCTTTTCAGCAGCGGTACGACCGGTTTGCCGAAAGCGATGCTCCATAATTTGGATACGTTGATCGAGTCGTATCCCGTGCGTGATGCCAAGGGATTTCGCGTCGTGGCCTTTATGGGTATCGACCATATTGGAGGCGTTGACATCCTGCTTCGGGCAATTGCCTCCGGTTCGTCGCTCGTCATTCCCGGGGACCGTTCGCCAGAAGCCATTTGCAGGCTGGTGGAAGAACACCGGGCGGATGTTTTGCCGGCGACCCCAAGTTTTTTGAATCTTCTGTTGCTCTCGGGCGCTTGGCGGGAGCATGACCTGAGCAGCTTGCGAATCATTGGCTTCGGCGCGGAACGGATGCCGGAGACCGTATTGCGACGGCTCCGGGAAGTGTTTCCACAAGTCACCTTGCAGCAAAAATTCGGCACGAGTGAGACCAACGCGGTCCGAACCGTAAACCGGCCGGATAATCCGTCGTGGATCCGGATCGAGGACCCCGCCGTTCAGTGGAAGATTGTGGACGGCGAACTCTGGCTGCACACACCGTCGCGGATTCTTGGATACTTGAACGCGGGAAATGACCGGCTCGAAGCGGATGGCTGGTACCGGACCGGTGATCTGGTGGAGGAGCGCGACGGCTATTTCCGCGTGATCGGCCGCCGCGAATCGATGATCAACGTTGGCGGCGAAAAAGTTTTGCCCGGCGAAGTCGAGACGGTCATTCGCCAGATTCTCGAAGTCGCCGACTGTCGGGTGTTCGGGGAGCCGAACGCGATTCTTGGGCAGGCAGTGGCGGCGGAAGTTGTCTGGCAAGGGGAGACGTCTGACGATGCCATCCGCAGGATTCGCCGTCATTGCCGGACGCATCTGGCGCCGCACAAAGTGCCGGTGAAGGTTCGGCTTGTTGAACAGATTGCGCTGAGCGATCGTTATAAGCGGTAACTGGTTGCTGGTTGTTAATTGTTGGTTGTTTAACTTTCAACGTTCAACTTGCAAAGTTTGATCCGGAGGAGCGGCTGTTGGATTACTCGCTCCTGATCATTGAGATTGAGACTGGTTCGGAAACCGAACTTGGTGTCGGCCCCGGATGGAGGGAAAGGTTCTCGCGGAGACTGAGGAATCGATTCGGAGCTTCGCGTCGAGCATGCAAACCGCGCGAGCGAATGAAGGCGGAGGAAGAGGAAATGGGGGGAAACGTTGAACGTTGAACGCTGAGCGTTTTTTTGTTTTTCATGCCTAAAGCGCACTTTAGTAAATCGCGTATTCAAGGAATGGTGACGGTGGTCCCTGCGACGGAGAAGTCGATCGACGACGAAGTCGATTTGTATGGCGGAAGGCCGGAGCAGATGGAGCGTATCAAGAAGACTATCGGGATTCACCGGCGGCGTGTTGTACAAGGGGATGTCACAGCGGGGGATCTCTGTGAGGCGGCAGCGAGGCGCTTGTTCGACCGGTGTGAAATCGGCGCTGACGACATTGATGCGCTGATTTTGGTAACGCAGACGCCGGATTATTTTCAGCCGGCGACCGCCTGTGTGCTGCACGGGCGGCTGGGGATGAAGGAGGATTGCGCGGCGTTTGACGTGAATCTCGGCTGTTCCGGTTATGTTTATGCGCTCTGGCTCGCGGGAATGATGATCGAAACCGGGTCGTGCCGCCGCGTGATGGTTTTGGCCGGAGATACCATCAGCCGGTGTGTGAATCCCCGTGACCGCGCCCTTGCACCGCTCTTTGGAGATGCGGGCAGTGCGACGCTGGTGACGGAGAGCCAGCCCGCGACCGAGAGCGATAGCTGGTTCAGCTTGAAAACCGACGGAAAAGGATTCGAGCATTTGATCGTTCCGGCAGGCGCGTTCCGTCAGCCGTCAACAGAAGAGACCCGCCAGGAGAACCCGGACGCGGAAGGGAATATTCGTTCGCTCGAGCAGTTGCACATGAATGGAGCGGAAGTGTTCAACTTTTCCATCAAGGTGGAGCCCCCGGCGATCCGGGAGATTTTGGAATTCGCTGGGAAGACAGTGGAGGAAGTCGATTACCTCATCTTTCACCAAGCGAACAAATATATTATTTCCAATATCGCGCGACGGCTGAAAATTCCGATGGAGAAAACTCCCTGCGCGACTGTCGAGCGGTACGGAAATCAAAGCAGCGCCTCGATTCCGGGAACGATCTGTGACTGCCTGGGAGAGCGTCTGGAGAATGAGGCGCTTCGTCTGGTGCTGTCCGGGTTTGGCGTGGGTCTGTCGTGGGCTTCGTCCTTGATGACGTTTGACCGCCTCGACTGCTGCGAGGTTGTTGTGCAGGACGATCAGTAGCTGTTGAAGCTGCCCCTCATTGACCTGAAAAGATTCGTTACCGGCCGGGCAAATTCCAGTGCATTTGCGCGGCTTTTTTGTATGCTGTACGCTTCTTTATGAACATCGACGCTTTTATCGAGCAGTTTGAGGAATCGATCGAAGGACTCGAGAGAGGAACGGTGAAACCGGAGACGGTCTTTCGGGAGCTTTCTCAGTGGGATTCGCTTGCGGTCCTCACGACGCTGGCAATGGTCGACGCCGAATATGAGGTTTCGTTGAGCGCGGATGAACTGGCGACGCCGCGGACGATTCAGGATCTGTTCGAGCTCGTCCGCGAAAAGAAAGAACAATAACACTCGGGTGTTGAACCGCGCGATGGCAGCCATTTTCAGTCTAACCGGAAAGCGGATACTCGTGACCGGCGCCTCATCGGGAATCGGCCGCGAGGTGTGTCGGACGGCTGCTTTGGCCGGTGCCGCGGTCGTTGCCTCTGGGCGGGACAGGAAGCGACTTACGGAAACGGTCGAAGGATTAGCAGGCGAAGGCCATCTGGCAGTCTGTGCTGACCTGACCGACGACGCTGACCGGCAGCGACTCGTCGAGGAGGCGGGCTTGCTTAACGGGTTTGTCCATGCGGCTGGTATTCTGAAAATCTTGCCGTTCAATTTCGTCACCGAGGAGGCGCTTCAAGTGGTCCAGCGGATTAATTTTGAGGCGCCAGCTCTGCTGTGCCGTGCTTTGTTGAGAGCAAAGGCTGTCAGTGACGGCGGTTCGATTATTTTTCTGACATCGGTTGCGGCGACTCATGCGGCGAAAGGCCATGCGATTTACGCTGCCTCGAAGGCGGCACTTGAATCCGCATCGCGCGTGCTGGCCTTGGAGCTGGGGACGAAGCGGATCCGGGTGAATTGTCTGGCACCGGGAATGGTGCGCACGGCGATGGCAAGCGACGCGGAGAACGCGCTGAGCAGCGATGCGATGCGGGCGCACGAAAAGGAATACCCGCTCGGTTTCGGTGAACCGTCGGATGTGGCCGGGGTTGCGGCATTTTTGTTGTCGGACGCCTCCCGATGGGTGACCGGGACGACGGTTGTTTGTGACGGCGGCTTTTCCGCTCGTTGAGATCGATGAAAAGCCTGATTATCATCGGCGCCGGGGGATTTGGCAGGGAGGTGCTTGAGTGGGCGCGTCAGACATTCCAGTTTGCCGGCGGGGAATGGGAGTTCGGCGGATTTTTGGATGATAATCTGGAGGCACTCCAGCCGTTTGGCGGGCGCGAGCGCGTGGTGGGGACCGTTGCGGAATACGTACCAAAGCCGCACGATCGATTCCTTTGCGCGGTTGGAAAGCCGGGGATTAAGGAGGAACTCGCCCGGCCGATCCTCGAGAAGGGCGGGCGTTTCACGACGCTGGTACATCCCAGCACGATCATCGGGGGAAATGTGCGGATCGGCGAAGGCTGTATTCTTTGTCCGCGGGTTGTGCTGACGAGTGACATCGTGATCGGCAAATACGTGACGTTGAACATCGGCACAGCGGTGGGACATGACGCGGTGGTCGGTGATTGGACGCAGACAAGCGCTTTTTGCGATCTGACCGGTGCGTCACGGGTTGGCAGCCGTGTTTTCCTTGGCAGCGGCGCTCGTGTTCTGCCGAAAGTATCGGTTGGTGACGGGGCGGTTGTTGGCGCCGGGAGTGTGGTCGTCCGTGATGTGAAACCTGGACAGACCGTGTTTGGCGTCCCCGCGGTGCCGCTGCGGGTCCGGTAGTGATGATGCCGTGGTTTCATCGACGGTGTCGAATCTTCGGGAAAAATTCGTCCCTCGTAGCGATGAAGCCACGCATTCATCGACCCGTCGAATCTTCGGGGAAGATTCGCTACGGGCTGGTCGAATCTTCGGGGAAGATTCGCTACGG
>CAZYAN010000076.1:0-12113 GCA_964645585.1 uncultured Opitutales bacterium
TTCGAACTCTCGACGTCCACCTTGGCAAGGTGGTGCTCTACCAACTGAGCTACGCCCGCGTTGTGCGGAAAGGCCCTAAATCTTCCGTTTTTTACCGGTGTGTCAATAGGGAAAACGCTTTTTCCCGCTCAAAGGCGCGTCCGCGCTGCCGCCGTCAGTGGGCGAGCTGATACTGCCGCGCCGCCGCCTTCGTCAGCGACACCCACTCGCGCCACATCTCGCGCATCTCGCGCTCGAGGTGACGGATCTCCGCGCGGAGCTGCCGGCGTCGATCGCTCGTCGCCTCTTTACACTCCCGCAGCTTTTTCATCATGAGGGACGCGCGCGCTTCGAAAGCTGTCGCAAGTTCTTCGAGTTTTGTCCGCATCTCGGAGGCAAACTCATCCATTTCGTGGTGCAGGCGCTCCAGCAGCAGCTTTTTGTCTTTCTGAACGAGTGTCTTTTGGACGCGAACGCGGTCCACGGTAATCAGGTTTCGCGCGATCCTGAGCTTGGAAGCCGTCCAAACCAGCCACTTGGTCGGGTCAAAATGGTACCAGCGAATCCCATTGCGATAGTCGCCGGCAAACGCGTGGTGGTAGTTGTGGTAGCCCTCCCCAAAGGTCAGGAACGCCAGCACGGCGTTGTCGACCGCGCTCAGTTCCTTCGCGTACGTCTTCGAGCCGATGGTGTGCGCCAGCGAATTGATGAACCAGGTGCAATGGTGGAGCGCGAACAGCCGGAAAAGGACCGCGCTGAACAGCGCGCTGACCGGATGCAGGAAGAGGCAGGCTATGCCAAACACCGCAAAATTCGTCACGATCGCAAGCGCCAAATAATGCCGGTGCTGAAACATCACCCGAGGGTTGCGCATCAGATCCGATACCCGGTGCTCCTTGAAGTCCTGCTTATACGACAGAAGCCAAAGCATATGGGCATACCAGAAGCCCTTCTTGATCGAGTAGGGGTCCTTCTCTGTATCAACATGGTTGTGGTGCAACCGGTGGTCGTGGGACCAGCTCAATGCCGACCATTGGAAGGCAAGCGTCGACCCGATCAATACAGCCCATTCGTAAATCGGGTGCGCGGTGTAGGAACGATGCGCATACAGCCGGTGGTAGCCCGCGGTGATCGACAGGCCTCCAACAATAAAGGTCGCGAGGAAAAACCAGACCGCCCCCCAAGTAAAGTGCCCGATAAAAAACGGCAGCGTCACCACCAGCAGGATGTGGTAGGCGACAATAAACCAAAAGACGTCCCAGTTACGAATGCGCATAGATATACAAGGTAAATTCGAGAACACGGTCACGACAAGGGCGTAACGCGTTTCTGATAAAATTAATCCGGATTATTCACGATCGGGAGCCAGCAATCCGCCACATTTCACAACCGATCATGGGTAAAGCAGGTACGGCGTCCGCGAACGGGCAAAATCGCGCACCTCCGCCTCCCAGCTCGCGACAAGATCCGTCACATCTCCTCCACACTCAATCGTGGTTCGCACCGCCTCGCTGCCGGCGCGTATATCGATTCCGCGATCGTTAAAAAAATCATCTCGGCGATCTTCAGGCAGGGCTCGGTAAAACGCGTCGAGCAAATGAACGCCCGCCGCGACCGGCGCCAGTACATCTGGATCCTCGACCGCGATCGCCACGCCCGCCACATCCTCTCCCAAAAGCTTCGGGCTCTTGGCCATACCCGGAATGCTCTCCGGCTCAAAATGGATCGCCTCGAACCGCACGCCCGCAAGTCCCCGACCGTTCAGGTTGCGAGCGATTTCGACGGCGTTCACACCGGTCGTGCCCACCTGCAAAAAGGGGCGCCGGGTTCCGCGTCCTTCGCTCGCCGTCGTGCCTTCGAACAAACAGGTGCCGGGGTAGATAAAAGCGGTCGCCGCATCGGGAATGTTCGGGCTCGGCGGCACCCATTCCAGCCCGGTTTCCGGCCAAAGCATCTCTCGCGTCCAGCCTTCCATCCGAACCACCCGCAAATCGATCCGCTCGAGGCCTTCGTGCCACGATTCCCCCTGGATCATCCGCGCGAGTTCGCCGATCGTCATCGCGTGCGTCACCGGCGTCGGATAGAGGCCGATTCCCGACCGGAAGCGCGCTTCACGAATGAACCCTTCCATCCGCAAACCGCCGAGCGGGTTCGGACGATCGAGCACGACAAAGGGAATTCCCGCTTCCGCCGCCGAGATCATACACCGCCCCATCGTCGCCGGATACGTGTAGAAGCGCGCCCCGACATCTTGCATGTCAAAGAGGAGCACGTCGACGTTGGCCAGCATCTCCGGCGTCGGACGGCGGTTTTTCCCATACAGACTGTAAATCGGAGCACCGGTCACTTCATCGTGACTGTCGCCGACCGCTTCTCCCGCGTCCGCCCGTCCGCGCAAACCATGCTCGGGTCCAAAAAGAGCCGCGATTTCCACCTCGCCATCCTCGTGAAGCAGATCGATCAAATGCCGGCTGCCCACCCGCGCACTCGGATTCGTCACCAGTCCGACCCGTTTTCCCGCGATCAGCTCCCGCTCTTCCGTCAGCAGCCGCTCCGCCCCGACCCGCACTCGGCCGGATGCGTCAGCGGCAAGCAGAAGCAGGACAGTCAGAAGAGCGGTGATACCAAGCACTCCGGCTCGGCCCGGCCTATTGCGTTTTGGCGTTGCCCGTGTCACGTCGCCCAATCCACTCACTGAAATCGGGCAATGTCGAGTCCCGGCATGCCGGCGTTGGAAGTCGCCACGCGCGCGGAAACAATCCGATACGCCTGCTGCGGCGTCTCCACCCATTCCCTGCAGAGATTTTTGACATGGCGCGACACCGTCCGGTTGTGACGGATCAACAGGGTCGGCACCTGAGTGGCGTGACCGGCCAGAACATCGACATCCGCGTCGCCGACAAAGAGCGTGTCGCTGTTTTTTAGAGAGAGTTCATCGATGATATGAACGAGTCCTTCCGGATCCGGCTTGTGACTGTCAAAATCATCGCCGCACACCACGATTTGAAAATATTTCCAGAGGTTGTGCGTCGTGAGGATTTCCGCGGTCGTTTTCCGATCGCGGCCGGTCCAAAGCGCCACTTCCGTCTTATTCTTCAAAAGCGTGTCGAGCATCGGAACCGCACCCTCGAACGGAACAATCTGATGGTGATGCGTCCGGTTGTACTCCAGGAGCCGGTCCATCGCGTCGGGGATGTTGCGCTCGTTCTCAAGCAGATTTCGCAGGCAATTTTCCGGGGGTCCGGCGAGTTTGTCGAAAATTTGCAGCGGTGTCGGCACCGTCTGGAACACTTCAATGGCATACGCAAAAGACGCCAGCACCATCGGCATGCTGTTGACGAGGGTTCCATCGAGGTCGAAGACCACGCTTAATCGTTTCCGTTCGGGCAACATGTCGCAATTCTGCACAAGTCAGTCGGCTCCTTAAATCGAATCGGTGTAAAAGGGTTCAGAAAAAAGTAAATTCCTCCCGCGGAACAGAAGGAAACGGCTCTGCCAGCGCATCCGCCGAAAATCGAAACCGCTCCGGGGCAAGGTCCAGGGCCGCCGCGCCGACCGACAAGCGGGTTTTGTCCCCGTCCTTCCGGTCGAGAAAATCGATCGTCTTTACCAGCCATTGGTCGCCGACGCGCTTGATCTCGATGATGTTGAACGAGAGCCAGACCTGGTCTCCTTCTCCCACCAGCTCGGCGCCGGTCATCGCATTGAATTCCGCGTCCAAAAACATCCGCACCCCTTTCAGCTCTGGATGCGCGGCGGCAAACTCCGCGGGCGGCTTCATGAAAAATCCGTGCGACGACCGGCCGCGGACGCGGCTCAATCCTTCATAGGAAAAGTTCGGCCAGTAAACAAACGGCATCTGCAAATCGAACGGCGTGAATTCCATTTCCCCCACCGGCGTCAACAGCTCCTCAATCGGAATCTCCCGCACGCCTTGCCCAGGGGCCGCTGTGTCGAACGTCCACACCGACGGTTCGGGTCCGTTTTGAACAAGAAACCGCAGAATTTGCTCGTCCTCCTTTCCGGGCGACCAGAGTTCGTAACGGAAAACCGGACCTGATTCATTTCGAGCGCCCCACATTTGGCCGCGGAAACGCTTCTCCTTCCCGCGGCGCGGCATATAGCGGAGCTCAAACAGGAAACTGTAAACACCCGGAACCCCCATCCGCCGCATTTCTTCGAGCCGGGCGATTCCTTCTTCTTTGTCGAGTTCGCTGTACGGGATTGGGCGCGGCGGCAAACGGCGCTGCGCGGTCGATTCCGTCGCGCCGAAAAAAACAAACCCGCACAGCAGGATCCCGAGCAGAAGCGAATAAGCGGGACCGAAGCCGAGCGCGCGCCGGCATCGAAAAGTGCGGATAGGAAACACGGAATCTTTTCTGGTTACTCGTTCAAAACAGGAAACCGGCGGCAGCGGGTCTCCTCGAAATCCAATCCGCCAAAAGAAAGCCGGCGAGAGTTCGAACCGTCCTCTGCGGCTCAGCTGCCCGCTTCCGGCGAAGTGGCCTCTTCAGAGACCTTGTCCGCGGCTTCTGGTTCCGGCGTCACTTCTGAACCGGGCTCCTCAGCAGCCGCCGGTTCCCCGGTTTCTTCCGGCTGCTCCGAAGCCGGTTCCGCTTGCGCTCCGGATTCGGCTTCCGGTTCGCTCGCCGGCGTCTCCAGCTGCACTTCCGGCAGCGGCTCCTGCGGCGATGAGAGTTCCGGTATCTCCCCGGCCGCCGGGTCGGGCGCCGGCTCGGTTCCGACCGCGCGCATCTCCGGAAGCCCCCGCTCCGCGCTCGCCGGACTGTGATTGGCGTACATGTGCGTGAGGTAGAGCCCGAAGCTGGCAACGAAGAAGAAAATCGAGCAGTAGATCGTGCCGCGAGACAGGATGTTGCCCGTCTCCGCGCCAAACGCCGACTCCGCAGCGCCTCCTCCTCCCAGCGCGGCACCGAGTCCGGAATCCGAGCGCGGCCGCTGCATCAGAATAATCAGGATCATCAGGACGGAGACCAGGATCAGGAGAAAGGTGAAAAAGCCTATCAGGAGGGTCATCGCACTCGCTTGTTCAGATCAAAGGATAAATTGTGAGAAAAGGCTCAACAGATAACCGCCCGTCCTCTTCCCGCAAGGGTAAAATGAGAAATCTCCACCGATAATTCCACGGCTTTTCGCCCGTTCCTTCTGTTACCACCGTGCCAGACTTCGCGATTACATTCGGTCGAGCGAAGCCAGAAACAAATTTCGGTCTTGCTCCGATGTAAGATTCTTCATCGCCAGTTCGCGAAGCCGCTCCTCTCCTTGGCGATCGTCCATCGCACGAGCCGCGCGGATTCCTTTCAAGTAAGCCTCAAGCTCCCGCGGGTGCTGGTGAACGATTTTTCGGTATTCCGCGAGGGCGAGGCGAAACTCGCCCTGCTCCATCAGCTTGTCGGCCGTCCAGTAGTCCGCTTTGGTTCCTCCGCCGCTGCCCTGAAGGAGTGTGTCAAAGAATCCCGTTATCGGCGCCATGAACAATCGGAGCGTCTCCGGCAGCGTCAATGCGATCGCGACCACAATCAACACCATCCCTTGGATGAATGTGAACACGAAATTGTACGAGGTATCGTCACCCTTCACCCAAACCAGAGCACCCGCGACCACCAGTGAAACCGCGACCACCCAGCGAACAACCGCGATGATTACCGGCAAACTCCGCCGCCAGTCAAACGCCGGTATGGTTTCGTCTCCGGTGGCGCGAGCCGCCCGATCGCGCTCGACGTTTTCCCGCAGGAGTTCAGAGACGTCGGCGGGGCTTCGCCCCCAATCCGCACCCGCAACGTCAGCCCGCTGGCTCTCCCCGCCTGCACCAGATGAGACTTGCTCCGGCTCAAACGGCCCCTCATCCGGCCAAAGGTCAGCCACCATCGGACCGTCCTCGCCGAGCGGCCGAAACTCTCCTCCATCAGCCGGACGGAACCACGTCTCCCGCGACAGTGTCCCGCTCCTCGCCCGTTCCCGCAGCGCCTCGATCGTAAACGGCCCTTCCTCCTTCCCAGCACCGCTTTGGCGAATGAAGTAACGCGGCTCGTCCCTGCGTGCGAGTTTCGGTTTCATTTTTCTTCGGATCAATAAGATGCGCGACCGAGAGACAAATTCCAACTGCGAATTGCGAAACCTCAAAGATCTTCAATCCAAACTTCCCAATCCAAAATCCAAAATTAAACCAGCCTCGCTTGACTCATCAAATCGGGCGATCCTATAAAACAGCCATGACGCCTCCTCTCTTCGCATCCGATGCTTAGCCGCTTTCTGCCAGCCGATTTTGAGCCGGGCAGAAAGATCGCGCTTCTCGCCGGACGGGGACGGTACCCCGTGCTCGTCACGGCGGCGATTCGCGAGCACAATTTGCCAATCTGCCTGATCGGATTCGAGGGCGAAACCGCGACCGAACTGATCGATTCTTTCTCTCCGGATGAACGTGCGGTCATTAAAGTCGGCCAAATCGGCAAACTGCTCAAAAATCTCTCCCGGCTCCGCGCCCAATACGCGATCATGGCCGGACAGATCGCGCCCCGCAGACTGTTCAATGGACTCCACCCCGATTTCCGCGCTCTCGCGATCCTGGCCAAACTGAAAGAGAAGAACGCGGAAACCATCTTTGGCGCCGTCGCGCAAGAAATCGACGCGATCGGCGTCCGCCTGCTCGACGCCCGCTCCTTCCTCGACGACCACCTGGCGGACGTCGGCATGATGACGCGCGCGCGAAAACCGATCCCGCCCGAATATCTCGAACACGGCATTCGCATCGCCAAAGAAATTGCCCGCCTCGACATCGGCCAGGGAATCGTCGTCCGAAAAGGAACAGTCCTCGTCGTCGAAGGATTCGACGGGACCAACGCCATGCTCCGGCGCGCCGGCGAGTTTCAAACCGACGAAAAGATCTTCGTCAAAACCGTCAAACCGCGCCAGGACTACCGGTTTGACGTTCCGGTTTTCGGCCCCCGCACACTCGAACTCATGCGCGAGGCCAATATCGACACGGCCGCGCTCGAGGCCGAAAATACCGTCGTCCTCGATAAACCGGCCGTCATTCGCGAAGCTAATCGCCACGGGATCCGCCTCTACGGCTACGAGGGGAAATAAAGCGGAAAGCGGAAAGCGGAACGAACCGGCCCGGCACGCCTCCCCGGTCTACAATCGAAAATCTAAAATCTATAATTGAAAATAAAAGAAGGGCCATCCCGTTAGTGCCGTTTGCCGAAGGGCTCTTCCCCCTTTGTGTTCTAAGTGGGTGCTCTTCCGTCCTTTTGCGTCTTCCGGTTTACGGCCTGACAGTCCAGGAGCGGCAGGCGAGCTCCCTTCAATTCGGAATCAGGTAGAGAGCGACATGCCGACAACTCGAACACTACAGGATGACCAATCGTCACCGTAGCACAGTCCCCTCGCCGGTCAACCGGCATCTCACTTCTTGTCTTCGCCGCTCGTTTCATTCGAAGCTTTCCCTTTTCCCTTCTTCCATGTAGGTTTCCTGCTCTATGGATCGTGTCGCGGGAGCTGTGCTGGGAGCCTTGATCGGTGACGCGCTCGGCGTCGGGCCCCACTGGTATTACGACCTCAAAGAACTCCGCCGCGACTACGGCGAATGGATCGACGACTACACGGCGCCGAAACCGGACCGCTACCATGCCGGCTTGCAACCGGGTCAGCTTTCCCAGGCCGGGATTATCCTGACGATGCTGCTTCAATCGGTCGCGGAAAACGGCGACTACGACGAAAGCGATTTCTGCCGGCGGCTCGATGAGGAACTTTTCCCCCAGCTCGACGGTACGCCCGCCAGCGGGCCGGGCGGTTACACCAGCCAGTCGATCCGTGAAGCCTGGCGCCGCCGCGTCATCGAACAACGTCCGTGGACCGAAGCCGGCGGTCAAGCCGACACAACCGAAGCAGCCGAACGAGCACTCGTCCTGGCCGCGCATTTCCACGGCGATATCGGCAAGGTCGCGACGGCCGTTTCCTCAAACTGCGTGCTGACCCAGGCCGACGAAGCGATCGTCGCCATGACGACCGCCTACTGCTGCGTTCTCGCTCTCCTCATTCGCGGCGAGCCGTTCGACGCGTCGATTTCCGACAAACTGATGGACCTCGCCAGCAGCGGCCAACTGCCGTTTCACACGGTGACCGGCGAAAATCTGTCGCCTCCCGAGAAAAACACCCCGGAACGTCCGCGCGCCGGCCGGTTTGCTTCCCCTGACGCCCTTCTCACACCTGGAACTATCGCCGAGGCGGTCGCCGATCCCGCCATCCGAATCGAACCAGCCTGGAAGGTTTCCCTCGTCTACGGCATGGCGTGCGCGATTTACCATCAGCTTCCAGCCGCTTACTACCTGGCCGCGCGATTTTCGAATGATTTTGAACAAGCGGTTCTCCACGCGATCAACGGCGGCGGCCAAAACCAGTCGCGCGCCATCTTGACCGGCGCTCTCGTCGGCGCGCAGGTCGGCCTCGAAAATATCCCGCAACGCTTCATCGATGGCCTCGACGGCGCTGAAACCTGGATCGAACTTGCTAAACGCCTCGTGCCCAATTCCTGAATACAGACGGGCTCGGCGCGTTCGTGGAATTCGTGTTCTTTCGCGTCATTCGTGGTTTAAACACCTCTGCTGAGACTGCTCGATCCCTATCTCTCCCTCCCGCATCCGAAAATCGACTGTGAACCCGCTCATCGCTTCCGAAGAACGCAACGGCTTCGCCGAGCTCATCGAAACCAACCCGCGCCTGCAACATCTCCTTTGGCAAGGGAGATTCGGTCTCGAAATCGAACGGCTTCGCGTGACGCCCGACGGACATCTCGCCCTGACACCCCACCCGCCCGGCCTCGGCAACAAAGCGGAACATCCATTCATCACGACCGATTTCTCCGAGAGCCAGGTCGAAATGGTCACACCGCCGCTCGACTCAATTGAGGAGGCACACGGATTTATCAAAACACTCCACAATATTGTACGCGACGAGCTTCCCGACGGCGAATTGCTCTGGCCCCAAAGCATGCCCGCCATCCTTCCCGACGAGTCCGAAATCCCGCTCGCACGGTTTGATGGCGACGCCGCCGGACGAACCGAATACCGGCAATACCTTTCGAAAATTTACGGCCGCACGCGCCAAACGATTTGCGGCGCGCACTTCAATTTCTCCTTCACCGATACTTTCTTCCAAGCCCTTCATGCCGCCGCCGAAATTCCATTAGACCGACTGCGCGAACAGGTTTACTTGAAGGTCGTCCGCAATCTGATGCGCAATCGCTGGCTCCTCGTCGCCCTCTTCGGCCGCAGCCCGATTGCCCACGAAAGCCTGCGCCTGAAAGCGCTCGATTCCGACGCGCTTCTCGACGTCTGCTGCGAATACGGCACCTCGATCCGGTGCAGCAAAATCGGCTACCGCAACCGTGAACCGCTCTTCGCCGACTACACGAGTGTCGCCAGCTATCAGGCCGACCTCGAGCGCCATATCACCGAGGGAAAACTGCTCAACCCTAACGAACTCTACCTGCCCGTTCGCCTGAAAACAGCCGGCGAAAAAGGCGAGGTTTCCCATCTCGAAATCCGCGTGATCGACCTCGATCCGTTCGACCCGGCCGGGATCAGCCAAGACGCCTTGCGCATGGCGCACTTGTTTATCCTGTATTCACTTTATCAGGACGAAACAACGCCATTTGACCGGGAAGAGCAGATCCGAGCCGACGAACTCCAGAACGAGGCAGCCTGCTGGGGATTCGTTACACGAAGGGAATGCGGCAAGAAATCGGCGCCCGCTTTCCCGTTTCGCGCGGAAGCGGCGCGCCTGATCGATGAATTGTCCGCGCTTCTTCCAGCGGACGCCGCCGGCAACGCCGCGGCGGAAAAGTATCGCGCGGCCGCGCGGATTTTTCGCGGTTATATCGACGACTGGAGCAGCCACCCAGCATCGATCATCAAACGCGAGGTCGCTCGGTCCGGGTTCATTGATTTTCATCTCGAACGCGCGCGTCATCAGGTCGAAGAGCTTTCCCGCGATGATTTTCAATTCCACGCTTTCCCCGATCTTGAACTGTCGACGCAACTGCTGCTGAAAGCCGCCGTCCGCCGCGGCGTCCAATTCGATCTCCTCGACCGCCGCGAAAACTTCATCCGCTTGCGCCGCGGCGCCAAGGAGGAGTGGGTGATGCAAGCGACAAAAACATCGCTCGACCGCTACAGCCGGATTCTCGCGATGGAGAACAAAAAGGTCACCAAACTCCTGCTAGCTGAAAAGGGAATCGCCGTGCCCGACGGCACCCATTTCACCGATATCGAGCTGGCGAAAGCCGCATGGGAAACCTCGCGCGACCAGCCGATCGTCATCAAGCCGGTCAGCACCAATTTCGGCCTTGGCGTTACGATTCTCACGAAGAATCGCGACCGTGCTGTTTTCGAACGCGCCATCGATCTGGCATTCGCCGAGGATTCCCAGATTTTGATCGAAACCTGGATCCCGGGCAAAGAATACCGGTTCTTCGTTATCGAAGACCAAGTCGCCGCCATCCTCCACCGCGTGCCGGCCAACGTCACCGGCGACGGACGCTCAACGATCCGCGATCTCGTCGAACGGAAGAATCAAGACCCGCTCCGGGGAAAAGGCTACGTCACCCCGCTCGAAAAAATCGGCCTCAACGAACCGGAACGGATTCACCTGCGCTCGCAAGGCCTCGATTTCGACTCCGTTCCCCCTGACGGCGTCACCGTTTATTTGCGCGAGAACTCCAACATCAGCACCGGAGGCGACAGCATCGACTTTACCGACCGCGCCCACCCGAGCTACTCCGCGATCGCCTGCGCCGCGGCCAGCGTTCTCGGCGTAAAAATCACCGGACTCGATATGATCGTGCGAGACATCGAACGCCCCGCGGAACCGGGCAACCACGCGATCATCGAAATGAATTTCAATCCGGCTATCCATATCCATTGCCACCCGTTCCAAGGCGAAAACCGCAAACTCGACGAACGCATCCTCTCCGCTCTCGGCTTCGGCTGAGCCGGATCAGACGAGATCAGTGTTGATTTTTGCCCGGGCTGCCGACCTTCAGCCGCTCGATCGTTCAGAAACGTACAGTTCGAGCGTCGAAAGGTCGAGAGGACGGGTAAACATATCGATTTCGCCACTGGCGGTGCGGGGCCAGGCTTCGCGCGGGCGATCCCAGTAGAGTTCCAGACCATTCCCGTCAGGATCGCGCAAATACAAGGCCTCGCTGACACCGTGGTCGCTTGCGCCGTCGAGGGGAATTTTCGCGGCCCTCAATCGGCGCAGCGCATCCGCCAGCGCGACGCGAGTCGGATAGAGGATCGCCAGGTGATAAAGTCCCGTGGTTCCTGCTGGCGGCGGTGCGCCTCCCGCGCTTTCCCAGGTGTTGAGGCCGATGTGGTGATGATAACCGCCCGCTGAGACAAACGCGGCCTGAGAACCGTAGCGCTGGGTAAGCTCGAACCCCAGGACGCCGCAATAGAAGGCGAGCGCGCGCTCGAGGTCCGCGACCTTCAGATGAACGTGTCCGATGCGGACGCCTGGATCGATTGGCTGGGTCATGCTTTTATCCTATTTCTTTTGTGAAAGTTCTTCCAACGTGAAATTGCAGTTCCTCCGATTCTTCGATCCAACATGCTGAATGAAAACGATCGCTCTTCTGACCGTTTCAAATATCTTCATGACGTTCGCGTGGTATGGGCATCTGCGTTACGCGAACCATAAGCCGCTGATCTGGGTCATTCTGATCGCCTGGGGCATCGCCTTTTTCGAATACTGCCTCATGGTCCCCGCCAACCGGATCGGCTACGCGACCTTCTCGGGATTTCAGCTGAAGATCCTGCAAGAGGTCATCACGCTCGCCGTCTTCACCGGGTTTGCCATTCTGATCCTCAAGGAGAAGCTCCAGTGGAATTACGTGGCGAGCTTCGTCTTTATCCTCCTCGCCGTCGTGTTCGCTTTCGGATTCAAGCCGGCCCCCAAAGCGGAGGGAGGAGAGACACCTGCCGCACTCGAAGAACTGACACGATTTCGCGACTCCTAAGTTCCCTGCTGTCGCCGCTGGTGCCCCCGCCGGGAGTCGAACCCGGATTAACGGTTTAGGAAACCGCGGTTCTATCCATTGAACTACGGGGACG
>CAZYAN010000077.1:0-12042 GCA_964645585.1 uncultured Opitutales bacterium
CATGATTGTGTCGATGAATGCGTGGCTTCATCGCTACAACGCGGGGGAATTGCATCGATTATTTGGCGCGATTGGAAGATTGCCAACGTGTCTTTAATTCCGAAAAGTCCCGTATGATTACGCACGTTGTCTTTTTCTGGCTCAACGAGACAAATCAGGATCAGCAAGCCAAACTTCTTGAAGGAGCGGCTTCGCTGGCAACGATTCCTGGCGTGATCGGTTTCCGTTCCGGCATTCCGATCCCAAGTGACCGCCCGGTGGTCGATTCCTCCTATTCCGTCGGCATCTCCATGAGTTTCCAAGATCAGGAAGCCGCCGATGCCTATCAGGATCATCCGGTCCACGAAGCGTTCATCGAACAGTATGTGAAACCGATGGTGGCGAAGGTCGTCGTGTACGACTTCGGAACCGCGACTTAGGAACGTGCGAATCGCGCTTTCACTCGCGGCTTAGAAGGCGCGCACTACGGCGTTCTGGCCCAGCCCTTGGCACGTTCGACGCCGGACAGCCATTGCTTCCGTTGGCGATCGATGATTTCCGAGCGGGCCTGGGGCTCAAAAATGCGATCCCGCTGCCAGTGCGACGCGATTTCATCGCAATCGCTCCAGTAGCCCACTGCCAGCCCCGCAAAAAAGGCGGCCCCGAGTGCGGTCGTTTCCATGATGGCGGGACGGACCACTCGCCGGCCGAGGAAGTCGGCCTGGATCTGCATCAGAAGGTTGTTTGCGCTCGCGCCCCCGTCGACGCGCAATTCGGTGAGCGGCAATCCGGCGTCGCGCTGCATCGCCTCGAGAACATCCGCGACCTGCCACGCGATTGCTTCCAAGGCGGCGCGTGCGATATGCGCGGCACTGGTCCCGCGGGTCAGGCCGTGAATCGCCCCGCGGGCAAACGGATCCCAGTGAGGAGCGCCGAGTCCGGCGAAAGCTGGTACGATGACAATTCCGCCCGAGTCGGCGACTCGTCCGGCGAGCGCTTCGATTTCCGGCGCGGCTTTGACCAGACCGAGCCCGTCGCGCAGCCATTGGATTAAAGCACCCCCGGTGAAAATGCTACCTTCGAGGGCATATTCGGTTCGGTCGCCGATTTTCCAGGCGATCGTGCTGACGAGGCCGCTCTTCGAGCAAACCGGTTGATCGCCCGTATGGATCAGGACAAAGCAGCCGGTTCCATAGGTGCACTTCGCGAGCCCGGGTTCCAAGCAGCCTTGGCCAAAAAGCGCCGCGTGCTGATCTCCGGCGATGCCGGCGAGCGGCACACCCTCCAAACCGGGAAGGGAGGAAACAGTCGAATAAATCTCGCTGCTCGATCGGACTTCCGGAAGAAGAGCGCGGGGAATATCGAGTGCCCCGAGCAGTTCATCGTCCCAAGCGCCGGACTGAATGTTAAACAGAAGCGTGCGCGACGCGTTTGTCGCATCGGTTATGTGGACCGCGCCGCCAGTCAGTTTCCAAACCAGCCAGGAATCGATCGTGCCGAACGCGATCTCGCCCCGCTCGGCTCTCGCGCGAAGGCCGTCGACATGATCGAGCAGCCATCGGATTTTCGTTCCGGAAAAATACGGATCGAGCAGCAAGCCGGTGCGTTCGCGGAAGAGTTCTTCCAAACCGGCTTCCTTCAGCCGCTCGCAGAGATCGGCCGTCCGCCGGTCCTGCCAGACGATCGCCGGGGCGACCGGGCGGCCGGACGCCTTTTCCCAGAGAACGGTGGTTTCGCGCTGGTTGGTAAGACCGATTGCCGCGATGTCGGCGGCACGCAAGCCGGCCATCTTCACGGCGTTGAGCGCCACCTCGCGCTGCGTGCTCCAGATTTCTTCCGGATCGTGTTCAACCCGGCCCGGCTGGGGGAAATGCTGGGTAAACTCTTTTTGGGCGAGGGAGACCGTTTTGCCGGCGCGGTCAAAAACGAGGGCGCGGGAACTGCTGGTTCCCTGGTCGAGCGCGAGGATGTATTGTTGGCTCATCGGAAACGAAAAAGAATCTGAACAGAAGCAAGCGAAGGCAGGAAAGAAAAGGAGGATGTGGAACTCGGGAAAGATGTAAACAGAAGGGAACGAAGGTAACAAAGGAGAAATGGAGACGGGACAAACTCTGCGCTTCGCTCGTTGGCTGCCTCCTGCTCGGTTTCCAGCCGATCGGCGATTCAATCCAAACCCCAAGATCCCCGAATTCAAAATTCCACTCTCCCAGCTCCGGGTTGACACAATTCGGCCGGCCGGTACGGATGGGGCGGTTTATGGCGGTTGAGACGATTTTCGGATTGGGCGAACGCCGATATCGAGCGCGGCTCCGCGCGAGCCCGCGTTTGCCGGAGGGATGGCGCTTGTGATCTCGCTTCGGGGATGGCTGACGCTGCTTCGGCCGCCGAATTTTCTGACGGTTCCCGGCGACGTGCTCGCGGGATATTTTTTGGCGGCAGGCACGGCGACCGCCTTGGATCCGCGCCTTTGGATGCTCGTCGGTGCGGGCTGTATTTTTTACGGCGCCGGCTTGCTGCTCAACGACTGGGCGGACGCGTCGATTGACCGGGTCGAACGGCCGGACCGGCCCATTCCGGCCGGATTGGTTTCGCGCCGCGCGGTTCTGTTCGCGGCCGTAGTGCTGTTGGCTGGCGGTGCGGGCCTTGCCTGGATCGCGGGCGGGGAAGTTTTTCGAGTTGGTCTGTTTCTAGCGGCCTCGGTTTTCGTGTACAACACCGCGATCAAGCACATTCCGGTGGCGGGAGCGCTGAATATGGGCGGATGTCGCGGACTCAATTTCCTTCTTGGCGCCACGCTTGCGGCCGGCGATGCGCTGCCAGTGCTCGCCTGGTGGGGCTGCGGCACCGTCACCGCTTACATCACCGCGGTCACGCACCTGGCGCGGCGAGAAATGGACGGGCGGTACTGGGCTGTGGAACGGTGGCTGCCGGCTCTGGTGCTTGTTGCGGCTTTTTTTGCGTACCTGCCGATTTCCAAGCTCGTGGAACGGCAGGGGCAGGTGGCGATGGCCTTGCTTTTTCTGGGCGCGTGGCTAGGTGCCGCGCGGGCCGCGCGGGCGCTGCCGAACCGGAAAGGATTTCCGGCGGATCCCGCGTTTGGCGCGGCTGCCGCGACGCCCAAGATTATCGGTCAGTTACTCTCGCTCCTGTTGCCGTTGCAGGGCGCGATGATTGCGGGGGCGGCCGACGGCAGTTTGCCGATCGGCCTCGGTTTGGGGATTGCGGCTCTCTGGCCGGTGAAGCGCTGGCTGAGCCGCTTTTTTTATGTGAGTTAGGGCTCGCTGTGCTCGCGGTCTGTGGCCCTTTGTCTTTCGTCTTATTTGGGTCTGGGAGATGCGGGAGATGCTGATTTTATCTGTTTTCAACTTGCCAGCAAAAAAGACGTAAGCATGCTACCTTTCCTTTTGCGGAAATGAAACGAACGGACCGGGAATCCGCACGATCCTGCCGGTCACGTCTGAAAAGTAAAACCATCAACCATTGACGATTCAGTCAATCATGCCCGTTGCCCCGGAAGTCAGGATGCCGGATCGGCGGGCGCCAAACCCAGCTAATGAGTAAACTAATGGAAGAATTGCTCGCGGAGAGCAAATTCGAGAACCTCAAACAGGGAGCGATTGTTCCCGGAACCATCACCGAAATCCGTCAAAACGAGGTGGTGGTCGATATCGGAGGAAAGTCCGAGGGCGTGATTTCCGCCTCCGAATTCATTGATCTCGGCGAACTGCAAGCCGGTTCCCAGATCGACGTCTATGTGGAAAAGTTGGAGGATGTGGATGGAAGTCCCGTGCTCTCTTTTGACAAGGCCGAGCAAAAGAAGAACTGGGAAAACATCCTCTCGAAGTGTGAGGAGGGATCCGTTGTTTCGGGCCGCATCAAGTCCAAGGTCAAGGGCGGCCTGATTGTGAACATCGGTGTTGACGCTTTTCTGCCGGCTTCGCAGGTCGACGTTCAGCCCCCGAAGAACCTCGACCAGTATGTCGGTCAAACCTACGATTTCAAAGTTCTGAAGATCAACCTGGATCGCCGGAACATCGTGATTTCAAGACGCGAGCTGATTGAGGAACAGCGCCAGATCAAACGGCGCGAGCTTCTCGAGAGCGTCGCCCCGGGTCAGACCCGCCGCGGCATCGTCAAGAACATCACCGACTACGGCGCGTTTATCGATCTCGACGGACTCGATGGCCTGCTGCACATCACCGACATGAGCTGGGGCCGCATTTCGCACCCGAGCCAGATGGTGAAGCAGGGTGAGGAAATCGAGATCATGATCATCGAGGTCGACCGCGAGAAAGAGCGCGTCTCCCTCGGGTTGAAGCAGTTGACCAAGAACCCGTGGGATCGCATCGAGGAAAAATACCCTGTCGGCGGCAAGGTCCGCGGCCGGGTCGTCAACCTCGTCCCGTACGGCGCCTTTGTCGAAATCGAGGAGGGTGTCGAGGGTCTCGTGCACGTCACCGAGCTTTCCTGGACCAAGCGGATCAACAAGCCGAACGAAGTCCTCAAGGTCGGCGACGAAATCGACGCCGTCGTTTTGGGCATCCAGAAGGACGACCAGAAAATCTCCTTGGGCGTTCGTCAGCTCGAAACCAACCCGTGGGATATGGTCCAGCACAACTACCGCGTCGGCTCGCGCGTCAGCGGCAAGGTCCGAAACATCACGACCTACGGCGCCTTTGTCGAACTCGAGGAAGGCATCGACGGTATGGTTCACGTTTCCGACATGTCGTGGACGCGCAAGGTCAACCACCCGAGCGAAGTGGTGAAGAAGGGTGATGAAATCGACGCGATCGTTCTCGACGTCGATCCGGGCCAGCAGCGGATTTCGCTCGGCATGAAGCAGCTGACCGACGATCCGTGGGAGGACATCGAGCGCTACTTCAAGATCGGCGATGTCGTCACCGGCAAGATCTCGAAGATCACCAACTACGGTGCCTTCGTGGAGCTGCAGAACCAGATCGACGGCCTTGTCCACATCAGCCAGATCTCGGAAGAGCGGGTTGAGAAGGTCAAGGATCACCTGAAGGTCGGCCAGGAAGTGACCGCCCGGGTGATCAAAATCGACCGCGACGAGCGCCGGATCGGGCTCAGCATCAAAGCCGCGAATTACAGCTCGGAAGAGCTCGCGGCGGAAGCGGCCGTGTATGACACCATGAAGGAAGGCGAAGACCTGACGAACCTCGGCGACTTGCTCGACGAGGCGACCAACCGGTAAAGCTCGCCCAAGAATAAGTTCAACCAATTCGGCGCGCCCGCTGGAGCTGGTCTCCAAACGGATGCTCCCGAAGAATCTGGCGGCCCCGCTGCCGACGGTTCGACCTAAGACCGTCGCGGCGGGGCCGTTCTTTTTGTGGTAAGAGATGGGGCGTCAGCCCCTTTCTTCGAAACGTGTTTCAGCACGAAAACGAAGTCCGCGGCTTGCGGGACGCGGCTCGTTCGGCGACGGTACTGGATGAAACGCTTCGTCTTGGTAGCGGCCGTTTGGCTTGCCGCCGCGGCGATTGCGGCGGCGGAAGGGGAGATCGCGGTCGGCGATCCGCGGTCCCATGTTTTGGACGTGCTTGGTCCCCCGGCCGGCTTCCTGGTCACCGATGACGCGGAAGTTTTTTATTATTTTCGGGGCGAGGTGGCGTTGCGAAATGGAATCGTCACGCGCCACACTTTGCTTCCCGAGGAAGATGCCCGCCGGGCACGCGAACTGGAAGCACGCGAGGTGGAGGAATACCGGCGTGCTGAGGCGGAGAAGCGGGAGCGGCGAACGGCCGAAGGACGTGCGATTCGGGATGAACGATTGACGGATTTCGAATTTCAAAAGCTGCCGTCCCGGGTTCGCCTCGCTTTTTGGGAGACGTTTCGCCGGAAGTATCCCGAGGTCGATGTCGACCTTCCGCATGCGCTGGCTTTAGAAGAGTTTCGGGCGGGGCACGACGAGGAGATCGAGAATGCTTTGGCCCATGCGGCTGCCGTGCGGCATGCCGCGAACGCGGGTCCGGTGTATGAGGGAACCTCCGCCTTCTTCTCGACTCCCGCGCGGTCGATCATGAAGGTGAAGCCGGGTCGGTGGGCCGTGTATCAGCCGCCGCTTCCGATCGGGAGTTACCGGTCCGTCGACTGCCTCGGAATCATGCCTGACGGAACGAGCCGAGAAAGCCGGGAGGCAACGGTCGTCCGGCGCGAAGTCGATGTCCGTATACGGTCTGATCGGTAGATCAACTCTCCGAAGTTGAGTCGTTTGGCCGCCGGCGGCTCCCGGACGCGACGATCGATTTTTTACGTTCGCTTCCGCGGGCTCGGAGGCTCGCGCTTACACAAGATGGCGGCGGAAGCTGACAAACCGGACCGGCATCAGCGGCCGGGTGGTCACGCTCCGTTCATGCTTTTCGATCAGCGTCAATTCCTGCGGTCCGAAGGGAGTCCCGATCGGAATGATCATGCGGCCGCCAACCTTCAGCTGATTCATCAAAGGCGGCGGGACATCCTTGGCGGCCGCTGTGACGACGATCGCATCGAAGGGCGCTTCTTCGATGAGCCCTTCGTATCCGTCGCCAACCCGGACCTCGACATTCTTGTAGCCAAGCCGTTGCAGGCGCTTGCTCGCTTCTTCGGCTGCTTGAGGATCGATCTCGATGCTGTAGACCTTGTGAACGAGACGGGCGAGGACCGCGGCGTGAAAGCCGGATCCGGCGCCGATTTCGAGAACGCGATCGGTGGGGCGCGGCTGAATGGCGTCGGTCATGGCCGCGACCAGGCTTGGCTGGGAAATGGTTTGCCCGCGTCCGATCGGCAGCGCGTGGTCCTCGCCAACCTGATCGGCCACTTCGTCCGGAACAAAATCACGTCGGTTCACCGCTTCCAGCGCCCGCCAAACCCGCCCGCTGGCAAGTGCTGACACCTGTTTTGAGCGGGAGCGGGGCGATTCACGTCGTGCGATCATGACAGGAATCAATGATAACACAGAAAGAGGAAAGGGGAAAGGGGAAAGAGGAAAAGGGGTTCGGCTGGAGGCTGGGAATCTGCGCGGTGACTGGACCTGTTTTGAATTCCCGGCGGAATGAATAACTAAGCGAAAATTTCGTTGACAGGACCCGGAGAAAATTAAACATCCAGTTACAAATCTTGGTTGATTTGTCTTCAAACGAAAAACTTTCTGCAACCCGAATCCCAGATAAAACCATGAAGAAGACGACTGCTTCTCTCCTCATCGCGGGACTCACCGTTACCGCTGGCGTTGCGAACGCCCAGACTTATGTCGATCTGTCTCGTGAAATCTTTAAAGATGATTTCCAAAGTTACGAAGCAGGAGATCGCCCGCCAAATGTTACGCTTGGAGCTCAGAATACGTACCCGCCTGCAATTGTTGTTGATACCGATGACCTCTTCGGATTGGGAACCGCCAACAAGTTCCTTCAATATCGGAAGGTGAGACACAGCTCGTTTCCCGTTAATTTCAGTTCCGAACCTTCCAGTGTTGTGCGGGTCAGTTTCGACTTTATTTCTCGGAACATGCCTGCGGATGAGAACTATGACGCGGACGGCCGGTGGCTGAATTTCACCTTCTACGCCCGTGACGAAGACCGTGTCTTGAACAACAACGCCCGTGCGCACGCCACGCAGTTAATTGTTAGAAATGGCACTTTCCGTGCGAATGCCACGGATCACCCGGCCGTCAGCGGGCTGAGTTACGGTGCTGTTGATGAGCTGGTTCACTTCGACATGTTCTTCAACAACTCGAACGAGACGATTTTGTATGATGCGCCGGGCGGAGGTGTGGAAGCTTTGGCGCCTCTGAAATCGGCGGTTTGGGTAAACGGAGTGCGACTGGTTGATGATTACAATGAGACCCGCACGGGCATCAACACAGAAGGTTCGCTTATTCATGGGTTTGCGATTGGAATCGATAGCAATGCTGATGGGATTCTCAGCTTCGATATCGACAATCTTGAGCTTTACGGGGTCATTCCCGAGCCGTCCACCTATGCGCTCCTTTTCGGCGCTCTGGCGCTGGGCGGCGCGGTTTACTTCCGTCGCCGGCGGGAGTAAAGCGCACGAAAGGTTTTGAGAGCAACAAAACCCCGGAGGTCAGCGCCTTCGGGGTTTTTTGCGTCGTTGCATTTGTAAGAGCAGGCGCTTAGCGCCTCCAAAAGGGGGGCTGAAGCCCTCGCTCTTACCTTACCTTTTACCTCGGCCGGCTGGCTCGGGGATCTCGACGAACTCGCTCAAATCGATCGCATGGCCGTCTTTCCAGAGCGCGTCGAGCTGATAGAGCTCGCGCTTCTCAGGCAGGAAGATGTGAACGATCACGTCGTGCGCGTCGAGGACGGTCCAGCCGGATTGCGGATTCAATTCGTGACCGACCATCGACTGCTTGTTTTCCTTCAGCGTCCGCGAAACCTCTTGACCCAGGGCGCGCAGGTGCGGCTCGGACGTGCCGCTCGCTATGACTAGGTAATCCGTGATGGAGGAGATTTCGCTGACGTCGAGTATGCGGATCTTTTCCGCCTTCTTGTCGTCGAGCGCCCGAACACAGAGGGTCAGGAGCTCGCGCTTCCGTTCGTTGGTTTGCCGCATGGGCTTGTTCATCTAGTGATAGAGACTCCGTTCATTGATGTAGTTTATTACGGGATCGGGAAGAAGAAAGCGAAACGGACGTTTTTCGCGAACTCGCCGTCGAATTTCGGATGAGCTGATCTCGATCTGATGAGATCGCAGGCGGTGGAGGCGCAAACCAGGCAGCTCCGGCAGCGCCGTTTGCGTATTATGCCCTGGACGTTCCAGAACGGCGAATTCGGCTAATTGGCAAAGCTCTTCAACCCGATGCCACTGAGGAAGCTTTCCCAGCTGATCTTCGCCGATGATCCAAATCGGTTTCAAGCTGGCATTGGCCTTCCGCAGCAGCGAGACGGTATCGATCGTGTAGCTGACGCCGCCGCGTTCGATCTCGATGTCGGTGACCTCGAATCGCGGGTCATCGTCGATGGCCAAGTGAATCATAGCGAGCCGGTCAGCGGCGCGTGCCCGCACGGCGTCCGATCGAAGCGGCGCCTGGGCGGCCGGAACAAAAACGAGGCGCTGGACTTCGAGCTGCTCGGCGGCGTCCTGTGCCGCGATCAGATGACCGAAATGAATGGGGTCGAAACTGCCTCCAAAGTAACCGACTCGCAAGTTATCCTCCAGTCGCGAGTGTCTGTGTCTGGCAGTGATTTGGCAACGGATTTTTCGGATGGGATTCGAATTCTTCAGGATCGCGCCCGCGCTTGCTGGCGAAGCGGAGGGGGGCGTCCGGGGTTGTTCGGACGGAAAAGCTTTTCGCTACCATTATCTAGCGGCTGAAGATCTCGGACAGGTACGGTTCCAGTACGCCTTCGAGCTTCTGGAGGGCGCGCTTTTCGCGCATGCTGACCTGCTGGTGGGAAATTCCGATGGCGCGTGAAATCTCGGCGAGAGTTTTGCCCTCGGGATGACCATTCAATCCATAACGCATTTCCAGTACTTCGCGCTGCTTGTCGGTCAGTCCAGCGATCAGGGTGCTGACCAGTTCCTGAAGATCCCGGCGCATGATCCGGGAGCGCGGCGAGTCGGCGCGTTCGTCCGGTATCTGTTCAGCGAGGGAGCCATGATCGTCATAGACGTCGTTGAGCGAGACGCTCGGCTGGCGAAGCCGCTCCATCAAACGGACCATTTTTTGCTCGGCCTCGGAATCCCGTTTTCCCGTCTTTTTCCCGTCGTCGGATGGCGAACTGGCACCCGATCCGTGACGCAAAGTTTTTGAGGCGAGGTTGATCGGAACATGGACCGGGAATCGCTCGCCCATGATGAAGTTCTTCACCTGCCGGCGAATCCACATCTGCGCGTAGGCCGCGAGCGAAGTTTTCGACGCGTCGACTTTATCGATCGCATGCAGCAGCGCCAGACACCCCTCCTGCGTGCAGTCATGACGCTTGGCGGGATCGAAAACGACCCGATTGACGGTCTTTTCGATCAGATCCTGGTAAGCGAAAAAGAGGAGAGCCTGCGCGCGCTTGTAGCGCCGGTGCTCTTTGGAGAGCGCGAAGAGCAGGCTTGAGCAGAGACTCTGCCACTGCCGTTCGTTTAAATGTTCGTCCAAGTCGAGGCTGTTGAAGAGATCGAGCCCGAAGTCATTGCTCAGCCTCACCGCGTAGCTGCTGGGAAAAAGATGCCGATAGCGGCGGAGAACCCAGCGCACGAGAGTATATTTGTTTTCGATGAGCAGGGCGTTCAAAGCCGGTCGAAGGCCGATGCCCTTGCGGGGGCCCGGCAATTGGAGCGCCTCCAGTCCTTCGGCAAAAAGCGATTCCCATTCCGGAACGCGCAACATCCAGTCGAGGCGGTCCCGGTAGGACGAAATGATTTTGCGGGAAACAGTCTCCTCAAGACTCGGCTCTTGGGAAGTTGGCCGAATCCAGTCCGAAGCTGCCTTGTTCGCCGGGGACTGCATTTGCTTAAACACTAACTGGTTATTGACAACGGTCAAGCCCGCGGTCGGGCGCGGACCTCACGATCGACCCTCGCCGGCGAACGGCGAAAGGCGAGGAAAAAATGACTCGTACACCGCATTTACCAGATGTTCAGCGACTAGCGGTCGGTCCGTAAACGCCGGGTTCGCTTAGTGATCCGGGTTTGCTCCAGCCGGTATGAGAGAATCACCGGAAGACAAATGGCAGGAGGACGGAGGGCAGAGGGACAGGGGCCACGGGTCAGCGGTTGGAGATCGGCAAACATTATCCAGAAGACATTGACAGCCGGGAGCAGGCGGATACTTCAGAAGACTTCCGGTTGCTTCGGGAGCCCAGGTGGCGGAATGGCAGACGCAGCGGACTTAAAATCCGCTGGCCCAAAAGGCCGTGGGGGTTCGAGTCCCCCCCTGGGCACCCTGCGACATTTGCAGGTGCGGCCAGCGCGAGATCTAACCAAAATGTATAGGAAAACGGATCGTGCCGCTCGGAGTTCTTGTGTTTTGCGGAAATCGTGGAACTGTAGGTGCCATGTCGAATCTTTCCAGCGATACGATGACCATCGAAGGGGCGGCGATCCAGCTGGCTGAGTCCATCACCGCCTGTCCGGAGTGGGGTGAGTTTCAGCGCGTGAATGAGATCTTTGAGAAGGACGCTGACCTCGCGCGGATGCTCGATCAATACCGTCAGACCGTCGCGCGCGTCCAAGGAGCGCAAGCCCGCGGCGAGGAGACGAGCGGCGACATCCGCCAGCTCGAACACCTGCAGATCAAGATCCAGCAAAATCCTCTCTTTCAGCAGCGCGAGGCAGCGGCCGATGCGATGCTTTCCCTCCTCTCCCAGGCCAACGCGGCGCTGACCCTCAAACTCGGCATCGACTTCGCGGTGAACGCCCAATCTCATCAGCACGACGGATGCTGCGGCGGCGGTGGTCACGGAAACGGGGAAGGCGGATGCGGTTGCAGTCATTGAGGCGGATTTAGCGGGTTTCGAGCTTTCAGAGACCGGTGCTTCGGCTGGCGGCTGAGTGCATTCTGAGTTGGAAAACGTCAAAACGACTTGAATACCCGCGTCCTTGGGTCATGGTAGAGCTGTCTTTTCTGTTCTTTGAGAGCGCTCACGAGTGCTTCTTTATCCATAGGATCTTTCCAGGCAAGTGACAGCAACGAGCAATCGCTTGATGCTTCTCACTTTCCCGCCTTCTAGCCTTCTTGCTTTTTTACTTTCTTTGGGGGTGTTCTGGATTCGACCTTATGGCGGAGTGCAAGGTGGCATGTCGAGGATGATGGTTGGCCTCGTAAATCACCCATCAAAAAAGTAACTGGCAACACTCAAGAAATGCCTCTGGCTGCTTAATATAACGCAGCCACGTCTCCCTGCCGACGCCTGCTAGGCAGAGGGGGCGACGACAGCAGGTATAGCCTGGGTCGGGTGTCCGGCGCCCGGGCCGTATCTTGAGCGGGACAATAGCCGCAGGTTCAGCGCGCGTCTTCGCGGAACCGGTGGCGAATCCAAAAAAGACGACAAACATGTAGAGGCTTTGCGTGAAACCATAGGGGACGCGGGTTCGACTCCCGCCACCTCCACCATT
>CAZYAN010000078.1:0-5548 GCA_964645585.1 uncultured Opitutales bacterium
GCTCGAACCGGCCTACATCTTCATGGCGCGAGTGCGTGTGCCAGGCGGGGTCTGCACGCCGGAGCAATGGCTTCAGCTCGACCGCATTTGCGAGGAGCGCGCCAACGGCACGTTGCGCCTGACGACCCGCCAGTCGTTTCAGTTTCACGGGATCATCAAAAGCAATCTCAAGGCAGCGATCCGGGAGGTTAATGAGGCCCTGCTCGACACGATCGCGGCCTGCGGCGACGTCAACCGCAACGTGATGTGCAATCCGAATCCGTACGCCTCGGAGCATCACGCCGAAGTCATCGAGCTGACGCGCGCTATCGGGAAACATTTTCTGCCGCGATCCGGCGCCTACCACGAGATCTGGCTCGACGGCAAGCGGATCACGGATCTGCCGGGCTCGAACGGAAACGGATCAGCGCCGGCCGAAGTCGAAGAATCCGAACCGATTTACGGCAGAACCTACCTTCCCCGGAAGTTCAAGATCGTCATCGCGGTGCCGCCGAGCAACGACGTCGACATCTTCGCCCACGACCTCGGCTTTATCGCCATCATCGAACGCGGCCGCATCGTCGGCTACAATGTTACGGTCGGCGGCGGCCAGGGGATGACGCACGGCAAAACGCGGACGTATCCGCGAAACGCGGACGTCATGGCCTTCTGCACGCCCGATCAGGTGATCGAGGTCGCCGAAAAGGTCGTGACCGTCCAGCGCGATTACGGCGACCGGATCGACCGGCACCACGCACGCCTTAAATACACCATCGACGATCGCGGCATCGACTGGTTCCGCGGCGAGGTCGAGTCGCGCCTCGGCTACGAACTGGAGGACGCGCGGCCGTTCACATTCACCGAACGGGGCGACCGCTACGGCTGGGTCCACGGTACCGACGGCAAGGAGCATTTGACGGTTTTCATCGAAAATGGACGCGTCAAGGACACGCCCAACTGCCGCCTGAAGACCGGTCTGCGCGAAATCGCGAAGATCCACGACGGCGACTTCCGTCTCACGGCAAACCAGAACCTGATCATTGCGCAGGTTCCGCCCGAAAAGAAGGCCGTGATCGAAAAGATTCTGCGCGACCACAACATCGGGGACTCGAATACGCTTTCGGGACTGCACCTCAACTCGATGGCCTGCGTCGCACTGCCTACCTGCGGCTTGGCACTGGCCGACAGCGAGCGTTATCTGCCGAGCCTGATCAAGGATCTGGAAGTTGTGCTCGACGAGTGCGGTCTCCGGAACGAGGAGATCGTGATCCGCATGACCGGCTGTCCGAACGGATGCGCGCGGCCGTATTTGGCGGAGATTGCTTTGGTGGGGAAGAACCCGAAAACCTACAATCTCTACCTCGGCGCCTCCTTCAACGGCGACCGGCTGAACAAACTCTACAAGGCCGACGTCAAGGATGCCGAAATCGTGAATGTCCTCCGCCCGATTCTCGAAGACTACGCGAAAAACCGCGAAGAAGGTGAGCGCTTTGGAGACTTCACAATCCGCAAGGGCTACGTCAAGGCAGCCGGCCAAGGCAAAGATTTCCACGACTAGGAATGAGGCGCGAAGCGCAAGAGGGGGCTCACCGCCCTCTCTTGCGCAAGAGCGAAACGCTGGTCGGACGCCGCTCGCGTAACCGCGACGCATTTTTTTGATCGCCCTGTCTCCGATTTCGGTAAAAGACTGGGCGTTCACACCGAATGACACTCCGGTCGGATGACTCGGGGTGCTCCAACCCGTTGTTTTCTATGAAAATGTTTCGTATCGCGCCACACCTGAACTCCTTGCTTGCCCTTGCTGCCCTTTCGATCGCCCTTCCTGCTTTCTCCCATGCGGAAGAAAATCTTTTCAACGGGAAAAGCCTCGACGGCTGGCGGGGCGACCCGCGTCTCTGGCGCGTCGAAAACGGCGTGCTTATCGGCGAAACCGATGGGTCCGGCCGCAAGATCGCCCGCAACTCCTTTCTCGTTTGGCAGGGCGGCGATGTCGGCAATTTCGAACTCACGCTCCAAGTCCGCGTCACCGGCGACAACAATTCCGGCGTCCAATACCGCAGCCGGCTCGCCGATCCGGAAACGTTCGTCGTGCAAGGTTACCAGATGGACCTGCACCCGCGCCCGGAATACGCCGCCATGCTCTACGAGGAAGGCGGCCGCGGCATCGTCGCTCCGCGCGGCCAGGCGGTCACAATCGCGGCGGACGGCACCCGTCAGACGGAAGCGCTCATTGACGGAAATCTCCCACCGGTCGATGTAAGCGCATGGAACGAATTCAAGGTTATCGCCCGCGGCGACACCGTCACCCACTGGGTCAACGGCAATCTCGCCGCGCGTATCACCGATCTGGAGACCGGCAAATTCGCCCGCTCCGGAATCCTCGCGCTCCAGCTCCACGCCGGCGCCCCGATGCGAGCCGAGTTCAAGGACATCGTTCTCAAGCGCCTTCCGGACGAGCCGCGCGCCCAGTGGATTTGGAGCCGCGAACAAGCCGGCGAGAACGAGCAGGTCTTTTTCGAACGATCTTTCTCGATTCCCGCATCCGAATCAGTGACGTCGGCGATCCTTCTTTCCGCCGCCGACAACGAGCATGAGGTCTTTCTCAACGGCAAATCGATCGGAAAATCCGACGGCTGGCAGACGCCTTTTCTGACTGAGATCTCAAAACGGCTCCCGAGCGCCGGCCCCCACACGATCCGCGTGCTCGCCGCTAACAAGGGCGGCCCGGCCGGGTTCGCGTTCCGCCTTGAACTGCTGTTCACCTCCGGAAACAAGCAGACAATTCTTTCCGACGAGAGCTGGGAATGGACTGCGGCCGATAATGATGAAAACGGCCGGCGTCCGGTCGCGGTACTCGGCGAAATGGGCGTTCAGCCATGGGGCGATGTTTTTGCAGGCTGGGGAAGCGCCAATCAGGAGCAGGCGCCGACCGATGTCAGCGCGGATTACCAGCTGCTCCCCGGCTTTCGCCTCGAACATCTTTACGAGGTGCCCAAGGCTTTCGGTTCCTGGGTCGCCATGACGGTCGATCCGGAGGGGCGGCTGATCGCCTCTGATCAATACGGCGGCCTTTACCGTATCACGGTCGGCGCGACCACCGCGGCCGAGCGCCTGCCGCTGCCGATTCATGGCGCGCAAGGCCTTCTCTGGGCGCACGACTCGCTGTACATTGTGACCAGTATCGGCGACATGGGCGTCTTCCGCGCAACCGATACCGATGGCGACGGTGAACTCGATCACGTCGAGAAACTCAAGGAACTCGACGGCGCGGGCGAACACGGCCCGCACAGTCTCGTCCTCTCCCCGGACGGCGAATGGATCTATTTCGTCGCCGGCAACCACACCAAACCAGCCCCGGTCGATCACAGCATGGTGCCGGAGGTCTGGGACGAAGATCAATTGCTCCCGCGCCGTCCGGACGCGCGCGGACATGCCCGGGATGTCATGGCGCCGGGCGGATGGGTGGTTCGCTTCACGCCCGACGGCAAATACTGGGAGCGCGTCAGCACCGGCTACCGGAACGCCTACGACATCGCCTTCGACGAACACGGCGAGCTGTTTACCTGGGATTCCGACATGGAGTGGGACATGGGCATGCCTTGGTACCGCCCAACCCGCATCAACCACATCACCAGCGGCAGCGCATTCGGCTGGAGAAACGGCACCGGCAAATGGCCCGAGTATTACGAAGACAGCCTTCCCGGCATCCTCGATATCGGCCCCGGATCCCCGACCGGAATTGTTGCCGGAAAAGGATTGCGTTTCCCCGCGCGTTACCAGCGGGCAATCTACATGCTCGACTGGACATACGCCACGATTTACGCGGTCCACCTGACGCCGAGCGGTGCCACCTACACCGCCGAAACCGAAGAACTGGTTGCCGGCACCGGACTTCCCGTCACCGATGCCGTGGTCGGCCAAGACGGCGCTCTCTACTTTCTGATCGGCGGCCGGCGGACTAACTCCGCCCTGTTCCGGATCACGTACGTCGGCGACGAGTCGACCGCGGCGGTCCAGGAACCCGCGCCGATCGATCCGGAGGCGGAACGTCTTGGCACCCTCCGCCGCGAACTAGAAGCGCTTCATCGTCATCCGGACCCGGCGGCGCTCGACGCGATTTGGGAGGCTCTCGACCATGAGGACCGTTTCATCCGGTTCGCCGCGCGAGTCGCACTCGAACATCTGCCTGTTTCCACATGGAAGGCACGCTTGTCGGAAGAGAATACACCGTGGCAAGCGATCCTCGCCGCCATCGCCCTCGCCCGCGTCGGCGAAGCGTCTGATAAAGCCGTCGGCTTGGCCGCCCTCGACCGCGTCGATCCGACATCGATCGACGAGCAGCGCCAAGTGAATCTTCTTCGGGCCTACGGACTTCTTTTTATCCGCCACGGAGAACCGGCACCAAGCGTCCGCGCAAACCTCATTGAGCGCTTCGACGGAATGTATCCGGCCGACAAGGACAACCTTAATCGGGAGCTCTGCCGGATGCTGACTTATTTAAAAGCTCCCAATGTACTGGCGAAAACGCTCCGGCTGATGGCCGTCCCGACACCGAATGAAGCGCCTCAATGGGCCGCGCTCGCTTCGCGCAACAAAGAGTATGGAGAGCCAATCGCCGAAATGATTGAGAACATGCCCTCGGAGCAGAATCTCTTCTACGCCTACTGCCTGCGGACGCTTGAGGGGCCGTGGACAGCCGGCCAGCGGCGCCAGTTCTTCACGTGGCTCGGCGAGGCGGCAAAGAAAAGCGGAGGCCGCAGCTACGGGGGATTTATCGAAGATATGCGCCAAGAGACGCTTCAGCGCGCGACACCGGAAGAGCGCAAGATGATTGAAAGCTGGGATCTCAAGCCCGCCGCCAATCCGTTTGCCGACCTTCCACCAGTCGAAGGACCGGGTCGCGCCTGGACGGTCGAGGAAGCGGTCGCGGCCGCCGAGAAGGGTCTCGTCAATCGGGATCTCGCCCGCGGAAAGCAGATGTTCCATGCTACGCTCTGCGCCGCATGCCATCGTTTCAACGGCGAAGGAGGCGCAACCGGTCCGGATCTCACCTCGATCGGCGCGCGCTTCTCCATCGCCGACCTCGTCGATGCGATCATCAATCCGAACAATGCCGTTTCCGACCAATATCAGTTTGACCTGATCGCGCTGAAGGACGGTTCAAGCGTCACCGGCAAAGTTCTGAACGAAGAGAAAGGCGTCCTGACAGTAGGAACGAGCCCGTTCGATTTTACGCAAACGCGGAAGATCGAACGGAGCCTGATCCATTCAGTCGAACCGTCTCCAGTCTCGCCGATGCCGGGCGGCCTGCTCAATCGCCTGAACGAAGACGAACTCCGCGACCTGCTCGCCTACCTGCTCCGCCGCGAATGATCCGATGCGCACACCCGACGCGCAGCTTACCTTTCCAAGGTGGAGCCCGCTCGGCGACCAGCCGTTCGCGACCAATCAGCCCGAAGCCGTTTAGACACGCGACCGCGCAAGCTCAGAGCGTTGCGCTGTAGAAGCCAACCGCCTTCGCTCCGAGTACCTTAAGTGTTAATTCAAGGTCTGACCCTGACGCTGTCCC
>CAZYAN010000078.1:5648-11502 GCA_964645585.1 uncultured Opitutales bacterium
CCTTCGCTCCGAGTACCTTAAGTGTTAATTCAAGGTCTGACCCTGACGCTGTCCCCGATTCTATTCGGTCCCCAACCAGTGAGGCGCATCTAACCATCGAGCGAGCGGCCGGCTCGCGCGTTTTTTGAAAAAATCTTCGTCAGCATTAAGACAACTGTCGCCGCGGTCCCTGAAACGACCAGACCCGAAGAGGGCATCGCGAGCCAGGCAAGCGACTCCTTGGCGATGCTGGTTCCACCCATGCCGGGGGCTCGGAAGCCGGCGACCAGCCAATAGACGGAGTAACCGAGTCCGCCAACACCGAGTGCGAGGCTGATAGCAAAGGTCCAGCGGGACGGGGTTCCGAGGAGCACGACTAGCAGCGTCAGCGCAATCGCGCTCGTGCCAAGGCCGCCGGCATGGAGGTGAGCCCGTTTCATGTAGGTCCACGACTTTTCGAGCACCGCGTCAATTGCCGCCTGGTCGCCTTGATACCGAACATCGCGGACCGCCTCCGCAGAAGCCGCCAGGCGCAATTTAATCAGGTCCTCGTTGAGGCCGAATAGAATTCCGAGCCCGAAGCCATACAGGATGGTGAGCAGAGCAAAGAGGAGACCGGGCAAAGCCGGTTTAAGGGAGCGGTGGATGGATTCCGTGGAACTTTGGGGTCCTGCCTGCATACGCGAAGATGGCTGTAACGGTTTGTTCGAGCCAGTGAGCCGGATGTGCTGGTGCTAACCTATTAAGCGCAAAGTGGCGATCGCTTCCAGCTGCTACTCGTGGCAAAGCGGCAAGATGCCATTCCACCCTGTGAATGCGGTCCACGCAGCCCGGGAAATTTGGGTTGAAATAATAACCAATACCATACGCCTGCTTCATGGAATTTGCTTTGACATGGGATAAGATCCGAAAAATTTGCGGCAAACTTTGATCCGTTGAGAAGGTGAGCGGGCGAAATGCCAGACGCGACGCAATCGCTGGCGGTCCCATCGCTCACACTCGTATGCTTCTCGTCCAAAGTCTCTCCTCCCCAAGTTACCTGCAGCGATTTGACACGCGCGTGCAGCGGCTTCAGCTACTCCCGCGTCCTCAGCATCCGGCTTGGGCACGTCCACCCGAACACCTCGACCTTTTCTCTTCGGCGCCAGTTCACTGACGGCATCCGAATGTTTCCGGTATTTCCGGCCGAATTCGCTTCATCAGGCGGCTCAGTTCCGCGAGCCAATCTTCGCATCGCCGATGCCGGGCGACCTCGACTCGATCTCTCGCTGCGCCAGCGCTGTGGAAAAAAACCCGTGACCGCATCCAGCCGATCGTGTTAAATGCCTCCGCTCCTTATAGACCTTCTATGAAAACTCCGCTGACAACCCAAGAACTCTCCACCGTAACCTCGAACGTAAAGCCGCTCGTCGACTCGCATCTTGAAGACACAGGCGGCCTTCTCCGGCTCGCTCCGAACTGGGTCCCTCGTTCGTTTCTCCAGCCGGGCCTTCGGATCAAGCTGCACCCGGACGATACCTACGCCTACGGACTCAACCGGGGCGGGATCGACGAACGCTGGTTTGGCTCGACCACCGAAACCGCCAACGAGGGCCGCGACGCCGACGAAGGTCTCTCGTATGTGGTCGCCGGCAAAGAACGGTTCACGCTTCGCGACGCGATCGCCGAATGCGGCGCGCAGATCATCGGGCAAGAGCTTTGGGACAAATACAAAAAGTGGCCGGTGTATTCAAAGTTCTTCGACAACATGGGTCCCATTCCCCACCATATGCACCAGAACGCCGAACAGGCCGCTTTGGTTGGCCAGGAAGGGAAACCTGAATCGTACTACTTTCCCCCGCAGCACAACAACGTCGGCAACAATTTCCCTTACACGTTCATGGGCCTCGAACCGGGCACGACCCGCGAGGAGGTCAAACGCTGCATCGAGAACTGGAACACGGGCGACAACGGCATTCTTGATCTTTCCAAGGCCTACCGGCTCAAGGTGGGCTCGGGCTGGCTGATCGACCCGTGCATCCTTCACGCGCCCGGTTCACTCTGCACCTACGAGCCGCAATGGGGCTCCGACGTTTTCGGCATGTATCAAAACCTGGTCGAAGGACGCGAGGTTCCCTGGTCGCTTCTGGTCAAAGACATGCCGAAGGAAAAGCACAACGATATCGACTTCATCGTCGATCAGCTCGATTGGGAGAAGAATACCGATCCAAATTTCAAGGACAACCATTACCTCGAGCCGGTCACGGCCGTTCAGGGCGAGGGTTTTCACGACAAGTGGATCGTCTACGGCAAAATCGACGGGTTCCAATATTTCACGGCCAAGGAGCTGACCGTCGAACCAGGCGCCACCTGCACCGTTAAAGACAACGGCGCTTATTCACTGATCGTTGTGCAAGGCGAAGGCTACGCGAACAAGCTCCGGCTCAATTGCCCGAAACTGCTCCGGTTTAACGAGCTTTCCCAAGACGAATTCTTCTGCACCGCCTCCGCGGCCAGCGAAGGCGTCACCTTCAAAAACACCTCCGAAACCGAACCGCTGGTCATGCTCCGCTACTTCGGCCCCGAGGTGAATCCCGACGCCCCCCAAATGGGCGCCCACAAATCACAAATCTAAAAACCCAGATCAAAATCGAAAATTTGAAATCTAAAATCTAAAATCAAAATGTATCTTCACAATGCCATGTGGCCCGGACTCGTCGGCAAAGAGCCGGGCACCGACCATCCTCCGATCTCGCTCGACCGCATGCTCGAGCTGACCGTCAACGCCGAGGTCAACGGCCGGAAGTTCGACGGGGTTGATTTGTTCCTCTTCCATCCGCACGTCGATCCGGATATTTCGGACGATGATCTCAAGGCGCTCGCCGACAAGATCGGCGGAATGGGCCTCAAGATCGGCTCCTTCGTCGCCCCCGTCTGGCCCGGCACTGTCGGCGCTTCGGCGATGGGCTCCAGCGAAGACCGTCAAAAATTCCTCGACGCGATCCGCAAATCGTGCCGGATCGGCAAATTGCTTAACGAACACGGCATCCGCCAGTACGGCGTGATCCGCATCGACTCCGCCACCGGCCCGGCCGAGTGGGTGAAGGATCCGGAAGGCAACACGAAGAAGATCGCCGAAACGTTCCGCGAAGCCGGAAAGATCGCCGCCGACCACGGCGAACGGCTCGCCGCTGAAGGCGAAATCTGCTGGGCCGGTATGCATTCTTGGAAGGCGATGCTCAATACCCTCGAAGCGACCGGCATGCCTGAAACCGTCGGTTTCCAGGCCGATCTCGCGCACACCTACCTATACCTGATGGGCTACAACGCCCCGGAAGCCGCCCTCCTCAAGGAAAATTACACCGACGAGGAATTCGCTGAGGCTTACAAAACAATGACCGACGCCCTCCGGCCATGGACGTTCGATTTCCATGTCGCCCAGAACGACGGCACGGTCCATGGCACCGGCTCCCACGAGAAGACCGGACGGCACTGCCCGGCCGACGATCCCAACGGCAAACTCGACATTCCGGCGCTTTCCAAAATCTGGCTCCAGGACGCCGAATCGCGCGGCATCCGCCACATTTGCTGGGACGGCTGCATGTTCCCGAACAGCACGCTCGAAGACCCTGCGACCTGGAACACGATTCTCGCAACGATGATCGCCGTCGATCAGGCACTTTAAAAACCTTTCAGAGGAAATTCGATATCATGGGGAAAAAGAAGTTGAACATCGGTCTCGTCGGGTACGGCTTCATGGGCCGCACCCACTCGAACGCCTATTCCCAGCTCAGCCACTTTTTTGACACGGAATACGAGCCGGTTCGAAAAGCGGTCTGCGGGCGCGACGAGGCCAACGTCAAGGCCTTCGCCGAACGCTGGGGTTACGAATCCTGGGAAACCGACTGGCGGAAGCTGGTCGCGCGCGATGACATCGACGCGATCGACATCTGCACCCCGAACGATTCGCACGCCGAGATCGCTCTCGCCTGCATCGAACACGGCAAGATGATTCTTTGCGAAAAACCCCTCGCCTTGAACGGCGACCAAGGCGAGAAAATGGTCGAAGCAGTCGAAAAAGCCGGCCTGCCGAATCTTGTCTGGTACAATTACCGTTTCCTCCCCGCCGTTACCCTCGCTAAAAATATCGTCGATTCCGGCGAGCTCGGCAAAGTGTTCCACTATCGTGCGAATTTCCTGCAAGACTGGACGATCTCAGCCGACCTCCCGCAGGGCGGGACCGCCCTTTGGCGTCTCGACGCGGCGGCCGCCGGATCGGGAGTCACCGGCGACTTGCTCGCGCACTGCATCGACACCGCCCGCTGGCTCAACGGCGACATCGTCTCCGTCTCAGCGATGACCGAAACATTCATTAAAGAGCGCGTCCACACCGCCACCGGGAAAAAGACGCCGGTCAAGATCGACGATGCTTGCGCGTTCTTGGCACGCTTTGAAAACGGTTCGCTCGCCATCTTCGAATCGACCCGCTACGCCCGCGGCCACAAAGCGCTCTACACCTTCGAAATCAACGGCGAACACAAATCGCTCGCTTGGGATCTTCACGACCTCAACCGCCTCTCCTACTTTGATCACGGCGTCCCCGGCGAACGGCGCGGCTGGAGCAGCATTCACACCACCGACGGCGACCACCCGTACGCCGGCAACTGGTGGGTTCCGGGTCTCTGCCTCGGCTACGAACACTCGTTCACCCATGGACTCTACCAGTTCCTGAAATCACTCGAAAAACCCGACGCCCCGAAGGCGTATCCAGATTTTCGTCACGCCCTCGGCACCCAGTACGTCTGCGACGCCGTCCTCGCATCGGCGAGCAGCGGACAGTGGGTGAACGTGAAGCGGGCGTGAACGCTTTCCCGCTTCGCGGGTTATTGGTTATTTTGTTGTTAGTTATTAGTTATTGGTTGTCCGAACCTGTATGACAAGACCGGCCAAAACGTTTCGCAAGAGAGGGAGCACCGCCGTCCGACAATACGCGGAAGAGGGAGAGGCCCTGTTTGAGCTGGCTCATGAATTCGCGAAGGACGGCCTCGTTGACTTCGAACGACCGCCCCAGCCGCGGGCTCCCGAGACAGAGGAGTCCCCAACCAAGGCGGACCAAGGGAACGATATACATGAAATTTCATAAGGGCAAAAACCCCGGACGCGCCCGCGTGACCCAAATGGAGTGAAACTGCTTCCTCGTAGCATCGGGCCTTGCCCGATGACGGCCCCAGCGAGAGAGCGGTTTCGACGAAAACGTCATCCGGCAAGGCCCTGAGCTTTATAACACGAGGGCCATCATGCCGTCTACAGGCTGACGCCGTATCATCGATCCCGGCGGGATCACAGCTTGTAGCCGGTGGTTGAGCGAGGAACGAGCGACACCACCGGATTTCGGTAAAAATCCGTTGCACCCCGGCAGGGGTGCCAGCAAGCTCCGGGTGTGCCCTCAACACATACCCGCCTCCTCTACCACCTCATTTTCGCAACGAAAAACCGCGAACCCGTGATCGCCGCCTCCTGGCGCGCCCGTCTCCACGAATATCTCGGAGGCGCCGTGCGCGGTCTCGATGCGATCCCTCAAGGAGTGGGAGGCGTGGCCGATCATGTTCATCTGCTCGTAGGCCTGAAACCCGTTCATCGCCTGGCCGATTTCATGCGCGACGTAAAGAAATCTTCCTCCTCCTGGGCGACGGCGACGATTCCCGGTCCCGGTTTTCGATGGCAGGACGGCTACGCGGCATTCACGGTGAGCGCTTCCAATCAGGCCGCCGTGCAGGAATATATCAAGCGGCAGGAAGAGCACCATCGAAGGAAGACGTTTCGCGAAGAATTGATTGAGTTCCTCGAAAAATCCGGTGTCGATTACGATCAAAAGTATCTGGACTGAAGGCTGGCA
>CAZYAN010000079.1:0-11476 GCA_964645585.1 uncultured Opitutales bacterium
GGACGGGGGAACTATTGCGGAACTGTCCGTTGCGCGGGATATTCAGTTCGTAGATGACTTGGTAGTTTTGCTCGACGGTTTCCGGCACATGCACGAAGACGCTCGAAAACAGAGCGGAGAAGGGGGTTGCCGCCAAAAGCAGCAAGGCGGCCAAGCGGAGAGTGGTGTTTTTCATGACGGGAAGAGAGAGAAGGTAAGGCTAGCACTCTTCGCGCCTGCCGGGAGTAGAGCGTATTCCCGTCAGCCCGGAAGGAAAATCCTGCTGAACGGCCCGGGGCGCCCCTGATCAGCGGCTGGACGGGATGCTTTGCCCGCCCCTGCACCTCGCAGCTTCATAGTAGCAAAAATCCTTGGGCGCGCCCGGGTGAACCCCATGGAGTGAAACTCTGAAATCCTGGATCTCGCAAGCTCGGCGGCTTACGCTACAGTAGCTCGACTCTCCGAAGTTGAGACTGTTTGCACGTCGGTGAGTCCGGGGCGCAGCGAACGGCTTCGGCCGCTCGGTTTCGCAAGCTCGGAGGCTTACGCTACAGTAGCTCGACTCTCCGAAGTTGAGACTGTTTGCGCGTCGGTGAGTCCGGGGCGCAGCGAACGGCTTCGGCCGCTCGGTTTCGCAAGCTCGGAGGCTTACGCTACAGTAGCTCGACTCTCCGAAGTTGAGACCGACGGCAGGAATGCGCTCCCGCCGCCCGCCAGCCCGCATGAACAGGGAGGTCTCAGAGACGAAGAAGAGGAGAAAAAACTCGCGCAAAGCCGCTAAGCCGCTAAGGAAAACCTGAATATTCTTCGCGGCTTGGCGTCTTGAGCGAAGTGGGCGTGAGCATGGGCGTGAGCATTTATAGCTCGAAGCCTTCCGGTGCGATCAGCAGCACAAACTCGCCTTTTTTGCTCAGCGTTTCCAGCCGTGCCGCGATATCTCCGGCTTTTCCGGTGAGAAAGGTTTCGTGGCGTTTCGTGATTTCCTTGGCCAGGCAGACGGTGCGGTCCGGCCCGAGGACCTCGACGAGCTCGGTCATGAATTTCACGATCCGATGACACGATTCATAGAGGCAGATCGTGTAGGGGAATTTCTGGTACTCTTCCAAAAAGCGTCGGCGGGCCGCCGCTTTCGGCGCAAGGAAACCGGCGTAGAAGAAGCCGTTCGTCGGCAGGCCAGACGCGCTGACGGCGGCAATGATCGCCGAGGGGCCGGGGATGGGCACCACGGGAATTCTTCGTCGGCGACATTCTCGCACCAAGGGAAATCCGGGATCGCTGATCGCCGGAGTGCCGGCGTCGGAGATGAGGCAAATCGACTTTCCCTGTTCGAGCGCGTCAGCGAGCTGCGGAGTTTTCTCCCGCTCGTTGTGCTCGTGAAACGAGGTGGTCGGTTTGCGGACCCCGAGCCGTCCCAGCAGAATTCCTGAGGTCCGCGTGTCTTCGCACGCGATCAAGTCGCAACTGGCGAGCAAACTCGCGGCGCGCGAAGTGATGTCGCCGAGATTGCCGATCGGCGTCGCGACCAGATAAAGATGTCCGGGTTCGGCGGCAGCGCCGCCGTTGCCGGGCTGTTGCTGTGATGTTTCCAAGGGAGAGTGTTTGTAAAGAGGCTTTGTCCCGACGGCAAATCGGAACTGGAAGTTCCTGTTGAGCGTGACGTTTTCAAGGCGGAGTTGTCTAATTGACTATGCAGCCGCCGAAACGGCTGGTCCTTGCCGTGAATCCTTCCGCTGAACTTCCTTGCGATTCCGTCGTCGCTCAGCCGGCGTTCGAGCCCGTTTACCGGGCCCATGGCCGGGCGGTTTACTATTTTGTGCTGCGCTACGTGGGAGATGCGACCCGGGCGGAGGATGTGACGCACGATGTTTTCTTGAAGGCGTTTAAAAAAATGCCGGAGTTTCGGGGCGATGCCAATATCCGGACCTGGCTCTACCGGATCGCGATCAATCACTGTCATAACCTCGCCCGCACTTGGCACAGCCGGCACATCTTCAGCAATGCCGACGATGCGGTGTGGGAATCGTCGAGTTCCGCGGAACCAGATCCGTTGCGGAATCTGGAGACGAAGGAACTGGGCGAGCGGATTCAGCGGACGTTGCGGGAGTTGCCTGAGGAATACCGGATCGTACTGTTGCTGGCGGCGGATGAGGAGATGTCTTACGAGGAAATCGCCGCGCTTACGGAACAGACGGCGGCGGCGGTTCGCGGAAAACTGTATCGGGCAAGAAAGGCTTTCGGGGAGAAATTCGGGCAAACAACGTGATTTTAACCATGAATGGACACCAATACACACGAATCAGAAAATGGCTATCAGGATATTGCTACCATGGGGGAACAAGAGGTCGCTCAACACCCATTATATAAGTGATTACAACTGATTTGTTAGGTTTATGAAACATCGAGCGAAGTTTCGGGAAGAGGAGAAGAGCGAGCAGAATCACGGACAGGAGGTTCGGGCGGAGCCGGTGGTGCGGGATTTTGGTTCGATGGAGGAGTTGTTGCGGTACGATCGGGAGGGGGTGGAGGTGCCGGAGCGGCTGGAGGAGAGAATTCGCGCAATGGCGGGAGCGAATTCCGGGCGCTCATGGTGGAGGCGAATCATGCTGATGGGGAGGAGGCGATGATGCGTTTGCCTCGATTTTCTTTGCCGCGGCCGGTCGGGATTCTTTTGGGGATTCTGATGGGGATTTTTGCGGTCGATTGGCTTGGGAGAATCGTGGCGGCGGTTTCGGTTTACGAGATTCTTTGGCTGGATCCGGCGGCGGTTTTCGAGGGGGAGGTTTGGCGGTTGTTTAGTTTCGGTTTTTTGCCGGCGGGGATCTTGGATTTGTTGTTGGGCGGGATTGGGATTGTCTGGTTCGGAAGCCGGGTGGCGCGGGTTTGGCGGGGGCGGGAGTTTTTCGGGTATTGTGGAATTTGCGTGCTGGCGGCGGGGGTCGGGCGGGTTCTGGTTTCGGCGGGAGGAAACGAGGTTGTGCTGGGTTTGGGGGTGCTGACAGTCGGACTGCTGGTGCCGTGGGCGCGGATGTTTGGGTATGAGCGGATATCGGTTTTTGGGGTTTGGGAAACGCGGATTTTTTCGGTGGCGGTGGTTGCGGGGTTGGCGATGGCACTGCTGCCGGCGGTTTCGGGTGGATGGAAGCAGAGCGTAATGCTGTTGTGCGCGGCGGGAGGCGGCTGGCTTTATTTATCGTTGCGGTGGAAAGGGAACCGGGAGATTTCGGCGCGGACGGTGGACTCGGAGAGGATTGGGAGGCTGGAACTATGAAAGGGGGTGCGAGTTTGGCTGGGCGACATGCCGCCCGGAGGGAAAGCGCCGACAAGTCGCCGCACTCCAGAAGGCGGCTGGCGGCGCGGCGGGCGGAGGAGGCGCGGGCGGCATTGGCGAATTGTGTGTTTTGTGAACATCGGTGCGGGGTTGATCGACTGGCGAGGGTCGCGGGAGTTTGTCACGCCGGAGCGGAGGCGCGGATTTTTTCGGCGCAGACGGAGGTTTCAGATGAACTGGAGATTGTGCCGACATTTGCGATCGCGCTGAGCGGATGTGATCTGCGCTGCGATTTTTGCATCACCGGGCGGGAGAGCTGGAATGCCCGGGCGGGGGAGGTTTTGGAGGTCAGCCGGATTGGGGAATTGGTGGAGGGCGCGTTGGCGAGAGGAGCGCGGACGGTGATGATTTTGGGCGGCGAGCCGACGGTATTTTTGCCGTCCGCGCTGGAGGTCGCGGCGGCCGTTCCGGATTCGGCGCGGCTGGTTTGGAAAACGAATGGACACGGTTCGGCGGAGGCGCGGGCGTTGCTGGACGGAATTTTCGATGTGTGGGTCGTGGATTACAAATTCGGGAACGACGAATGCGCGCGGAGATTGGCGCGCGTGGAAGATTACGGGGAGGCGGTGCGGGCGAATTTGTGGTGGGCGAGCAAACGGACGGATCTGATTATTCGGCACCTTTTGATGCCGGGGCATATCGATTGTTGCTGGGTGCCGGTGGCGAGCTGGATCGCGGAAAATCTGCCGGGAACGAAGGTAAGTTTGCGGGCTGGTTTCTGGCCGGCGTGGCAGGCGCGACGGCATTTGGAATTGAGACGAAGTTGCTTTCCGGAGGAGGCAAAACGGGCGGAGGAGATTGGGCGGGAGTTGTGTTTGAATATGGTACTGTGATGATGGGGGAGAAGGAGGTTTAACCACGAATGGACGCGAATATACACGAATAGGGGAGGAAGACTTGAAAGCTGTATATTTAACCACGGAATACGCGGAATACACGGAAAAGTAAGAAGGGCAGGAGGCGAAGTAATGATGGTGTTTATTTGTAGTTGGTTTTGTTTGGATGAAGCGGGTTAAGAATAATTATGCGGCGAAGGTGGAGGATGGGGAGAGTTCGGGGGAGTTGTTGATTCTTCCGGATGGGCGGATTTTGGCTCATAACATCAGTCCGGAAATGGCGGCTGTTTTGACGGAGATCGATCCGGGGAATGAGGCGATTCGTCGACGTTCTAATTCTATTGCTTTCGAGGAAAATGATGAAGTTGCGACAGGAGATTGATACGCTGATTCGGGCGCGTTACCCGATTCTTTATATTGTAACCGGCGAGGAAGTCCGGGCCCAGAATACGATCGTGGAGATTGCGAACGGGCGGCAGAAAAAGGTTTTTGAGTGGAGCTATACGGTGGGCCTGGTGCCGGCGGGGACGTCGATTCAGTCGCAGAAACATCGAAACGCCGCGACGCGGGATCCGCTGGTTGCGCTGGATCAGGTGATCGACCAGGTGGAGCCGGCGATTTTCATTTTCAAGGATTTCCATCCGTTTTTGAAGGGGAGCAATTTTGCGGTGATCCGGAAACTGAAGGAGATCGCGCTGCATTTGAAGAACAGTTTTAAGACGGTGATATTGATTTCGCCGGTGATGGAGATTCCGACGGAACTCGATAAGGAAATGACCGTATTGAATTTTCCGTTACCGACGCGCGAAGAGTTGGGGGAGTTGCTGGATAAAATCGTGGAGGATGTGAAACAGTTTCGTCAGGTGGAGCTCGACTTGGACGAGGCTGGGCGGGACAAGCTTTTGAGCGCGGCGCTCGGGTTGACGCTGAGCGAGGCCGAGAATGTGTTCGCCAAGATCATCGTGCAGGATGAGCGGTTGAGCGGGGAGGATGTGAACGATGTTTTCGCGGAGAAGCAGCAGATCATTCGCAAGAGCGGTTTGCTGGAATATTACGCGACGGACGAGAGTTTCGCGGATGTGGGCGGGCTGGCGGTATTGAAAGATTGGCTCAACAAGCGGTCGGTGGCGTTCGGGGAGGAGGCGCGCGAGTTCGGATTGCCTGCGCCGAAGGGGATTTTGATGCTCGGTGTGCAGGGGTGCGGAAAAAGTCTCTGCGCGAAGGCGGTATCGAGTCTTTGGCAGCTTCCGTTGCTGCGATTCGACATGGGCCGGATGTTCGGGAGCCTGGTCGGATCGTCGGAGGAGAATGTCCGCAAAGCGATCGCGGTGGCGGAATCGGTGGCGCCGGCGATCCTTTGGGTGGACGAAATCGATAAAGCGTTTGCGGGATCGCAGGGTTCGGGATCGACCGATGGCGGAACGACGGCGCGTGTATTCGGAACGTTCTTGACGTGGCTTTCAGAGAAAACGGCGCCGGTTTTCGTGGTGGCGACGGCGAACGATATTTCGCATCTGCCGCCCGAGCTGATGCGGAAGGGGCGTCTGGACGAAATCTTTTTTGTGGATTTGCCGTCGGAGGAGGAGCGGGAGGAAATCTTTCGGATTCATTTGAGCCGGAGGAAACGGCAGCCCGAGAGTTTCGATTTGGCGGAGCTTGTCGCGGGCAGCAAAGAATTCAGCGGGGCGGAGATTGAGCAGGCAATTATCAGCGCGTTGTATGATGCGTTTTACGCGCGGGAGGATTTGAAGACGGAGCATTTGCTGGAATCGCTCGCGCAGACGGTGCCGTTGTCGAAGACGATGGATGAGCAGTTGAACCGGTTGCGGACGTGGGCGGAAGGGCGGGCGCGGCATTCGAGTGTGGCGCGAGAGGTGTCGGCGGAGCCGGAATTGCGGCGGATGGAGTTTTAGCGCTTGGGTTCCGGGATTTTAACAGAAGGTAGCAAAGGGAGCGAAGGCTTAGGTTCTGATTTTATATCCGGGGATGCGTCGGGTGGAGTTTTAAATGAAAAGACGGGTAACCACGACGGAGCGTAGCGGAGATGGCGAAGCAATAAACACGAATTCTAAGAAGGAGAATTTGTGATGAATCGGGGTGAGAGTTGTCTAACGAATGAAAGGAGAATGTTACCATGAGCGTTGTATGTGTTTTGACCCCGGTGGTGGTTGCGGCTTGGCCGGCTTTTAGCGCGGCGGTAGCGGGGGCGGCGGCTGGACTCGGATACTGCGTCGTCGATAATTTGGAAGTGAAACGGGGGGAGGCGAAGTCGGAGGGGAGGGTTTCGCTGGAGATTCCGCGGAGCGAAATTGTAACGGGTTCGCTGGGGCGCGATCAAAGGATGACTTTGCGGCGCGGGGAGGTGTCGGTGACGTTTTCGCGGGATGCGCGGGGAGCGGCGTCGCTGTGTGTTTCGGGTGGAAATTTGTCGGAGGAGGAACTGCGGAAATGCGGTGAGGAGTTGGCGCAGGGGGTGGTGCGGCAATATGCGTATCAGCGGTTGAAAGAGGAGATGGCGCGGCGGCAGTTTACCATTGTTGAGGAAGAGGAGGCGGCGGATCGGTCGATCCGGATCAAGGTGAGGCATTGGGAGAATTGAATTTGTGTGGTCGGCTGGGCGACATGTCGCCCGGATGGAAAGCCGCGACATGTCGCAGCACTCCAAAGGAGGATAAATTATGGTACAGAGAGAATATGAAATTACGATCGGGGCAGACGGGAGCGTGGAGGTTTACGTGAAAGGTTTTAAGGGAAAGGGCTGTTTGGCGGCGGCGAAGTTTTTCGAGGAGATTGTCGGGGAGGTGAATTCGACGCGGATGACGAGCGAGTTTTACGAGCCGGACGAGGAGGTTCGTTACGATGTGGAGCAGCGGCATTGATTGGCGATGGCGGAGGTGAAACCGGAGTTTTATCCGCCGCGAGCGGGGCGGGGGGCGAAGTTTTTGGATGTGTTTTTCGCCGCTCGCCGAGGTTTGAGCCGATGGGAGCGACGCAGACGTAAGGGCCTGTCGCCGCCGGTGCGAGCGGTTCTGGTTGCGTGCGTTCCGGCCTACGGATTCGCGGCGCGGGGGTATACGGTTGTGGCGTTGATCGCGCTGCTTTTGTGGGGGTTGTCGGCTGGAGTTTTGCTGGTTTTTCTGGGCCGGGAGCCAGCGAATTACGCGACGGCGGTTTTGGTCGGGGTTCACATGACGGGACTTCTTTGCGGCTTTCATCGAAGCCTTTTTCTGCCGAAGAGGAAGAGTGGAAATGGCCCGGAGATTCTTGCTGTTTTTCTGCTGGTATTTGTTGGGTACCTGCTGGCGTTTCAAGTGGTGCGGACGGTTGCTTTTCCCGCGGAACACCGGTCGGGCGTGGTGGTGCTCAGCGGGTTGACATTTGTGGGGAATCTGAAGCGGGGCGATGTAGTGGGATACCGGGTGCGGCACCGGGGGCTGGGGGGAGGCGTTATCGTTAGAGAGGGTTATGGTCTGGATCGGGTGGTGGGACTGCCCGGAGACCGGGTGATTTTCCACGAGGATGCGGTTGAGGTGGCGGGCGTGGAATATCCGTCACAGGAGGGGATGCCGACACGTGGCGAGATGGTCGTCCCGAAGGACCGCTGGTTGATTTGGCCGTCAGGGTTGTCCATTCATGCGGCTGCCGAGGAGGATGTCATTTTCGAAGTGATTTCGAGGGTGGCTTTCGTTCCGAAGCGAGACATTGTTGGGAAACCGTTCGAGCATTGGTTTTGGAGAAAGCAGGAATATGAGCCGGTTCAGTAATCTGGAGTTTGGCGAAGGCGAGTATCAGGGGAGCGGCCAGGAGGTCGTGAAGGATGAGGCGTTTTATTTGCGGGAGGGAACGGTCTTTTTTGAGGGGAGGCGGTTTGAAGAGGCGTTGCGGTCGTATTCGAAGGTGTTGGAATTTAATCCGGAGAACGCGTCGGCCTGGACGGCGCAGGTGCGGATGCTGATCGAGCTGGAGGAGTTTCGGGAGGCGAAACTGTGGGCGGAGAAGGCGCTGGAGAAATTTCCAGCGGAGCCGGATTTGCTCGCGGCCAAGGCGGTTGCTTTGGCGCGCACGGCGGATTTGGATGGAGCGATCGCGTTTTCGGACGCGTCGGTCGAGGAGCGGGGGAATTCGCCGTATGTTTGGCTGGCGCGGGCTGATGTATTGTTGGCGCGGGGGGAGAAGCGGGCGGAGTATTGTTTTGAGAAGGCGGTTTCGCTGGAGCCGGGAAATTGGCTGGTGCCGTGGCTGGCGGCGCGGGTGCATTATTTTTACGGGCAGTTTTCGCTGGCGTTGAAATACGCGCAGCAGGCTCTCGCGCTGGCGGCGGACCGGGCGGCGGTTTGGGTGGAGGTGGCCTGTTGCCAGAGCGCCCTCGGGCTTTCGGCGTTGGCGTTGGATTCGTTTGAGCGAGCTCGGGAACTCGATCCGGCGTGCGGCGGGTTGGACGCGGAAATTCAGCGGGCGTCCGATACCGGATTCGCGGGGAGACTATGGAGACGTTTTCGCGGCTGTTTTTCATGACGGGAAAATTCGATAATCTTCTGGGAAAAGTGGCGGAATTGCAGGCATCGGATCTGCATTTGATCGTCGGGGTTCCGCCGGCTTTTCGGGTGAATGGTGAGATCATTCTGGCGGACGACGCAGCCTTGACGGCGAGTGAGGCAATCGGTTTTGCGGAGATTTTGCTGAACACGAAACAGCAGGAAATTTTTGAGCGGGATTGGGAGATCTGCATTTCGCTGGTTCATGCGGCGGCCGGGCGAATGCGGGTGACGCTTTATCGAAGAAATGGAGCGCCGGAGTTCAGCATCCGGTTTTGCGGCGACGAAATCTTGAGCCGGGAAGAGCTGGGGCTCCCGGTGGCGATCGACGAGTTGGCGAGGAAGCCGACGGGGCTGGTTTTGATTACGGGGCCGACGGGTTCGGGGAAAACGACGACGCTCAATTACATGGTGGATCTGATCAACCGGGAGCGGCGGTGCAAGATTGTGACGATCGAGGATCCGATCGAGCATTCACACCGGAACAAGCGGGCGCTGGTGGTGCAGCAGGAGGTCTCGACGGATACGCATTCCTTTGGGCGGGCACTGATGCACGCGTTGCGGCAGGATCCAGATGTGATCGTGGTGGGGGAGATGCGGGATCATGCGGCGATATCAACGGCGTTGACCGCGGCGGAGACTGGTCATCTGGTGTTGGCGACCTTGCATTCGCCGACGGCGTCGAACGCGCTGGATCGGATCATTGGTGTGTATGAGGGGAATGCCCAGCGTCAGGTCGTGATGCAGCTGGCGAGTTCGCTTCACGGGATCGTGGCTCAAGATTTGTTGCCCGCGGCGGATCGGTCGCGACGGGTGCTGGCGTACGAAGTGTTGATCGCCAATGGCGCAGTGAGGAATCTGATACGGGAAGGGAAACTGCATCAGTTGGAGAACTGTATGCAGATGGGGTCGCGAGAGGGTATGATGCGGATGGACGATTGTCTCTACGATCTCTATACGCGCTGCGAGATCACGTACGATACAGGGATGAGCCGGCAGAGAAGCGCGGAAGGTTTCTCGCAACGAGTGAAGGCTGGCGGAAAGCGCCGGTCGGTGAATGGTGCGGCGGATTCGTTCGCCGGTTGACACGCTTTAACCTGAACACAGCAGTTGAGAAACCACGAATGTACATTCGGCCATGAGCGCAGAATAGTAGATTTGCGGCGAGTCGCGCAAGGGTCGGCAAGGAGGCGGGGCAATTGTTGAATCGATCCTGTTTTCGGGCGCCCGATCAAGAGCGGTTGCAGTGATCGTTGATTGACAGCCGAAGCCGTGCGGAAAATCATGACGAGTGATGAGACAAGCCGTTTTGTTTGGTGCCTTTCCTGTGCGGGTTTTCCGCGAAAATAAATGGCTGGCTGTTGTGTCGCTGGCCGCAATTTCCGGCCTGCTGCCCGCTGTCATGGCTGATGATGCCGAATTGCGCGCGCGGGCCGACCGGTTGCATCGGGAAGTTCCGCTGATCGACGGTCACAATGATCTGCCGCACCAGCTTCTCCGGCGGGTGGACGGCGACTTGGACAAGCTTGATATCAGCAAGCCGCAGCCTGAGATTCATACGGACATCGAGCGGCTGAAAAAGGGCGGAGTCGGCGCGCAAATCTGGTCGGCGTATGTTTCCGTGCCGTTTCTTGAAGAAGGGAAGTCGGCGCGGCGGGTTCTTCAGATGATCGATGTAATCCATCGTCTGACCGAACGGTACGAGATCTTCGAGCTGGCGTTGACCGCCGATGATATCGTGCGCATCCATGGAGAAGGGCGGATCGCTTCGCTGATCGGAATCGAAGGCGGGCACGCGATTGAAAATGACCTCGGCGCACTTCGAATGTATTACAAGCTGGGCGCGCGTTATCTGGGATTAACACACAACGCGTCGCTGCCGTGGGTTGAAGCGAACGTCGATGAGGAGGGCGGACAGGGATTGTCGCGATTCGGGGAAGAAGTGATCCGCGAGATGAACCGGCTCGGCATGCTGGTCGACCTGTCGCACGTCAGCTCCGCCAGCATGCGCGACGCGATTCGAGTGAGCGAGGCGCCGGTCATCTTTTCGCACGCGGCCGCCCGCGAACTGACGGCGCACACGCGAAACGTCCCGGACGATGTGTTGCGCAGCGTCAAGGAAAACGGAGGCATCGTGATGATCGCGTTCGCGCCCGCGTTTGTGAATGAGAACGCGCGGGAGGCGACTTTGAGCGACGTCGCCGATCACATCGAGCACGTGCGCGATGTCGCCGGCATCGATCATGTCGGCATCGGATCGGATTTCGACGGCCTGCGGCGCCTGCCCGAAGGACTCGATGATGTTGCAACCTTCAAAGATCTGACGGTGGAGCTGCTGAGGCGCGGCTGGAGCGACGACGACATTCGCCAACTCCTCGGCAACAATTTTCTCCGCGTCTTCCGCGAGGCGGAAGCGGTCGCCAAGCGATTGCAGCAGGAACGTGGCCCATCGGTTGTTCAAATGGGAATGGAGTAGGGGGACGTGTTCATGGGGCTGGGCGGCACCGCGTGAGCGGCGGCATTCCTGCCGCCCGTCTCAACTTTGGAAAGTTGAGCTACGGTGATTTTCGTAGCGCGAGCCTCCGAGCTTGCGAGATCCGTGAGCAGTTCTCATACGAACCGCTCGCTTCTGTTTTCGCGGGTAAGCATTTCGAAGTGCGTGAGGGGGAGGCAATTGATGAAGAAACGGCCGTATTGTTTAATCAGAACGCGCGAGTCGAGGATCGTGATCAAGCCGGAATCAGTTTTTTTCCGGATCAGGCGGCCGATCCCTTGGCGGAACTTGATCAGTGATTCCG
>CAZYAN010000080.1:0-9661 GCA_964645585.1 uncultured Opitutales bacterium
GCGGAGGAGGCGGGGCGACGGTGATCGTCGACAACAGCGACTCCGGTTTCAGCGCCTCCGGCAACTGGAGCGTCACCGCGTGGGCATCGGACAAATACGGCAGCAACTACCGCTATCGCAATACGGCTTCGGTCAGCGATGTCGCCACTTGGACAGCGAATCTTCCTTCCTCGGGAAGTTACAAGGTTTACGTTTGGTGGACAGAATCTTCCAATCGAGCGACTTCGGCACCTTATTTTGTCGATTACGCCGGCGGCAGCCAGCTCGTGTATGCTGACCAGACTGACGACGGCGGACAGTGGAACTTGCTGGGAACCTTCCAGATGAACGCCGGCGCCAACACCGTTCGCCTTTCGTGCTGGACGAGCAGCGGAAGCGTCGTGATTGCCGATGCGATCAAGTGGGAGAAGCAATAAGATAAGCTGAGCACGCGGGCGGCGATGATCGATCTCAGTCGGCGAGCGCGGAGAAATCGAGAGGCGACTTATCTTCGAGAAGGGCTGTCGCGAGAATCAGCGCGCGCGGGAGGTGAAACGGGTCCTTGACCGGGAGAGCGACAACTTCGTCGAACGGTTTTCCTTGGCGATCGAGACGCTGACGCCACTCCCCGTGTTCGCGGTCGGGGAAAAATCGCTCAGACCAATCCCAGACACGATTCAGCCATTCCGTCGCCCACGTTTCCCCGGTTATGTGATGCGTGAGCAACAACGCGTAGATCGCCTCGGTGTGCGGCCACCAGATCTTCGTTTCCGCGTGCGGCCACCACGGTTCTTTTCCGCGGCAGTCGATCCCGAGATAGATGCCGCCATACTCGGCATCCCATCCCGCTTCCAAATGATGGCGAATGGTGTCGATCGCTCTCCGCGCGAGCGCGCGATCCTTTCGGCGGGCGGCCTGATGGAGCACAAACCACATCGACTCGATCGCGTGGCCCGGAACGACGACGCGTCCTTCCGGCGTATCCAAAAAGGCATCATTGCCGGCGAGATGCTCGAGAAGAAACGGCGCTTGCGGTCCCAGATGAGCCGACATGATTCGCTCGAGACACCAGTCGGTAAATTCCACAACATCGGACTCGGGCGCCACATCGGAAAGCTCTTGGCCTACTTCGAGCCCGAGCATTGCCGGGGCGTGCGCGCGGCGGATGCCGGATGGTTTTGTATAGGGCGCAAACCGATCGAAATCTGGGTCCCGCGTTAACGGCGCGACGCGCCGGAAGATTCCGAGCGCCTCCTCCAGGTAGCGGTCTTCCCGCGTCGCCCGAAACAGTTCCGTCAGCCCGTAGACGACAAAGTAATCGGCGTAGGCGCTGATGGCCGGTTCGAGCGGTTCGCCGTCGCGGGAGACGCGAAAGACAAAAGCACCTTCCGAGTCGCGGCCGTGACGGAGCACGAATTCAGCGATGTCGCGGGCAATTTCCAGAAACCGCGGATTGCTGTCGATCCGGTTGTAGAGCGCGGCGAATGTCCAGATTGCCCGGCCTTGCGACCAAAGGTATTTGTCCTGCGAAATCACGGAGCCGTCATCACGCAGGCAGGTCAGAATCCCGCCGCGGGTTTCGTCAATGCCGTGGCTCAGCCAGAACGGAACGATGTTGTCCAGCAACAGCGTGCGGTAATGAGCAGCTGAAATGAGAAAATCCGTGCCGATATTCATGATTTCGCAAAGCTGACCGTATCGGCGCGGACGCAAGCATGGTACCCGGAGCCGGGGTCGAACCGGCACTCCCGAAGGAACCAGATTTTGAGTCTGGCGCGTCTGCCAATTCCGCCATCCGGGCCCGAAAGAATCCATCAATAAAGCAGGAAAGAACGCGAAGTAAACCAGTTTTTCCGGGTTTTGCATTGTGACGCGCAAACCGGCAGAGGTTCTCGTGCCCGCCAAGGTCGGGGGTTACGGGAGTTAAGCCGCCCGCGGAAAAAGTGCATAGAACAGAAGGAAACGAAGGAAACAAAGGCCAGAGGACGCTTTCTTCTGTTTCTGAAAACTTCACCGCTTACGGGGGCCGCGGCATCGCGGAGCCGCGGCAGGAATTTCTCCCCGACTATTCAAGGCTGAACCCGCGCGCGGAGTCAAAAAGGAGGACCCGCCGTGTCCCTTCGTCGATGCGGACGGTTTTCTCCCAAACGTGATTCCATTCATCGGGATTGGCGGTGTCGCCGATTTCCACTCGCAAGGGATGTTCGCCCGCGCCGAGCGGGATCCTCTCAAGAGCGACGCTCGGACCGTCGGATTTGAATCCGCGCGGCTTGTAGGTTTGGCTGACGAGCAACGTCTCGCCGGAATAGACGCGCAGCCGCACCGGCGCGCGACGGCGGTCGGTCGCGATCCGTCCGCGCATGTGAACAGGCCGGCGCTCGAGTTCTTCGGCGGAAAATACCTGGCCTGCATCCATGAGTTCGCCCGGATGGCTGAACGAAATGACCAGAGACGGGCTTCGCGGGGGCGGCGCGTAAGAAAGGTCGCTTCCCAAGACAACGATCCCGGCCAGCGCGCTGGCGAGCACGATGCCCGCGCTCCAGGCGGTGGTTCTTGAGCGACGACGTTCTTTCGCGGCTTTCCCGCGGCGGAATTCCTCGGCGGCGGCTTGCAGTTCCGCGGGGCGCGTTCGGTCAAACTCGACGAAGCGGACCTTGGTTACGTCGGCGCGGCGCTTCCGGAAAATCGGCCGCCGCGTGCCCGCGATGCGATCGCGCAGCCATTCGGCGCCTTCGCGAAAGACGCGATCGCCCGGGCCGCACCCGGCGACCAGGATACCTTCGGCGCCGCGCTGGAGGCAGTGCTCGAGCAGAAGGGGTGAGACCCACCCGGCGCACGGCACGGCTTTCACCTGAAAACCAGGAAGGGCCGGACAATCGCCGGTGGCCTTGTTGACCTGAAAGGAGGCGCCGGCTGACGAGGAGCAGAGGAAGGCCAGCAGCGGCCGTTTGGATTGATCGAGCTTATCGTCCACCCATTCATTCAGCTGCTCTTTGACCTGACGAATTTCCAGCCATGGGAGCGAGATGGCATCGGAATCGCACGCGCCGGTGCAGATGCCGCAGCCGACGCAGCGGTCGAGATCGACTTCCGCTTGCACCGGAATCCGTTTGCCGTCCGTGCGCGGGACCATCGTGATTGCGTCGAAGGGACAATCCTTTGAACAAAGCGTGCATCCGTTGCAGGCGTCGAGGTTGACCGCGGCCTTGCCGATCGGCGACGACGTCCGTTTCTTCATCCACCACGGGGCGGAGACAAAGGCGGTTGTGCCGAACAGAAAGACGCCCCAGAGCGCGCCGCCGGTCAGGCGGTCGGCGAGAGCGATCGGCCACAGATACCACCAGTCCATTGAGAAACCATCCGAAACGGCACTCATGTCGGCCGGGTCCGCGCTGGTCGCCGGGACGATCGCGGCCAGGACAAACAGAGTCGCGACGATCCAGGCGGTGAGGGGACGGCTCGTGAGAATTTTCGCACGGCTGACGCGGGACAGGTGCAGCCAGAGGCCGATGCCGATCGCGAGCGGCAGCAGCATGTGGGCAAAGAAAACGAGAAAGAACAGGAGAGACGGGACGCTGTCGTTGGTCAGGAACGAACTCGCGAGAGGCTCTCCGAATATCGGCAGCACGTCCAGGAAGCGGGCGCTCCCGTCGGCGATATGCTGCGCGCGAACATCCCAGACCAGCCAATACCCGGTCCAGCCAAGCAGCCAGGCGATGCCGAGCAAACCGGTTCCGGTTACCCAGGCGAGCCAGCGGGCTCCGAAAAAGCGCTTTGCCGCGACGATGCGCATGGCGTGGACGAGGACAAAGAAAATGAATGCGTCCGAGCTGTACCGGTGAAGTGACCGGACCCATTGGCCGAGCCAGGAGCTTTCGCGCGCGGCTTCCAAGGAGGCGTAGGCATGATGAACGCTTGGGGAATACCAGAGAAGCAGTGCGATTCCCGATACGAGCGCGACCAAAAACGCGGTATTGGCGACCGCGCCGCTGTGGGTCAGCGGGTTCAGTTTTTCCGGAATCGCCCGGTGGATCAATTTATCGATCCGGATGAAAAGATTATCGATCCGAACGAGCCATCCGTTCGCGCGCGCCGGGGGACCGGATGTGGCCTGATGAACCGGAGCCATTGGTTCGGCATCGTGCGCCTGCACGTTGAGGCGTTTGCGCGGCTTCGGCTTGCCCTTAGGAACAGGTTGTGTCGTTTGTGGCATGAAAATTCGGAGTTGTCAGGAGTTCGCCGCTTCGGCCGGAGGCAAAGCAGACGACACCGGCCAATTTTTCATTCGGCCGCCGCGAGCGTCGGGCCACCAGGTTCCGGACACTCGGCGAGCAAATGTTTCAGCGCGTCGCTCAGCCATGACTGGTGGCGGTCGCTCAGGGTGAGCCGAAAGGCAATCGTCCCTTTCTCATCGATCAAAATGTACATATTCGCGTGATCGATCTGACCTGTATTCGGATCTCGAGTACGAGAGATGCTTAACGCGTCGAGAATCGCATTCACTTCGACGGGATCGCCGTTGAGAAAGTGAAACGCGGGAGCGTCCATACCGTAAGCGGCGGCCGTGCGGGCCATCAGGTCGAGGCTGTCGCCTTCCGGATCGAGTGAGATCGCCATCACGGTCAGGTTGCTCCGATCGGCCTCGCTTAATCCCGCGACCGCGTCCCGAGCCTGAAACAGGATCATCGGGCAAGCGGTGCCGCAGGTCGAATAGACGGCCGTCATCAACACGACCTTGCCCCGGCAGTCGTCAAGGTTGACCGGATCGCCGTGCTGATTGTGCAGTTCGATCCGGGGCGGGACGAGGGCGGTGCGAATGCGCTCCCCGGGAAACGGCAGAGTTTCCTCGGCTGCGGCGTCGCCCGCGGCCAGCCAGAGCAGACCGCCCGCGATCGTGGCGACCGTCATCAGCGCCGCCGCGCAAGGTGCGAGTAGCGCACGGCGTTCGAAGCGGACCATTTCGAGAAGCTGCCTGTGCCACAAGGCGATGATCAGAGCCTCGAGGAGCAGCGGTTCGGTCAGCATCACCCACGCGGCGCTCCACCGCATGGCACCTGAACCTGGGTCGTATCTAAAGCACCAGACGCGGAAGTCGGTGACGAACTTCCCCCAAAGCCCGTCACCGATCGGCGAGAAAATCGTCACCGCGAGGAACGCCTGATAGAAAAGCATCGCGAGCAGCATAAACACCGGGAACTTCGGCCCGGAGAAGAAGCCGGTGATTCGGCTGATCTTGGATGAATTCATATCGTCACTTCCCATTTCTGTTTTGTCTGGCAGGCCGTCAGAGCCGCCGTTATCGAACCGGCCAGACATCGGCCAGGGCCTTCCAGTTGGCGAAATAGTAGACGGCGAAGCAGGCGAGGAAGACGACCACGAGGATCATCGTCCCCGGCACTTTGTGTTCATCGTGAGCGTCCGGCGCTGCCGTGACGGCGCTGGCGGTTCCCGTCAGGGCGCGCACTTCTCCCCAGGAAGCCATCGGACGGCCCTTGTTCGACGTTCCAAAGAAAACCGTGCCAACCGTCAGGAGGACGAAGAGCAGAAGCCCCGTGAACGCGAGGATCCCGCCGATGCCGACGAACGCGAGCATCAGGTAGGCGGGAGCGCCATAGATGCCGGCCGCGTCGATGTCATAGGTGCGCCGGGCGACGCCCATCGAGCCGGCGAAAGACATCCCGAAGGACAGGGTCGTAATGCCCGCGGCGAATATCCACGGCTGCCAGCGTGCCAACTTTCTGAATACAAAGTCTCGCTGGAAGAGCAGCGGAACAACGTAGTAGGCAAGTCCCATGAAAGCGAGGGTGGTCCCGCCGACGACGGTAGCGTGGAAATGGCCAGGGATTCGCAGGGTGTTGTGGGCGATGATATTGATCTGCTGGGTTCCGAGGGTGACGCCGGTGATGCCGCCGATGAATCCGAAGATGACCAGCGACAGCACGAACGCGGCGAACGCCGGGTTTCGCCACGGCAGGTTCGTCATCCAGCCAAAAAGCCCTTTGCGATAGCCGCTCCGGCGCATCGCGGCCTCGACCGAGGCGGGAACCGTGAAGGCGTGGATCATCGAGGCCAAGACCGCGAGGTACATCGCGTAGGAAGTGTTCCAGATTTTCCAGCTCGCACCGACACCCGGATCGACAAGGAGGTGGTGCGCCGAGGCGACATTGATAAACAGGATATAGAGAACGAACGCCGCGCGGCAGACCGTTTCGTTCAACGGCTTCGCACCTACCGCCATCGCCGCGATGAAGTACCATACCGCGACCATCGCGGTGACGTTGACCTGTTGCGACTGGTGCCCGAGCCCCCACCAGACCATCCGGTACCACATCGGGTCCGGCTGTGGCATCAGCCCGATCGAATGGAGAAACGTCGGTATCATCACAAGGGCGCCATGAAGCAGGGTGACAACGGCGATGATACCCGCGGCGATTGCGCCAAAGGTAACCAGCGGAACCGATCCTTTGTACGTTTTGTTTTTCTTCGCTTTATAAAGCGTCGCGAAGAAATTAAAAACGCCGACCAGCGTGCCGACCGCCATGAGGATAATTCCGAGGTAGAAGGCCGGGTGCGCGAGGAGCGGAAGATACGACGTCAGGAGAACGTCGGCCTTGCCGAGGAGAATCGTGATATTCGTCATCAGCATGCCGGCTGCCATCATGACAAGCGACGTCCAAGCGACCTTTCGCGAGAAGAGTCTGGCGTTGAGCAAACTGGTGCTCGTGAAGTACAGAATCGCGACCTCGAAGAAGAGGAGCCAGAAGATCAGCATGTTAAAGCCGTGCAATGTCAGGATCCGATAAAACCAGTCCATTCGCAATAGATGGACGTCCTGCCACCGGGTGAGGGCGAGCAAGAGGGCGGCGATGCCGCCGACTAGAAGACAGACGACGGCGATGACCGCGTTGATGCGAATGAAGAACTGCGCGTCGAGACAGACCGGGAGCCCGGTCGTGTCACAGGTGCGAAAGCCGCCGGAAGCCGGTTGCGGGCCGGCGGCTGTGCCGGCGGATTCCGGGAGATCGGTGATCGCCGGATTGCTGGCCGAGGCTGACTTGAAAAGAAGTGGGCGGATTTTCATAACGAAAGTTTCATTCGACGATGATGCTTCCAATCATCATGTGGTGTCCGATTCCGCAGAACTCGTTACAGACGATGGTAAACTCGCCTGCTGAATCCGGGGTGATGGTCAGCACGTGATCGTATCCGGGCAGCACCTGAAAGTTCATATTCATCGGCTGGAGGGAAAAGCCGTGCTGCAGATCCTTGGACGAAATATGCAGACGGTAGGTTTCGCCGGCGCGCAGTTTCAGAACCGGATACCAGCTCCACATCTGGGCGAGCAGATACGCTTCGCCGCCGGGCGGAGGCTCGACGATCGGCTTGCCGTCGCGCTGGTCCACTTTGTTCGCCTCGACGAATTTCATGACGCGTTCGTAAAAGGCGTCAGGAGTTACTGAATACGCTTCGCCGGTGCTGTTTTGCTTTCCGCGCAGATGCCAGTACGGCATCATGATGGACAGCACAAGACACCAGCCGACTGCCAGCGCGATCCACGTTTTTTCATGCCCGGCCGGTCCCTTGAACCAGCCGGAGGGCGGTGATTGCAGGCTCATAAAATAAAGGGAGCTTTCGGGTTCAGGGCAGTCCGGCGGGTTTAACGAGCAGCAGCTCGATCCACCCCCATACGGTGTAAGAGAGAAGGGGAAGAACAACGCCCAGCACCAGCAGGAGCCAGGTGTTATCCATCAATCTCTGGATGACGGGTTTCTTATCTGATTTTTTCATTGGACTCGATCAGGTGGCGGAATCGCGGAGGTGCGGGTCATCGCTCCGCGGCCGACGGTTAGGTGAGTGCGGCGGGGCGCCCGAGCGGCGGCTACCAGCACGAGAAAAAGGATCCCTCCGGCCATGGCGAGGAGGCCGCCGACACCCATGACGGCGATTCCGAGATGTTCTCCCCACGACGCGACATGCTGTTCGGACGCGTAGGCTTTGCGGTCGAGCCCGAAGACGCCTCCGAGAGCAAAACCGAGCGCGAAGATAATCTGCCCGCCGCCGAACAGAACGAGCTGCCACGGAATCAGTCGCTGAAAGCGTTCGGATTTGATTCGCCATCCGAACGGTTGGAGGAGCAGGTAGGCGGCGCTCATGAAGGCGACGGTGACCGCGCCGATCGAGGCGTGATAGTGTGCGGGAATGAGGGTGCTCGATCCGCGAATCATGGCACCGAGGACGAACCCGAGAACGGTCATGCCGGCGCTGAAGGCAAACCCGATGAACCTTGGATCGCGCCAGAACCCATCCGTGAGCCGGCCGCAGCGACGCGCTTCGAACAGGCGCCGCAGGCACAGGATCAGGAGCACCGAGATTGCCGGGAAGATACCCCACCGCATCAGCTGGGTTGACCCGTGCATGTAAAGGGTCGCGTCCGTGCCGCGGAGAGTCAGGAGCGGGGCGGCCATGTGGGGCAGAAGCAGGATGCCGAACAAGATCCCGGAAACACGCGCCGAGACGACTGGTTTGTCTTGAAGGCGACGGATCAGCAGAAGCCAAACGGCGGCCATAGCCGCGACGTGCGCGACTTGCAGGACGTGTCCGCCGCCGAACACAAGAAGTTCGTAGTAGGATTCGGATGGAAGTTCGCGGGAGGTTGCGGCCCACGCCGCGGCGAAGGTCGTGATCGCAACCAGCGTTGCCAGGGCGCAAACCCGAACGGCGGGCGCGGCTTCAGCGGGAAGGAAAGGACGTTCGCTGGAGCGAATATTCGTTTCCCACAGACGCGGCTGGACGTATTGAATCGTGAGGGCCGCGAGAAAGAGAACGATCCCCAGGCCGAAGATCCGGTGGTCGATAAACGGAATGTAATTGGAGAGAATCGGCTGGGTGTTCGGGAGGAACGCGGCGAGCATAACCGTTCCTACACCGGTGGCGGCGATCGGCAGCGCGAGCTGTCCGGGCGATGGAAAAGCGCGATTCGATCGTGCCGGAAAAAGACTGAACAGAGCGGCGGAAAAGGAACCGAACCAGATCAGCAGCGACAGGTTGACATGGACGACCAGGCAGCGCTTGAAGAAATTGGCATCGGTAATCCAGGGAGCAATCCATGGAAGGCGTCCGACAACCAGCAGCAGGGCGAACAACCCGGCGAGGATCAGGCTGCCGACGGCGAGAATGAACCAGCCCCTCGCGCCGCGCGTATCGGACCCGGGCACTTCGCCGATGGTCTGCCTTCTTTCCGCGGGGCCGGAGAGGATGACCGGCCGAGTGCGCGGGCTCCCCTTGAAGCCGGTATTTCGTTGGAACGCGATCGGATTCATTCGCCCCGGAAATCTACGAATTTCCGGCCGGCGATGAATTGACGTGGGTCAACAAGCGCGAAATTCTACACGCGGCTTGAACCCCCTAGGCAACATAAGCGAGCGATTGCAGATTAGTTAGGAAAAAAGTATATTGGAGCTGCCCGAGTATGCCGGTTGCTGCCGCGCGGTTGATCCGTCATCCATTTCTTGCCGCCTCCGCGGCGACATGACCGGCCAGTCCGGTAACGAATGTTTTCAGATTGGTGAGCTCAGAGAATTCGGTGTATTTACCGGATTTTCCGGCATCGCGATCGGAGACACCATTTTTGTGCTGTCCCTCCGGCAGTATCGTTTGGACCGGAGGGGTTACGCGAGCTTGC
>CAZYAN010000081.1:0-9228 GCA_964645585.1 uncultured Opitutales bacterium
AAGCACATCCGCCAGCGGATTCCGCGCTTCGAAGCGGAGAAAGGTCCACGTCGACCGCACGCCGCCGGGGGCGGCGAACCGGCGGTCATAGTCGCGAAGTGCCGCGCGCAGCATGCCGGCGGGGGTCCGCGCACGAGGCGCGGCCCCGACCCTGTGAAGTGTACGCACGAAGTCGAGTGCTGACGAGAACGTGAAGACGCGCGCCTCCCAGTCGCTCCGAACCAGATCGAATCCGGCCGCCGCGATCGCTTCTTCCCACTCCTCCGGCGCCCGCCACGTCAGCGGAGAACGCCCGGGAAGCACAGCCGAGAGTTCTGGCAGTGTCGGCGATGCGAAGAGTCCGGCGAGAATTCGGCCGCCGGGCCGAAGTTTTTCGCGCCAATGCTGGAAGAGACTGACCGGATCGGATGCCCATTGCAAAAAACTGCTGGAAAAGATCCACTGTGCGGATATATCAGGCAAAGCGGCCGCGTCTGTGACCAGCCATTCGATATCCGGAAGGTTTTCACGGCCGCGAGCCACCATTTCGGGTGAAGAATCGGTCGCGAGCAAACGTCCGTTCCAAGGGAGAAGACAACGAGTGAAAAGTCCCGTTCCGGCACCGGCTTCGATGGCTGTTCCCGCCCGTTCTTCCGGCACCCATTGAGCAAGCCATGCGGCCATGCTTCGCTGCACGAAGGCGAACGATTCGTAATGCTCCGCGGCCCTGCCGAAGCTTCTCATGTCCAAGAGGCGGCCTTGAGCAGCTCGGCCGGAGCATGCCCCGCATCCGCAGTTCGTAGGAGTCGCGGTTCGAGGGCGGCGAGTCGAGCCGCATCGAGAAGCGGATCAGCGTCGCCGACAATGCCTTGCCAGCTCGACGGCATCTTGGGCGGAACTGCCTTATTGAGCAGTTGCGACAAACCCCAGGAGAGATCGTCGCGGTCGTAGGGAAGGGACTTCGGCGGGGCGAGCGGGAGCCGTGCCCGGTGATAGAAGTCGCCCAGAGCTTGGAGCGGATCCGATCGAAGCCGCCGGAGGAGGACGTGAACCTGTACCGACTTGACGCGGCCGCCGAGGTTATGTTCGGCGGGAAACGCGAAAAAGGGCGCCAGCAACAGAGCGGGAAGGGGAACCGTGTCGGCGTTTTTGAGTAAAAGGAACGCGCCGAGTGAATAGCCGCCGATCCGGTCGTATGAATTCCAATCAATCGCGTCGACGGCGGTCGCGGTCGGAGGAACGACGGTGTGATCGGCATCCGGAAGTGCCGCGTAAAGTTGCCCGTGGAGCCACTCGGGCGGAAGGCCCCAACCCCCAATCCATATCCAGCGCGGTCCATTCATGTTCCGCGTCGCTTCCATGCCGCGAGCAAATCGACGACGCGGGCCGCGTCGCTGGAATTGAATGTTCGCGTCAAAGAAAAACGGATACGTCCGCTTCCGTCCGGTACAGTAGGCGGGCGAACGGCACCGGCGATTATTCCGTTCTCACGCAGAAACGCGGCGAGGGAAAGCAGCTGTTCATTAGCTCCGATCACGACTGGTACAATCGCCGAATCGCCATCGGAAACGTTCCATCCGCCGTCGGCGAGGCGGGAACGAAACTCCCGCGATACCGTGTGCCATTGGTGCTGTTCGGATGCCAGCTCCCCGGCACGCCGGATCGCGGCGAGCGCGGCGCCGGCCGCGATCGGGCTGAGATAAGTCGAGTAGATGAACTCGGGGGAAGTCGTGATGAGAAAGTCACGAAGGATCGGATCGTGAAAGAGCGTATAGGCGCCCTGAGAGCCGAGCGCTTTGCCAAGCGTGCCGACCAGGATGTCGATTCCGGATGCCACTTTGTGCTCTCGGGCAATTCCGGAACCGCCGGGACCGTACCACCCGGTCGCATGCGCTTCATCGACCATCAAGTAAAAGGAGTGGTGCTCCTTTAAGGCAACAATCGCGGGAAGGTCGGGCGTGTCGCCATCCATGCTGAAAACGGATTCGGTCACCACAAAACGGATACCGTCCGCCGGTATTGTTTGGAGCAATTCTTCCAAGTGGGCGATATCGTTGTGACGGTAGCGGATCAATCGCGCGCCGCTTTGGAGGATGCCGCGAATCATGCTGTTGTGAATCAGGCGGTCGGCCAGCACGACATCACCCTTTTGGGGCAGGCCGCTCAGGATCGCTTGGTTGGCGGTGTAGCCGCTGTTCCAGACGAGCCCGTGCGAAAAGCCATGCCACTTGCAGAGTGTCTCTTCGAGTTCGCGATGAGGCGGCATGTATCCGCAAATCAGCGGCGACGCGGACGACGAGCAGCCCCATCGTTCGGCGGATTCGCGCGCGGCGGTGACGACGGCCGGATCGTTCGCGAGGGCGAGGTAGTCGTTTCCGGCGAGATTCAGGAACGCATTGTTCCGAGACTCGGAGCGAGGCATCGGCAACACTCGAAGCAGGCCTTGGCGCCGGCGATCGTCGAGTGTTTTGCCGAGCCGTTTTTGAAGCGATGGCGAACTCATGTGGAGAAAAAGGTCAGCGTGCGTTCAGGGTTTTCCGGGAGTTCCGCGCCGAAACGCTGGGATGCGATCAGCGGAACGGCCTCCAGCGCATCGCGGTTGCTTCGGCGAACTTCATCGGATTGCGCCTCCACCTCGTTTAGCCACAGGCCGGCGGGTTTGCCGATTCGTTTAGCATAAGCGGCGGTCAAGCGCGCTTGATTGATCGCGCCGAGGCGGTCCGGGACGACCAGCACGATGCGGTCGGTCGTGATGGCCCGGGCAAAATCGGTCCAGTCGCGTCCGCCGCTGTCGAGCGGCACGGCAAGTCCGCCCGCGCCCTCAACAATGCGGAGATCGGCGGGCGGAAGCTTTTGCCACTGTTCGAGGAGAAGGTCGAGCGAGAATACGCTGCCCTCGGCCGCGGCCGCGGCGCACGGCGCGATCGGGAGTGGATAACGCAGCAGGGTGATCGCGCTCGCGGTTGGCAGTCGGCTGGCGCGTCGAGATGAATCGGCGTCACCTGGCTCGTTGGGCGTGCGGCCTGTTTCGACGGGTTTCACGAATTGGATCCGCATGTTCGGCCGTGCCAGCAGGCGCGCGATCGCAGCCGCCACGCGCGTTTTGCCGATGCCGGTATCGGAGCCGGTAACGAAGAAGGTGCGCGCGGCGTTGGCGATGGCAGCGGTCTCGTCGGTGGTCATGGATTCGGTAACCGCGAATAGGCACGAACAAACACGAATTTTCGAATAAGCTTCCTGGTAACAATTACAATTGGCCCTGTTTGCTCTTTATTTCGGGAGCGCGGCTTCAGCGCGGGCGTGGAAGCCGCGTGCGTCATCCGGTTTCAGCGGGTGAAGGCCTAGACGTTCGAGAAGCTGAAAATCCTCGGAACGCTCCGGATTTGGCGTCGTGAGAAGTTTTTCTCCAAGGAAGATGCTGTTGGCGCCGGCGAGGAAGCAGAGGGCCTGGGTTTCCGCGCTCATTTCGGTGCGGCCGGCGGAGAGGCGGACAATGCTTTTGGGCATGAGGATTCGGGCAGTGGCGACGACGCGGACGAACTCAAACGTGTCGACCGGATCGTGCTCGCCGAGCGGGGTGCCTTCGACCGGGACAAGGGCGTTGATGGGGACGGATTCCGGGTGCGGATCGAGGTTGGCGAGCTCTTGGAGAAGTTTGAGGCGATCGTCGATGCTTTCTCCCATGCCAAGGATTCCGCCGGCGCAGACCTCCAGTCCGGCTTTGCGGACATTCGCGAGGGTTTGCAAACGGTCGTCGTAGGTCCGGGTGGTGATAATTTCCGGATAGAAATCACGCGACGTATCTAAATTATGGTTATACACCGTGCAGCCGGCCTCTTTGAGACGGGCCGCCTGATCTTCGCGCAGCATTCCGAGTGTGCAGCAAACTTCCAGGCCGAGAGCCGAGACCGAACGGACGGTTTCGAGGACGGAATCGAATTGGGCGCCATCGCGCACATCACGCCAGGCGGCGCCCATGCAGAAACGGGAGGCCCCGCCGGATTTTGCCTCGCTGGCTTTCTCGAGAATCGAGGAGGTGTCCATCAGCGGTTCAAACTCGAGGCCGGTGTGATAATGGGCCGACTGCGGGCAGTATTTGCAGTTTTCGGGACAGGCGCCGGTTTTGATCGATTGCAGGGTGCAAAGCTGGACGCCCGCTGGATCCTGGAATCGCTGGTGAACTTCCTGTGCCCGGAAGATCAGCGTGGTGAACGGGAGCTGGTAGATGTCGCGGATTTCGTCGAGTGTGTACGGCATGTGAATTTGCTGTGCGTTTGGAATGGTGCTGATGGCGATGAATGGCAGCCTCGCGGGCTCATTCAGAATTGATTGTTGTCATGGTTTCGTTGATCGCGGCAAGAGTGCGTTCAACGAGAAAAGAAATTTCGCTGGTGGAAATCGCAATCGGCGGAACGAGGAGAAGCGAATCGCCGAGCGGGCGGAGAAGGAGAGCGTGTTTACGCGCCGTGAGGGCGACTTGGTAGCCGACACGTTTGGCGACCGGAAAGGCTTCGTCTCGAGTTCGGTCAGGAACGAGATCGAGGGCGGCGGTGAGGCCGCGCTGGCGAACTTCCGCGACCTGAGGATGCGCGGCGAAGCTTTCCCGAAGCTGTGCGCCAAAGGCGGCGATGGATTTGGAGAGGTTCCCTGAGGAAATCCGCGCATCCAGTTTTTCGATACTCGCAAGTGAAACAGCGGCGGCGAGGGGGTTTCCGGTAAACGTGTGACCGTGAAAAAAGGCGCGAAAGCTCTCGTAGGGGCCGAGGAACGCGTCGTAGATCGATTCGCGGGTGAGCGTGGCGGCGAGAGGCAGGTAGCCGGCGGTGAGCCCTTTGGCGAGACAGAGAAAATCCGGGGTGACACCCTCGGCGGCGCAGACAAGCATCTCGCCGAGCCGGCCGAAGCCGGTGAAAACCTCGTCGAGAATCAGGTGGACTTCGTGGCGGCGGCACAGATCAGCGACTTTGCGGAGAAAACCGGGCGGTTGCTGGCGCATGCCTCCGGCGCCCTGGACAGAAGGTTCGAGGATCAGGCAGGCGGTGCGGTCGGCCTGATGGCCCAACAGGGCATCCAGTTGCTGGATACTGTCGGTGTCGTTCGCGGAAAGAATCTCCCCTGCCAGCTCGTGGCAGCGGGGGGCGGGAAATTTTTCGACAGGGAAGAACCACGGCTGGAAACGGCTGTGAAAGATGCCTGAGTCGCCGACGGCCATGGTGCCGAAAGTGTCGCCGTGGTAGCTGTTGGCCATCGAGATGACTCGCTGTTTCTCGCGGCGGCCGGTCAGCTGCCAATACTGAAAGGACATCTTCAGCGCAATTTCCACGGCGTTTGAACCGTTGTCGCTAAAGAAGCAGCGGTTGAGATCGCCGGGTGTGATCGCGGCGAGTCCGCGTGCGAGGGCGGTTCCTTTCGGATGGCTCAAGCCAAGCATCGTCGAATGAGCCACCCGATCGAGCTGTTCGCGCAAGGCGCGGTTCAGATCGGGATCGTTATGACCGTGGACGTTGGTCCAGATCGAGGCGGTGCCGTCAAGGTAGCGGTTGCCTTCGGTGTCCGTCAACCAGCAGCCGTCACCCGATGCGATGTGGATCGGGGGCGTGGCGGTGTATTCCCGCATTTGGGCAAACGGGTGCCAGGAGTGGCTGAAGTCCCACTCGCGCAACCGTGCTTCCTCGTCGGGAGTCTTTTGTGCCACCTGTTGCCGCATGAATTCGTCCCGCCCCGAAAAATGGGTGCAAGGTTCGGCGATGCAAAGGAAAGCTGAGATGATTGTTAAGGCAAAAGTGCGATCACCTTAACAATTCGTCAACAAACGGCGCGAATGTCTTGGCGATGCCTAGTGAAAAACGTCGCGAGTACGACGGCAGGGCTGGAATGGCGCTAGCACGACAAAGAGTGGCCGCGGCTTCCAGCCGCTACTTCCGCCTGACAAAGCCGGCAAGACACCGCTTCCACGCTTCGCTTTGGATTCAAGCTTGTTTGGTGCCATTCGCGGCTAGGCTGAGTTTCGGCAGCCGCGCCGGCGCCTGGGCGATGCGCGCTTACCGGCCGCTTACAGCTCGACCACTTTTCCCGTGCGCACCGATTCGTCGGCGGCGAGCACGATCCGCAGGCTGTTGACGGCGTCGTCGAGATGATCGGACAGATCGGAGTCGGCGAGGATCGCGTCGCGGAAGAAAATCTGTTCGCGCTCGCAGAGACCATCGTGGTCGGGTTCGTCACGCGTGTCGATCCACTCGTCCTCGCGCTCAAACGAGCCATCCGGTTTCAGGGCGGCGTGGTGCAGACGCAGCAGGTTGGTCTTGGTGTGGGCATCGACGTCGGCCGAACCGCTTTCGCCGGTCTTTCCCGCGACGATGCTGACCGAACCCTTCGGGCCGATGACGTCCTTAATAAAGAATGCCTCTTCACTCATCATCGGCCCCCAGCCGGCTTCGTACCAGCCGACGGAGCCATCGTCAAAAATGACCTGGAGCTGCCCGTAATTGTACATGTCAGGGGCGATCTCGTCGCTGAGACGCGCGCCGATCGCGTGGACGCGCACGGGGCGGGCGCGGGTCATTTGGCACATGACATCGACGTAGTGGACACCGCAATCTACGATCGGCGACATGGACGTCATCAAGTTCTTGTGTGTGCGCCACTCGTCGCCGCGGCTCTGCTGGTTGAGGTTCATCCGCATGACCAAAGGCTTTCCGAGCGACTGGGCGACGGAGGTAAACTTCGCCCAGGCCGGGTGCTGGCGCAGGATGTAGCCGACGACGATCTTTCGGTTGGCTTTTTTTGCGGCGGCGACGACCTCTTCGGCTTCGGCGACCGTCACGGCGAGCGGCTTTTCGATGAAGACGTGAGCGCCGGCTTCGAGGGCGCGGAGCGCGTAAGGAGCGTGGGTGTCGGGATACGTGCTGATGCAGACGGCGTCGGGACGGGTGGCTTCCAAGGCGGCCTCATAATCATCAAAGAGCGCCAATCCGCCGCCGAGCGACTGCGCCAGTTTCTCGCGGCTTTTCGGACCGCGGCTGACGAGGCCGGCAATCTCGAATTCCGAAAGATTGTGGTAAGCGCGGGCATGGGAGGCGCCCATATTGCCGCACCCGACGACGAGGATTCGAATCTTTTGGGTCATGGCTCCGGTATAGCCCCGGGTGCCAGCGCGTAAAGAAAGATCGGCGGGGAAGTTCAATCAGAGCTAAAGGAAGGGTTGTTCGGGAGACCTGTCAAAACAGCCGCATGCATCTCCTGTTGCCGACGGCCCGATTAGCGAAGACCAGGGGAATTCATCCTGACATACACCTAACAATTTATTGACACGCGGGCTCGGCCTCGGCATTTTTGGGAGCCAGTCAACGGAAGACTGATAATCTTCCCAACTTCCTTGGTGTCGATCCTAAACGCTTTCATTCATATGATGACCATGTTACAAAAACTACTCCCATCACTCCTTGCTGCCTCGCTTGTTAGTCCCGCCGCATTGGCGCAGAGCTACCAAGAATATGTGATTGAAGATTTCGAAGAATATAACGTTCCCCACGGGGAAGGTAATTTCTGGAGTAACGGATGGCTTCAAAACAGCTGGTCCGAGGACGGCACCCTTCCCACACCGGGTCCCACTTGGGAGTTCCAAGAAGAAGAGGGTAACAAGAGTCTCTGGCTAAGTGGAGCGTGGTTCCAACTTGCTCTTGGAGCTACTGGGACAGGAATACCATCCGCTCAGGGTACAGACACAAATCCATTGGTGTTCTCATTCCGGATGTACGATTACATGACCCCAAGCCCTGATGATCCGGAGGCACTGCATCCTGGGACGACGTATGTTGAACTGCGGGAACGGTACAGTAAGATCTTTGCCGCTGGGTTGGCGTCAACCTTCCTACCCGGCGGTACCGGTGACGTCAACCGGTATCAGTTTCGGTCATTTGAGGGCCCAAATTGGATCAACTTGAACACAGAACGATCGGAGGGGTGGCACGAGTTCAAGTTCGTAATTTTCAGCGAATATGTTGATGTTTACGTGGACGGCGTTATAGACACCGCCGGCATTGCATTTGGTGGTGGTCCGTTGAGTCATGATCGTGTTGTCTTGGGGGGAGCTTCGGGATCCGCTAATTTTCCTGTTCGTTATGATGATGTATTCTTGGCGAATGACCCTTCTTACCTTCCGGAAATCGTCATCACGCAGCAGCCTGAGGATGCGATCCGTCTGTATGGTGAAAGTGTAACGTTCAGCGTCACCGCTTCGGACGGCGTAGAGCCCTATTCTTACAGCTGGACCCACAACGGATCGCCGGTGGGCGGGGACACCGCAACGCTGGAACTGACGAACCTGACGCCCGCAAACGGAGGGAATTACCAAGTCACGATCACGGATTCCTCCTCGGCGAGCGTCCAAAGCCGCATAGCAACGCTTTTCGTGTTGGACGAACATGAATACATTATCGACGATGCTGACCCTGCCCCGATGATGACTTACACGGGAGCTTGGACGCACGATACCGCAACATTCCCCGGATTCTGGGGAATAGGCTACACAAACGGTGGGACTGTGGAAGGCGCTACGATTGATGATGCAACTAGAACAGCAACCTATCGACCAACGATCAGGGAAACTGGGATTTACGATGTTTATACCTGGTACCTCGCTGGAACTAATCGACCAAATGCTGCCCAGTACCATATCATTCACGCGGAAGGCGAAGAAATTATCTCCGTGAACCAGAGAGCGAATGGCAGTCAGTGGTTCAAGATCGCCAGCGGCCTGCCATTCAATGCCGGTGACGAAGGTCATGTGATCATCGCGAACAATATCCCTGCCGGCAGTGAAGGCGGAACGATTATGGTTGATGCCGTTCGCTGGGTGAAGGTGGAGCTGCCGAGCGAGCCGCCCGCGATCGCGATCTCGCGAGTCGGCGCCGACGTTGAGTTGACGATTGCCGGCGATCCGGAAACTCAATACACTGTGCAGGCTGTCGACAACCTCGGTGATGAGTGGGCCGATCTCGGTACGGCGACGACCGATCCGGAAGGGCTCGCTACCTTTCCCGACGCTAACGCCACCGAAGGCGCGCGCCGGTTCTATCGCGTGATTATTCCAGAATAAGCACGCGATCCGTTTTATCGTTTCTATCGGAAAGGCGAAGGGCAACCTTCGCCTTTTCTTTTCCGCGGCAGGCGGAAGCCGAAGTAGCGAATCTTCCCTGAAGATTCGATTTGGCGGCGATGAATGCGTGGCTTCATCGCTGCGACGCGGGG
>CAZYAN010000082.1:0-9125 GCA_964645585.1 uncultured Opitutales bacterium
TTTGTGCTGTCCCTCCGGCAGTATCGTTTGGACCGGAGGGGTTACGCGAGCTTGCGGAAGACCAGGGTGGCGTTGTGGCCGCCGAAGCCGGAGTTGTTGCTGATGGCAACGTTTACTGGATGACTCACCTTTTCGTTGGGGACGTAGTTGAGATCGCAATCCGGATCGGGCTCTTCGTAGTTGATCGTCGGCGGGATTTCTCCCGTTTCGATCACCTTCGCGCAGACGACGGCTTCGATACCGCCCGCCGCGCCGAGCAGGTGACCGGTCATCGACTTGGTGGAGCTGATGCGCAGTTGGGAGGCCGCGTCTCCAAAAACATTTTTGAGCGCCACGGTTTCGCACTTGTCATTGTACGGGGTGGAAGTGCCGTGCGCGTTGACGTAATCGACTTGGTCTGGATTGAGACCGGCTTTTCGCAAGGCGTTGTTCATCGCGACCGCGAGTCCGTGACCTGAGAGGTCGGGCTGGGTAATGTGGAAAGCGTCGCAGGTGGCTGAATAGCCGGCGATTTCGCAATAAATCGTCGCGCCGCGCGCACGCGCGTGCTCGAGGGTTTCGAGCACCAGGACCCCGGAGCCTTCGCCCATGATGAAGCCGTCGCGATTTTTCTCGAACGGCCGGCTGGCACGCTGCGGGTCGTCGTTGCGCGTGCTCATGGCTTTCATCGAGCAGAAACCGGCGTAGCCGAGGGAAGTGATGGCGGCTTCGCTGCCGCCGGCGAGCATGATATCGGCATCGCCCGACTGCATGATGCGCCACGACTCGCCGATGGCGTGGGTCGCTGACGCGCAGGCGCTGACGACCGCGAAGTTTGGGCCTTTGGCGCCGAGCTCGATCGCGACCATGCCGCCGGCCATATTGGCGATCAGCGACGGGATCATGAACGGTGAAACCCGCCGCGGGCCGCGTTCGATGAGAACCCGCGACTGTTTCTCGATCGTATCCAGTCCGCCGATACCGGAGGCGAGGATGACACCGAAACGATCGGCATCGACCTTGGTGACATCGAGACCGGCGTTTTGGACCGCCAGCTTGGAGGCGGCCATGCCGAGATGACAATAACGGTCGTTGCGGCGGACCTCCTTGAAATCCATCCACTCGGTCGCGTCAAAATCGCGCACCTCCGCGCCGATCTTGCAAGGAAAGTCGGCGGTATCGAACGCGGTTACCGTATCGATCCCGCTTTTCCCGGCGAGGAGATTGCCGAAAAACGTTTCAATGTCGCGACCGAGCGAGGTGACAACCCCGAGGCCGGTTACCACCACGCGCTTCATTCCCGATTCCTGCTCCATGCAAAAGTAAGATAAGATTCGCGGGACGGCCGAGGCGTATGGCGGCGCTGCAGAATCTCCGCGTTATTTGCCGGACTTTTCCTCAATGTAGGAAATGACGTCGCCGACAGTTTGCAACTTTTCCGCGTCGGACTCCGGAATCTCGCCCTTGATCTCGTCCTTGAACTCCTCTTCGAACGCCATGATCAGCTCAACGGTGTCCAGGGAGTCGGCGCCGAGGTCGTCAAGAAACGACGCTTCGGGAGTCACCTGCTCCTCGTTAACATTTAATTGGTTAACGATAATTTCTTTAACGCGCTGTTCAGTTGTTTTTGATTCTGCCATAGCTGGAATAATGAAAGGAATATTTGGGTCACATCAACATGCCACCGTCAACGGTAAAAACCTGACCGGTTATATAATCGGCCTTATCGGAACAAAGGAAATCAACGATGTTGGCGATGTCGTCGGCCTTCCCGAATCGCTTAAGAGGAATCCTCGCTAAGATTTCGCTGGAGAGGCTCTCGTCAAGGCTGGCCGTCATGTCGGTCTCGATAAAACCGGGGGCAACAGCGTTGCATGTGACCGAGCGCGAGGCGAGCTCCTTGGCGAGACTTTTCGTGAGGCCGATGATTCCGGCCTTGGCGGCGGCGTAATTGACCTGCCCGGCGTTGCCCATCAAACCGATCACGGAAGTGATGTTAACGATTCGCCCCCAGCGCTTCCGTGACATCGGGCCGGCGAGGCCTTTGGTCCAGTAAAAGCAGCTCGACAGGTTGGTATTGATCACGTCGTGCCAGTTCTCCTGGCTCATGCGGAGCATCATGCCGTCGCGGGTGATCCCGGCGTTGTTGACCAGAATGTTGACCGCGCCGAACTCTTCATTCAGGCGCGCGCTCGCCTGTTCGACCGCGGCCGCGTCGGAAACGTCTACCGCCATCGCGCGGGCTTTGCCGCCTCGGGCGACGATGCCGTCCGCCACCTGGGAACAGTTCGCTTCGGAGCGGCTGACGCAGACAACGGTTACGCCGCCGGCCGCGAGCATTTCGGCAATGGCCTTGCCGATTCCGCGTCCGGCGCCGGTGACGACCGCCACCCGTTCGTGACTTGTGGAACTCATGGGGCGCCATCGCGCCAAAGAGGCGCGCAAAACGCAAGTCCTTTGTCGCTGCCGGGAGTTCAGATCGTTGGTCCTTTGTCTTTCGGCTTTGATTTTGCGCCGTCGAACGGGGGGCGAAGCGGGCGTCAGAACGGCGGTGAAAAAAAACGCCGGGCTGGGCGTATTCGAGATTAGCTTTTTCCCGCGGTGGTTGTTTAGTTGCTTCCAATGACCGACACGAACGGGATTCGTCTTCAAAAATTTCTTTCAGCCGCCGGGGTCTGTTCGAGGCGCGCGGCCGAGGAGCTCATTGTCAGCGGAGAAGTCACGGTCAATGGGCGGCCGGCCGAACTCGGACAGCGGGTCGATCCGGCGCGGGACCGGGTTGCCGTCGGCGGGCGCAAAGTCAGCGCGGTGCCCTCGAGCCAGGTGACGCTAGCCATGAACAAACCGAAAGGGTTTTTGTGCAGTCATCGCGATCCCCATCACGATCGAACGGTTTTCGATCTGCTGCCGCGCGAGTTGGAGGACCGCCGTTTCTTGATTGCCGGGCGGCTGGACCTCGACAGCGAAGGGCTGCTGATTTTGACGACCGACGGGGATTTGGCCAACCGCCTGATGCATCCGTCGAGCGGCATTGTTAAGCGCTATTATGTGACCTTGAACCGGCCGTTCCCGATCAAGATGGTCCGGTTGCTGATCAAAGGCGTTCAGGCGGACGGGGAGCGGCTGAAAGCGGAAAAGGCGATTCCGTTAAAGGCGCCTCGCGCGGAGGATTCGGCGGACTGGGAGGTCCATTTGCAGCATGGACGAAAGCGCGAAATCCGGCGTTTGTTTGAAGCACTCGGTTATCGAGTCAAGCGGCTTAAACGGTTTCAGATCGGCAACTTGACCGTGCGCCGGATTCCATCGGGAAAGGTGAAGATCCTTTCGGATCGCGACCTGCGGCTGCTTTTTCAGAGCGGCGAGGGGGGAAGCGGCGGCCGCTTTTTTTGATCCGGTTCGTTTTGGGGCAGCGGGGTTCCCGCTCGTCTCGAGGGCTGAGCGCGGGGAGTCGGCGACGGAATGCGGTCGCGGCGCGGCCGGGCGCGACATGATCGAAGTAGGCGTTGAGAAATTCATCCCAGCCGACGCGGGCAAGCTGGTGCTGATCTTCTTCGTAGCGGAGCAGGTGATGAAAGTTCCGGATGCGCTGGCGCCGCGAGAGAGGGCGGCCGAGCGGGCGAAACCGAATGTCGGCGATATCGATCAAGCCGAGTTCTCCGGCTGGCGTTACGATGACGTTCGCGAAATGAACGGACCGAAACAGGAAGCCGGCGGTGTGAAGTCTGGCCAGGAGCGCCGCTGTTTTACGGAGCAGTTTGCGGCGTGCGGAATCTTCGGCGTTTCGGAGTGCCGAGCGGAGGGTTTGTCCGGGAACCGGATGATACAGAAGAGCATGCCCGCGCGCGTGCCTGAGTCGAAAAACTTTTTCAACGCCAACGGTGGCGAAACCGCGCCGGCTCAGCCGCCGGGCGTTTCGCGCGAAAATGGCGGCTCGCGGTTTGCGGCCGAGACGCCGCAGTCGAGGCCTGTCGCGGATCACCTTGAGAATCCTTCCATCCGGCAATTGATAAACTTTGGCTCCGCGGCGGTCGGCTTCGAGGATGTCGGCACCTTCGGTGAGTTTCGCGAACGCCTCTTTGGACAAATCCTGAATCATACGGCAGGACCATCCCGAGAAAGGATCGACGGTCAAGAGTTATAGCTTCCTGCTGTTCAAAATGATGCAGACTTGACCAAACACGCGCTGCCGATCGTCTGGAACGGGATCGAAATCGGACGCGGAAAACCAGCCGCTGGCTGGCCGCGCGTCCCTTCGGTCAGCGGGAATGCAGCCAGGCCGGTGGGTTTATCCGCGGAACACCGCGTCAGGAAACGGGAGTGGCACGGGAGCGCTGGGCGAGCTCTTTCAGGCTCGGTTCGAGTTTCTTCCGCGTCTTTTTTGACATCCGGTCGATGAAGAGAATTCCGTTCAAATGATCGACTTCGTGCTGGGCGCAACGGGCGAGGATGCCATCGCATTCGAGGACGTGCGGGTTGCCGTCGACATCCTGGTAGCGGAGGCGGATGGCTGACGGGCGTTTTACGTCGCCTCGAATGCCGGGAAACGAAAGGCAGCCTTCTTCGAAAACCGTATCGGGAGAGTCGAGGTATTCGATTTCGGGATTCACCACTGCGAGCGGCATGATCAAATCGAGCGGCGGGCGCCGGCCGTCGAGGGAATAGTTGAAATCATCGTCGCACTCGGAAACGTCGATCACGCAGAGCTGGATGTCCCGCCCGATCTGCTGCGCGGCGAGACCGATTCCCTCCGCTTCCCGCATCGTCACGATCATTTCTTGGACCAAATCGCCCAAGGAACGGTCGAAAGTGGTGATCTTCTTGCCTTTCGCCCGCAGAATTGGTTCTTCGTAGAGCCGGATTCTCAATGACATGGTAACGAGTAAACGCCAAACAGGCACTTTGTCGACCTGCATCGCGGGATCTTTTCGCGTCCGGTCGGCGGCCTCGGGCAAGACAATTTCGACCTGATAAATCCTTCTTCTGTTCACGCCTCCACGTAAATTTCAAAACAGCCACGCGTGACCGATCTCAGCACCACACAACCCGGCCATACGCCTTCTCACCGGCCGTCCGCGAAAAATGACAGCGGGTGGCCGGCGTTCGCGTTCGCCGGCGTGATCGCGCTGATTCTCGCGGGGCTGGCGGTTGCCGGGTCCGCGCTGTTCATGCCTGTCACCCTGCGCACGATCGATTCGGCTGTGCTTCGGGAGGCGGGACGGGGAACGCCGGCGCTGCAAGCGGCGGTCGACGAATGGCACGCGGCTGGAAAACCCGGCACGGCGGCTCTCCTGGAAGAGGCGAAAAACCGTTTAGAGCAGGAGGAGGGCGAGGCGCCGATCATCCTGATCCGGCCGCCCGAGACCGACCCGTTTCTGCGAATCTGGGGCGGCGCCGACCCGTTCCTGCTGCAGATTTTCCAGGACGGTCTTCCGGAGGCGGATGGGGCGAATCCGGCGGTTCTTCCGCTTTTTTTGAGACGTGAAACGCGCGCGGAGATCGGGAACTTTTTCGCCGGCTCGCGCCATCCAGGCGTGCAGGCGATCCTCGCCACGCGCGAAGTGCCGTCAGCCGCGAATTTCATGCCGGTCGATTCATCCGCGGGGCAGCCGCTCGAGGCGACGATTTATCTGACGGCGCTGCTGGTGCAGGGAAATCACCTCTCGCGGGAGCTGACGGCTGAGGTCCGGCAATTGGCGGACACGGCGGTGCGCACCGGTGAACTGGGGGAACTCGAGGAAGTCTACCTCGCGCTGCTGACGCTGGGGAGCCGGCTGTCGTGGCAGCCGCTTGCGGACCTGGCGATTGCGATCGAGGATCGCGCGACGCTCCGTCGGACCGCTCATCTTGTGCGTGCGCTGAAGGAAGATTGGCCGGTTTTCGCGGCCGCGGCCATCTGGACGCGCGCGCCGGGTCCGTTGTCGGAGTATTTGGTGCGGGAAGGGCGCAAGGGTCTGCAGGCGCTCCAGTTGGCCATGCGCTCGGGAGACGGGGCCGTGCGTTTGCTTCTCGACCGGGGCGAGCCGGTGTCCGCGCCGGGCTGGCGCGACCGTTTCCCCGGAGGGGCGCCGGTCTTGCTGGCCGGTTTGGCCGCGCGTTTCCCGATGGAGATCACGGTGCTGAAAATGATCGCGATCCTGGGCGGTCTGTGCCTTGTCTTTCTCGCGATCAATCTTGGGACGCAGGTGACGGCGCGGGACCCGCTTCCCAGGCGTCCGTTTGCGCTGACCTTTTTTCACTCGCTGCTGGTCAGTGTGGCGACTGGAATATTTTTCTTATTTTTCAGTGAACCTTCGTTGCTGGCGGCCGATCAGCTGTCGGAGTTTCGCTTGCGTATCTCGATACCGATTGCTTCCAGTGGCGTTACGGAAGCAGTGCCTGAACAAACATCGAAAATGACCATGGAAATTGACCGGTTTACGATCATCTCACTCGTGACGTTTTTCTCGCTTCAGTTCATTCTTTATATCATCTGCCGGATCAAGGTAATGGAGATTCGCCGGCAGCCGATTGCGAGCCACCTGAAACTGAGATTGCTGGAGAATGAGGAGCACCTGTTCGACTGCGGGCTTTATATCGGCTTGAGCGGCACGATCAGCGGGCTGATCTTGATCGCCCTGGGGATTATCGGACCGAGCCTGATGGCCGCTTACTCATCGACGCTTTTCGGCATCATCTTCGTCGCGCTGTTCAAGATCTGTCATCTTCGTCCGTACCGCCGGCGCCTGATCGTCGAAAGCCAAACACTCGCCTAATGAGAGGTTCGGCCGCATGAATCGATCCCTTCTGCTTCTAATCTGCGATTTTCTCGTCCTAAGCCTTTTGGCGCTGGCGAATTTTGACGACCCTGGTGCCCAGGTCGAGGATCCCGACCCGGTCGAGGAACAGACGATCGACGTCGACGAGCTGGACGCGAAAGACGAACTGATGGAGGCGCTGCGCATCGCGCTGGACGACGAACGCGCTTCCCGGGAAGAATTGCAGGATGATCTCAATTTCACCCAGCAGGAGCTCGCCGAGCGTGAGCGGGCGATCGCGGAACGGGAGGCGCGGCTCGCGGAGATGGCGAGGGATCTCGAGGATCGCAAGGCGGAAAGCGAGAAGCTGGAACAGGAAAGGGAGGAATTGCGCGAACAGGTAGCGGAGGTCGCGGCCGAGAAGGAAGTCCTTGCCCAGGAGCGGGCGAGGCAGGAGGAAGAGGCGCGCCGGGCCCGGGAGCGCGCGCTCGCGATGGAGCGCCAGCTGCAGGAAAAGCTTCAGGAGCTGGAAAAAACCGAGGCGACGCTCGCGCGGCTGGAGGTGAAGCAGCGCGAGGTGGAGGAGGCCAATCAGCGCCTGTCAACGGAACTTGAGCTGTCAGAATCCGAGAAGCGTCTGATTCGCGAGAACCTGGACCAGGTGCGGACGGAGGTGCAACTGGTGCGGGCGGAAAAAGAGCGGATCCAGAAACAGGCGGGCGAACTCGCGGAAGGGGTTACTTTGCTGGCGGAGCGCTCGGGCGAGCTGGTCCAGGAGGTGCGTCGCAGTCAGCCGAAGACCGCGAACATGATTTTCAGCGATTTTCAAAACAATCACCTCCGCGCGAGCTTCACCCGGAACCGGCCGCTCTACCTTCGCGTCAGCAACAGCGAGACGCGCACGGTGCTGGTTGGCGACGGAGAAAAAGTTTACGCGATTGTCCATATCGATGACATCGGCATCAACCTGCAAGAGGCCGGGGAGTTCCGTTCGTTGAGTGCCACGCTCAGCGCCGCGGGCCAGGCCGGCCGGGTCACGAAGCTGTCTTTTCTTTCGCTCGACCCGCGTTTGCTCGTCGTGGAAGTGAACGAGACGATTGCGGAGCGCTTCGGGACAGAGGTTTACAAGATCGCGCAGGAGCCGTTTAAGTTTCCTGAGGCTGTTCTGATTGGCAGCAGCGGCGAGTATTACGGGGAAACCACGTTTACGGTTGATTCGGAGAACAGCCGCTACGTGAAGATGCAAACGCGGATTTTCAGCCGGCTTTTCGGTGAGCTGTCACCGTCGCGCGGCGATCTGGTTTTCAGCAAGACGGGTGAATTCATCGGAATGATGGTCACCAACGAATACTGCGCGCTGATCGACAACTTTCTGCTTGTGCCGGATGCCGTGCTCCCGATGGGCGACAACCTTGTCGGCGTCTCCCGCACCCTGGCTGAAATGCGGGATCGCGTGAACCAGCTGCCGCGCCGGTTTCGGTAACGGATCAAACTCCGATTGCCAGCGGCACGACCGGCGACAGAAGCGCGACATCCGCCAGGACGCGAGCGGCGGGGCGGGCCAGCGACGCTGACCAGCATTCGAGCAGAAGCAGTATCAGCGCGCTGACGCCGACGCTGACCACTGGCGACAGCATTGCGCGGTCATCAGTCACAAACGGAAAGGCAAACGCGAGGACGACGAGGAATCCGGCGATCATCCGCGCGATCAACTGAAATTCCTTTTCCATGGAAGCAGCGCTGTCCGAGGCAACGGGTGCGAGCGAGCGGGTCCAGCTGCCAGTCAGGCGCAAGTGGCAAAAGAGAAGCAGCACGTACAGCATCGCCGGGAGCAGGTAGCGCGCCTGCGGAAACGCGGCCCGCGCCCAGATGAAGAGCGTGGCGGCACCGGCCAGGAACAGCGCGAGCGCCATTTCGCGCGGAAAAAGCTCGAGCGTCCGGCGCGGATTCGATTGCAGGGCAACCAGGTAGGCGCCGCCGAGGGAGGTCCAGATCAGCAGACCCGCAATTTCGCGGACGCGGGCCTGGACGACGGCCAGAAGAACGACTCCGCCCAAAAGGAGCAGACAGATTCGGATCATACGGATGCGCTGCTCGGCCGGATCCCCGTTCAAGGTGGACGCGGCCTCGGGACGCAACTGGTAAAAATAGATCCACCGTTCCGCGGCGACGAAGCACCAGGCGATGGCGCCGGTTATAAAAAGGTGGTAGCCGCTGAGCCAAATTTCGAACGACCGCGCGAACAGCACGTGCCAAAGCAGCACAACCGCACCGAGATTCAGGCTCCACAAACCGGGCCATTGCCAAGTGGCCGGAAGTTCGCCTTTGGATTCTCGAAACACGCCGTTTGACCCTTTGCGGTTTTCCTAGAGCTGGCAAGCGGGAATCCGCTTCGCGGATGTTCTTGGTGCG
>CAZYAN010000083.1:0-5842 GCA_964645585.1 uncultured Opitutales bacterium
CCTCCAGCCCCCGCACAGGCCGAAAAATCGGAATTGCCGGTTTGCGCCGTCACGGTCTCCGGCTCACTATTTCCCTTTTGCTCGACAAGCATGGAAAGGGACCAGCAGTTCATCCGCCTGCGCGGCGTTCGTCAGAACAATCTGAAAAACTTCGACCTCGATCTTCCGCTCGGGAAACTGATCGCCGTCACCGGCCTCAGCGGGAGCGGAAAATCGTCGCTGGTTTTCGAGACTTTGCACGCCGAGGGCCAGCGGCGCTACGTCGAAACGTTCAGCCCCTACACACGGCAGTTCCTCGATCTCCTCAATCGCCCGCGGGTCGAATCGATCGAAAATATCCCGCCGTCAATCGCCATCGAGCAAACCAACACAGTCCGCAACTCGCGCTCGACCGTCGGCACGATGACCGAGCTGTCCGACTTTTTTAAAGTCTGGTTCAGCAGCGTCGCCGAGCTGTTCGACCCCGCAACCGGCGAAAAAATCGAGGACGACACCCCCGGCCGAATCTGGCGAAAACTTCGCGGATCAAACGGCGGCGACACCGTTCTCATCACGTTTCGCGTCGGAAAACCGGAAAGCCTTTCCTGGGCTGAGATCATCGGCAGTCTTCGAAAACAGGGCTACACCCGCGCACTGATCGATCAAAAACTCGTGCGGCTCGAACAGCTTGAAACCGGCGAAAATACGGTCGCCGCATCGGAGATTTTCGTCATCCAGGACCGCGTCACCTTGCAGCCGTCCAACCGCACGCGCTTTCTCGAAGCCGCCGAAAGCGCCCTGCACTACGGCCACGGCGAATTGTTCGCTTTTACCGCTGACGGGACGCCAAATGGAAGGTTTTGCCAAGGCCTTCGCAGCCCGGCCACCGGCCAAACATTTCGCGCGCCATCCCCCGCCCTGTTCTCCTTCAATTCGCCTCTCGGCGCCTGCGCGCGCTGCCGCGGCTTCGGCCGGATCATCGAAATCGACTACAACCTCGCCATCCCCGACCGGAACGTCACCCTCCGCGACGGCGTCGTCAAAGCTTGGCAGGGCGAGATCTACGGGGAGTCGCAAAAAGATCTGCTGCGATTCGCCCGCAAACGGAAGATTCCCCTCGATGTTCCGTTTTCCGAACTTTCCGACGAACAGCAGCAGTGGATCCTGAACGGCGACCCCGACTACGGCGTCGACGGCAACGAATGGCCGCGCGCCTGGTACGGCGTCAAGGGATTCTTCGACTGGCTCGAAACGAAGACCTACAAGATGCACGTCCGCATCTTCCTATCCAAATACCGCGCCTACGTCACCTGCCCCGATTGCTCCGGCACTCGCTTTCAGCCTGAGTCGCTCTGCTGGAAATGGCAGAGTCGCACGCTCCCGGAACTCTACCGGATGCCGGTCGGCGAACTGCTCCCGCTTCTGCGCAAACACCACCGGATGTCCGGCAACCGCCAGGTCGACATCGCCTTTGAATCGATTGTCTCACGCCTCCAATATCTCGATCAGGTCGGCCTCGGCTATCTCACCCTCGACCGCTCCTCCCGCACCCTTTCCGGCGGCGAGGTCGAGCGGGTCAATCTCACCGCCTGCCTCGGCACGTCGCTTGTCGATACGCTGTTCGTACTCGACGAACCGTCCGTCGGACTGCACTGCCGCGACATCGACCGGCTGATCGCGATCCTTCGGCGGCTGACGAGTCAGGGTAACACGGTCGTCGTCGTCGAGCACGACGAGGCCATCATCGCCGCCGCCGATCAAATCATCGAGGTCGGCCCCGCGCCCGGTAAAGAGGGCGGCAACATCGTTTTCCAAGGCAGCCGCGAACAGCTTCTTCAAAGCGAGGAAAGTATCACGGGACGCTACCTCGCCGGCAAAATGGAAATCGAACCGCCGCCGGAACGCCGTCCGGTCGAGCCGGAAAACGAACCGGGATGGCTCCATTTTCGCGGCGTGACCAAACACAACATCCGCGGCCTCAATGTATCCATTCCATTAGGACGTTTCGTCTGCCTGAGCGGCGTTTCCGGATCCGGAAAATCGACGCTGCTCAGTCACGTCATTCACGCCGGCCTCCAGCGGCATCGCGGCCGGCTGGCCGAAGATCCGGCCGAGATCCGCGAAATTGCAATCGCCGGAACCGTCGACGATATCGTGCTCGTCGACCAGTCGCCTTTGAGCCGCACGCCGCGCTCAAATCCCGCGCTCTACTGCTCGGCATGGGATGAAATCCGCAAACTCTTCGCGTCAACCGAACAGGCTCTGCAGCTCGGCTTGATGCCCGGCAGCTTTTCTTTCAACGCGGGCGACGGCCGCTGCGAACAGTGCAAGGGTCTCGGCTACGAACGGGTCGAAATGCAGTTCTTGTCGGATGTCTTCGTCCCGTGCCCAGTCTGTGAGGGCCGGCGTTTCAAAAACGAAATCCTCGATGTGCGCTGGAACGGCCGCTCGATCCACGACGTTCTCGAAATGACCGTCGACGAAGCGTGCCGTTTTTATGACGAGGTTCCCGCCGTCACCAGCCGCCTCGAATCGCTCCAGGCTGTCGGGCTTGGTTACCTCACGCTCGGCCAGCCGCTCAATACGCTTTCCGGCGGCGAATCCCAGCGGCTCAAACTGGTTCGCTACCTCCCCCGAGTTGGCACCGGCCAGCAGCGCGGCCGTGGCAAGGACAAGGATGAGCCACGTGTTCTCCTCCTTCTCGATGAGCCGACAACCGGGCTCCACCGTCACGACATCAGCAAACTGATCGCCGCCCTGCAAAAGCTGGTCAACTACGGTCACTCGCTGGTCGTGATTGAACACCAAACCGACGTGATCAAATGCGCCGACTGGGTCATCGAGCTCGGTCCCGAAGCCGGTGCCGATGGCGGGAAAATCGTCGCTTCCGGCACACCCGAAACCATCGCCCAAACCGACGTCCCCACCGCGCGATTTCTCCGCGTCGCGCTCGAAAAAGTGGAAGCGGCATCCGTGCCGCATCTCCACGCACTCCAAGCCGCCGAACCCCCCGCTGTTTACAACACACGAAGCAACGGAGTATCCCCGTTCCATCCAGAACCCAAAATCCAAAACCCAAACTCCCCGCCCGCTCTCGTCGTCACGGGCGCGCGTGAACACAATTTAAAGGACATTTCAGTCACAATCCCGCACCGCCAGATGACCGTCGTCACCGGTGTCTCCGGTTCGGGAAAATCGACCCTCGCGTTCGACATCATTTTCGCCGAGGGACAGCGCCGGTTCCTCGAATCGATGTCGGCCTATGCCCGACAGTTTGTCGAACAGCTTCCGCGTCCCAATATCGATCGGCTAACCGGCATCCCGCCCACCGTCGCCATCGAACAGCGGGTAACCACAGGAAACCGAAAATCGACTGTGGCGACGGTCACCGAGGTCGCTCAATACCTTCGCCTGCTCTACGCCCGCATCGGTGTGCAGCACAGTCTCGTGACCGGCGAACCGGTGGTCGGACTTTCCTGGATCGCCCTCCTCCGTCGTTTCAAGAAACTGATGCGCGACCGGTCCGTCACCAAACTGCGCCACCTGTATCTTTGCAGTCCTCTGATCCGCGGCCGAAAGGGCCACCATCGTCCGCTGGCCGAGTGGGCCGCGGCGCACGGCTACAGCCAGATGCGGGTCGACGGGAAATGGGTGAAGACACACGGCTTCAAAGGGGTCGAGCGCTACCGGGAGCACGACATCGAGGTGGTCGTCGCCGACCTCAAAGATCCGCTTTACAACAACGATCCCGACCGCGCGCGCGACTGCTTAAAGAGCGCTCTCGAACTCGGGAAAGGCGCGTGTTTCCTCGCGGCTCCGAACGGGAAAATTCTCCACTGGTTCTCAACCTCCCGTACCGATCCCGCCACCGGCGAATCGTTCCCCGAACTCGATCCCAAACATTTTTCCTTTAATTCGGCTCGCGGCTGGTGCCCGAATTGCCGCGGTTACGGTCGGTTGTATCCATCCGTCTTCGACAAACTTGACGAAGCCGGAGCGGCCGCGCAGGTCGCGGAACCCGAAGACGAATGGGACGAAGGCGCGCCGATCTGCGATGTCTGCCACGGCGATCGGCTGAATCCAGTCAGCCGCGCGGTTAAGTTGTATTTTAACGACGGATACGCCCGATCGCTTCCGGAACTGCTCAAAATGAATGCCGCCGATCTGATGGATGCGCTTCGCCGCCTTCGGCTCGACGCACGCGGCCGCGCGATCGCCAGCGACATTTTGCCGCAGATCGAAGAACGGCTGCGGTTTCTCGATGAGGTTGGACTCAGCTACCTCGATCTCGACCGCTCGGCTCACACGCTTTCCGGCGGTGAGGCTCAGCGGATCCGGCTCGCGGCTCAGCTGGGGTCCAATCTCTCCGGCGTCCTGTACGTGCTCGACGAACCGTCAATCGGCCTCCACGCGCGCGACAACCACCGTCTGATCGAGGCCTTGCAAGCGCTCCGCGAAAAGGGGAATACTTTGGTCGTCGTCGAACACGACGAAGACACGATGCGGCACGCCGACCGCATCCTTGATCTCGGGCCGGGCGCGGGTCGGCACGGCGGTCAACTTCTGGCGGACGGGCCGCTGAACGAAATCGTCCGCAACAAGGACTCGCTCACCGGACAATACCTGAAGTCCGGCATTCAGCATCCGCTTCGCGGCGCTTATCGCCCGCTGGCCGCATTACCGGGACCCCGCCAGCGCGTGATCGCCGACGATTGGCTTGTGCTCCGCAAACCTTCGTTGCGCAACTTGAAGGGAGACGACCTCTGCCTGCCGCTGGGCAGGTTAACAATGGTGTGCGGAGTTTCGGGCGCGGGGAAATCGACTTTGATTCGCGACCTGCTAGTACCGGCGGTTCGCGAAGCGATCGGACGTGGAGAGCCGACGCTGCGCGGCAGCGACTGGGGTGACGCGCCTTTCCAAACCCTCTATAATGGCAACCTTTTCAAGAAGGTGATCGAGGTCGACCAGACGCCAATCGGTAAAACACCGCGCTCGACTCCCGCGACCTATCTCGGGATTTTCGATTTAATCCGCAAAGTGTTTTCCGAGCTGCCCGAATCGAAAATGCGCGGCTACAAACCGGGGCGTTTTTCGTTCAACACCCCTCACGGGCGCTGCGAAACGTGTCAGGGCGCCGGACGGATCAAGTTTGAGATGAATTTCCTGCCCGATGCTTATCTGCCATGCGACGACTGCGGCGGCAGCCGGTACGGTCCGGAACTCCAGGAAATCCGCTGGAAGGACAAGTCGATCGGCGATGTGCTGAATATGACGTTCGACGAGGCGTGCGAGTTCTTCGACTTCCACAGTCAGCTCAGCCAAGCGTGTCATTTGATGGTGGATACGGGACTTGGCTACCTGACGCTCGGGCAAAGCAGTCCGACCCTCTCCGGCGGAGAAGCCCAGCGTCTCAAGCTAGTCAGCGAAGTGATGCGCGGTCTGCCGACGTTCAAGGAAAAGAGCCGCGGTATCCAGTCGCATCACCTGTTTGTTCTCGAAGAACCGACGATCGGCCTGCATTTCGCCGATTGCGAGAAACTGATCCGTGTGCTTCACCGTCTCGTCGAGCAGGGCCACACGGTCGTCGTGATCGAGCACAATATCGACCTGATAGCCGAAGCCGACTACGTCGTCGAGGTCGGCCCCGAAGGCGGCGAAGCCGGCGGCCGCATTCTCTACCAAGGCCCTCTCTCCGGCCTTCAAAAACAAAACGCCAGCCCGACCGCCCCGTTCCTGAAAGCCGCGGCGAACTGGTCCTGACAAAGCGGGTGACTGATCAATTTCATCTGCCCTGTGTCACTTGTCATTTTGCCCTGTGACCCTTGCCGCCAGCCGTTCGCCCGCGTTCGCCCTGTAGCGAATC
>CAZYAN010000083.1:5942-9087 GCA_964645585.1 uncultured Opitutales bacterium
GCCCAGCAAGATTCGAGTCGCCCCTGCGCCCGCGAATCCCTTGTTTACCTTTGCTTCCTCCGCTCCCTTCTGTTCATCTTTAATCGACGTTGAGACACGCTTTTATTCACTTCTGTATCCATGGAATCATCACGGCCCGAACGCCTGATCTACCTGCTCGACAGCGACGGGCGAAACCGCTTGCGCTGCGAGTTTCGTCTGACGCGGCTCATGAACTGGCGGGCGTTTCAGCCGGCGCCGATCGAACGGATCAGCGATCTGACGCGCGCGAAGTTCGCGGCCTATCCGCGCGACGTTGACCGGCGCATTCTGAGGCGGCTGCAGTACGGGGAATCCCCCGGCGAGCCGGTCGCCATGATCGACGGTCCAGACGCATTTGAACTCTTGCGAGAGATCGTCGGAACCGGACGAAGCTTCCTCCGCGACGGAAACAAACTTCGCCTCCAGTGGGGAGACGAAAGGCAGGGCACTCCCCTCTGGGAGCGCACCGCCTGCGGGAAGTGGAAACCGACACTGGCAATTTCGGGCGCCGGGATCGCGGTCGTCGCTGCCGAGCCGCCGTGCTACTTGGATCGTGAGGCGAATGCCGCGGGGATCGTTTCGTCACCGCTTTCTCCCGCGCTCGCGGCGAGCTGGCTCCGCGCAGTGCCAATGGACGACCAGGGCGCCCGGCATTTTTGCCTGCGCCTGATGAACCGCTTTCCCTCCGAGCCGATCCCACTCCCGGGAGAGGACAGTGCGGCGAAGCACGAATGCATCGCTCCTCGCGTTTGCTTGCGGATCTTCAACCGCCACGCGGGAGGATTGACAGCCAAGGGGCAGGCGTGCTCCCTGAACGAGATCGCGTCGGTGCAGTTGCGCTTTGCCTACGGTCCCCGGGAAATCGACTGGAACGCCGACGTCGAAAGGATCGCCTTCGAAGAAGACGGCCGCGTGCGTCAATGTCTCCGCGACACCGGCGCCGAAGCCGAAGCGGTCGCCACTCTGCGCGCGCTTGGATTCGAATCCGGTCCTTCACCGGTTGCTGACGGCTTTCTCGCCTTTCACACCGGGGACTTCACGCTCTCGGTCAAGGCGCCGTTCTCTTGGTCGACTCTCCTGCGCGACGAATTCCCGAAGCTGAAGCGGGAGCGCAAGTGGCGGATCGAGTTCGAGCGAGGGTTCGATATCGTCCTTCCTTCCAAGGCGGAATGGTTCAGCGATATCATGCGATCCAACCGCGACTGGTTCGCCTTTGAGGCCGGGATGGAATACAACGGTAAGCGGATTCCCGCGCTTCCGGTCCTCACGGCTTTCCTGCGGGCGCGCCCGAACCTGACCGGCGAAGCACTCATCGAGGAATGCCGGCGAACGTCTTTGAGCGTCGCGCTGGACGACGGGAAATTCCTTCTGCTCCCCGGCGAACGTCTCACCGCCCTTTTACAACTTCTGTTCGAGTTACGCTTCGTGCAGAAGAGCGACGGCAAGCTCCGCGTCAGTGCCTGGAGAGTCGCTGAACTCGCCGACGCGAATCTCGTCCGGGTGAACGACGATGACCTCGTCAACCGCCTCCGCCGCTTGAAACGTGAATCGGGAAACGGCATTCACCTAAAGCCGCTTGACGACCTGCCCGCTCTTCCCGTGACACTGCGCGAGTATCAGCGGGAGGGTCTGGCATGGCTCGACTTTCTTCGGCGCTTTGAGCTCGGCGGGATTCTGGCCGATGACATGGGACTTGGAAAGACCGTACAAGTGCTCGTCCACCTCCTTCGGGAAAAGGAAAACGGACGCCTGAACGAACCTTGCCTCATCGTCGCGCCGACGAGCGTGCTCGATTCATGGGAAAACGAGCGCGAGAGGTTCACTCCCAATTTGACGATGCTGCGCTTCCACGGCACCGACCGGGAATGGCCCCCAGTCGCCTCCGCCGTGCCCGATGTCGTGGTAACCTCCTACAATATTGCCCGCATCGAGAGCGATCGGTTGCGCAAAACAACTTGGAGCCTGATCGTTCTCGACGAAGCCCAGCGGATCAAGAACCCCCGGTCGGATACCGCCCGGTCACTTTGCACCCTTCCGTCGCGACGTCGCCTCTGCCTGACCGGGACGCCGGTCGAAAACCATTTCGGCGAACTCTGGTCGCTGTTCCGCTTCCTGATGCCCGGCTGCCTGGGCGACCGCAAAAGCTTCAGCGAAACCTTTCAAAAACCGATCAAGGAGGGCAATGCCGCCGTTGCGCGCGAGGCGGCCCAGCTCCTCGCGTCCAGGATCCGGCCGTTCGTTCTCCGGCGAAAGAAAGATGAGGTCGCGCGTGAATTGCCGCCGCGCACGGAGATCACGCGGATGATTCCTCTCAAGCCGCGCCAGGCGGAAATCTACGAATCGATCCGCCTGCGCCTTCACGAAGGATTGGCCGCGGAACTGGAAAAGCGCGGCGCGGATTCAATGCGTATCGAGATTCTCGATGCGCTCCTGAAACTCCGTCAGGTTTGCTGCGACCCGCGACTTTGTCCGGGAGTCGCCGAGGACCTCGCGATGAACGATTCGGCCAAGCTCTCTTACCTGATCGAGATGCTGGAAGGCCTTCTCGACGAGAACCGGACCGTGCTGATCTTTTCGCAGTTTGTTACGATGCTGAGACTGATCGCGGCGGAGCTCGACAGGCGGAAATGGAAGTTCCTGGAGCTGACGGGAGAGACGAGCGATCGCGGCCGCGTGGTTGATGCCTTCCAATCCGGAGCGGCCCCGATTTTCCTCATCAGCCTGAAAGCCGGCGGAGCCGGCCTCAACCTGACCGCCGCCGACACCGTGATCCAGTACGATCCGTGGTGGAATCCTGCCGTCGAACAGCAGGCGGCCGACCGCGCGTATCGAATCGGCCAGGACAAACCCGTCTTCCACTACCGCCTCGTCGCGAAAGACACCGTCGAAGAAAAAATTCTGTCCCTGCAGCGCCAAAAACAGGCGATGGTCGACAACCTCCTCGAAGGCCTCCCCTCCGACAACTCGTTCCTCGACGAAGAAACCGTCGCCGCCCTCCTCCGTCCCGTCCGCTAAACGGGCCGGAAAAAAGTCGGATCTCCATTCGAAACCCGTAGCGCATGCCTCCGAGCTTGCGGAACCGTATGCCGAAAATCGTGCGTCCGCTCCGGATTCGCCGGACACC
>CAZYAN010000084.1:0-2307 GCA_964645585.1 uncultured Opitutales bacterium
TCGCTGCGGGGAAGATCACGATGGGAAAGAAGCTTGCAGAAGAGCCGGGCCGCGAAAGATTAGCCAATGTGGCAGAGCGGACCCCCAGGCAAGCGGCACACGCCGGCGCGGAATTGGTCGGCGTTCTCGAGCGGATTATCTTTTTCAATGAGGAAAATCATTTCTGCATCGCGGAGCTGCGCGCGGACCGGCGCGAGGCGCTGGTAACCGTCACCGGCGCGCTCCCCGGCGTGCAGTGCGGGGAGACGCTGCGCCTTCGCGGCGAGTGGGTCAGTCACCCGCGGCATGGACGGCAGTTCAAAATCCGAACTTTCGAGTCGCAGCTGCCGGCAACGGTTTATGGAATTCGCAAATACCTTGGGAGCGGCTTGGTCCCCGGGATCGGCAAGGTCTACGCCGAAAAGATCGTTGACCGGTTCGGCGCGGATACTTTTCGGGTGATCACGGAGGAGTCGGCACTTTTGCGGACGGTTCCGGGGATCGGCAAGACGCGAGCCGTGGCGATCAAAAAAGCGTGGGACGACCAGCAGGCGGTGCGCGACGTGATGATGTTTTTGCAGACCTACGGCGTTTCGACGGGCCAGTGTGTCCGGCTCGTGACGCGCTACGGCAATGAAGCGCGGGAAATTCTCCGCAACGACCCCTACCGGATCGCGCGTGAGATACCGGGGATCGGTTTTAAGACCGCCGACCGAATCGCGATCAATCTCGGATTTGCCAACGACAGTCCGGCCCGGCTCGACGCGGGGATTCTCTTTGCGCTCGGCGAGCTCGAGGCGGAAGGAAATACCTGTTTTCCCGAAGCCGAATTCGCGCGGCACGCGGCGGAGCTGCTCGATGCGCCGGCCGACAAGATCGAGGCGCGCCTGGAAGCGCTGGTTGAGGACCGGACGCTGCTGCGTCACAAGACCGAAGGCGGCGCGCTGCTGCAGCAGCCGGGGCTCGACCGGGCGGAGCGCAAGATCGCGGCATCGGCGGCAGGGTTGCTCGCGGTAAAATCAGACCTGCCGCCAATCAAGATCGACCGCGCGATCGAGTGGGCGCAGGAGCGGGCCGGATTTCGGTTCGCTCCGGAACAGGCGCAGGCGCTCCGCCAAGCGCTGACGGCGAAGTTTTCGGTAATCACCGGCGGGCCCGGGACGGGAAAAACGACGATTTTGCGGGCCCTCGTCTCGATCCTGAAAGCGAAGAGAGCGCGTGTCCAGCTGGCCGCGCCGACTGGGCGGGCGGCGCAGCGGATGGCGGAGGCGGCCGGGGCGCACGCGCAGACGATCCACCGCCTGCTGCGGTTCGATCCGGCGGAGGGAGGATTCACGGTGAACGAGGAGCGTCCGTTACAAGCGGAGTTTGTGATCGTCGATGAAGCGAGCATGCTCGACGCGCGGCTGGCCGCGAGTTTGATGCAGGCGATTCCGCTGGCGGCGCATCTGCTCCTCGTTGGCGACACCGATCAGCTGCCGTCGGTTGGACCGGGCGATGTTTTGCGCGATTTGATCGCGAGCGGGCTGCCGCGGGTGACCCGGCTGCAAGCGGTTTTCCGGCAGCAGGAGGAAAGCGCGATCGTGCGGACGGCGCATGCGATCAACTCCGGACAGGTCGCGGTGCCGGCGATTGTTGACCGCGTCGAGGCCGTCGGCGGCGAGTCGGAGGTCGTGTTCGTGCGCGCGATGACGCCTGAAGACTGTCTGGAAAAAGTGATCGCGCTGTGCCGCGAGCGGCTGCCGGCACTCGGGATCGATCCGCGGACAGATGCGCAGGTGCTCGCGCCGATGCACAGAGGCGTAGCTGGTGTGGGGAACTTGAACGTGGAATTGCAGAAGGCGCTCAATGGCTCAAGTCCGGGTATCGCCGTGCCGTCCGGCGGCGTTTTTCGGCGAGGGGACAAGCTGATCCAGTTAAAAAATAACTACGAAAAAGGGATTTTTAACGGCGACCTCGGAACGGTGGTCGGGACCGCGCCAGAGGGCGGAGGAATTATCGTGGATTTCGATGGCGAGCGGCACACCTTCGACCGCGGGGAGATGGGCGACCTGGCACTCGCCTACGCGATCAGCATCCACAAGTCCCAAGGGAGCGAGTATCCGGTCGTGATCATACCGCTGCTGAAGCAGCACTTCATGATGTTGCGGCGGAACCTGCTCTACACGGCGGTCACGCGGGGGCGCGCGCGTGTAGTGATTGTCGGCGATCCAGCCGCTTATGCGATGGCCGCAAGCAATTTCACCACATCGGAGCGCCACACGCACTTGCGGGAAAAGCTGGGGGAAGGGCGGAGAGTGTGAAGGTGGGAAGGTGTGAAGGCGGGAA
>CAZYAN010000084.1:2407-8288 GCA_964645585.1 uncultured Opitutales bacterium
GGGAAGGCGGGGAGATTTTGGATTTGGATTGGTGACTGGAAAATTGATGGCTTTTGAGAGTGACAGCACCGCGAGGGTGGGGCTAGGTTGAACGATTCGGATATGGACGCGAATAGTGTACTCCTCACGCTCGTCAAAGCGGTGGCGGTGGTCGTTGTGCTGATGACCTTTTGCTCCTACGTTGTTTTGGCGGAGCGAAAGGTGTCGGCTTGGATTCAAGGGCGGATCGGGCCGAACCGGACGACTCTGCCCATTTTGGGTTCAATTCCGTTGGTTGGGCCATTTCTGACACGGCTGGGAGTCTTTCAGCCGGCGGCCGACGGCTTGAAGTTCCTTTTTAAAGAGGATATCATTCCGGCGCACGTAAACCGGTTTTACTACTTTCTCGCGCCGCTGCTGGCGCTGATTCCGGCGCTGACTACCGTGGCCGTGCTGCCGTTCGGGCAATGGGTCGACGCGGCGGGCGAGGTGACGCCCCTGGCGATCGCGCACCTCGATATCGGCATCCTTTTTATTTTGGCGGTTTCGTCGCTCGGTGTGTACGGCATTGTTCTCGCGGGGTGGGCGGCCAACAGCAAATACCCGTTTCTTGGCGGGATCCGCGCGTCGGCGCAGCTGATTTCTTATGAACTCGCAATGGGGCTGTCGATTCTCCCCGTATTCATGTGGTCGGCCGGCGCGGGCGACATGGGGTTGAGCCTTTTCCAGGTCGTCGAATCGCAGCGCGGACTGTGGATCGGGATCTGGCAGCCGTTTTCCGCGCTGATTTTCATGGTGGCGCTCTTTGCGGAGACCAACCGCCTGCCGTTTGACATGCCGGAGGCGGAAACGGAGCTGGTCGGCGGTTTCCATACCGAATACAGCAGTTTTAAGTTCGGCCTCTTTTTTGTGGCGGAATACGCGCACGTGATCATCGGTTCGGCGGTGGCGACGGTGCTCTTCCTCGGCGGCTGGCATCCGCTGCCGTTTGTTCCGCTGGAGATTGAGGGAATTTTCGGGGCCGTGCTGTCTGTGCTGATCTTCCTGACCAAGGTGTTCGCGCTGGTCTTTTTCTTTATTTGGGTGCGGTGGACGCTTCCACGCTTCCGCTACGACCAGGTGATGCGGCTCGGCTGGACGATTCTTTTGCCGTTCGCGCTGGCAAATCTCGTGTTCAACGCCATCTTGATTGCGATCATCGACACAGCGTTTTAGGGATAACTGGTATGGCATTGGTATTGGAGAGAAAGCCGCTGACTTTGCTGGAGAAAACGTATCTCCCGCAGATCCTGGGCGGGTTGAAGGTGACGATCCGGCAGATGTTCGAGCCGAAAGTCACGTTGCAATACCCGGAAGAACGGCCGGCGCTCCCGCCTGGCTACCGCGGAGTCCCGACACTGGTCCGCGATCCGCAGGGTCGTGTGAAATGCGTTTCGTGTCAGCTCTGCGAATTCGTCTGTCCGCCGAAAGCGATCCGGATCGCGCCCGGTGAAATTCCCCCCGACGCGCCGACCGCTCATGTCGAAAAAGCGCCGCAAGAGTTCGAAATCGACATGCTCCGCTGTATTTACTGCGGACTCTGCCAGGAGGTCTGTCCGGAGGAGGCGATTTTCCTGCAAAATACCTTTTCGGTGACTGGTTACACTCGCGACGAGTTCAAGTTTCAGAAGGAAAAGCTGCTCGAACTCGGCGGCACTTTGCCGGACCAGCACTACAAGTGGGAGAAGAAGAGGCGCGCCGCCGAAGTCGGCAACGAGCATTGAGGGTGGTTAGTTGTCCGTTGTTAGTTATTAGTTTTTGGTCTCACCGCCTGTCCTCTGATCTCTGGCGTCCCCTGCGGAATCTTACTCGAACGTGACTGTCGCGTTTGCGAAGTCGATGGCGATAAGGGTGTCATCTTCGAGCGTCAGGCGGAGGCGATTGTTGTCGAGCCAGTCGGCGTCGCAGTTTGATGCGGCGGCTTCGGTATCCGCGGGTGATCGGTCGGGGTAAAAAATAAGGACGGCGTGCGCGATTCCGGTTCGGGGATCGGCTTCCGGGATTTCATTGACCGCAACCGAATTGAGGTGGAACAGCTGCTCGAGGCGCCCGGTCGCGCCCGTCGGAACCGGGTTATAGATGGCCTTCCCCGAAGCGGCCGCGCGGACGATCCCGAGGCCGTCGAGATTGAACCAGCGAGAATCGGAGACGAAAGGTTCGCCGGCCTTTGCCTCTTTTGCAACGAACACTCGTTCCCCATCCTGCGAAATCAAGGTGCGGTCGCCGTCGTGCCATGGCCAATTGATGTCGTTCAGGACGCCGAACGTGCCGAGGTCGAGCCGGGAGAGCGGCGCGTTTCCGCTTTTGAACACGCGATCAGCGTAGATTGTCCGGCCGTCGGGAAGCGCTAAGAAGGCGAACTGCTGTTCCGCCGCGCCCCCGGCACGGAGAAGCATCCCGGCGACACCGAGCGCGTCAGGCAGCGGCGCGATTTGGACCGATTGGACTGTTGGCGCCTCGCGCTGGCCGCCTTCGGCTTCGATGTGGCCGATCAGACCGCGTGGGTGCGGAGTGGCGAGGAGATTGTGCTGAAGCGGAAAAACCATGCCCATCACCTGACGTCCCCAAGAGAAGGTGGCGACCGAGTGCGGCGTCCGAAGAACACCGAATTCGCCTTCGGTGTAGAGGTGGCGTCCGGAAACCCGTTCCCAAAGCGCGGGTTCCGGGACCGGGTCGGGTCCTTGGCCGAATTGCGCCATCAGAAGATACGCTTTGGCTGGAAGGTCGAGGATCATGTGATCGCTGGAGGCGAAGTTGCTTTCGTAGTCGAGAAGAATGGCGCCGTTGGGATCGCGCGCGGCCATCCGCCGGAACGTCTCGAGAGTCATGTGCGCCAGGGTGACCGCTTCCGGGTCGTGGTAAAGCGAGGCGAGGGAGACGTGATAGTAGAACCAGTCGATCACCCGGCGCAGGTGCCAGTCCTGGCCGCTCGGATAAATCCAGCCGCCATCCGGCAAAGCAAGTCGCTTTTGTCCGGCGTAGATATTTTCGACGTTGAAGTGCAGCGATGCCGGCGGATGGGTTCCGCTCCAGGTGAAAAACGGGATTTGGTAACTCAGCAGCGTGGTGGTCGTCATGTAGTCCGGATGAACGCGGTGATGGTTTTCGAGCGTCCAGTCGTCATGGATGGTCGCGCCGGCGACGCGCTCCCGGAGCGCCCTGCCGTCCAGATGCGGGTTCGCGGCCAAGTCGGCTTCCCGCACGAAGGAGCTTTGGATCCAGCGGATCGCGGTTTCGCGCCAGAGCTCGCGGCGCGGATGCTGGGGAAAGACATTGAAGGCGAGGGAAATCACTTTCGAGTTCCACGCGTTTTCTTCGGCCTTGGTGTCGCGTTCGACTTGAGCGGGCGGTGTTTGGTCGACGAAGCGGTCGGCCTCGTCGGCAATCATGCGCGCGGCAAGCCATTGTTCGCGCGGATCGAGGCCGTCCCAAAGCATCCAGGCCGCCTCGCCGGCGAGGGCTGCCCAGAGGGCGGATTGCCATTGCGAGTTCCACGGTTTCCCGTCGTCGCAAAGCTTTCCGCCCGTGCCGTGGGTCCAAATCAGAAATCGCAGAAGCGCGAGAGATTTTTCCCGCGCCTCCTGCCGCGTTAATCCAGGGCCGAATGCTTCGTCGGGTGCGAGACGCACGAGGATGGCGAGGCCGAGCGCGGTGTGCGAGTTGGGACGGATGGAATGTTCGCGCGAATGCGTCGAGCCCGGGAGGCGGAGGGCGTTGGGAACCTGATCCCATGGCTCGAGGAGGGAGACCAAGTGACGCGCCTGCTGCATCAGGAGCGGCTCGAGCTCGACCATCAGCGGCGTTCGGTGGATTTGCACCGGTTGTCCGGCGGAGGCAAAGAACTCTTCCTCGAGCGCGCGGGCGATCTCGGCGTCGGCCGGCGGCTCCGCCTGAAGAGGCGAGAAAGCCAGGGCGGTGAGCAAGCAGTTTGTCGCGATCCATCGAATACGGCGGCGGAAGTTCATGGTAACTTGGGTATTATCGGTGACTTTGAAAAGTGGCGGCGCCTTCCGGCCGCTGATCCGAGAGATAAAATCAGGCGGCAAGATGCCGCATCCAAGTTGCGAGCGCGGCATGCGAATCAGGATAAAGCGGATTTCCAGCGAGGAATCAAGAAAACCGGACTCGAAGAGGACCGATGCCCGGGCTCGCGAACGAGCAGTTTCCTAAGTTTTTGTTGTCATTGGCGGGCAGCATCGCTATTTCGTCTACCTTTTATGGTGGATTTTCTCTTCTACTTGTTTTCAGGCGTCATCCTCGCCTCCGGGGCGATGGTGGTGGCGTGTCGAAAACCGGTGACAGCCGCGATGTTTTTGCTGGTTGCCATGGCTGGCACGGCGGCGATGTTCTTCCTCCTTGAGGCGTTCTTTCTAGGCATTCTTCAGATCCTGGTTTACGCGGGGGCCGTCGTGGTCCTCTTTCTGTTTATCATTATGCTCATCGACCCCCGGAGCGAGCGCTGGAAAGCCAGCCGGCTGAGCCTCGGGACGAGCTTTCTCGCCTTGCTGCTGTTGTTTGGCGGTGTGGTTGGCTTGCTGACGGCGGATCCGTCGGTTTTCGCCTCTGGAACGCTGGAATCGACCGAGGCGGTTGGAAATTTCTCGAAAGAATACGGTTATTATCTTTTCAGCATTTATCTCCTCCCGCTGATGCTCGTCGGCTTTATGCTGCTCGTGGCGATGGTCGGGGTGATTCTGATCAGCAAGAGAAATAAAGGCGCCGACAAACCTCCGGCCGCGCCGGCTATCGGCGGGGATCGTTTGCAGGGAGGGCGGGCGTAAGATCGGGAACTCCGCGATATGACTATTGGTTTGAACGATTTTCTGGCGGTGAGCGGACTGCTGTTCGCGATCGGATTCTTCGGCGTCCTGCTTCGGCGCAACACGCTCATTATCTACATGTCGCTTGAGCTGATGCTGACCGCGGTCGCGCTGGCGCTGGTGGCGTTCTCGCGATTCAACGGGACGATGGAGGGATTGCTGCTCGTGTTTTTCATCATCACCGTGGCGGCCGCGGAAGTCGCGGTCGGTTTGGCGATTATCGTGGCTCTTTACCGCAAGCGCCAGACGGTACAGGTCGAGGAACTCAACAGCTTGAGGTCGTAACGAAGGTCGATGAATCCGGTTTCACTAGCTCTTCTTGTCCTGGGAGTTCCTCTGTTCTCCGCCTTGTCGATCGGCATCGTCCTTCGCCGGAACGGGAACGTCTCGGCGGCGGTCTCGGTCGGCGCTGCCGGCGTGATGCTGATCGCCGGCCTGGCGCTGATTTTTGGCGGCGAGCGGTTTTCGGAATCGTGGACGTGGCTGGCAATCGGCGATTACCGGCTGACGTTCGGGATCCAGTTCAACGACCTCGCCGCGCTGATGCTGTTCGTCGTGGTCTTCGTCGGCTTCTTTATTCACGTATTCAGTCTGAAGTACATGCGGGACGATTCCGGGAAGGCGCGTTTCTTCGCCGGGCTGTCGATCTTCATGTTTTCGATGACCGGCATCGTTCTCGCCGACAACCTGATCCTGATTTTCATTTTCTGGGAGCTGGTCGGGCTCAGTTCCTATCTGCTGATCAACCACTGGTATGAAAAGCCGTCGGCGGTGGCGGCGTCGAAAAAAGCGTTCATCGTCAATCGGGTGGGCGACTTCGGTTTTCTGATCGGGATCATCTGGTGTTACTGGCAGTTCGGGACAATGAGCCTGGTTGAACTCGCCGATCTGGCTTCGATCGAACCAGGCAGACTGCAGGTCGGCTTCGGCTTGCTGCTCTTCTGCGGGGCGGTTGGAAAATCAGGCCAATTGCCCCTCCATGTCTGGCTGCCGGACGCGATGGAAGGCCCGACGCCGGTCTCGGCGCTGATCCACGCCGCGAC
>CAZYAN010000085.1:0-6757 GCA_964645585.1 uncultured Opitutales bacterium
CATTGTTCGAGGAGAATATTTGCCGACATTTGTTGCAAAATATTCGATGTGTACGCGTCGGCGGATTCTTCGACGGTATCCACGATCTTTTGTGCGGTAGCGGGACCGATGCCTTCGATTTTGGCGAGGGTTTCGGTGTCGGCGGCGAGACAGGCACGGACGCTGCCGAAATATTCAAGAAGGCGGCGGGCGCGGTCGGGACCGATTCCCGGTAATGCCTGGAGGACCCGACGCTTCCGGGTGGCGCGCCGTTTGGCTTTGAACTGACGAATTGGCGTCTGCTCTCCGGTGCGGGCCCGGATCAGTTGCCGCCCTGTATAAACCAGTAATCGTACGGTTTCCGTCGGCGAATTGGAGCGAAGGACCGGGATATCGAAAACGAGCATCAGGGAAATGAGCGCGCCTTGGAGGGCGTGGCGTTTGACTCGCAGAGAGGTCCATTCCGCGGCCGATCCCTCGATGATATAAGCCGGGCGGAACGGCGACTGCACGAGGCGCGAAGCTTGGGAGAACAGGCGTCCGTCGATGAGCGACGCCGCGAAGTCGCTCGCGGTTTTTCGTTCGATAATAACCGCGTCATCGACACGAAAGTCGCCTGGATCGAGACGGGTTTGGATCAACTCGATAGTGTCGATCGCCCGCAGTTCCGCGAGAAGGTCCTGATTGCGCTCGCGATCGTCGATTTCAATGCGGGGAACCGGGGTCATTGGAAACGGGGGTTTTTTAGGATTTCATGCTGAATTCCCGATTCAAACCGCACGAGCCGGAGAAAAATTTCGGAATTTACCGGTCGTGATCCGCTGGCTGCGGAAAACGGCGGCGATGCCTTGGGCGGATGATTCAACGGGGCGGAGTGTCGGATTCTGGAGCGTGCGCAAGGCGAGGAGGAATATTGGGATAAAGAGGTTTGGATTTAGCCGATTGGAACGGCAGGACAGAAGTTAGAATAATCATTAGGCGGATTTCCTTTCCAAATGCGTTGAGACCGAAAGACGGCAACAACTCCCATTTTCGAGAGTTCGTCAGGATCGATGTTTTCGGAGCCGCCGATTAATCCAAGCAAGGAGCGACATGTGCTGATTGTTATATCGCACGACCAAATAGGCCACGTGAAAAACGTGTTCTTCTTCCCTTGAGAAAGGAAGCAAGTTGTCTGGAGGCACCTGCTCGCGGGAGCTGTTTGAAGCAAAGGCAATGCCTCAATTGCGAGACGGTTTGCTCCCCATTGGGATTCCGTTGTGTCGGCTTGGGGATCTTTCCAGCGTAAGGCATATCTGCGATCTTCGGCCAGATCCCAACGCATACCACCGCGCATATTTTGATACGCCCATTTTTGAAATAATGTATTTATTATATCGTCGACGGATGTGTTTTCCACCAAGAATCGAATGTTCTGTAGGAAATACTGCTTGCCCGCGTTCATAAGATCGAAAAGTGTCCCTTCGATGTTGCCATACTTGTCTTTATGAACGTCGCTGCCTATAGCTGAAATCCAATCGGCCAGGTGAAAATTGGTCGCATCAATAGCTTCTCGTGAAAATTGTCGAAAGATCTCGGCCGGGATTTTCAGGTCTTTGTTGAGGTGAAAAAGGCGATTTGAAAGCCCTTCTTGAAGCTTTGAAAAAAGTTGTTTTACCAAATCGTCTTCACCAAGCGCGTCATTCAGACACAAAACCGGCGACCAATGTCCGGCCTTGGTTTCCCAATGCATCCGGGTTTCCGGATAAAGCCGCTCGACGGTTCGCCAGGTGCCTAGCGCGGCGAGAAAGCCGAGCGGATTCGCGCCGTCGATGCCGGGAAGGGGAATCGGATGGGGAGATCGAGTAATCATGATGATGCGGTAACGGTTTCTGCGGTTTCGGCCGTTTGGATTTCGTCGGCGTACCATCCTTCTCCCTCGGCTTCGCTGGATTGCTGGTCGGCGAGGCGGAGAATCGTTTCGAGGAAAGCGAGGCCCCACGGTCCGTGCTGACGGAGAAGTTTCCAGAAACGGTCAGGGACTCCCGAATCGAGCCGGTGCGGGGGATTTTCCTTTCGTTGCAAGCTGTCCGCGGTCGCTTCGGGAGCGTTCGGCAAGGCGGATGCGGAAAGCGGGGGCGGATCCGGGTCGTCGACGACCGGGGCAAAGGGCCGGGCATATCCGTGATGCGCCGCAATCAGGTGCAGCGCGAGGTCGCGGAGATCGGGATTGGCAGGCAAGCATCCGGCTGCGGCGGAATGCGTCGCGAGGTGAAGCGAGGCGAATTCGTGCCGGAACCAGGCTGGCAATCCGGAGCGTTTTCGTGCGGCTTCCCGTTCTCGGGCACTGCTGCGGAGGCGGTCCGATTTCGCCAGGGGCTCGGCGAGCGCGAAGGCGGCGTGGCGGTTGCCGCCAAGCAGAAGCGCCTGGAACCGGGGATCGAGTTTTCCCCAGTCGTGCAGCTCGGCGGCGGCGACGAGGGCCCCGGTTAGCGGCGCTTCCAGATTCAGCGCTTTGGCGGTGAGGGCGACGAGATCGGCGACGTGGCGGGTGTGCGTCCGCAGAGTTACCGGGGCGGAGGAGCCGGACCGGCTCCACTCGTCGTCCTCGTCTTCGGCTTGGGCGATGGCTGGTTCGAGTTTGAGCCGCTGGCGTGTGGTGAAGACGAGACCCGTTTCATCAAAGTAACGCTCCTCATTGAACTTGCTGCGGGCCAGCATCGAAACCGTTTTCTGTAACCCGTCGGGGAAGTTGTTTTCTTCGGAAGCTGCCTCGTTGAAGAGATCCTGAAGATCGCGTTGAGGAATGTTCTGGTCGGGATCGCGGGCATAATCGAGGAGCATTTTCCACGCGTCTCCGCCGCGTTCGTCGGAAAAAAGCTTCGGGTGAAGGCGGAGGATGGCGCGATTTCGTGTGACCGCGAAGGCTTCTTCCGCTTTGTCCGCTCGCCGGAGTTCGGAGAACGGGATCGGGTCGTCTTTTTCCTTTCTCGCCGCCGGATCGGGCGGGGCTTTGGGAAGGTGACCGAGCTGACTCCATCCGCCAAGCTCCACCGGCAGGACAATGGTCGCGCCCGGAAAAAGATCGGCGGGTTTCTCAACGAAACGGCTGTTTCGCGCGCCTTGCCAAAGAACGGCGCGTCCGATTGGAGCTGTCTTTTCGTATCGGCTCCGGGGGCCGTCGGGTTGGACGGCGCCTTCTAGGAGATCGCCGGTGTCGGCTTCGGTCCGCTCTTTCGGATTTTCCTGAAAGAACCAGTTTCGGAAGAGGTGCAGCGGCACCGGCAACGCTTCGACCTGGGAGGGCGGACAAAGGCTGAGATCGTGGGAAGCGCCTTCGAGGGGAGCTTCCAGCGACAGATCCGCGCGCCAGACGACGAGGACATCCGGGCTGCCGGTTCGTTTTCCGTGGAGGAAATGGGCGGGATCCGGATCCGGCCAGGGAGTCGGGTTTGTTTGCGCCCAAGCGTCGAGATAAGCGGGAAAAATGACCGGCGCGGCCGAGGTCGGCGCCTGCAAACGGAGGAGGTCCGTTTCAGAAACCTGCTTCAGAAGTTCCGTCATGTTCGTCAGGCCGAAATCAATCGTGCCGTCAGAAACGTTCGAGCGGAGCCAGTTCCACGTCGCCGACAGCGCGTTGCCGTAAATGGGATCGAGAGATTGTTCGTCCGCGGTGAGTTTATCGAGTTTCTTGTCGTCGGTCTCGATCAGATGATCCGGCATGACGATTGCCGCGCGGGCTGGGATGTCGCGTCCGGTCCGGTTGAGGCGGCCGAAACGCTGGCGAAGGGCGTCGAGGCTGGCGCATTCGGTGATAAGAGCGTCGAAATCGAGGTCGGCGCCGACTTCGAGGCATTGGGTGGCGACGACGATTTCGACGGGCGGAGCGGTTTCGCCTTCAGGCACGGCTTCGCGGCGGGCGGCGGTTTTTAATGCCGCCTGAATCCGCGCGTTCTCGGCGTCGCGATCGATCGGGCGCATCCGTCCGATCAGCAGCGTCGTCTTGGCGGAGAAACGCGGTTTCCTCGCTTTCGCTTCCTTTTCGAGAAGTTCGGTCACGAGGCGGGCGGTGGCGACGCGGTTGACCATGATGGCGAGTGAGCGCGGTTCGGTTTCGCCGATAATGGCGGCGGCTTGATCGACAAGGTTGGCGGCCAGCGTTTCGAGCTGTTTCGCTTTGGTTTTGGCTTCGGAAACAATCAGTTTTGCCGGTTTCGGTGCGTTGAGCCGCAGGGCGAGAACCGGGTGTTCGCGATCGGCCGCGGTGAGCTGTATCAGGTTGGACTCGTTTTCCGGCGGCGTGGCGGTCATTTGCACCCATCGCAGGGGAGGCGGTTGGATGGCGCTCGGGTTTTGCGCGAGGTGGTGTTCGCGGTAGTGTTGAAGCTGTGCGACGGATTCCGCGAAGGGACGGCTGATGTGCGCTTCGTCGAGAATCCAGAGCGCGTCGGTGGCCACCAGCGCCGCGTGGATCGGGCGCGCGTTGGGGGTGACGCCGTAGCCCCGGAAGAGCATTCGGGAGCCGATTTGGTCGATGGTCGTGGCGATGATCGTCGGTTGCAGAAGAGATCGCACCCAGCGCTGATCCCGGAAAATCGCTCCGCGCAGTTGCACGCATTCCAGAGGGCGGCGGAGGAAGCTGTTTTTTCCGCTCGGAGCCGGGTTGAGAGAAAGCAGCGCTTCGGCGACGCCCGCGCAGGCGGGGCGGCTGGCATCCGGATCGGCAAGCGCCCGTGCGATCCGGCTCGCGCGCTCGAATGCTTCGTCCACGATCACCCGGCGGTTGACGATGAAGAAAATCCGTCGCGATGCGGTGCGCGTGCTGGACGGCAGTTGCGCTTGGGACGCCAGCGCGTAAACGGCGGCTTCGAGACAAGCGGTTTTCCCGCTGCCGGTCGGAGCGGCGATAAACTCCGGCCAATCTCCCGCGACGGCACGTTGGGCGAGATCGCGCTGCCAGGGAAACGGGTCGAGCGGTTGTCCGTCGTCCGTGCGATTCAGTTCGCGAAAGAAGTCGTCAAAGGCGGGGAAGGTCATGTCGATGTCGTGAGGAAGCCGATCTCGCGCTTCGGCTTTTTCGGCGGAGGTTGCAAAAGCGGAAGGAGTTTCTGGTAGAGATCCCAAAGAGCTTCGTCGTGCTGCATCAGTGTTTTGTCGATTTCGGCGAGCTTCTTCAGGATGGTCGCGTTGGTCATGAGTTGCTCCCGCATGCTGACGAACGCCCGGATGATATAAACGCTCATGGAAACGGCCTCTTCCGAACCGAGGATCGTCGATGCCATCAACGCGCCGTGTTCGGTAAAGACCCATGGGAGGTATTTTCGGTGCCGGCCTCGGCCGGACGGTTTTAAGGTCACAAATTGTGACCTTAAAGCAATCCACTCTTCATCAGTAAGTTGGAACGCAAACTCCGGAGGGAATCGCTTGGAGTTGCGTTTGAAAGCCTGATTAAAAACCTTGGTTTCCACCCCGTAGGCCTTTGCCAAATCGCTGTCGAGGACGACCGGCAGTTTTCGAATTGTGTAGATGGGCAGGTCCGGATTGTTCATTTCGTTTCGTCCTTTCGCCACGGTTTGCAGAAGCCGTATCCCCTGTATCGTCCCGCCCCCAGCATAACGGGTCCGAGAACGGGTTCCGCAAAACGCAGCCAGACGTGGACCTGGCGGCGGTTCGGTCCGCCGGGGCGCTGGGGCATGAGCGGATATCCGTCGGGTCCCGGCTTGGCGCGGGGAGTGCCTCGATGCCAGGAGGTTTTGTCGATGTCGATTTCCACCGGCGCGGGCAAGCCGATGCGCTCGCAACTCGCGGAAACGATGGCGGCAACTTCGGCGAGGAAGGCGCTCCGGTCTTTGCGAGGATCGGCTTTGGGGTGACGGTCGAGCACGACCGGCGAGATGCTGGCCCAGAGTTTCGCCGGTCCGGTCCAGGTGGCGGACCGAAGCGCGATCGGCGGCGAAGGCCGTTCCTCTTCCCGCAAAGTCCAGACACCGAGTTTTCCGAGCGTAAGACGCAAATCCTTTGCGCGGCCGGTCGCGTCGTAAAGGAGTTTGCCGACGAGTTTCCCCCGTTCTTCCAGCGGAACCGATCGCGGAAAAGCCATCGCCACGCCGAGTAAATGCCCGTCGGCGTATTCGCTCCCGACAAAGCCGAGCGGGAGGAGCGCCAAATGCGGCTGTTCGGACGGTCGGCCGTCGGGTTGGTGGCCGCTGACCCATTCCGGAGTCGGCTCGGCGTTTTTTTCAATCGCGCCGCGCAGGGCGGTCAGGAGTTGCCAGGTCGATTCGAGTCCGAGCGCGGGGCCTTCGCGCTTGTCCAAAACAAGAAGTGCGTCGTCGAACACGGAGGATGCCGTCGGCGATTGCGCATCGGCGGAGCCGCCGTCGGTTCGGTGGTAGGCTTGGGTCATGCTAAGGACTGGACGGCGGGACGCGGGGAGGCTGGCTTTCCAAGGCATGCCGAACTGTTGCTCGAATTCGTTTTTCAGCGCCTTTTGTTCTTTGCCTTTCGAGGACTGGATTTGTGCATAAAAGTCGTAAAACAAGTCCACCGCTTCGCCGTTGTATTGGTCGCGGAGATAATCGAGACACCCTTCTCCGGCGACTCGGAAACGTTCGGCCGAACGGGAGCCGGGTTTGTTTCCAAGCGGAAGGAAATTCGGCGGCGACGGCGGTTCTTCGCCGCTCAGCCACATTCGCACGAGGGATGACGAGTGACCGATCCGGATGACTTTGGCGCAAACGCGCTCGAGAGCGGCGCGATGTTGAGCCGGCAGGTCTGTTTCCGGCCAATGGAGATAAAC
>CAZYAN010000085.1:6857-8277 GCA_964645585.1 uncultured Opitutales bacterium
GCCGTTCCAGCCAGCGCAACGCGTCGGCCTCGCGTTCCCAATCCGCGCTGGCCGAAGTTTCCGTGATATCGGGGCGGGTTTCGAAATACGCGGCCGCCATCGCCATGAAAACCCGTCCCGGATGCGGCGGCCATTCCGCCAGATTCCGGTCGCCCACGGAGGTGGCGGTCGCGTATCCGGTCAGGTAGTCGATTCCGAGCGTGAGCATGGCTCAATCTCCGCCTTCTTCGGTGGATTCGGCGGCGGCGAGTTCCTGACTGCGCTGGAGCAATTCGACGAGTTGCGGCGCCGGTGTCAGTTTTAGCGGCTCCTTTCGCCATTGGAGTCCGGCGCTTTCGGCGGCGGCGACCGCTTCCTTCAAGGTGCGAATGGCCGCATCGGCATCCATTGCGAAAGTGACCGGTTCTCCGCCCGGTTTTTCGAGGAGCTGCCACTGCAACTCTTCTTCCGGCCAAAGCAGGCAGCGGGAGCGAAGATCGTATCCATTTTCTGAAGCCAACGCCACAGCCGTCAAAGCCAGGGCGGCAAGAACGGTGCGTCCGGCCGCGTCGGATTCCGCAGTGGGCGCACCGCCGTTGATCGGAAAGCGCAGACGCCGCAGCGCGGGCAGGGAAAGAACGGTGGTTTGCTCGGCGTAGTCGATGGTGACGCCGCCTGTTTTGCGATCCACGTCGGGAGGGATATTGCCGTGATTCACTTCGGACGGAGAGACCGCGCCCTTGGTCGAATCGCTTTTTGCCAAGGTGTACCCGTCCTTTGATTTAATTACCTTGGCGGCGGCCCGGATTTGCAGGGGATCGATGCGGCTGCTGGTCTTCGCCCCCGTTTGCGCGTTTACCCCAACGATCTCCGAAACCAGCGCTCGCTGGAATTTCGCTCCCAAGCCGCCTTTCGGTCCGGTGGAATCCCAGATACCGAAAATCAGCGCGGTCGGGCAAATTTCGTAGAGCGGCGTGGCGTTGTTCAGACTGGCGAAATCGAGTTTCTTGCCGATTTCGGACCTTCGGAAAGGAACGCCGTCGAGAAGACTGTCGCGAAGAATGGCGTCGGCGGCGCGGTGAGGGGCCTGGAGGCTGGTGATTTTTCCGATTTCGTCCAGCAGCTCCGCGCCCGAAAAATCGACCTCGATGACCGGAATCGGACATTCGTCCAGACGGCCGCTGTCGATCGCCTGCTGCAACGCTTCTTCCAGGCGATTGGCCTGCGACTGCACCGAGTCCATGAGCACGCAGGGCACGGATGCAAAGGAACCGTCCTCTTGTTTCACGCGCCGTTCCTCCGTCGCGTAAACGGCGCCGGCATAAGTGGGGGGAAACGCTTTGTCGCCCTCGCCCCCGGCAGGCTGCAAACGGGTGCGGGCACGAAACGCGGCGGCGGAGCCGGCCACGGCGGATTGGAGGGTCTGGAGGTCGAGGGATTT
>CAZYAN010000086.1:0-7737 GCA_964645585.1 uncultured Opitutales bacterium
TCTCCGTCATCGCGAAACGGGTCGGCTATAAAAACTGCTCCCACTTTGTCCGCGACTTTCGAAAGCACTTCGGTCTGCCGCCTCTGGCGTACCGGCGCGCCCACAAGAGCGAAAAGGAGAAGCCCGGACCGTCATAATTTTGCACCGCGCCAATGTTTTGTTTCGCTCATCGCGTTTATCCCATTCGCTCGTAAATCAGCGATGACGGAGATTTTCATTGAATGGTAAACTGCTCCGCCAAACGCTGATTCCTGTTTTATGAATAAAGAAGCGGTCGCGAAGATGCGTTCAGGCGCGCTGTCACTTGGAACATGGCTTTCCACCGGTTCCCCGGTTGTCACGGAAGTGGCGGCCGGCATCGGATTCGACTGGCTGCTGATCGATCTCGAGCACGGCTGCGCGACCGAAGATTCCCTGCTGCAGCACTTGCAGGCAATCCACGGTACTGGCAGCGCGGCAATCGTCCGGGTCGGAGCCCCGCGTGATGAACTGATCCTGCGCGTTCTCGACTGGGGTGCCGACGGAATCATGGTTCCTCGGGTCTCGACACCCGAGGAAGCGGAACGATGCGTGGCAGCGGTAAATTACCCGCCACGCGGCCATCGCGGGTTTTCCCGTTCGGCCCGCGCCTACGGCTACGGCGCGCGGCCTCCCTCTAGCGAAGATTTAGAAACACCGCCGTTTCTTATGCTCCAAATCGAAACCATCGAGGGTGCCGCCAACGCGGCCCAAATCGCAAATATCGACGGTGTCGACGCGCTTTTTGTGGGACCATCGGATCTTCGCTTCCAAATCGACCGCTCCCAGCCGCCCGGCATTGACTACGACCAGTGCTTACATCAGGTAGCAAAAGCCGCCGCCGAAGCCGGAAAGCCTTGGGGAATCCTACTCCGCACGCCCGAGGAGGCCGCCACTCATCACACCCTCGGCGCTTCGCTGATTGCCCTTGATTCGGATCTTGCTGTTCTTCGACGCGGTTTTACCCAAACGCTGCATTCCGTTCGTTCCGCCGCAGCACGCCCTGTCTAACCCAGCGTCCGCACCGGTTGAGGACAGTCTCCTGGTTTCTGGGACTCCGGATCCGAACCTATATTTTATCCGGACGTTTATCCAAGCGCCTTGTTTACGATTATTCTCGCTCGCGCCTTTGGCGTGCTGAAACGACCTTGGAGAATGTCTTCCTCCGTAAATCGTGCCATCAAAATTTCGCTGTCTGTTGCACGGTTGCGATCGTAGATGATTCCGATTGTCCCGTCCGGCGCCTCGAATCCGTCCGGGTACGATACGCCCGAGCGCTCATCCAGCACCAGGCCCTGACTCCAAGTCTCGCCGTCATCCTGCGATAAAAATGCGGTCAGATGAGATCGCCGTTTCGTTTTCTCCTCAATCGCGCCATGCTTTACCAGCAAAATCCGTCCTGAAGAGAGCCGACGCAAATGAACGCGAGCGCCCTTGTCCAAATGTTTAATTCGCGCGGGAACCGGTTCCGACCAAGTTCGTCCATCGTCGGTTGAATACGTCTCCGCCAATCCGTAATAGGTACGAATCAACATCCAGAGCCGTCCGTCGCGCAGCTTCACAAACATGTGCTCGTCGAACCGCCGCTGATCCGCCGCCACTCCGCCGCGTCTCGTCCAAGTCTTTCCCTGATCCTGCGAAACGAAGATGTGCGCCATTCGCAGCGGATCGAGTTCTTCATACACACCGAGCAGCGGCGCGCCCGGACCCTCTTTCAGGCGCGGCCGAATCCATTCACGCGTCCACAAGGAAATCGGCAAGAGCCACTCGCCGCGTTCGAGCACAAGCGGTTTGTTCAACGTCGCGCCGTGCCAAATGCGCTGCGGTTCCGACCAAGCTGGTTCCCGTGCGTCAGGATTTTCGGATACAATTGCCCACACACCCGCGCGCCCGTCGAAATATCCGAGGGATTGATCGTAAAAAAGCCACAGACGTCCGAGCGGATCGGTCCAGAATGTTCCGACAAGAACCCGCTTTTTCAGCCCGGTCGGCGAATCAGGCGGGTCGATCACGAGACGCGGCGATGTCCAGCTTTCACCGTCGTCGTCGCTCCACGCCGCCACCAGGAAACCGTCTTCACTGTCGCCCCCGGCAATCCACGCGGCCCACAGCCGCCCCCCGGGCGTGCGGTCGATGCCGAGGACCATCGCGTAGTCACGCGCTTCATCCGAATACTTTTCGCCTGGTTCCGTCAGAATCCCGGCCGGACGGAGCGTCAGGTCCAGCTGCTCTTGCGTCAGTTGATCCGGTAAGCTCTGCTTCGGCTCACCCGAGGCATTCTCTGCTGCCCCGAACAGATGAGAGCCAAACGACCCCGCGAGTCCGAATCCGAGGGCCCCGGCCATTCCGCGTTTCAAGAAGGTTCTTCGGTTCAGATTTTCCATATCCTTTTCAATCAAGTTCGCTCCGAAAGAGCTGCAGTTCCTCACTCTTACCCGAACGCCTGAGCGCTTTTCGATACGCCCCTTTCGCCAACAGCGTTACCTCAATACATCCAGCGGGATGATCGCCATTTCGGCGTCCTCCTTGTTGACGGTGTAAATGATGTAAAGCTTTCCTTCGTGTTCGACCGCCTTGGGGTACGACCACTGGCCAGGGCCCGGTCCCTTTCCCCGGCCTTCAAACCGCATCGGATGCGGTTCACCTCGGCTGATTCTCCATATTTTACTGAATTGGTTCCGGCCCGGTTCACTGACGACTATGGTCAATGCCTTGCGAAGGTGGTTGTCTCGCTCCGGCGGCGTGCAGGCAACCAGGTAGCGCTGCCCCGTGCTGAGGATGCCGGCAAACGGCTTCACATTGGTCATCGGCAGATTCGTCCGCCGCGCTTCGGTCCAAGTCTCTCCGTAGTCCTTGCTAAACGAAACCATGGCAAACGTATCGAGGTTGTTTCGCAGGATCGCGGTCAAGTCCGCGCCTTCTATTATAAACGAAACAAAGGGAAACCGAATGCCCCCCGAATGCGGCACGCCCGAAACCGTCCAGCGCGTGAGATCGTCCCCGTCGCTCAAAGCGATGCGATTGCGCCCCTCCCATTTACCATCAACACGAACTTGCCGCATGCCCGCGAATATCCATCGTCCATTCTCCAGCCGGCGCGGTTTATCCGTCGCGACAAAATCGTCCTCCGTCACAACGCCGACGAATTCCCAGCGGTCCGGCGCCTCTGCAAGCGTCCACGCCTCCAGTTTCGGGTCGGCAAAACTCCAGCCGCTGTGGATGCGCGTGGTAAAGAGCCAAAGCTTGCCGTCCTTTTCCGCGAGGGCCGCGTACTCCCGCCGTTCGGGGCCTTCCACTTCCGGGGCGATCACAACAGGTTCAGACCATGTCCGGCCGCCGTCGCGCGAATACCGGCCGCGAATATGTTTATCGTCCGCCGACTCTTCCCGTCGCGCGCTGGCCCATGCCGTGTATAAAATTCCTTTATGCCAAGCCAGTCCCGCCTCGTGCAAATATTGATCAACGCCGGCCGTCGCTCGATGGACATAGCTGTACTCGGCATACGGAAGGGGAGGGATTTCCTCGAGCCGTTCCGGAAACGGCACCGCCGGGTCCCATAGATCGACGATTTCCTCGGCTTGCAAAACCGCCCCCCAGACCATCCCAATCATCAAGAGGACCGCGCCAGCCCCAATCGGAGGCCGCGGAAGCCCCGGTGCATCGTCAAAACCATTAATCATCGCCTTTTGCATTGCATTCACCTTCCGGCCGCCACCGGTTCGCCCGGAACCGGCAGTGAAACGCCAGCGTCAACAAACCGATAGCCCTCGCGCCTGAATATCGCGATTCGTTGCAAGCTGGTTTCAGATACCACTAGATGACGTCCATCGGGTGAAAAGACGGCAAATTGCGGTACCCCCTCCAGCTCCAACTCACCCGCGGCCACGTACTTTCCGCCCGTGCTTCGTCGAAAGAGGTAAATCTTCGCGGGCTGTCCGAATTTCGGGTGATCGGCATCCGTCAGGTTCCCGCCTTCAAAGCAACTCACCGCGATCCAGGCGCCGTCCGCACTGATATCGATACCTTCCGGCAGGCGCCCGACCGGATGGTCAGACTCAAGCACAAGGGTTTTGTCTCGAATCACGAAGATCGCCACTCGATCATTTTCAATGTCCGCCACGGCAAACCGATCGCCTTCCGGGAAAACGCGGGCCGCGTAGGGTTTCTTTCCGTGCGCGATCCGGTCGAGAACCTTCAGCCCTCCTTCGTCCTTTATGTCCAGCAACAGGATTTGGCCCCGCTCCGTCAGGGTGGCCGCCGCGTATTTTCCATCCGGGCTCGTCTCAATATGAGAAAGTGAATCCGCCGGTTCGGCAACCGCCACGCGAGTAACTTCCCGGAGCGTGCTTTCTTCTATACTGTAGATCGAAACCGTCCCCTCGGCCCGGTTAACAACATAGGCCGTTCGGCCGTCAGCCGCGATCGATACGCCGCTCGGCTGCATTCCCCCCGATACGCGATCCAGCACTTGTCCGGTATCAAGATCGAGCAATGATACCGCGGTGCCGGGAACGTGTTCCAACTCTCCATCACTCGCCTCTCGAATGTCCATCGCGCCGGTTACGATCGCTTTTCGCTGATCAGGCGTCACAGCTACGCTCGTGGGAGGGCCGACCACCGAAACAGGGACCTCGGCTACCTTGGATACCCCCGGGGGAAACCGGGAAAAGTCCAGCACGGTCACGCTTCCTTTTCTCCGATCATCGAGGAACCGCATCTCATGGTCCTGATACACGATACTCTGATCGTTCAAGCAAACGACCCGTTGCGCGGTCAGCGTTCCGGCCGCTTCGGCTGTCAGCAGCGCCGCGCCCGTCACCGCGGCGACCCGGCGAATCCACCATCGGATGTTCATGACAGCGGCGTCTCCTCCAAGACTCCTAAAACCTCCTTCTTTTCCGTCAATCCGCAGTAAGCTGCCCACAACCTGTCCTTCGTAAACGTCTCGAAACTCCTTCCATTACCGCCCTTCGGCACAAGAAAAAGCTCTTCCTCGGAACTGAAATATCCTGATCCGACGCGAATGGTCGCTTTGACGACCATGTTGCGAAGCAAGTGCAGCCAGAATCTCGGTGCAAAGTTCTCCGGCAATCCGGCTTCCGTTTCATAACTGGCGATCGCGGCCGCCAGAAATTCGCGGCCATGAAAACAGGCGAGCAACGAAAGATCATCGGTCGGATCACCGGAAATCGTGTCACCCCAATCAACATACGCGGATACTCCTGACGGCGTCCCAAGAATATTCCACAACGCAAGGTCCTTATGCACGAGACATCCTTGCTGGAGGTGGAGCAAATGGTCATGAGCCTCAACCGCCCGATCAAGATCATCCGCTTCCTCCCGCTCCAGAAAACCGTGATCGACAAGAAAGTTTAGATGCCGTTTCCAGTTCAGGCGAAAATAATCGCGGTACGATTTGTGCAAGCCAACAAGCCTCTTACCCCGTCGCGCCGCACTGGGGTCGAACGGCCCGAAACCGGCCGGTCGGATTCGCTGCCAGCGTGCAATATCCCGGCCAATCCGCGCGGCGACCTTCGTCTCCGTGAGCTCCCCTCGCTTCAAATAATGGTTCAGATCCGGCGATTCAAAGTATTCAAGCACCTGGTACGCGCACGCCACCTCGGAACGGGAAGCGTCCGCAAGAAACACTCGCGGAGTCGGAACCCCCATGTCCCTCACGGCATCCTGGACAACCGCCTCCACTTCAATATAACGATCCTTCTCCGGCCCGTCCTGCACCCGCACAAAATACCTCTTTCCTCCAGCAGCCGCGTGGTAGGTAAGATGATCGCCCTGTCCGTTCGCCTCGCGCATCGTCAGGTCCGGAGCATTCATTCTTCGGCGAAGAATCTTCTCCAGGCTCGCACCGAGCTCGGCTCTGCGCTCGCTGCCGGTTTTCGACCGAATGCCATGGAACGCGGCGGGGCGGTCACACTTCCAGTAGTAGATCTTGTCACGCGAACTTCCTTCAATCTCCGTTCCATCATCCTCATCGGCCGGCGGACGCATGCGCCACCATGCCGCCGCCAGACTTCCCACCAAGGTATGAAAGACGCTTGAGAAAACCGCGGGCGTTGCCGTGGCCGCGGCGAAATGCTGGTTCGCCAAGACCATCGCCAAGCCGGAATTCTGCATGCCGACTTCGATCGAAACGGTGCGCGCCGTGTTTTGCTTGTAGCGGAAAAGGCGGGTCACGAAATAACCAAAGATAAAACCCATCGTGTGAAGCAGCAGGCCTGCGATCGCAAGTTGCACCCCATGCCCCGCAATCGCCTCCACATTATTGGCGACGATGCTTCCGGCGATCATAACGATCGCAACCACGGCGATCGCCGGACCAACCTGGGAGGCCGCCGCGCCAAACTTCGGGAACCGGTGGCTCAGAAAGACGCCGAGAACAACGGGAAGCAACACCACCTGAAAGGTCGTTTTGAAAATTCCATACGCGTCGATCGGCACGTAATGCCCCGCCAGCAGCTGCATCAGCAACGGCGTCATCACAATCGCGAGCAACGTGGATGTCATCGTCAGCACAACCGATAACGCAACGTTTGCCCGAGCAAGATAGGTCACCACGTTGGACGCGGTTCCCCCGGGGCAGCACCCGACCAAAATCAAACCAACAGCAAGAGGTGCATCCAATTTCATCACCGTCGCAATTCCCCACGCGGTCAGCGGCATGATTGTATATTGCGCGCAGAAGCCGAGCGCGACCGGTCGAGGCATTCGCCACACGCCGCGAAAATTATCGATCGTCAGCGTCAGACCCATGCCGAGCATGATTATCGTGAGTGCCCATGTTACCCACGGGCCCGAGAACCAGTTAAAGAGGCCGGGTACAAAAAACGCGATTATAGACGCGCCGATCACCCAGACGGCATATAAATTGGTGAATCGGGATAAGACTGAATTTATCATAAATGGATTCTCCGCTCAGGCCGTACCGGCTGATCTAAATCCGCGTAAATCGACCTTCCTTTGGCGTTAAAATTCGTCAAACTAGACGTCTTGATGTCCGGAATAGTCGGCTCCTCCCGCGGCAAGATAGCCCCTGCTGGCACCGGATTCGTCGGCACTGACCCAGAAGGAGTACAAGGAACCGTTCTCTAAATGAAATCGGAACCGCACGGGTTCTCCGCGCAGTCGCTCAAGATCCGCGCTCTCCCACTCCACCCGCTGCATCGTGCTGTCCACGCTGATCCGGCGACAGTTCTCTTCTCGAAACGGTTCGATGACCCTGCCGGTCCGGTCGAGCACTTCGACTTTCAGGCCGCCGCCGAGACAGGCGACGTTAACGAACAGACAACGTCCGCTGAATCGCACGGGCCGCGTCGCAACAGTGCCCGGGGCCGCCGTTGATTCGAGCGATGCGAATCCATCGCGCCGCAGTGACGCCATGCCAATACTCGCCCCGGTATACATCCCGCGCGTGCCATCAGGCGCTTGTCCCGAATACCCTGTATAGGGAAAAAGCAACCGGTCTTTGGAAACAAGGCACACGCCGGCTGTGCTGTGCAGGTAGGCGCGATCCCAGCGTCCTTCCTCGCGCGATGCCTCAAGAAACGGCGTCCTCTCGGGGCGATCCCAATGAAACCCGTCTCGCGTAAAGCCGAGGGAAAGATCGGTCAGCTTGGGATACTTGCCTTCCGCGCACACCCGGTTGTTTGGTCCGCGGTGGATATAATGCATGCCGATCGTCAGGCTTTCATAAGCAACACC
>CAZYAN010000087.1:0-7506 GCA_964645585.1 uncultured Opitutales bacterium
TCGAATCTTCGGGGAAGATTCGCTACGATTGCAGGATTTGCCGCTGATTCGCGGGTTGCGCTTGAGTCCGGCGCGTCGACAGAGCAACAATCGCCGTCAATGCCAGTTCCATTATTTGACCTGAAAGATCAAAACCGCGAGATCGACGCCGAACTCAAAGCCGCTTTTGAGCGGGTCCTCTATTCGGGGCAGTATATTATGGGACCCGAAATTGAGGCGTTGGAAGGGGAACTGGCATCCTTTATCGGCGCCCGGTTCGCGCTTGGAGTTTCGTCTGGCACCGACGCGATCCTTCTGGCGCTGATGAGCCTTGGGATTGGGCCGGGCGACGAGGTAATCTGTCCGACCTTCACGTTTTTCGCGACGGCGGGATGCGTTGCCCGTACCGGTGCCCGCCCGGTTTTCGCCGATTCGGCTCCGCACGCGTTCAACGTCGATCCCGCTGACATCGAGCGCCGAATTACGGCTCGAACAAAAGCGATCATCCCGGTTCACCTCTTTGGGGAAATGGCTGACATGGCGGCGATTCTTGAAATCGCTGCCCGGCGGAATATTCCGGTCATCGAAGATGCCGCGCAGGCACTGGGCGCCACGGTGCCGGAGTTTTCCGGTTCGGCGGGCGCGCTTGGCCAATTCGGAGCCTTCAGTTTCTTTCCGACCAAAAATCTCGGCTGTCTTGGCGACGGCGGTCTTCTCACGACGAGCGACGAGCAGCTTGCGGCGCGCGCGCGAATCCTCCGTGTCCACGGCATGGAGCCAAAATATTTTCACTCGCATGTCGGAGGGAATTTTCGGCTTGATCCGTTGCAGGCGGCGTTTCTCCGTGTGAAACTTTCTCGTTACGACGAATACACCCGGAAGCGCCGGGAGAATGCTGCTTATTACTTGGAAAAACTCGGGCAGTTGCCGGGCGTTTACCTGTCGGCGAATGATGCGCCGGGCGAAGACGCGGTCATCTTGCCGGCGGCTCGGGTGGAGAAAGGGCCGATTTGGAATCAATTTACGCTTCGTGTTCGCGGGAAAGCGGGAACGGCCGACCGGCGTGACGCGCTGCGGGCGTTCCTTAGCGAACGGGGCATCGGCAGCGAAATTTACTATCCGATGCCGCTGCACACCCAAGAGTGCTTCGCGTCTGCAGGGCAGGTGAATGAGGATTTTCGAAACGCGAATGCGCTGGCTCGCGAAGTGCTGAGTATCCCAATTTACCCCGAACTCTCGGGCGAGCAAAAAAGCGAGGTCGTCGGGGCGATCGCGGAGTTTCTCGGGGCGTAACATCCGCGATGCGATGAGGTGCTTGTAGCGAATCTTCCACCGAAGATTCGATGAATGCCGAAGATTCGATGAATGCGCGGCTTCATCGCTACGAGAGGCACAGCGTAAGGGGGAGTCAGCGGCTGGCGACGGTTTTTGGCTGGTCCGGTGTGTCTTCCCCTTCTTCCATGAAGAGGCCGAGGCCAGCGATGTCGCCCATGAGCTCGCGGAAACCTTCGTCGAACCAGATTTCCTCAAAGGGCCGGTTCGAGGAGACACGGATGAAATACTGTTCTTGGCGCTGGTTGAGCCCGTAGCGGAAAATATCTTCCCAAGCGGCGGTCAGCGAGTGCATCCCCTGCTGTTCATAGGTGTGGATCCTGTCGCCCACAATGTGCCAGAACAGGACGTGCTGGACGGCGCTCTCGATCTCGTAAATGCCGTATTCGGCTGGTTTTAAATTTTGTCCGACAACCTCCTTTTGCAGGTTGGATTCGCGTTCGGTGCAGGACCATCCGTTTTGGATCCAGCAGGTGTCGGGGGTATGGACGCCGACGAGCCGAACCGGCATTTTTCCGGGTTCCCAATAGGCGATATAGACGCCGACCTGAACATCGCCGCTCCGGTAAACGCGGGAAATGACATCGTCGAACCGGAGCCGTCCCTCAACCTGGTTAATGACCTCTTCCGTCTGTCCAAGCGGCAGATCTTCCACCGTCCAGCCGCGAATGTCGCGCGCGATCAGCTCCTCGAGTTCGCCCTGTTTTGTCACCTCCGGCCGCGAGAACAGCACGTAGCCTTGGAGGAGCACGGCTGCCAGCAGAACGAGACCGATCGCGTAGAGGGAAAACTTCTTCATGGTCAACGGCTCAGTCTGTTTCCCCGGCCGAAGGTTCCAAGAATAATTTTCGGACTTGCTCCGGCGTCTTGCTGGTGCAGGTTGCGAGAAATGATGAAAACGACGCCGGCGCGGCACGCAACCCGCATTCACCTTTCCGTCCCGCACATGGGCGAAAAGGAGTTCGGCTATGTCCGCGAGGCCTTCGAGACGAACTGGCTGTCGACCGCCGGGCCGCATTTGCAGGCGCTTGAGGACGAGTTCGCACGTTACACCGGGCGCGATGCGGTGGCGCTGGCGAGCGGGACGGCTGGCATTCATCTCGGCCTCAAGCTGCTCGGCATCGAGCCTGGTGATGACGTGGTCGTTCCGACGCTGACCTTCGTTGCGGCGTGCAACCCCGTTCTCTACGAGGGGGCGCGGCCGGTGTTCATCGACAGCGAACGGCGCTCGTGGAACATGGATCCGCACCTTCTTGAGGAGTGCCTGCGGGCGCGAGCCGAGCGAGGAAAACTCCCGCGGGCGGTCGTGGTGGTCCACCTTTTTGGTCAGACGGCCGATCTCGACGCGATTGCCTCGATTTGCGCGGAGTATGAGTTGCCGCTGCTCGAAGACGCGGCGGAGGCGCTCGGGGCGACGCATCGTGACCGTATTCCCGGAACGATTGGCGCGGTCGGTGTCTATTCCCTAAACGGCAACAAGATCATTACCGGGTCCGGTGGCGGCGTTCTTGTCGCCCAGCGCCGGGAATGGGTGGATAAAGCTCGTTACTGGAGCACGCAGGCGCGGGACCCCGGGCTGGATTATTTGCATTCAGAGATTGGATACAACTACCGGATGAGCAACGTCATCGCCGGGATCGCGCGGGGGCAGCTCGAGGTTCTTGAGCAACGGGTCGAACAGCGGCGGGCGATTGCCTTTCGCTATCGGGATGCGTTCGCGGATTTGCCGGGAATCTCGCTTATGCCGCAGGCGCCCTGGGGCCGGCACACGAATTGGCTGAGCTGTTTTCTGATTGATGCGGAGACGTTCGGTGTATCGGCGCGGCAGCTGATTGCCCGGCTTGACGCGGCGAACATTGAAGCCCGTCCGGTCTGGAAGCCGCTTCACACCCAAGAGCTGTATCGCGAGTGTGAAGTTTTTGGTGGAGCGGTGGCCGAGAGGCTCAACCGCGACGGACTTTGTCTGCCAAGTTCGACCAGCATGACGCTCGACGAACAGCAGTTTGTGATTGATCGGGTGCGGGAGGCGGCCGGCAGGCAGTGAATCTTCCGCTGCGATTCGACGGTGTCGATGATGGCGCGGCTCCATGCCGCACGCGGCACCGGAAAGCTGTTTTTGCTTGCTCGCCGGGCAGGATAGCGAGAGAAAGCAGAGCCCCTTGACGGGGCGGCTGTCTCCTTTGCGTCACTGCATAGGCAAGCATTCGCAAGGGCACTAGACCGCCGGGGGCGTGTCAAAGGTGCCTTAGTCCTTGAAAATGGCCAAATTTTTAACAGGGCTCCGAGCGATTTCGGGGGGGCGATTTCTCCTGCTGCTTTTCTGCTATGGAGTCGTTCTTTCCCTGTCGCTCGTCGTCGCTTACGAACTCCGTTTCGATTTCGCGGTTCCCGAGGAGTTTCGCGATTCGCTGCCGGTGATTCTGGTTTGGACGGTGTTCTTGAAGCTCTTCCTCCTGTTTGTGTTTGGTCAGTACGCGGGACTGCTCACCTATTTCAGCCTGCCGGATCTTCAGCGGGTTTTCGGTGCGCTGACGCTCGGATCGATTATTTTAGGCCTGGTTCGCTGGGTTGAAGGAACGCCGGTTGCTCCGCCTCGCGGGGTGATTCTCGCGGATTTTTTGCTCTCGTTTTTGGGAGTGGCCGGGTTGCGGCTGGGATTCCGGCTGATCGGCCAATTCTTGTTTCAGCCAGCCATACCGAGCAGCCGGAACGCGCGGCGGGTTGCAATCCTGGGCGCGGGAGACGTCGGGGCTAGTTTGGCGCGCGAACTCATGATCAAGCGGGGCCTCGGCCTGAAGCCGGTTGCGTTTTTCGACGACGACCCAGCAAAGCAATATTCGCGCGTCCATGGAATTCCGGTGGTCGGACCGGTCGAAATGCTGACCGAAGAAGGCTTCAATCTTCACCTTGACCAAGTCATTATCGCGATGCCTTCGGCCGCTCCCGCACGGATCAACGAGATTGTGCGTGTTCTGCAGAAGGCGCGTCTTCGCTTCGAGACCGTGCCGGCGCTCGACCAGCTGGCGACGGGGCAAGTGAGGGTCACGGAGCTGCGTTCGGTTGAAGTGGAGGACTTGCTTGGCCGTGAGCTGGTTGCACTGGAGACCGAGCAAATTGCCAGTTTGATCCGGGGACGTGTGGTCATGGTCACCGGCGCCGGAGGGACGATTGGCGGCGGATTGTGCCAGCAAATTGTGAAGTTTCATCCCGCGAAGCTTCTTCTCGTCGACCAGTCGGAAGTGCAGATGTTCGAGATTGAACAGACGCTTGCGGTTGCGGGGTACCGGGAACAAGTTTTCCCGCTGGTTGCCGATGTTCTCGATCGCGAGCGGATGTCGGCGATTTTTCAGCAGTATCGTCCGGCATTGATTTTTCATGCGGCCGCGCACAAACACGTGCCGTTGATGGAAGGCCAGCCGGGCGAGGCGATTCGCAACAATGTTTTCGGGACGGTGACCCTTGCGGAACTCGCGGTGGAGTTTGGAGCCGAGCAGTTTGTCTTTATTTCGACCGACAAGGCGATCAACCCGACGAATGTGATGGGCGCTACGAAGCGTCTGGCGGAGATTTTTCTCCAGAGCTTCCATGCCGAGAGCGGCGGCAAAACCAAATTCATGGCGGTTCGTTTCGGCAATGTCCTTGGGTCGTCGGGCAGCGTGATCCCGACATTCAAAAAACAGATCGCGGCGGGGGGGCCGGTGAAGGTGACGCATCCCGAGGTGACGCGCTATTTTATGACGGTTGGCGAAGCGGTCGGGCTGGTTTTGCAAAGCGCGACCCAGGGCAAAGGCGGCGAGATTTTCGTGCTCGATATGGGGCAGTCGATCCGGATCGTCGAGCTGGCAAGACAGATGATCGAGCTGAGCGGGCTGCGTCCGGACGAAGATATCGCGATTGAATTTGTCGGGTTGCGCCCCGGCGAGAAGCTCTTCGAGGAGCTCTGCTATCATTCGGAAAGCATGGAACGCACGAGCCATGTGAAGGTGATGCGTTTCCGGTGTGAGCCCGAACCGCTTTCGTCGGTCCGCCGCATGCTTGCGCAAATGGGTCAGCGGCTGACCAAAGCAAGTGCAACCGATTTGAAGCTTCTTCTGAAGGAGGCGGTGACGGAGTATAAGCCGTATCTCGACGAGCGCGATTCCGCTGATGCTGGCGACTCTTCCCGGTGCCAGTCGGATTCGGTGCTCGTATCGAGCGATTGAAATTTCGGCGCGATCCGCGGTGGCTACCGCGCGGCCTCGTCGCCCAGTTGGCGCAGCAGGTTAAAGCTGTAAATGCCGCTGCTGTGGCCGTCGCTGAATAGGAAGCGGATTCCGTAGCCGCCGACCGGGTGCCAGCCGGTGACGGTGACGCCCGGAAATTCTTTCGGACCGTCTCCTCCGTAACGGTTGCCGAGAATGTCGGTTTCGCCTTGGTTTTCGGCGCTTGGCGACCGCTTCCGCAGGAATTCCATCGGGATAAAGGACTCCTCGCCGTTCTCCCAGCGGATGGCGACTTCATTGCCGATGAGCTGAATGTCTTTTGGTCGAAGCATCGAAACCGAAAGTTGTACGAATCGCGTCACCGATGTCGACAACGCTTCGATGAGCAAAATTGTCCGCTCGGCGGCGGAAGTGGTCGATTTTGGACAGATTTCCGCTGCTTTGTCCGCTTGGCACGCGGGGTGCTGGGTGAATCGTCCTGAGCGCGGTGGACCGGTTGGCAAATCGGCTCAATCGTTCCAGGCCAGCGTTCGCGTTTCCGCACACCTGTTTCTGTAGGAAAGACATGACACCAAAGACACCAAAAGACGTCATCGAATTGGCAAAGGGCAAGGGCGTGAAGATCGTCGACTTCAAGTTCTGCGACATCCACGGCTCTTGGCAGCATTTCTCCACGCCGATCTCAGAATTGAAAGAAGAGGTTTTTGAAGAGGGCCTCGGTTTCGACGGGTCGAGCGTCCGGGGCTGGCGGACGATTGACGCGTCGGACATGCTGGTGAAGCCGGACCCGTCGACGGCGTTCATCGATCCGTTCACCGCGTTTCCGACGCTCAGCCTTGTCTGCGATGTCGTCGATCCTGTCACGAGTGAGCCGTACGATCGCGATCCGCGCGGGATTGCGATCAAAGCGGAGACCTACCTGAAGTCGACTGGCATTGCCGACGTTGCGTACTTTGGGCCGGAGGCGGAATTTTTCGTTTTTGACGACGTTCGGTATGACACGACCGCCAACACGTCCTTTTATTCGGTCGACTCCGAGGAAGGGATCTGGAACCGCGGCCGGGATGAAGGTCCAAATCTTGGGTACAAAATTCGCCACAAGGAAGGCTACCTTCCGGTTGCGCCGGCCGACAAGCAGGTCGACCTCCGCCACGAAATGATTCTGACGATGATCGAACTGGGTATCCAGATCGAGCGCGAGCATCATGAAGTGGCAACGGCCGGGCAGGCTGAGATCGATATTGTGTTCGACAGTCTCTTGCGGACCGGCGACACGATGTGCCTGTATAAATACATCGTCAAAAACGTCGCCTTCAAGCACGGCAAGACCGCGACGTTCATGCCGAAGCCGCTCTACGGCGACAACGGTTCGGGAATGCATGTTCATTCCTCGCTCTGGAAAGGCGGCAAGCCGCTCTTCGCGGGCGACGGGTATGCGGGCCTGAGTGAGTTGGCGCTCTATTACATCGGCGGAATTCTCAAGCACGCTCCCGCCCTCTGCGCCCTCTGCAACCCGACCAACAACAGTTACAAGCGCTTGATTCCCGGATTCGAAGCGCCGGTCAATCTCGCTTATTCGGCGCGCAATCGTTCAGCATCGATCCGGATCCCGACCTACAGCAGCAGTCCTAAGGCGAAGCGCGTCGAATACCGGACGCCGGATCCTTCCGCGAATCCCTACCTCGCTTTCTCGGCGATTTTGATGGCCGGCCTCGACGGCATTCAGAACAAGATCGATCCGGGTGAAGCGGTTGACAAGAACCTTTACGAACTGTCGCCGGAAGAACTCGCCATGGTGCCGACCGTGCCGGATTCCTTGGCCGGCGCCGTTGCCGCGCTGGAGTCGGACCAAGAGTTCCTGATGAAGGGAGACGTCTTCACCAAAGACTTCCTCGATAACTTTGTCCGGATGAAAAAAGGCGAATACGACGCGGTCCGCGTTCGGCCGCATCCGTACGAGTTTCACATGTATTTCGACGTTTGACGACTAAGA
>CAZYAN010000088.1:0-7217 GCA_964645585.1 uncultured Opitutales bacterium
GGTGTCGAGGGAGCCGTCGGGGAAGAGGCGGTAGAGGGGACCGACGGAGGCGCCCTGGTAGGTGCCGCCGCCGCTGTTGACCAGAATGCTGTCGTCGGAGAGCACCCAGACGCCAAGCACGGTGTTGGACGGATCGGCACCGCCGGAGTTGAACGTTTCGTCGATGGTTCCGTCGAGGTTGAGGCGCACGAGGCGGTTGCGGCCGGAGCCGAGGGCGTTCGTGAATTGGCCGCCGACGACGACCTTGCCGTCGGATTGGATGGCCGTGCCGTTGATGTAATTGGAGAATCCGCCGCGGTTGATCTCGGGAACCAGGTTGCCGGTATCGGGATCGAGGAAGGCGAAAAGCGAAGCCGAGCCGCCGCCGATCGTGGTGAAAGTGCCGCTCACCACGAGCGTGCCGTCGGGGCGACGGAGGATTTCATTTACCTGGCCCGTGTTGGGGTTGGGGACGAAGGCGGTGTCGCGCACGCCGGTGACGGTATTCACGGTGACCGCGACCGGGGTGGTGGTGAGTTGGCCGAACGGGTTGCTGACGATCACGCTGTAGAGTCCGGCGTCGCCGGGTTGGACGTTGGTGAGCTCGAGCGAAGCGCTTTCGGCGCCGGGGATCTCTTCGCCGTTGAGCAGCCATTGATAGGCGAGCGGGCTGGCGCCGTCGGCTTCGACACTGAGGGTATGGTCTTCCCCGGCGAGCAAATCGGCCGGATCGGGAGCGGTGAGAATTTCGGGGCCGCCGACGAGCGTGAGTTCGATCGGTTGGCTGACGAGGACGCCCGATTCGTTGGTAATGCGTACGGTGTAGAGGCCAGCCATGGTTGCGTCGAGGCCCGTGAGGGTGATCGTAGGATTGGTCTCGCCCGGCAGTTCCTCGCCGTCGAGCAGCCACTGGTAGCTCACAGCCGTGCTGCCGTGGGCCTGGACGCTGAGGGTGATGTTGGAGCCTGGGACTTCCTGCCGGGAAAGACTCTGGCGCAGGATGGCGAGATCGGGTTGTTGGGCGAGGACGCGGACGGGACCGCGGTTGAGATTCGGGTAACCTTGGAAGGCGGAGGAGTCGCCGGAGTGAGAGAGGAAAACGTAGCCCGGGACGTAGAGGGCGTCGGCGATGTTGAGGGAGAAGAAAATGTTGCCGGAAAAGCTCGTTGAGGCGTGGTAATCCGGGTCGCGCTCGCCGGAAGGGAGGAGTCGGATGTGACCGCGTGCGGGTTCGCCGGCGAACTCGGTGAACTCGCCGACGAGGATGAGTTTCCCATCGGGTTGTTCGGCGACGGCGTTGATCTGTTCGTCGAACGTTCCCGCCGGAGTGTAAGCCGGATCCGGGAGGCCGTTGGGCTGAAGGATTACGACCGTGCGATTTCCGTTCTTGTTGGTGACGAGGAAGAGGCGTCCGTCGTCAAGTCGGCGCATGAATTCGACGATTTCGGTGAACGCCGGGAAATCGGTCACGACCTGTCCGCGCCGGTCGAGGCGGATGAAGCGCCGGTAGGGAGTCCCGCCGAAATTGCCCCGGATGTAGGCGGTGCCGTCCACCCCTGCGATCATTTCGTGCGGGGTTAGATTCATGCCCGCGCCGTAGTCTGGATCGACCACGCCGCCGTAGGTGATCAAGGCGACGCGGCTGACAGGGGTTCCGCCAATCGCGTTGAACTGTCCGCTGACGAGGTAGCCACGCCCGGGGAGTTCGGCAATGCTGTTGATGGTGGCGTCGAAGCCGCTGACGATGGGGAAACTTGGATCGGCCTCGAGGGTGACGGGGTCGAAGCGTCGCAGGCGCTGGTTGGAGGAGGTGTTACTGCCGGAGGTGTAGCCGGCGACGACGAGGCGTCCCTCTTCGTCAATGAAGTGGAACCGGGGGACGATTTGTTCCTGGGTCGGGAGACCGGCGCTGAGGCCGCGCGAGTTCAATTCATTGCCCTCGGAATCCATCCGGGCGATGAAGGAAGGGACGGAAGTCCCGACACGCAGGATGGTTCCGTCGGCGAGAAGGTGCAGATCGCCTCCGGCGGTGACTTTGGGTTCGTAGGTGAGGTCGAATTGACCGTCGATGCGTTCGGCGCGCACTTCAACGGTGACGGTTTGACTGGTCACGGTTCCGCGAGCGCCGGTGACGACCACGTGATACTCTCCGGCGTCGCCGGCCGTGATCTCGGACAGGGTGAGAGAGGATCCGTCCGCCCCGGGAATCGGTGTTGCCCCTTTGAACCATTGGTAGGTGAGATCGTGTCCGACGGCAAACACGTCCAAGGTGATGTTGCCGCCCGCGAAGTTCCCTCGATTGCGCGGCTGCGCGAGAATCACGGTTTCGGCCCTCCAGTCGAAGCCGGTGAGATCGATGCGGTAGAGTTTCGGGGTGCTGTTGAACGACGCGTCGGTGTATTCGGTGCCGATCACGAAGAGGAAATCGCCGTGCCGTTCGATCCGCAACGGGCTGAAAACGCCGGTGTAATCGGTGTCGGGCCAAACGGGAGCGGCGAGCTGGATGCCGTCGGTGGGAAGGTCCTGCCAGGAGAGGCCGCCGGTGGCGGAGAAGAGGAAACGGTCGGTGGCGGTGCGGGTGAAGAGCAGTTCGCCGTCACCGCTGAGGTTATTGCCCATGCCGGGCGGCAGGCCGGGGACGGTGATCCAGGATTGGCCGCCATCCTTGGTGTGATAGGCGATCGAGGAGGAGGACGGTCCGGTGACGATGAAGCTAACTCCGCCCGCAGCGCGGCGCAGTTGTCCGCCATCGGCGCCGGTATGGGGAGAATTCGCGTGCCAGGAAAGGCCAGCGTCGGTGGAGCGGCGAAGACCGCTCAGTGGACGCAGGGCGAAGAGCGCGCCGTCCACGGTGGCGAGCGAGGCCGGAGCGCCGATGCCGCCGAAGCCGGAGGTGCGCTCTTCCCAAGTCGCGCCGTCGGCGGAGGACCAGACGCCGCCGATTTCGGCGATGGCAAAATAGCGGCTGGAGACATCGTCGTAAACGACATCGGTGATGGTCCCGAAGCCTCCCAGCTGCGCGGGCGGAGGAAAACCGCCGGTGGCGCCCTGCTGCCAGGAAGTTTCGCCCGGAGTGAGCCAGTGGAGGTAATTGAAGGCGGCGTCGGCGCTTGTGCCGGTGACCCAGAGACGGCCGTTGGCGATGCGCAAGGTGTGAAGGGAATTCCCGTCATTCAGGGCGTAGCCGGCTCCGGCGACGGTGTTAATGGGGGTAAAGGTGTTTCCGTTGTCCTCGCTGACGAGGACGCCGCTGCCGTCCGGGCCGCCGATGGCGTAGAGGCGTCCGCCGTGGCTGACAATGGCGTTTCGTTCGGTGCCGAGTGTGACGGCGCCGGTATTGGCGGTGATATCCTCCCAGGACTGGGAGAAGCCGGAGGCGCACAGAGCGAAGGAAAGCGCGAGGAGGAAACGAAGCGAGATCGGCATCGGTGAGAACGTGTTGAGGTTGGTTACTGGAATTCGGCGCGTCGGTACGTCCGATAAAAAAACCGAGTTTATAGAGATTCCCGCAAAACGGTATCCCCTGAACAGGGGATTTTTTCCTTGAAAGCAACGATCGAGGCTGGACATCGGCTAGGATGTTGGTGGATAAACAATTGAACCGCATCGCTTCCCGCTTTCGAAAGGATGAAAATTGTAACGGTTCTCGGACGATCGCGAACTCCTCCGCCTCGAATGATCTTGGCGGCCGCGCTTATCTTTGGATTTGCCGTAGCGGCGGGCGTCGCGTTTCTCGCGGTGGATCGGCCGTGGCTGGGCCTTCGACTCGCGGGGGAGCCGTCAGGCGGCCTCGTCGTTCGTCGCGCGGTCGGGCCGGCGGCGGGGATAACGACCGGCACCGTTTTCGTCGAAGTGGCCGCCGGCGGCGACAGAATCGCCTTGGAGCCGCTGGATGCCGTCGCGGAGCCCGACGGCGCGTTGGGAACCCACGAGGCTTACCGTCGGTTTCTCCAGCGCCAGGAGCGGCTGTCGCGAATGCAGGCCTCGTCCGAAATGATTTTTACGGCAAGCGACGGCACCGAATACCGATTGCACCCGGACCCGGAAGGCCGGCCGCTGGGGTCGCTGCCGGCGGAATTTTGGGTTCAGTTGTTCGTCGGCTTGGCGGCGTGGATCGTTTCGGCGAGTGTATTCGCGTTCCGGTCGCGGGAGATCAGCGCGCGCTATTTATTGCTGAGCGGGGCCGCGACGCTGACCTTCGCGCCGCTGGCGGCGGTCTACAGCACGCGGGAGTTTGCGCTGCCGGGGACTCTGTTCCAGTGGCTGAGCGATTTGAATTTTCTGGGAGGAAGCCTCTTCGCGGGAAGTTTTGTGGCCTTGCTGCTGGAATATCCGAAGCGGATCGCGCCGGTGAAAGTCGGCGCGGGCATCCTGCTGCTCTATCTGCTCTGGTTCGCGGCGCAGCAACTGGGGGTGTTCGAATCGATGAACTTCGCACGGCGATTCTTGGTGGTCGTTGGTGTAAGTTCAACGTTTGCCTTGGCCGGCGTTCATTGGGTGACGACAAGAAGCGATCCGGTGGCGCGGGCGGCGCTGCAGTGGTTTCTGCTTTCGTGGATGGCGGGAACGATGCTTTTTATGTTTTTTATCCTGCTTCCTCAGATGTTCGGCGTCGATACATCGCCGTTGCAGGGGTATTCCTTCCTGCTGTTTCTCCTGGTGTATGGCGGGCTGGCTTTCGGGGTTCTGCGGTTTCGTCTGTTCGAACTTGGGGATTGGTGGAGGCGGGTTGCGGTTTGGGCGGTCGCGATTTTGCTGCTGGTGGTGCTGGATATGGTTTTCGTGATGGGACTGCACCTTTCGTCTGAAATCGCGCTCAGTCTCACGCTGCTGATTTGCGGGGTTCTTTGGATTCCAATCCGCTCCCTTGTCTGGACCCGGTTTATCGAGCGGCGGCGGGCGCGGCCGGAAAACCTTTTCAAGCGAATCGTGGCGACGGCGTTCGCGCCGCCGGGAGAGACGACCCAGGCGGAGCGGTGGGAGCGGCTGCTGCGCGACGTCTTCAATCCGCTGGAGGTGGCGCCGGAGCCGGATAACATCGGGGAAGTAACCATTGCCTTGGATGGACTCCGGCTGTCGGTGCCCGGGGTGGGGGCGGCATCGGCGCTGCGATTGGAATACGCGGATGGCGGGCGCAGATTGTTTTCGCCGCGCGACGCGGCTTTGGCGAGCGAGCTGACCGCGATGCTGCGATATGCTCTCGAGAGCAAAGCCGCGCATGAGCGAGGGGTCGCGGAGGAGCGCGGACGTATCGCCCGGGATCTGCACGACACGATCGGCGCGCGGTTGCTGTCGGCTCTTCATCAACCGGATCGGGAGGAAAAAGACGGGAGGATCCGGGAAGCGATGGCGGACCTTCGTTTGATTATCAACAACGCCGTGCAATCCGGGGAGACGCTGGAGGAGGCGCTGGCGGAGCTGCGTCAGGAAACGGCGGAACGTTTGGCGAATGTCGGGGTTTCGCTGGAGTGGGTGAGCGAAAGCGAGGACGCTCCCCGGCTCGATTATCGGATCCTCCATACGGTGCGGACCGTCGCCCGCGAGGCGGTGAGCAATATCATTCGCCATGCGGAGGCGCGGAATGTCCGGTTAAGCATCGTCTGGTCCGACGGAAACCTGCGAATGACGGTTTTGGACGATGGAAAAGGTTTCGATTCCGCCACCTGCCGCAGGAGGCACGGTTTGCAAAACATGCGGAAACGTATTGAGGAAGTAGGCGGCGGGTTGCGATTTTCGGCTGAAGAAAAAGGGATATCCCTTCTGGTCAAGATACCTTTCCGCGCGGAAGAAACCGTACAAGCACCGTTATGAAGCAAATCCTGATCCTCGAAGATATACCGGAGGCGCGGCATTGGCTGGTGAATATGGTTCGCGGGACATTCCCTGGCTGCCGGATAAGCGAGACCGGCACCGGGCGCGAAGGGATCGAGCTTGCGGACCGGACTGCGTTTGACTTGGCGTTGGTTGATCTCGGTTTGCCGGACGCCTCCGGAGTAGACATCTTGCGGCAGTTGCGCGCGCGAAATCCCGAGATGATCTGCGTGGTGATTACAGCGATGGGGGAGGATGCCCATATCGTGAGCGCGTTAGCGGCTGGCGCGGCGGGATATTTGCTGAAGGAGGAACCACCCGATCTACTGGCGCGTCATTTAGCCCGTCTGGCGGACGGCGTGCCGGCGCTCTCTCCTCCGGTCGCTCGGCGGATCATGGAGCATTTTCGTCTGACCGGACCGGGAATCGCAACCGAGGCCTCGTTGAGCAAACGGGAAAAGGAGGTTCTGGGATTGATCTCGCGGGGACTCCGAAACAGCGAAACCGCGAACAATCTGGGAATCGCGGAGAGCACCGTGGCGACCCACATCAAATCGATTTACCAAAAACTCAGCATTTCTTCCCGAGCCGAAGCCTCCTGGCACGCCTCGCGTCTCGGATTGTGAGCAGCGAATGAACCAGGAAATTTTGAATAAGCAAAAATGGTCAGGCGAGATCCGTCTCTTTGGTTGTCGCGAGCCATGCGTGGAGTTCGGCGGATGATCCGATGAAATGGCTGGGACGGTGGTCGGGGTGAAGGAGGTCAGAGAAACTTCGTTCGGCGAACCGCTGGCAGTGCAGCAGGATTTTTGCCCGGTGGCCGGGCGCGCGCACGAGACGGCCCAGCGCCTGGTTGACGCGCTGCATCCCGGGGATCTGGTACACGGTTTGAAACGCAGCGTCCTTGTCGAGCGCCGCGAAATCCCGCATCCGCGCTTTCTGGAGGCTGTTGACCTCCGGCAGCGCCGGGCCGACAACCATCGCGTGGGCGATGCGCCCGCCGATCGCGTCGATGCCTTCCGCGTAACTGCTGCCGAGGATCAAAAAGAGAGCGTCCGACAGCAGCAGGCTTTCTTCGACAAACGATCGCTGCCGCTCGAACTCCGCGCCTTTTTCCTGAACAGCGACACGGATCCACGGAAACTCCGCGTCCATCCGCACCCGAATCGTCTCGGCGTAACGGTACGATGGAAAGAAAACCGCGACCGGTCCCGCGGAAGCTTCGACCAGTGAGGCGACGGTCGCGGCGGTCGCGGTGAAATGATCCGCGCGCGACCGGTACCGCGTGTCGACGCGGAGATCGACAGCGACGTCGCACGCCGATTCTCGCCACGGCGACCGCGCCTCGAGGACGGTTGTTTCTTCTTCGCCGAGACCGCAGCTCTCGCGGCACGAAGCAAAAGGCGCGAGAGTGCCCGACATCAGGA
>CAZYAN010000089.1:0-7133 GCA_964645585.1 uncultured Opitutales bacterium
GAGAAACTGTGGGAAGAGACATTCGCCCTCATCCGCGCCGCGATCAGCAGAGAATTTCCCGTGATCGTCGGTTACCGGCCGGAACGGGAGATCGAGACGCCGGAGTTTGTCGGTGTGGCGGTCGGCTACACGAACAATGACATACTCGTGCTTGAACCCGGCGGGAGCAGCCGGCCGGTTCGCTTTCACACCGATGATTTCCAATACATGTTCGCCTACGCGATGTTCGTGTTTCCGACCTACGAACCGGACACGGCGCCATTGGAAAACCTGGAGCTTGACCGCGATTTCTTGAACCGCGTTTCCCGCCTGATCCGCCAGGTTCCCGCGCCGCATCCCGAATTGCTGGTCGAGATCTTTCAGGAAGACGGCATGCAAGCGACCTTGCGCGACGTCAACCGAACGGACAACCGTACCCGCTTGATGGCGACGCGGCAGTTCGCGCGGACAGGCGGCATTCCGCTTGTTCATGACGCCCTGAATAACGGCCGAATCGTCGTTCTTCCGCAGGAATACAAAGAAGGCCTCGGCTTCGTGATGATCTACGGTCGTACGGAGGACGGATTTTTCGCCGTCGACTTTCTCCATGGTCATCACGGCTACCGCCGCGGACACGTGGAAGCGCGAGAGGTCGCGCGCCGCTGGATCACTCGGGCCGAAAGGGCATATCGGCTGGACCTGATTCAGATCGTTCCGCCACCGGCCAGTGCCGAAAGCTACGCCACACCGCCGCCGCGGCAGTTTGGCGCTTCCCCGCCTCAGCCTCCCGAACCTCCGGTCCCGCCGAAACCTCCAAAACCGCCAGAACCGCCAGAGTCTCCGGAACCACCCAAGCCTCCGGTGCCTCCGACGCCTCCCGAGCCGCCGAAACCGCCGAAACCGCCGGTGCCTCCGACGCCGCCCGATACACCGGAAAGCGATTGAGCGTGGGCGAGCCTGTTTACCTTCACCCGCACTCTCGCCAGTAAGGCTACACGAGCGCGGCCGCGTGGAACGACTGCGGCGTGCCACTCAAGCATCTGCCTTCGATTGACTTGACCGAAGCCGGCCTTAGCCTTGGGAGATGATGGCATCGCTTTCGTACAAACGGTCGCGTTGGATCGCGATCTTGCTTTTTCTCGGCATCACGTCCATTTCGCCCGCGCAAACACCCGAGCCGGAGTGGAGAACCTGGGTCAGCAGCGAGGGTGCGAAAATGGAAGCTTACCTCAAAGAGGTGACCCCTGCCGGCATCGTCATCGTCCGTCGCGACGGCAATGAATTTACCGTTCCCTTGGCACGATTTTCAGAATCTGACCGCGCATACGTCGAGCAATGGCAGACGGAAAAGCGTGCCGGAACAGCATCCTCCGGCACAGGGCGTGTCGATCTGACAGCGACGGATTTCCCCCGCCGCCACCAAATTGAAGGTGTCGAACAGGTTCGCACCGCGTCAAACGAGCCCGCCGAGGCCGGTGCCATTCGCGCCATTCTTCAATTCCACAAAATGCAGCCGGACCCGGCCCTCGGTCAGCGACTCGCGGCACGTAAAAACAACGGCGATTTCGCGATCGCAAATGCGGATTTGGTAACCGTCCTCCGCACCCTTCCGGTTCAAACCCATCCGTTCACCCTTCCTCCCCTCGACCAGCGCAGGAACCGGAACTCCCCCGATCCGACTGTCCCGAACGCGATTCGCAAGGCGATCAGCCTCGATCTTCCCGTCCTGATCGTGCATCGCCCGGACATCGTCGAGGATTCGACCGAATACGTGGCCGTCGCGACCGGCTACGACGAGCGCAGTCTCTTTGCGATCGAGGCTGAAGGCTCGCGGAAGGCAATCCCTCTCGATTGGCGAACTCTCGAAGAGTCACTCGTCCAAGCCCTCGTTATCGTTCCAACACAACCGTCAGGGGAAAGTCCCGCCACCTCAAATGTCTCCCAGGCGACACCGGAATTCCTCAATCGCGTTTCCGCGACAATCCGGCAGATGGCCGGTCAGAATGCCCAGGCCCTGACGGCTGCCCTGACGGAGCAGACGTTTGCCGCGTCGGTGCGCGACGTGAATCGAAGCGATTTGAGAAACCGGATGGCCGGCACACGAACCTTTGCGCGGCAGGGGGGTGTCCCGGAAATCGCCGCCGCCCTCAATCGCGGCAGCGTTGTGATCGTGCCCCAGACATTCGACGGCGGCAGCGGCTTTGCCCTGATCTTCGAACTCGGCGCCGACGGTTTTTCCGCCGTGGAATTCCCGCCCGACGGATCCTTTCGCCGCGTCACCTTATCCGACGCTGACCTCGCCTCGCGCTGGCTCACTCGCGACGAGAACAACTATCGTCTCGACCTGATCGAAATCGCAGTTCCCGCGCCCCAGTGAACCGATGCGGTACCCATGAATCGATTTGCTGCCTTTCTTCTCATCCTCGCCCTGGTCGGAGTCTTCGTCTGGTTCCAGCGGGACCGTTCGGGTTCCGGAACACCGCTCGACTTCGATTCTCCCGCGGCAGCAACTTCGGTTCCCGGCGAAAACTACATCATCCAGCGAAAGGTAAAGCCGGGCGGCTACATCGGGTGGCACACGTCCGAAATTGACCCGTTCACGCAACGGGCGAAGCACACCCGCCAAGCCTCCAACTACTACTTCGTCTGTGTCGGGGCCACGAGCGGTGCCGAGCGCACATTTCTCGTCCCCCGCTCAACGTTTCTCATCGAACGCGTCGGCAATGTCCTTTCGCCGTCAGCCGTCAGCGCCTTTCAAGAAGTCGCCATCATGGAAGAGCCGCCGCTGCCATCCAGCTTCGAATTTCGCCGGCGGGAAAAGCCGGAACGCGACGCCGGACAATAACGCTTACCCTTCGCTGCCTCGTTCCCGAATGATCGCGAGAAAAGGCGCCAGATACCGGCGCGCCTTGTAGGAACCAATTCCAGGCAAATCGAGGGCGGCCGACGGATCCGCCGGCTTGGCTGTTGCCAGTGCGCGAAGCGTTACGTTGGAAAAAATCGTATACGCCGGCACCGATTCGCGCGTCGCCATCTCCTGGCGTTTCCGCTTGAGCGCCTCGAAAAGCGGCTCGTCCTCCGGTTGCAGGCTCCATTCCCGTGCGCTCCCCGCGGAACCGCGCCCGGCCTTTGCCTTGCCGCTTCCCGCGGCGGCTGCCGACACCAGCGCCGGCCAAACCATGCGGCATGGCTGGCGTCCTTTCATCACTTCCTCTCCGAGCGCGGTCAGCGTCAGGAGCGGATACTCGCCCTGCTCCACCGCGATCCAGCCAGCCGTTTCCATCTCACGAAAAAGTTCAGTGACATAGTTTCGGCCCTCGCTCTTCAGAAGACCGTACGTCGACAAGCGGTCGAGGCCCGCATCCCGGATCTCTTTAGCGCCGCTGCCGAGGAGCATCTGGATAATTTTTCCGCGACCGAATCGCCCGCGCCAGAGTCCGTTTTCCCGCCGCGACATTCGCGCGACTCCACTGAGTGCCTTTTTCACGATCACTTCCTCCTCGGCGGTTCCGGCGCGCGTCGCCGCCGACGAGCGCGTGGTGCAGCAATCGCAGTTTCCGCAAGCGCGAACTCCCTCAGTCTCTCCAAAATAGCTGAGAATCCATTGCTGACGGCAGGTGCGGCCATAAGCGAAATCGATCATCGCGCGCAGCTTCGCACGGTCCCGGCGCTCTTTCTCCTCGAGCGCGGTCATGTCGAGAGCAAGATCTTCGCCGCGCAGCTCGGGACGAAGGAGACGCGTCCCGCGCACCCGCCGCCCGGGAACGTCGAAGCGTTCGATCACGCCGTTCCGACTGAGGATCCCCAGGGTCGACCCGACCGCCATCGCGTTCGTGCCGGAACCCATCCTTCCCGCGAGATCGTTGATGCCAATCGCCACCTCGTTTTTTTCGTCCGCCAGCGCGCGAAGCATCTCATACGTTTCGCTGATCAAGGAGATACCCGGGTTGTTGCCGTCGATAAAAAACTCCTGGATCCGCGTATCGGCGAAATTAAACAGCAGTTCGCAAACCGCCGGTCCGCCGTCACGTCCCGCCCGCCCGGCTTCCTGGTAATACGCCTCGATGCTGCCGGGAACTTCAAAGTGAATCACGAACCGGATGTCCGGCCGGTCGATCCCCATACCGAACGCGTTCGTCGCAACGGCGACATTCTTCCGTCGGGTGAGAAATTCATTTTGCGCGCGTTCCCGGATCTCATCGCTCATGCCTCCATGATAGGCGACGACCGACACCCCTTCCCCCGCGAGCGTCTCGCTCACCTCCTCCACCCGTTTCCGGCTGGCGCAATAAACAATCCCGGTCCCGTGTTCGCGAATCAGGTGCCGAATGCGCTCGTATTTGTCGGTCTCGCCGCCGGTGTGCAGGACGGAGAGGCGGAGATTCGGTCGAGAGAAACCGGTGACAAACCGCGTCGGTTCTCGCAGGGCGAGATGTTTCAAAATATCGGCGCGAACTTCCGGCGTCGCCGTCGCGGTGAATGCCGCCACTTGAGGCCGCCCAAGTTTTTCCAGTGCTTTTCCGACTCGAAGATAATCGGGACGAAAATCGTGCCCCCACTGGGAAAGACAGTGCGCCTCATCGACAGCGACAAAGGATACGCGCGCCTCAGCGAGAGCCGCCGTGAACGCTTCACTTCGGAACCGCTCCGGCGCGATATAAACCAGTTTAAACTCGCCTCGCGCCATCGCGCGAATCCGGTCGCGCTGTTCAGCGTACGCGATCGTGCTGTTGATCATCGTCGCCGGGATCTCCCGCTGGCGCAGCGCGTCGACCTGGTCTTTCATCAGCGCGATCAGCGGCGACACGACGATGGCAACGCCGTCGCGAACGAGAGCCGGCAGCTGGTAGCAAAGCGATTTTCCTCCGCCGGTCGGCATGACAACCAGCGAATCCCGGCCGTCAAGAATCGTCTGAACCACTTCCTCCTGCCCATGCCGGAACTCGCGGAACCCGAAAAATCGTTCCAAGGCGTCATGGATTTCGGTGCCGGAAACGGACGGTTGGGACATGAAATTATGTATACTGATACCCGCTGCGGTAAGGCCACAAAAAAACGCCGCGCGAGCACCTTGCCCACCCGGGTTCCCCCGGCCGCCGCGGCGCCCTTTTTGCCAACACCGAGATCAGGCCGGCTTCGAAAAGCGGAAGCGGCGTTCCCCCGGGAACTACTTCCGCCTCAAGCCGTCCAAGATTCCCCGAATCTCCTCAGCCGCTTCCTCGCCAAGTTCCTCGCCGATCCTTTCCCTCGCCTTTTCCCGCAGGCCCCCCGTCTCTTCACGAAGGCGCTTGGCCAGTTCCGCCTTGCCCGCTTCCGCCAGGGCGTCAGAAAAATCCGCGCCGGAAAAATGCACGCGCGGCCGACGGAAGCTTCCGCTGAGTCCAATCGGAACAATCAGCTCCTGCACGGTCGTCTCTCCCACTTTCGGAATCGTCAGCTGCGTTTCGCGCAAGGCGACTTCGATTGGAAACTCGATTCCTCCCGCCCCCCAGCTCCCAGCTGTTTGAAAGTCGACGGTGCCTCCCTGCAACGGCCGTTCTCCCGCGACCTTGAGATCGTCGGCGATCTTGTCGACCGGCAGTCCGCGCAAAACCAGTTCGAGAGAATTAACGCCCGATGCCGCCGACAACGCGCCGGCTTCGACATCAGCCAGCAAGGTTCCTCCGCTCGATTCCACGGAAACGCGCGGCGCTTTGTCGACCAGACGGGGATGGGTCGAAAGATTTTCCGCCGTGACAGTGACGGTTTCCCCGGGGAGACGCGTAACCCGCATCTCTTCGGCCGTCGCTTTGGAAATCCGCAACAGCGGCGACTCGCGCACCAGATGCGAGGCCACCGCCTTTCGATAGCCGTCGTCCAGTATCCGGCGCATCCGCTTCTCTTCCGTCTCCTCCGGCGGGGCTTCGCCCGGCGCGGGTTCCGCCGGCTCCTCAGGACCGGAGAAACGCTCCAGCCACTCGCCGATCTGTTCAATCCGCGCCCGCCACTTTTCCGCCTCGCGCAAATAATCGTCGAGCGTTTTGCCCTCACCCTCTTCCGGTGCGGGCGGCGGCAGCGGCTCGGGTTTACGGTAACGAATACCGGGAGTCGCCCGGGTTTCGCCGCTCGTGGCGCCGCGGATCCGCATCGTCTCAATATGCATGCGCTTCCGGAGCAAATCGGTCTGCGCGAGATCGGCTTCGATCGTGTCAGCGCGAAACAAATCCGTCTCGAGAGCATTCGGATCAGCCATGGCAAGACCGGTCAACACCAGGCTGCCCTCCCCGAGTTTCAAGTTTGCACCCTCGAGGTCGACCGTCGCACCGTTTGCCCGCTCCAAGCCGGTCTGCAGCACGAATTTCACAATCGAATCACTTGCGAACAGGGTCACGACGAAGCCAACAACCAGCACAAGCGCGGCGAAAATGAGGCCGAGCGGACGGAAGAATCCGCCTTTTTTTTCCAGCAGATCCTGATACGTGCTTTTGCCGTGTCCGCCGCCAACAAAAATGAAAACGAAGGCGCGAACCAGGAAGTTCTTCCGCCAGCGATTCCACGTCTCCGATCCTTCTTCGAGTCCGGCCATTTTGCGCCGGAATCCCTGAACAGCGCGTATCGCCAAAAGACCAAAGACAATCCCGACGATCAGCCCAAGGACCAGCCCGCCGGTCGTCACGTAGTACTCAAATCCAAAAAAAGCGAGAACGGGGGCATTGACGAGCGCCGCGAAAAATTCCTGCGACGGACCTTCGAGCAAGAACTGCCCGGCCCGGAAAGTCACAGGCAGCAGCGGAAACGACAGGATCGCGGCTGTGAGCAGACAGACCCCGAGCAGCGCGAGATTCGCGTTGAGAATGACCGCGGCGAGGAACAGGAATGCAAGCATTCCCGGCGCTTGCGTCAGACCCGGCATAAACCCGGCCGTCGTCCCGATGATCGCCGCGAGCATCAGTTGCGCCGGTGTCGCCGACCCGCGAAAAATTTTCCCCAGTTTGCGCGTAAACAGTATCAAGATCGCCTCCAGTTGGATTCGCGTTTTTCGTCAAGCCGACACGCGAATCGAAAAAATGGCGAGCCTGTTTTCAAGCGGCGTGCGATGCTCAACAGAGCGCAATCCGCCAAACCGGGCTCGTAGCGATGAAGCCACGCATTCATCGATGCCGTTCGTCGCAGAT
>CAZYAN010000090.1:0-7107 GCA_964645585.1 uncultured Opitutales bacterium
CTGAACCTGTGGGCGTTTGATGATGTGATGCTGACCAACCAAGTGGCGAACATGGCGCTGGTTTTCATCTTGTTCCACGGCGGTTTCGTCACGAAAAGATCGGATTTTAATGCGGTCGCGCTCCCGGCTGGCGGTTTGGCCACCTGGGGGGTCATGCTCACGGCAGCGATTACCTTCATCTGTCTGCGCTGGGGATTTCACTGGTCGATCGAAAAGGCGCTGCTGCTCGCGGTGATTATTTCTTCGACCGACGCCGCCGCCACTTTCTCGATTCTGCGCCGCCAGTCACTGCCCAAAAAGATCTCTTCGACGGTTGAGATCGAGAGTGCCGCCAATGACCCGATGGCCATCTTGCTGACGACGGTCGCTGTGGCCGCGTTCGCGTCAGGACAGGCCTTCGACGTGACGGTAATTTTGTCCTTCCTTTGGAAATTTGGAACGGGACCGGTCCTCGGTTATGTGCTGGCGCGCGGAGCGATTGCGCTGTTCAACCGCCTCGCGCCGCAGGACCGCGGTTATTATTATGTCCTGTTTCTCGGAACCGTTCTTCTCACTTTCGGCGTCGCCGAACTTGCGCGGGCGAGCGGGATGCTGGCTGTGTTCGCCGCGGGTTTCGTGATGGGGAACCGGCCCTTCGTGCATAAGCAAGGCGTGCTTAACTTCTCCGAGGCGATTTCAACGATCGCGAACATCGGCATGTTCGTCATGATGGGCCTTCTCATTTTTCCGAGCGAGTTTTCGTATCGCTGGGTCGACGGGACTGTCCTCTTCCTGATCCTCACGTTCGTCGCGCGGCCGCTCTCGGTGTTCATCGGAACCATCGGCATGGGAATCGCGTTTAAGGCAAAGCTGTTTATGTCGTGGGCCGGCTTGCGCGGCGCCGTCCCGATCGTGCTCGCCACGTATCCATTGGCTGCGGGACTGGAGATCGGCCAAGAAATTTTCACCTTGGTGTTCTTTGCGGTCATCCTTTCGATTCTTTTCCAAGGTTCCACTCTAGGCGCTCTTGCGAAATGGATGAGACTTTCGGTGCCCGCCCGTCCGCAACCGCTTTTCAACCTGGATTTGATCACCATGGCGCACAGCGACTACGATCTCATCGTGGTCGATCTTCCCGACCCCAAAGGGGCGGAAGGGCCGCGGATTTGCGACTTGGACTTACCGGAAGGTGCCGTCATCACGCTGGTGACGCGCGGATCGGAGGTCGTGATTCCCAAAGGCAAAACACGCCTGCGCGGCTGGGATCAAGTAACGGTTCTGGCCCATGCTCCCGACGAAGAACGAGTTCGAGCGGCACTTCTTGAACCGTTTGAGAAGCAGAAGCAGAACCAAAAGGAAACCGAACCCGCGCCGGCGAACAATGATGATTCAAACGCTTGATATCGGGTGCTCTGCTTGCCGCGCATCGAACCTTCGCCGATTCACGTTTCCCCTTGCCCGAGATGCTGCTTTGCAACAGATAATCGGAAGCTTGAGTGCCGCCCGGTTTTCATTCACACGAGTTGATCCATGTTGGTTTGGTCATCATTTCCTTAGTTCATGCGGGAGTACATCGTCACCATCATCTACGGCATTGTTGAAGGCATCACGGAGTTTCTCCCGATTTCGTCGACCGGCCACCTGATTCTCACCCAGCATTTGCTCGCGAGCCCGCGCTCGGAACTTTTCAATATCGGGATCCAAAGCGGGGCGGTCATCGCCGTTGTTCTCGTCTACCGACAGCGATTGGCTGAATTGTTCACCCAATGGCACACCCCGGAATCGCGCGATTTTCTCGGCAAGTGCGGAACGGCTTTTCTCGTCACCGCGGTCCTCGGCCTTCTCGCAAAGGCCTTCGGCTTTGAACTCTCCGAATCGCCTTGGCCGGTTGCCTGGGCGGTCTTTCTCGGGGCGCTCGCGATCTTCGGCGCGGAAGCCTGCCTCCGTCACCGCGCCCCGGAGGAGACGATCCGATGGCATACCGCTTTGATCGTTGGAGCGGCCCAGGTGCTCGCCGGCGTGTTCCCAGGAACTTCCCGCTCGGCGGCAACAATCATCGCGGGCATGTTCTGCGGCTCGTCCCGTATGGCCGCCACCGAGTTTTCGTTTCTGCTTGGCATTCCGACTATGTTTGCAGCCACCGGCTACGCGGCTGTCGCCGAAGCGCGCGCCGGAAGACTTGCGGCCGACGAATTAGGGCACTTTGCCGTCGGATTCGTGGTCTCCCTCATCGTGGCGTTCGCCGCGGTCAAATGGCTTCTCGGGTTTTTGCGCACAAATACGTTCACGGTGTTTGCTTGGTACCGGCTCGTTCTGGGGCTTGGCCTGCTGGTCTGGTTGACCGCAACGGCCGCAGGGTGAATGGTGTTTGCTAAATGATGAGTCCGCCGAAGGCTATTTTCCTCTCGATCCGCCGCGCATTCCTTGCCGGGTTCGTCCTGCTGACACCGATCGTCGCTACGGTCTACGTGTTCAACATTCTTGTAACCGCGATCGGGGGACGCTTCCGAAATCACTTTTTCTTTTTCGTCCCAGAGCAGCTCCTGAGCCGGACCGAGCTCCAGATCGTCTGGAATTCGCTGGCTACCCTGACCGTCCTGGCGGTTATCACATCGCTTGGATACTTGTCACGCTACTTTCTTGCCCGGTTCTTTATTCGGACAACCGAGCGTGTCATCCATCGCCTGCCGTTCATCAACACCGTCTACAAGTCGGTAAAACAGATCGTCGATACCTTCAGCCAGCAGGAAAAGGCGGTTTTTCAGCAAACCGTCTTAATCGAATATCCCCGAAAAGGCGTCTTCGCCCTTGGCTTCCTGACCAGCACCGCCCGCGGCGAACCGCAGGCAAAAACAGAGAGCGAGCTCGTCAATGTCTTCGTGCCGACGACGCCCAACCCGACCAGCGGCTTTCTGCTCATGGTGCCTAAAGAAGAAGTGATACCGCTCGAAATGTCGGTCGGCGACGGCATGAAGCTGATCATCTCGGGCGGTGCAGTTATTCCTCCTTACCTGCCAGACCACCCTTCCCTGCCGACGCCCGATGCCTCGTCGGCAAACCTGCACGCAACTTCCAATCCGACAACCGGACCCTCCTCCAATGCATGACGATGTCACCCATCTTGTCGAAGAAGCCACCCTCGATTTCGCCCTCGGGGAAAACGAGACGGCGATCGAGAAGCTCAAGGCGGCGATCCAGCAAAAGCCGGACAGCTTTGAGGCGTGGCATGCGATGACCGAAATCTGCTTTTCCATGCGGCGCCTGGACGAGGCCCTGGAAGCAGGAAAACAAGCGCTCGAACTCCGGCCCGACGATGTCCACATCCATACCAGCCTCTCGCGGGTTTACATGGAGCGCGGCGACAAAGCCAGCGCCGAGATGCACGGCGCCCGTGCACGCGTCCTCGGCTGGAAACAGGAGCTTCAGGAGAGCGACGAGTAAGAGTCCGGCTTCGGCATCATTGCGACCGCGAAAAACCAGCTCTCCCCTGACCGCGGAGCCGCGCCCGGAACTTTCCTTTCCCCTTGCCGTCAAGTCGCTGCCGTCCATCATCGCGAATGAAATCATGGAAAAGTCCGACTACATTCTGGAGTTCGAACGGCCACTGCGCGATCTGGAGAAGCAGCTTGTGCAGTTGAACCAGCTTTCGGTCGAGAACAATGTCGATGTCTCGGACGAGATCCGGGCGATTGAGCGCAAAATTGAGGCGACCAAGGAATCGATCTACACGAACCTCGATCCGTGGCAAAAGGTCCAGATCGCCCGGCATCCAAAGCGCCCGTACGCGCTCGACTACATCGGGCGCATTTTCACCGACTTTGAAGAATTCCACGGCGACCGGTCATTCGGCGATGACCGCGCGATTGTCGGCGGCACAGCTTTTTTTCGCGACCAGGCGATCGTCGTCATCGGCCAGCAAAAGGGTCGCGACACCAAGGAGAATTTGCTGCGAAATTTCGGCTGTCCGCATCCCGAAGGCTATCGGAAAGCACTCCGCCTTATCCGAATGGCCGAGAAATTCGGCCTGCCGCTGATCACGTTCATCGATACGCCCGGCGCATTCCCGGGGATCGGAGCCGAAGAACGGCACGTCGCCGAGGCGATCGCCGTCAATATTCGCGAGATGAGTCTGCTGCGTGTCCCGAATATCAGCCTGATTATCGGCGAAGGCGGGTCCGGCGGCGCTTTGGGGATCGGCGTCGCGAGCCGGGTGCTCATCCTGGAAAATGCCTACTATTCGGTGATTTCCCCGGAAGGCTGCGCCGCGATCCTCTGGAAGGACCGTTCGCACGCCAGCCGGGCCGCCAGCGCCTTGAAACTCGGTGCGCAGAATTTGAAGGAACTCGGGGTTGTCGATGAAGTGCTTCCCGAACCTCGGGGAGGCGCTCATCTCGATGCCGAAGCCAGCGCCGCGACGATCGCCAGTGCGCTCGAGCGGCATCTCAACGATCTGCAAAAAATGTCAGCCGACGAGATTGCCGCCGAACGATACAAGAAATACCGCGCCATGGGCGTCTTTGAATCACAAGAGGCACCCGCGCCAGCGGTCAGCGGTTCCCCCGCGAAATAGCGTCCTCAACCGCGCTCGGAAGAGGCGGACGCCTGCAGCTGGGAGACCACCGCTGAGCAGCCGCGCTCGTGAGAGTGCGGTTTCCTTGTTTGCCAAGGTTCCGGACTTGCGGCCCTTCAATCCGGGATTCGCACGGTCAGCAGTTCGATCCGAGTGCTCCGGCCGGTCGATGAATCCACGTCGATAAGGACACCCGACACGCGCACATCGCCAGTCGCCACTTCAAAGCGGCGCGGCATGCCATCCAAAAAATTTCCGACCACCGGTTCGATCTCGCGGCCCAAAATCGACTCGTACGGTCCTGTCATTCCGACATCCGTAATATAGGCGGTCCCGCCCGGCAGGACCGTTGCATCCGCGGTCGCCACGTGGGTATGCGTCCCGACGACCGCAGCCACACGCCCATCCAGATATCGGCCAAACGCGATTTTCTCCGAGGTCGCTTCCGCGTGGAACTCGGCGACGATCGCATCGGCTTCCCCGCTCAACCTCTCAATCAATCGATCCGCCTCGGCAAAGGGACAATTTCGCGGCGCCATGAACGTCCGTCCTAAAACGGTGAAAACCGCCAGCCGAAATCCTCCTCTCTCAAGCACGATAAACTTTCGGCCGGGGCACGAGTCCGGCATGTTCGCCGGACGGCACAATCCTTCGATCCCGTCGATCTCCGCTTGAAAGACCTTCTGATCCCACGTGTGATCCCCCAGCGTTATTCCGTCCACGCCGGATTGAAGAAGACCGCGAGCAATTTTTCCGGTGATTCCAGCACCTGCGGCACTGTTCTCGCCATTAGCGATGACCAAGTCGACCCGGTGCTTTTCCCGCAGTTGTGCAAGGTGATCGATCAGGATGGTTCGCCCCGGCCGCCCGACAATATCGCCGATAAAAAAGATTCTGCGCACACCGGCAGATTTCCGCATTCCCGGCGAATTTCAAGCCCTTCCGCCGGTCCGGATTCCACCGGCTATTGATCGAGCGTGAAACCGACCTCCACGGTCACCTGCCAATGGGCAATCTTTCCGTCTTCAATGTGTCCGCGTGTCTCAACAACTTGAAACCAGCGCATATTCCGCACCGTTTTTGACGCTCGCTCAAGCGCGTTGCGCACCGCTTCATCGCTTCCGTTCGGGGATGATCCCACCAGCCTGATGATTTTGTATGTGTGACTGCTCATTCAAATTCCTTTCTTCCGCCAAACCTTCCAGTCAGGGTACCGAATATCCCGTTCCCGAGCAAGCCTCCTCGAAAAAGGGCGGCTGGGGAGCCGGCCGCTATTCGCCGCCAGCGACTGGCGCCGCGGCCGGACCGCCCTTAGCCGTTTCAGGCGCCACCACCGCCTCGACCACGCCTTTCGCCCGGGGAAAGAGTCGAATCGCTTCGACGATCATCCACACCTCCAGAAAAATCGTGGCCGCACCGATGCCGACCAGCACCCAGCTTCCGCTGTCGAGCCAGCTTGGATGACCTTCGCTGCCGACAAACACCTGCCAGTACAATGCCCACAACGGCATGATCAGCATAAAGATCATCGGCGGGATTAAGAAAAAAACCGGCAGACGCCGGCGCCACAGGTAAAAGGCCACCACCAGAAACGCCAAGCCGGCGAGTAATTGATTCGTCGCCCCGAAAAGCGGCCAGAGAACCAAACCGCCGCTCCCCGCGTTCGACAGCTGCCACGGGACTCCCGGAGGCGGAAGCGCCGCCAGCGCGGCGCCCGTTGCCACCGCCACCGCTGTCGCACCAAAACGCGTCCCGAATAAGCCCAGGGTCCGCCGCGCGGCTGGCGCTTGATTCGGCAGATGGTCCACGATGCCCCCGACCAGCTCCTGCACCACGTAACGTTGCAATCGGCAGGCGGTATCAAGCGTCGTCGCAGCAAACGAGGCAACAAAAACTCCCATCAGCGCAACCGCGATGGATAGCGGAATCCCGAGCGTTGTCAGAAAATTCGCCGAACCGTCGACGAAGGCGGCGACTTTGCTCCCGAGCCCTCCCGCCGCCGACCAGGAACCGTAGCGGGAGAGCCACGCGGCCTCTCCCGTCGCAACACTCCCGTCGGCAAGACCGATGCCGAGCCCGAGGCCCGCGACACAGGCGACGATGACCAGAATCGCGAGAAATCCTTCCGTCAGCATCGCGCCATACCCGACAAATTGCGCATCGCGCTCGTCCCGGAGCTGCTTGCTGCTGGTGCCGCTGCTGACCATGCAGTGAAATCCGCTGACGGCCCCGCAGGCAATCGTGATGAAAAGAAATGGAAAGATCAGCGGCGCCCCTTCCGGCTTCCACTGGATCATCGGGGCCACAATCTCGAGCGCCACCCGCTCACCGCCCAGACCGCGCCCCCCGAAAAAAGCGGCCGCGGCAACTCCGAGCGCGAGAAGCCCCATCGCGGAGATGAGTTGCAGCGCATTGATATAATCCCGCGGCTGCAGCAAGCTCCAGACCGGCAAAACCGAGGCCCAAAACGCGTAGACAAGCAAAAGCACGACCCACAGCCAAACCGGCCACGCGGCCATGGAGGCGTTGATGGAGCCGAGGATGCCGACATCTCCGAA
>CAZYAN010000091.1:0-6822 GCA_964645585.1 uncultured Opitutales bacterium
ACATCCGAAACGAGACATCCGCAACCCGGCCTGTCGCCCGTCGCTGAACGCGCACCCGCCGCGCCGGCAGGCTTACTTCAGGATCATGTCGTCCACCGACTTGCCCGCCGGAATCATCGGCAGCACATGCTCGGTGTAAGGAACAATGACGTCGAGCACATACGGGCCGTCACAATCGAGCATTTCCTGAATCGCGTCGCGGAGTTCCTCTTTCTTATGAACCCGTCGGCCCGGCACGCCGAACCCGGCCGCGATCGCGGTAAAGTCCGGATAAAGCCCGCCGAGATTATCCGGACTGCCGATGTTCGAAGCATCGCCAAGAATCGTGTTTCCGCGAACACTGTTGTAGAACCGGTCCTCCCACTGCACAACCATTCCGAGGTGCTGGTTGTTGAGGATCAGCGCCTTGGCCGCGATCTTCTCGATCTTCGCTGTCGCGAGTTCCTGGATATTCATCAGGAACGATCCGTCTCCATCGATATCGATCACTTCCTTGTCCGGGAAAGCGACCTTTGCCCCAAGCGCCGCCGGATAGCCAAAGCCCATCGCGCCCAGCCCGAGTGAGCTGAGATAAGTGCGCGGCTTGTCGTAATGGTAAAACTGCGCCGCCCACATCTGGTGCTGGCCAACACCGGTCGTGATGATCGCGTCGCCCTTCGTCAGCTCATACAGCACCTCAACCGCTTCCTGCCCGAGGATGTGCTCGCTCTTTTCATAAGTAAACGGGTGCTCCTTCATCCAGCCGCGCACCTTCTGGAGCCAAGCCGAACGATCCGGCGCGGCGTATTTCGCGGCCTCCAGTTTCGCATCCATGCGGCCAAGCGCATACTTGATGTCCGAAACAACCGGATAATGGACGACCTTGTTCTTGTTGTGCTCCGACGCGTCGATGTCGACATGCACAATCGTCGCCCGCGGAGCGAACTTTGCCACCGCGCCAGTGATCCGGTCGTCGAAGCGGACACCGAACGCGAGCAGCAGGTCGGACTCATGGACAGCCCAGTTTCCCGCGGCCGAGCCGTGCATGCCGAACCACTTAAGCGAAAGTTCATGGGTTTCCGGGAAAGCGCCGACGCCCATCAAGGTCGTAGCAACCGGAATTTGCGTCCGCTCGGCAAAGGCGTACAGCTCCTTTTCGGCGCCCGCGGAGATAATTCCGCCGCCAACGTACAGAACCGGGCGCTCGGCGCCGTCGAGCAGAGCAAGGATTTCGTCAAGTTTCCCGTCGTCCGCTTCGGGCAGAACAATGTCGTTGCGGAGCTCGAGTTTGTTTGGAAACACCGGACGGATGAGCGCCTGCTGGACATCTTTGGGAATATCAATGACCACCGGACCCGGCCGCCCGCTGGTCGCGAGGTGAAAGGCTTCTTTGAAGATTCGCGGAAGGTCTTCGGCGTTCAGCACGAGGTAGCTGTGCTTGACGATCGGGAGCGTCATGCCGAAAAAATCGGTCTCCTGAAACGCGCTCTTTCCGATGAACTTCTGGTAAACCTGCCCCGTGATCGCGATCAGCGGGATGCTGTCCATGTAAGCGTCGGCAATCGCCGTCACCAGGTTTGTTGCCCCCGGCCCGCTCGTGGCCATGCAGACTCCCGCCTTGCCAGTGGCGCGCGCATACCCTTCAGCGGCAAAGGATCCGCCCTGTTCGTGGCGCGGGAGCACCGTGCGGATTTTCTCGCACTTGGCCAGTGCCTGGTGCATCTCGAGAGACGCGCCGCCAGGGTAGGCGAAAACGACATCTACCCCTTCGCGCAGGAGACACTCGACGATCACTTCGGCACCGTTCATTTCCGGGCCGATTTCGGGTTTCGGGAAGGAGACTACACTTTCGGTTTTCATGACGGCAAAATAGAGGGAAAACCTGCCCGCCTTCCGCCCGCCTTGCAAGTTCCTTTTACCGAGCCCTCAAACCGGTTCCAGGCACTTTCGTATCGAACCCCCGAGATCCATCCTCTACCTTTCGTCCGATGCGTTCAGAAGATTTCAGAAAGAAGGTCGAGGCGGCGCCCGAAAACCGCCTCTTCCGCTTCAGTCTTGGTCAGGCGTTATTCGAAGAAGGCGCTTATGCCGAGGCCGTTGAGCATCTCGAGTTCTGTTGCGAGCAGCAAAGCGACTGGATGATGCCTCGCATTCTTCTTGGTCAGGCCCTGATGCGGCTTCAACAGACGGACGAGGCACGGCGGACACTGGAATCCGCGCTGCAGCTCGCGATCGCCCAGAAGCACGAAGGCCCCGAAGCCGAACTCCGTGCCCTTCTCGCCGAACTCGACCGGTAAAGCGGCCTGTCGTTTGACAGCATCAGCGATTCAGAATCCAAACATCGGATACACGATTGTTCCGATCATCGCGAGCAGCAACGCCAGAAGACTCCATTTGATCGCGACGAGCAATCGGTTTTGCCGCTTCGAAAGTTCGACCAATTCCCCCACAAGCCGGGAAAGCGTTCGTCCTTCGGTATCCGACTCACCCGATTCCGGCGCGCCACGCGCCTCCGCCTCCTTCGCCGCCTGCCCCACGACAAAAGCGAGATCGTGCCATTCCCGGCTCGCCGCCGGGCGGCACGGCGTGGCCGCGCCCGCCTGCCCGCTTTCAAACATTTCCCGCAGTTCACCGATCGAATAAGGTCCTTCGGGCGCCCTGCCCCGATACAGGAAGTATTGCACCGCCGCGGCCGACGGATCGCGACTTGCGCCGCGGACAGGAATGTTGATCGCGATCCCGCTGTTCATGATCCGCCACCATAGCACGGCCTGGCTTGCAGCGACATCGGGCTTCGCCCTTTCCGTGCCTCCTCCAGATTCTCAGGCGCGAAAGTTAGGATGCCGGACGGGCCTTCAGCATTCCCCGGTAAATTCCAGGAGACGATCCTTCGATCGGAATCGCGCCCACCGTTTTTCGGTAAAACTCTTCCGCTCCGCCACCGGCGCCGATGATCGCATACGCGTAGCCTTCGTGGCGCATCGCGTGAAGCGCGGACAGCAGGAGCGCGACGCCCAGCCCTTTCCCGCGCACCTCTTCAACCACGCCGGTCGGACCAAAAAAGGCTTTGCAGGTCGCGTCGTAACAGGCAAACCCAACCAGCGTCCCGTCGCGCGTCACCAGAAAACATGAGACCGGCCTGCCGCTGAACGAGACGTCGCACTCGTCGCCCCAGTTCGGCGCGAAGACGGTCCGAACCCAGTCGACGACGATTGATTTTTCCGGTGCAAGGGCCCGGCGGAGTTCAAAGCCATTGACCTCGATTCGCTTCAGCGCCGGTTCGAGCGGCGGCAGGGCATAGAGTTTGACGAGATAGTCGGGCATGATCGCGGTCTGGCAAGCATGGAGCGAACACCGCTCCTGTAAAATTAAATCCTTCCCAATCGGCGGTGATGGTGTAACAAAGGAGGGTTTTCCTATAAGAGGCTCTTCAGCCGCTTACAACCCATACGTTTCCCTGGCACCACTGCCCGATATGAGAACTGAGCAAGAGCAACTCGAGAAGATCAAAACCCAAATTCTCCCCAGTGCCCACGACGGGTGCTGTCTGGTCGCGCGCGAGATGGCGGATTTAATTCGTCAGCGCCAGGCCGATGGCAAAAACGCCGTCCTTGGCCTCGCCACCGGCTCCACTCCGCTCCGCCTGTACCGGGAGCTGATCCGCCTGCACCGCGAAGAGGGGTTGAGCTTCCGCAACGTCGTGACATTCAATCTCGACGAATACTACCCGATCGAGCCCAGCCATAAGGAGAGCTACTTCCGGTTCATGAACGAACAGCTCTTCGAGCACATCGACATCGATCCGGCGAACGTGCATATTCCGTCCGGCACCGTGCGGCGAAAAGACGTCTACGCCTCCTGCCAGGAATACGAACAGCGGATCCGCGACGCCGGCGGCATCGATATCCAGATCCTCGGGATCGGCCGGTCCGGCCACATCGGCTTTAACGAACCCGGCTCCTCGCGCGATTCCCGCACACGCATGATCACGCTCGATCGCATCACGCGTCAGGATGCCGCCAAAAATTTTCTCGGCGAAGCCAATGTGCCAAACTACGCGATCACCATGGGGGTCGCCACCATCCTCGAAGCGCGTAGAATCTTCCTGATGGCTTGGGGCGAAGGGAAAGCCGAGGTCGTCCAGAAGGCCGTGGAAGGACCGGTCACGAGCGCCGTTTCCGCCAGCTTTCTTCAAGAGCACCCCGATGCGACCATGCTCCTCGATGAGGCGGCCGCAGGGGAACTGACACGCATAAAGCGGCCGTGGCTCGTCGGCACCTGTGACTGGACGCCCGCGCTCGCGCGCCGCGCCGTGGTATGGCTGAGCCAGCACATTGAGAAGCCGGTTCTGAAGCTGGTTGACGAAGATTACAACGAAAACGGCATGGCCGACCTCGTCACCGGACAAGGTCCCGCCTACCAAATCAACATCCGGATCTTCAACGAACTCCAGCACACGATTACCGGCTGGCCCGGCGGCAAGCCGAACGCCGACGACACCCACCGTCCCGAACGAGCGGACCCGTTCCCGAAGCGCGTGATCGTCTTCAGCGGCGAGCCGCACGACGACGTCCACTTCATGGGCGGCACCCTTCACCGACTGATTAACCAGGGACACGAGGTCCACGTGGCGTATCTCACCTCCGGAAGCCTTGCTGTCCCCCATGACGACGCCCGCAAATTCGCGCAATTCCTCAGGGATGTACGCGAGGTCGCCGGCGCCGCGCCAGCCGCGGGAATCCAGCTCGCCGACGATGTTCTCAGCTTCCTCGAGTCCGGCGACACCGACGCCGTGGAAGCGCCGGAGGTGCGAAAGATCAAAGCGATTATTCGCCACTGCGAAGCTCGCGCGGCGCTCCGCATCTGCGGCGTCAATCCAGCGAATATTCACTTCCTCGACCTGCCGTTTTACGAAAAAGGCCGTTCACGGAATTTTCAGCCCGGCGAAGAGGATGTCGACGAGATTGCCAAGTTGATTGGACGGATTCAACCGCACCAAATCTACGCGGCCGGCGACCTCTCGGATCCGAGTTCATCCGACCGCCTGGCGTTTGAAACCATGGAGTCCGCCTTCCAACGTTTTAAAGCGGAGCCATGGGCGGCCCACTGCTATTTTTGGCTCTATCGCTCATCGACGCGCGAATGGGATATCGATCAGATCGACATGGCCGTGCCGCTCAGCCCGGACGAGCTGTTCCTTAAAACCAAGGCGATTTACAAACACGAATCACAGCGGAGTCAGATTCCCGGCAGCGATCAGGCCATTCGCGAATCCTGGCAGCGCGCCGAATCCCGCAACCGGACGACCGCACACCTCTACGACCGCTTCGGCCTTCCCGAATACGAGGCGATCGAGGCCTTCCGCCGCTGGAAGCCGCGGTAGAAATTTTGGATTTTGGATTGCGGATTTTGGATTGGATTAAGCCGCAGGAATTTCGATCGAAAATCCAAAATCCCCCCTTCACTTCTCGTATCGCGCGGTGACGGTTGAGCGCAGGCCGCCGCGGGGCGTCCATTGCGTGGCAACGGTCATTCGCCGCGGCTCGCACGCCGCGACCAGGTCGTCGAGCATCCGGTTCGTCACCGCCTCATAAAAAATGCCCTCGTTGCGGAAACCGTTGAAGTAAAATTTCAGCGACTTCAGTTCGACACACTTTTTGTCTGGCACATACGTAATCGTCACGACGCCAAAATCCGGCTGCCCGGTTTTCGGACAAACCGATGTGAACTCCGGGAACGTGTGCTCAATCTCGTAATCGCGTTCCGGGTTCGGATTAGGAAAAGTTTCAAGAATCGACTGATCGCTCATAACTTGTACTGGATGCTGGATTCAAGATCCTGAATTCCGGCCGCAAGTCTACCCCGAATCCTCCCTTTCCCTCCGACCTTTAGTTTCCGACCTCCGAAACTAATCCCGCCGCGGAATCATCACCACCGCCCCTCGCATCCTAGCGATCTGGTTCGCCGGAATTGTTCCTCCACAGGCGATGCCGGGAGCGACAAGGGCCCGTTTCCCCAAAATCGTGCCCGGCTGCAAGACCGTATTGCAGCCCACTTCCGCCGCCTCCCCCAGAATCGCTCCCAATTTTACCAGACCGGTCGAAACACGTTCACCGTCAGCAACAACTGTAACCGGACGCTGATCGAGCCGCAGATTCGACAAAACCGCTCCGGCGCCAAGGTGACTGTCGCTTCCGAGAATCGAGTCGCCGACATAGCTGAAGTGCGGCACGCAGACTCGGTCCATGAGCAGCGCATTCTTGAATTCGCACGAGTTCCCGAGCACGCAGCCTTCGCCGACAATAACATTTCCCCGGATGTACGCGCCCGGCCGGATCTCTGTCCCCGCCCCGATGTACGCAGGTCCTTGAATCGTCGCAAACCCCGGAAGGCGCACCGATGGATGAATGTACACATCGCCTTCAATCGTCAGACCTCCGCCCGGTCGTTCCACCTCTCGCGCACCGTCCGCCGGCCATGAAAACGAGTTCAGCGCTTCCGCGATCCGCGGCACCCACTCCCAAGGCGCTGTCTCAGGATCAAACCAATCCCGAAACGGCAGACTCTCCGGCAAATCAAACAACACGCGCGCTTTCATTCTCTCTCGCTCTTGTGCCTGGACATCCGTTCGAGTGGCCCGTCGGCAAATGCTCTACGAGAAAGATTCTTGCGCGGGGACGCAAACCTCTTTGGGCTCTCGATCAGAAGTTTGGGACATGCGGTGCCCAAAAATAAAAAAGGCCTGCCCCAAGTTTTGGTGCAGACCTGAAATGGAGCGGGCGAAGAGATTCGAACTCTCGACGTCCACCTTGGCAAGGTGGTGCTCTACCAACTGAGCTACGC
>CAZYAN010000092.1:0-6730 GCA_964645585.1 uncultured Opitutales bacterium
CAAACGTCGGACCGAGATCCTCGCACGCGTGACGCAGGCGCTCCCAGGTCGTCAGATTTTCTTTCGGTCGCGGCGCAATCTTGTGCAGCAACCCTGGATGCCGGTCGAGCTGCTGCAGCAAATCGCGAAAGCCGTAGCTTGCCAGCACGGTGGCTATTTCTTTCGCACGGACAGCGTTGTGATAGAGGTCGAGAGGATTGAGCACGGATCAGGGAAGGCCGGCGGGCGCGACGCGGTGTGAGTTCAGCGGGCAGACCGCACGCGATCTCCAGCGACCCTTCGAACCCGCGCGCGATTCGAGTTCATTTGTGTCGATTCGTGTTTGAATTTGTCTTCCGATTCTGGCGCCTTCCGTCGGTCAGATCTCAGCCGACGGCGGTGTTTTCTTCTGATTCGCCGCCTTCTCGTCCGCGATTTCCTCCGCTTTTTCCTTCCGAATCTCGTTCAGTTCGTGAGCCGCTTCCTTCTCTTCGAGAATGCTGACGCGCAGCTCGAGCTGCCGAAACTCGTCGCGCTTCACGTAATCGCGGCCCAGCATCCGCGACACGTTGTCGGAGATTTCCCGCCGCGTCCGCTCAAATTCCGCCTTGCCGTCGGCGGCGATCTTCTCGGCCATCCGCGCCGCCTCGTCCCGCGTCATCTTGCCCTGCTCCACCAATTCCTGGAGACGGTTTTCAATCCGCTCCTTCGTGATCACCGCCGCGCCGATTCCGGCGAAAACCGTCTTTTTGAAAAGCTCCAGCATCATCTTCGTTTTCCTTACCTTGTTGTTTCGTGTCGTTGAAAAGTCATTACTCCCGCTCTATCTCCTCGGCAAGCGCCCGCTGAATGGCGGCGCCGCTCTCCGCGGGGTTTGGCGGTTCGCCTCCCTCAACCGGACGGGGCGCCGGCCGCAATCGCCGCGAAAGCCCGCGATTCAAACCCGTCTCGAGCATTCCGCGCACGTTGCGCGGCAGCGACTGCACTTTTCCTATCTCCGTCAGCGCTCCTTCGGTCAGCACCCGACGCTGCTCGTGGATCTCCTGCTGCCTTTCCTGCAGGCGCGCGTAAGCCGGATCGTCCTCGGAGAGCGACGATAGCGAGTTCGCGACATTGGCCTCATCCTCGTTGATCTTCCGCATCTGCTGATCGATCTCCCTCAACTGCCCGGAAGACTCCAGCGCCTGCTGCCAGGCGCCCTCGATTCCTCCCGGCAAAGGTCCATTATCAGAGTCGTCATTCGCCTCCCCTGCTTGCCGGCCGCCAATGACAACCAGCGGCGGCGGAGCCGCGGAAACCTCTCCCTCCAGTTCCTTTACAAACGCGTCGCTCAGAGACAGCGTCCGCACCGCCTCGCCGCGCCGCACCGTCACCCGATTTTGCTCGATATTGTAATCGATCACCTCGATCCCGCTGCGAATCTGACCCGGCCGAATCCAGAATCCGCTTCCGCCCCCGCCCGAATGATGGAAACTGAATTCAACCTCATCGCCCACCGACAGGACCCCCCGCCATTCCAAACTCTGCAAATACTCTTCCGGACCGGCGCTCTGCCGCTGCGCCGCGACGGGGAGAACAGCGAGCAGGCAGACTGCGATCCACGCGGCCGGCGACGTCCAGCGCGAGAAATGAAAGGCGGTGCACATAGAAGAAACTCCTTTTCAAGATTGGCGGGAACTAAAGCGAATTTCAAACCCAATTATCCCACACCCGAATCAGACCTGATCCTAAACACCGCAGTTGAGAAGCCACGAATGAACACGAATAAACACGAATTCAAAGAATCAGAAAACGGTAACCCGGTAGTGTTGTTCACTCATTGAGTGAGGTGCATCATCAAAGGATCACCCGCTTGAGCTCTTTATTCGCGCCCATTCGCGCTCATTCGTGGTTAGGAATCTACTTATTAACCGCTGAATTTAGGACGATCACCCGCCGAGTTCGGTCTGGTACTTTGCTTTCGTTCCATGAACTCGTGTTCGTTCCAACTTTCCCGTTGCACCGGACTCGGCTCGCGCAATCACGAATTCAAATTGAAAAGCGGGTTCAGTCGCCATCTGGGCCAGAAGGAGGCTCCAGGAGCCGAACCCGCACGAATTTATTACTCCAGTCCTCCGGCGGCCAGCCGGGAGGGTTGTTTTCATTCGGTACGATTACCCAGACATTCCGGCGTCGCCCATCGGGCGAAACCGTGCTCACCCGGGGAGCCGAACCGTAGTACTCTGATAGATTTTCGGCGTTTTGCCACGAGGTGAGATTCCGGCTGACTTCCACCACATAACCGTAACCCGTGGCACTGGCGCTCAAATCGAATGTGAATGCATCATAAACAGTGCCTGCTGGGCCAACCTCCGATGGAAGCAACCGGGTCACCGGTCTGTCGCGGCTGTTATTCGGGGCGGTGCCGAAGAGGTATTCCAGCTTATTGGGTGCCCCGTCTCCATCCGGATCGGCGTCAGGGTCATCGAAGGGAGGCGTCAGACCATTTCTCAGCGCCCATTGCCCGAAGACCTCCGTCACAGCCACCGTCCCCGCGTAATGTTCCTGAACGCCGCCGAGATCGATGATCCGGAGCGTGTAGGCTCCAGTATCGTCAAGCGTGGCGAAGTCCTTTCGAAAGATGGCCGAGGTGGCGCCCGGGATCTTCTCGCCGTTTCGATACCATTGGAAGCGCGCTCCCGGCGCTTGCCTTACGTGGAGGTCGAATTTGATTCGTTCGCCGCTATGGACGGTCTGGTTGAGCTTGGGCAGATCATAACCGATCTGGGAGGCGGTCAAGGGTTCCATCGGCGTACTCCAAGTGAACAGGCGGGAGTGAGTCGTTTCCGGGACATCCTCCGCGCTTCCAGGAGTTGCCGCAGCCATGACGACCGTTCCCTGCAGATAGGCGCTCGACAAGTTGGACGTGAAGATCCCCGAAAAGCCGGTCACAGTGTCCTCCCCAACGGGATAGCGCACGGGCGCCGGCAGGAGTCCGCCCGGCGCGTTCTTCAGGCCCATTCCCGCGAAGGTGATGGCGATCGAATTTTCCTCCGGCCACAAAAGGTACATTCCCACGCCGTGCGGCGCGTAAACCCCGAACTTGGCATGGGCGAATCCCGGCCCCGCGTTCACGGTCGACGGCAGCAAAACCTGGGGATCCCCGCCCGCGAACGCATCCTCCAGATAAACAATGTGGTCGCCTTGGCGCCACGCCATCCGCAAAGCGCCCTCCTCTACGAACATCACCGGATGTTCGTCGGGAACATCGTTCTCCGTGAGCCGCACCGGCTCCGACCAGACGCCGTCGATCTCGCGCGCCAGCCAGAGTTCCGAATCGTCGGTCGTTTCAAAATCGCCGTCCTGATCGCGCGTGATGACGATGACGGAATTTTCGGCATCGATAACCAAGGGCTTCCAATCGACGATATCGGACAAGCCTCCGACGGCCTGTACCTCCGGACTCCACCCAACATCGGGATCCGAAGACTGGCGATAGAGCCAGCGCCGGGTATGAAGCGTAAGCGGGTTCGTCGATCCCGTGAAATCGGTGCCATGCGAGCGGGCCCAGAAAACCCTGACCGGGGCGGATGCTTCGACTTGCGGAATGACAGGACCGAAATCACAAAGGCCGTTCGACGTAAGTTGCTGGGGCTGCCTTTCCCATTCATTGGTAAGGGCGTAATATTCCTGAAAGTACAGTTCCATCCCGTTTGCGAACGTTTCCAGGTCGTCCAACGACTCCGGCAACGGGGTTGTGCTGCGAGACCAGACAAGCGCCTGCCTTTCGGAGGTGGAACCTCCGGTCGGCCTCGATAGCCTCGCCGTGCCGATTGTCGGCGCGAGGTTGGCACGGCCTTGACCCGGCAGGTCCAGGCGGCTCCAATCCCAGCCGCTAGAACTGCGAAGAGTGATCGTGGAGGCTGGCGCGGGATGCTCCGGATCCGGTATGGACGACACCGCGAAATAACGACCAAAACCATCGACCAGCGGCGTCACATGAGACCGCGGGGGAAAAATATCCGCGCCCGAGAAATCGGGCGGCGTCTCGCTGAGCGCCGCAAAACCGGTTGCGGAGAAAGTGCCGACCGGCGGAGAATAGTCGCCAAAGGTCATTTCATGCTCGGTGACGGCTTCGAATCCGAGCACGGACGCAATTCCCGTGAAATACAACCTGCCGCCAAGCGAGGTCATCTCGACCGCCGGAGCGAGCTGAATTTCGGTTTGGAGCCCGCCGCCACCCTCGACACCGACGTAAAGGACATCCCGCAGCATCTGAGGAAGAACGTTGAGCCGGGCGCTCACGTCCACGGAGCCGAGGATGCTGCCTGAAGTGAAATGAGGCTGACTGTCGAGCGGACCGGCCGCGTATTCTCCCGCCGCGGACAAGTTCAATTCGCTGCGAAGGCCGAGGCCCGTGCCGCGGATCATCCGCTTCAGAGCCGGATGAATATTGACGACGGCCGCTTGCAATCCCGGAACCAGTGAGAGCGGCGTTATGTTCGTATTCAAAAGCTGGATGCTCAGTTGCGATGTCTCCGCTCGTCCTTCCAGCGTGAGGCCGGATGCGTTCAACGTGGCTTCATGGCGTCCTCCGAGCGTAAACTCGATCTGCCGACCCGCCGCCTGAAAATTGACCCGCCCCTCGAGAGTTCCCTCCGTCGGCGTTCCCAGAGAATGAGCGCCAACGAACATCTCGGATTCCGCGGCGCCGGTGATACCCCACAGTCCGGAAAATACGGAAGCGTTCTGCACGGTGCGGGTAGTTGCCAGGCTGACCGGCCAGTTCAGCGTCTTTGAATATTCCACACCGGCGCGTGCGGTCCAGTCGGTCGCTGGACTCGCCCAAGGCGGGACATCGATTTTATGCAAAGGCCGGTTGAGCGTTTCCACCAGCTCTCCTCCGTCCAGAATGTCGGCTTCGATCACAGTCGGCTCGAGGCCATAGTTGAAGGGGGCTTTGGCCTGACCGAAAACGAGGGGTACGACAAGTTCCTCTGAACCGTAACGGAAGGCCACCTGATAATTGCCCGGAAATTCTTCCCAATTGCCACTGACGATATAGCCGTAAGAAGCGGGAACGTCCCGGAGATGATACTCAGGATGAACCGGTCGTAACCCCGACAGTGGCGCCCCAAACACGATTCGAGTCGGGCCGGCCGTCCACGCGCCGATATGGATCTCGCCCACATGCAGCCCCCAGACAAGCCCCGGAATCTCCGGCTCGTTTTCCCAATGAGAAATCAAGGTTCGGCGCGTTTCCGGCCATGCGAAGTTCCGAATCTCAATATTCTCATCGGACGGGGGACTCGCTTCGGCCAGCGCCGGGAGAAATTTCGTAATCGTCGGAATCTCGAACTCCAATCCGCCCTCGGGCAAGCGCTTCGCCGTCACCTGAAACGAAACGGGAACGTCCTCCACGGACCAATCCACCACGTCCGGCCCGAACCGTTCTCGTGGAGTGGTGAGATCGCCTCCCCTGTATGTGCTGGTCTTGACATAGTGGGCATCGATCAGCGCCTCCAGATCCAGCGTCACCGCCTCCTCCGTACCACCGGAGGCAGTCCCCGTGACGTCGATCGTCAGGCGGACCTTGGGGGTTGCCGACCCCCAGTAGTAGGGCTCGCCCCGATCCATGGCGCTCCACGTCGCGTTGATGTGCCATTCCTGTATCCAGTGCCCGGTTACTTCTCCGCTCCTCGTGATCACCAGATGCCCCTCCTCCTCACCGTCCAATGCGATCGTGTCATCCAGCTCGATCGCAGTCGATTCGCCGACGGGAATCCCGTCATAATGATTGGCGATCAGGTCGGTCCGTTTATGGAAACCGAAACCGGCGGTCAGCGGATAATATCCCGCGGCCCCGGCATCCGAAAAACCTGCCAAAGGCAGACAAAAAGCCCCCAGCATCCATACAAATCGTTTACGTGTCTTCATGAGAGCCTGATCGGGTAGCCGGGTAGGAGATTAAAGGTTCATGGCTGTATTTGTATCAATGCGAAACAATCGCAACTCGAAAAAAACCGGAGATCCCGCGGACCGAGACCAAAGCCGAGATTTCGCAATCCCGGATGACGAAAAAGTGGAGTTTCATGGCCGCCTCCCAATAATCCTCCCCATGTCCTTTACGTTTGAACGAAAAATCCGGTTCGCGGATACCGATGCAGCCGGTGTCGTCTATTTTGCCAACTACCTCTCGATATGCCACGAAGCCTACGAAGAAGCGCTCGCGGCGGCAGGAATCGATCTGGCGAATTTCTTCCGGAACGAAGAGGTCGTCATTCCGATCGCACGGGCGAATGCCGACTACCTGCGCCCGCTGACAGCAGGCGACCAAATCGAGATCAGTCTGCACGCTGAACCTCGCGAAGACTCCTTCATGATCCAATACGAAATCTCGCGAACCTCTCCCATTAAAAAGACCGCCGCGCGCGTCCGCACCGAGCACGTCTGCATAGACGCGACAACTCGCCGCCGCCGCCCGCTCCCCGAGCCGATCAAAACCTGGCTGAACGAATTTAAATCCGAAACGGTCAACGGCACCATTCAAGAGCAGTAAGAGCGGGGCTTCAACCCCTTTTTCCAGACACGCTGGAGCGCCATCTCTCACCTAGATGCCGCGCAACTTACTCTCGGAGAAGTTGCGAGGACTTGGCCGTGCAGCTTGAAAAGCATTTTGTATTAGCCAAATTGTCCATGAAAGCAGGAATCTGCTTAGATGGAATACGACGGTTATGCATGCTGCTGACGAACTACTCGCCGCCAGCCTTTC
>CAZYAN010000093.1:0-6388 GCA_964645585.1 uncultured Opitutales bacterium
CCACCTTCCCACTTTCCCACTTTTCAAACCTTCACCAAACGATCGCCAATGCCGCGCCCAGCGCGGAAAATACGCCGGACACCACCGCCGTGCCTACCATCCACCAAGCCGCGGACGCGGAGGCTTTGCGAACGTTCTCCGCCTCATGAATCATCGTGGCACGCGCTTCACGGATCCGTTCCCGAACCTGGTCTTCAATCTTTTCGGCCCGGCGCAGCACGTTTTCCTTCGCTTGCTCAAAATGAAGAACCATCCGCTCGGCATCCTCCTTGGATATGTTTTTCCGGGAACTCAACAGCGCAACGAGCGAATCGCGATCGTACAGCTTCATCCGCGCGCGAAGAACTTTCAGCGACGACTTCGGATCATGCAGCATGTGCTCAAAATCCGTGCGGATGCGATCGTAGTCGAATTCAGGCCGGCCGAGGGAACTGAGATACTTCCGAAGCCGATCCTCGACTCGGCTCGGCATGCGCTTCAGCTGGGACACTTTCTCGCCTGTCGTCTCCGCGGCGTGATGCTGCATTTCACCGGCATCTTCTTTCATCCCTTTCGTCTTGTCTTTAACGAACTGAATCGCCCGCTCGACGTAGGAGATCAGTTTGTCCGCTTTCTCTTCGCCCATTTCGCCCCTCTGAGCCAGGAGCGAAACCAGAGTGGACCGGTCGAACGCCCGCAGCCGGTTAAGCAGCACTTCTTTGGAAGCGCCCGGGTCTTCAAAAATCTTGTTGATGTCTTCACGGATGCGATCGGGATCCAATTCCTCGCGACCCGTTCGGCGCAAATATTCCTCAAGTTTCGCCCGCGCGTGCTGCACACCCGCTTCGCCGCCGGAAGCGACTTTGCCGATCGCCGCCTCCGCTTTCTCCACACCTGTCCCTTCCGAGCGCAGCGCCGAACTGATCTCGCCGTACATGTCCTTCAGCTTTGCGGCATCCTCCTTCTTCAACGTCGGTTCTTCATCCACAAGCTTGAAGAACGTCTCCCGATCCAGATGCCCTTCGGCCATTTCTGAATGCTGCTCAAGCTGGACATTCTTGAGCAGATCGATTAATTCCGCTTTTACACGATCCAAGTCGATCGGCCGCGGCTGAAGGCGTTCGACATACTCATCCAGCTTCCGGGTGATCGCCTTCATGTCGAAACCCTGACTTAATTCCTCGCGAATCGCCGCGGCCGCTTCATGGCTGATCCGCGAAATTTTCGCATCAGTCGACGTCCCAAACACACTCTTGGCGGCGGAGAACGAACTGCGGAGCCCGCTCAAGGCCGCCGTAAAAACGCCGCCAATCAGCGTGGAAACGGACCGCAGCTCAAGGTAAGTCATCAGCGCAAAGAACGCCGCCCAAATAATCAGGCCGAGGGTGATTCCCATCCAAACAGTGCCGACCACCGTCAGCCGCACCGCGAGCAAAGACGCGAAGAAGAGCGAAAGGCTGGCCGTGATTACCGTCCAGATCCCGACAGCTCGGCTCAGTTTCACCATCGGAGATCCCCCCTTTTCCTCTTCCTCCGTTTCGTGAACGACCGCTTGAGTTGCCGACTCGTCCCGGTGCTCGGGCTCGCGCGTCCGCACCGTCGCCTGGTCGTACTCCCACTGGCCGCCCGGCTCCGCCTTCAACTGATCCGCGCGCTCCTTCTCTTGCTCGTGCCAATGCTTCTCCGCCTTTTTCTCCACATTGCCCACAAGACTGATGCCCGAAGCGACCGACAGGGAAGTCAGCAGAATCTGAAAGCCGATCGCCAAGATCACTCCGCCGATCACGGCAATAAAAAAGTGCGGACTATAGGCCACGCCGACCGACTCGACTCCCGCCTGTGCGAACACGCACGGCGCGCCGATCCATAAAGCAAGACAGCCTGCGGTGAGTGTTTTGATGGATCGTCCGATTTTCATAGGCTCTGGATTCTGGGCGGTTTCTCTTTCGATCGCGGCCATCGGCGCGGTGCCTCCTTCCATGCCAAACACCGAAAGAAGCGCCTCTCCGACCGTGCCTCGTCGCTTTGCTTTGGTTGAACCCAAAGGTACTCGCGCTCCCGCACCGCACAATCAGGGATGAACACGCTTCCCCGTTACGTGCGGTCCCCTAGCCTGATCCGGGAACCCCCGGTAATTTTCAATGATTAATCACTTTCGATCCGGTAAACCCGCACATCATCCCACCACAGATCTGTACGAAAAGTCCGCAGACCAAACAAACCTTCACGCAGCGGTTCTTCGTCTTCCCATTGCAAATATTCTTTCCCGTCGACAGCAAATGTGATCACCCCTCCGCGCCGAATAATCGTCAGGTTGTAGGTTTGACCTGCATGAACCCCCATCGGATCGTACGTTTCGCTCACCAGTTCGAAACCAGGACATCGCCGCAATCGAAACCGGGCGTGCGGATGCCCCGATTCGGTCAAGCCAAACTCCTCTTGATGGTCCCGGAGAAACGTAACGATATAGCCGTTCAAATCATGATACCGCCGATAAGCCGCATCCGCGCGATCCCCGCGCGTTTCAAACAGCGGCCGTCCTTCGGGATCGGAATAAAAGAAAAAGAGATTGATGTTGTTCGCCCCGATTGACGACCCGACAACATGGGCTTTCGCCTCAATTCTCACGTCGCCGGACACCGGCGTTCTGCACCAGACCGTCGCGACTTGGCCCGACGCCCCGGCCGCGGGGTCCGCCTCGACAAACAAGCGCCCGGCCTGAATATACGCGCGCTCGCCGCCTTCGATCCACCACTCATGATCCCGAACGATCCGCCCATCCTCAAACTCCGCATCCTCTCCGTTAAAGTTCTCGCTCCACAACAACGTCCCGCCGCCTTCTCCCTCCGGTAAAAAAGAACCAACCGCCATCAATACCGCCCCGCCCAGAAGCCAAGAAAGTAGGCAGACAACAATGCGCCTTGAGCCGTATGCCGCGATCATCGTTCCATCCTGACCGTCCGATGCTGTCCCTTCAAGATTCAACCTCGCCGGCCTTCCAGACGGATTTTACTATTTCAGTTCCTTCGTTCGCTGCCTTCGCTCCCTTCTGTTCCAGGTCCGACTCGGAGAACCTGTGTCACCGGATGAGCCCCAGAGCTTCCAAGACAAATAAACAAAGAAAACATATAAATGACCATTAAATCAGTTTTCGACTCGGTGCATTCTTCTATGGATTCTCCGTTTTGCCAGCTGCATCCGAAAGCCGCGAGGCACGGTTGACGAGCTGCAGAAAATCCGAGCGGTAGCCTTCCGCGTCCTCTCCGAGAGCCGTGGCCGCGGCATCACGAATTTCGCGCCACGAATACCCGCCGACGTGCTCGGAGTTGCGGAGGCGCATCCCGAAAGCCGCAACCGCAGCGCCAAACCGGAAGTCCGCTGACGCGTCGCGGAAGGCAGCGGGCGTCTCAACAGAGACGGTATGGACGAGCAATTGACTCGCATCCTCGCCCGGACGCTTGAACCGAAGTTTCACCGTCGCCAGCTCGCCGCTGGTCTCATCAGCCGTCGCCGAAGTGGCGGCTTGGTAACGCAGCGGATCGACATCCGGCAAGTTCATCTCCACTCCAGCCGGAACAATTTCATAAAAAGCGGTCACCGTATGCCCGGGTCCGATATCGCCCGCGCGCGCGGAGTCGTCATTGAACTGCTCCGGCCGGAGTTCCCGGTTTTCGTATCCAATCAATCGGTACGCTTCCACTTCGGCTGGATTGAATTCCACTTGGATCTTCACGTCGCGGGCGATCGTGAAGAGATTGGCGGCGATCTCCTTCAGAAACACCTTTCGCGACTCGGCTTCGCTGTCGATGTAGCCGTAGGTTCCTTTCCCTTTTTCGGAGAGCTCTTCGAGCATGTTGTCCTTGTAATTTCCCATCCCGAAGCCGAGCACAGTTAACGAAACGCCCGCGTCGGCATTCTCCTGGACCAAATCAGCGAGCTGTCCGCGGTCGGTGACGCCGACATTGAAGTCGCCGTCGGTGCAGAGAATGACGCGATTGTTACCGCCATCGATGAAATGGTCACGCGCCGTCGCATATGCCAGCTCGATTCCCTGACCGGCATTCGTCGATCCGCCCGATTCGAGACGTTCGATCGCGTGCAGAATTGTCTCTTTATTGTCGGCGGTCGTCGAAGGAAGTGCGATCCCGGACGCGCCGGCATAGACCACGATCGCCACCCGGTCGCGCTGGTCGAGCCGGTCGACGAGCAGCCGAAGCGATTTTTTGACCAAGGGCAGACGGTTGGGGCCGGACATTGACCCGGAGACATCCATCAGGAAAACCAGATTCGAAGGCGGCCGGTCGGCCCACGGCACCTCATATCCTTTTAAATTGATTCGAAGCAGCCGGTGAGCCGGCGCCCACGGAGCAACCGATTGCTCGAGATGCACCGCGAACGGATCGCCGCCTTCCGACGGAGCGCGAGCGGGTGGACTGTCGCTGTAGGGAAAGTAGTTGATCAGCTCCTCGATCCGAACGGCGTTTGGAGGCGGCAACTGTCCGTTTATCAGAAACTCGCGGACTTTCGCGTAGCTTGCGGTGTCGACGTCGATGGAAAAAGTCGACAAAGGCGCGACGGAGGGAGAACGGAAATCCGCCTCGGCAATCGGATCAAAGGCGTCGGTGTTCCAACGGTCGGACGGAATCGGCATCTTGTTCTCCCGTCCGCGGACCGGATGCCGTGTAGCAGCAAGCGCTGGTGCTTCCGACTCATAAAGGTAGAGCTGCCGTTCCATGCGATCCAATGCACGAGGTGCGGGAGGCGGCCCCTCTGCTGGCGCCGCCGCGGAGGGAGCGGTCATGGCAATGATCTCGTTTGCCGTCGCCCGCTCGTCCGATCCCGACTTCGCTGCCTGCTCTTCCAGTCGTGCCTGCGGCTGTTCCAGGCTCGAGTAACCGCGCTCCGGCATCCGCCTGGCGGCGTCGCGTACTCTTCCAACGGTTGGAATGAAAATGGAGGCGAGGACGCCGAGAACCATCAATGTCGCCGCGATATTCAAGCAGATCCTCCAAGCGGGAGTCCGCGGTTCTTCGTATAGGTCCTCAAACGGCTCTGTGGTGATTGCCGCGGGATGGAGCCTGGCTTTCTCAGCCTCGGTCAGTTCGGGCGCGGGTTCAGCAGCAAGGGCCTCTTTAATCGCGGCGCTTGTCGCGCGAATCGCATCAACCGCGGCGCGCAGCTCTGGAGACGCGGCAACGGCCGCCTCGATCTGCTTGATTTGAGTTGGATCCGTAATCTCACCGAGCGCGTAAGCCGTGATTTCAGGATCGTCTGGAGAAAATTTCATTGCGTAGAAAATCGAAGAAGATTTCAATCTCCGGCGGCGACCAGGCGCGCACGGAGCGTTTTAAGAGCGGTGTGGAGAAGGAAGCCGACATTACCGACCGAAAGATCAGTGATCGCGGCGATCTCCTTGTAACTGAGGTCGTTTTGGAATTTCAGCCTGACGACCTCGCGCTGGTTTTCCGGCAGTGCCTCCATCAATCGGAGGATGCGCGCGTGGCTGTCCTGAACCTCGGCCGCGGAGTCTGGATTGGGATCGGCGGCGACCGGATCGGACGAAGCGCCGGCGTCGTCGATCGGGATCATGCGGCCCTCCTTTCGCCTGTAATCGAACGCTCGGTTCCGGCAGACGCGAAACAGCCACGCCTCGACATGACCGTCCACGGAAGTCCGAGGCACCCGCCAAAGGCGAACGAAGGTTTCCTGAACAACATCGCGCGCGCCGGCCTCGTCGCGAACAATGGATGCGGCGTAGCGCAAAAGAGACGCCGCGTGGCGGTCAACGACCTCCCGCAGCCATTCGGCGGAATCAGTTTCAACATCGTGACTCATCGATTGAGGATTCGCGGCGGCGCTTCATCTTCACGCCGCCAAAGAGACAACGAACGGCCGCGGCGATTTATTAGAGAAAAATTACCGTGCCGCGTCCACTCGATCCGCGAGAAGCTTTCTTCAGCGCCAACGGTGCGCCATATCTTAGCCCAGCGCCACGCCCCGGGTTTCGCCCGCAAACACCACCGCGCCCTGAAGGGCCGCCATAATCCTCGCTCTCCACGCCCGAATCACCGCGCAGCGAATGCATAAGCAGGATCGCGACCGTCACACCGATGTCCTCAGATAAAGTGTAACCGATGTCCTCGGATCATACCGCAACATTCTCCGCCATTCCATAACCTTCCAGCGCCAACGCTGGATCATTCTTCACGATTCCATTGCCTTCAGCGCCGATGGTGCGTCATCCTCCGCGATTCCGTTGCCCGATGTTAGGGTTCGTCGGGAAGATGCGAGGCGACCAAAATCCCATTTTTCCGCTTGCACTCGCCCTGAAAAGGCCAAAGGTAGTTTTCTTTTCCTTCCGGGGGATTAGCTCAGTTGGTTAGAGCGCTTGCTTGACATGCAAGAGGTC
>CAZYAN010000094.1:0-6311 GCA_964645585.1 uncultured Opitutales bacterium
TTACCCACGCCCACTGGAACGAGGTTTCGCTGACGATCATTCCGGAACCGGCGACGGTGGCGCTGATGTCGGGGATTTTCGCGCTAGCCGGTGCCGTTGTGTACCGTCGGAAAAGGACGCGCCAAATTGGGACGGATTGAATGCGATGGGAATGGGAGAGCTTTTCATCGCTCTGCACCGCTCCGCGCGATACGGGCGCGGACGAAGATGGAGTGGATCTTTATTCCGTCATGAAGTTCTACGCCGAAACCACCGGCGGAAGACACATCATTTTCACTTCCACAGGCGACGGGCTTGCGGACGGAATCGCCGGAGCCTTGGTGTTCGACGAACTGCCAACTCATCCTGAATGGATTGACGGCGTGGATTGAGGAGTCGACTTTCGCCAGGGATTTGGAGCATCGCTCAGCGAAATCGTGTCTTCCGGGTGGGACGCGATCCGCGCGGCATCCCAGCATTGGAAACTAACGGCCTTCAGGACTCCGAAAAACAGGAGCTTTTGCCATCTCCCCGCGATTCCTGCTCTTGCTTTGTGAGGGTGATCGGCTAGAAGGGGAAACATGCGGACGTATCTTTTCTTCTCTCTTTTTGCCGTCTGCTCGATCGCCTCAATCAAGCAAGATGCGTTCGGACAGACCTCGGATTTCCGGGCTCCGTCGCGTCCGGAAGTCCAGCAGGCCAATGACTACCGTGTTGAAATCGCCAACCTCCGGGCGGACATCCGGATTCTCGACCGCCGTATCAACGAGCTGACGCTCGCGATGGAGGATCTCATCAATCAGAACCGCCAGCTTGCGGCGCAGGTCGAACAGGCGCGGAGCCAGGCGGCGCGGGCGGGGGGCGGTGTGCAGCAGGGACAGCTCGATCGCGCGATCGCCAATCTCCAGCAGCAGATCCAAAACGTCAGCAGCGAACAGCGCCGTGAGATTTTGCGAGAAGTGACGGCTCAGATCGAGGCGCTCGGAAGTCAGACCCAAGCGGCGATCGACGCCCTCGCCCGGAACGTGTCCAGTCGCCCGACATCCACCACGGCCGTCAGCACGCAGGCCCCGCCAAGTTTTTCGGACGACTTTCCGAAAGAAGGTGTCTCCTACACCGTCAAGAGCGGCGACACACTCACCGGCATCGCGACTCGTTTGAATTCCACAGTGCGGGATATTCAGAACGCGAATCGCATTGCTAACCCGTCGTCGATTCAGATCGGCCAAACTCTCTTCATCCCTCAGCGCAGCAATTAACTAACGGATCCATGGCAACCGGCAAATCACGTCTCGGCCGCGGTCTAAGCGGATTGATCTCGGGCGGGATGTCCGCGTCCTCTTCCTCTTCGGCGCGCGCTCCCAAAAAGACGGCAGGCAGCGAGCCGTCTGGCGCTGGCGGAAAACGCCCCGCGGCAGCCGCGCCGGCGTCGAAAAAGTCGCCGAAGAGCGGCGGAAGCCGCAATGGCGACCGGGCCGCGAAGAATCCGAAGGCTGACAAATCCGCCTCGGCCCCCGCGCCCGCGGAAAAGCCGGCGGCCGTCGCGGCGGAGTTGTCCGGTTACGCTGAAATCGAGGTCAGTCGCATCGAGGCGAACCCGTATCAGCCTCGGAAGGAATTTGAACCGGAACGGCTCGAGGAACTTGCCGACAGCATCCGGGCGGAAGGTCTCTTGCAGCCGATTGTCGTCCGGCGCGCCGGTGACCGTTACCAGCTCATTGCGGGCGAACGCCGCTGGCGGGCGTGCCAGAGCCTTCAGCTGAAAACGATCCCTGCCCGGATCATCGAGGCCAGTGACGCGTCTGCCGCGACACTTTCCCTGATTGAAAATCTGCAGCGCGCCGAGCTCAATCCGGTGGAGGAATCGCTCGGTTACGCGAGTTTGATCCGCGATTTTGATCTGACGCAGGAAGAAGTCGCCGAACGTGTCGGAAAGGGACGGGCGACTGTGGCGAACGCGCTGCGCCTGTTGCAGCTCAACAACGAAATCCGCGGCTACCTCGGCAAGGGGATGCTCTCGGTCGGGCAGGCGAAGCTGCTGCTCGGGGTCGAGGGCGATGCCGAGCGCACGCTGCTCGCGCGCAAGATCATTGAAGAGGGGTTGAGCGTTCGAGCGGTGGAAAAGCTGGTCAAAAACCTCAAGATTCGAAAAAATGGAAGTTCGCCATCGCAGCGGCGCGCGCTGTCGGGTGACGAAGAATCGGCCGTGCGCGACATCGAAAAGCAGCTTGCGACGCGCCTGAACACACGAGTGGCATTGAAGCATGCGCCGAAGAAAGGCAGAATCGTCATTGAATACTATGGGAACGACGATCTGCAGCGCATTCTCGAAAAGATCGGAATTACTGGCTGAGCGGAGAAGCCCCGGCAAACATGGCTAAGAGCTCGGGGGATCAGAACAAGGGGCAGGCGCGACCCGCTCCGCGCTTTGTGCTCCCGATCTTGCGGGAACTCTACTCTTACCGGTTTTCAACGTTTCACGATGATCTCGTGGCGGGGATCACGGTTTCCCTCGTATCGATCCCGCAGACGATCGGTTTCGCCCTGATCATCGGAATCCCCGCGCAGGTTGTTCTCCACGCCGCGATTGTCGGCGTTTTTTTTACCGCGCTTTTCAGTTCGTCCCGCCACCTCGTGACCGGGCCGACGACGACGATCAGCATCGTCCTCGCCAGCACGATTCATACGCTCGGCGAACACTTTGATCCGATCGAAGTCGTCGTGGTGCTCGCCTTTCTGATCGGACTGATTCAGATCGTCGCCGGACTCGTCAAACTCGGCACCCTCAACCGGTTTATTTCCCGGTCGGTGATCGTTGGCTACACGACTGGCGTCGCGCTTGTGATCGCCGCCGGCCAGCTCGGCAATCTGCTCGGCATCGCGGCGCCGCGCGGCCCCGATTTTTTCAGCGTGGTGATCAATATCGCGCGGAACGTCGCGGCGGCGCATTTGAATTTCACCTCGGTATCGATCGGCCTCGCATCGCTCGTCTTTCTGATCGGCGCCGCGAAACTCCGGCCGCGCCTGCCGGGCGGTCTCGTTATCCTGGTTGTTTTCGGGATTGTTTCAGCAAGTTTCGATTTGGGCGAACGCTACGGGGTTCGGCTGATTCGCGATTATGGTGAAATTGTCCCGGAGCTTCCAACGTTCGGATCGGGGCCGCTTTCCAACGCGTTTTCCATCATCCCTGATCTGATGAGCCCGGCGATCGCGATCGCGATTCTCGGCATGCTCGAAACCGTTTCGCTCGGCAAGGCGGTCGCGGTCTCGTCGGGCCAGCGGATCAACGCCAACCAGGAAATTGTCAGTCTCGGGATCGGCAACCTGATGTCGAGCATCTTTGGAACGATGCCCGGTTCGGCCTCGTTCGCACGCACGGCGACGAATTTTCAGACCGGCGGGAAGACCCAAGTTTCCGCGGTCATCAGCAGCCTGATGGTCGCTTTGATCATCCTGCTCTTCGCGCCGTACGCCAACTACATCCCGATTCCGGCGCTCGCGGCGATGCTGATCTTTATCGCCGCGCGGATGCTTAATCGCGACCAGATCGCGATCGCGGTAAAATCGACACGCTCGGACGCGGTTGTTTTCGTCGCGACCTTTCTTTCGACCCTGTTCCTGCGCCTCGACACCGCGATTTATGTTGGCGTCGGGGTGTCGCTCGTCCTGTTTTTGCGCAAAGCCGCTCTTCCGCATTTGGTCGAATACGGCTTCACGGAATCGGGCGCGCTTTCCGAGCTGGAGTCGAAAAAAGAACGTCAAAACAACCAGATCTCCATCATCCACGTCGAGGGGGAACTCTTCTTCGGGGCCGCCGAAATTTTCCAGGACCAGATCCGCGAGATCGCTGAAGATGAGAATATCCGGGTTTTCATTCTTCGTTTGAAGAACGCCCGTCATGTCGACGCCACGTCGATCGTATCGTTGTTCCAGCTGATGGATTTCCTGAAGAAGACCGACCGGCATTTGTTGATCAGCGGCATCAACGACGAGATTGAGCGGGTTTTCATCAACAGCGGATTCATGGACAGAATCGGCCGGGAGAACGTCTTTCGCAGCGAGTCGAATCCGACTATGAGCACCAAGCGCGCGCTTCTGCGGGCCTCCCATCTGCTGCAAAGTTCAACCCCGGACATCCGGATCTTCTACGATAATATGCGAAAGCGGATCGAATCCGGCCCCGTTCAGCCCAGCGAGGAGCAAGGTCCGATCGATTTCCAGATTTGAGGGAATTCGCGCGGAGGCGCGCCTGCTGGACCGCTGCTCTGGAGGTCTGGCTCGCGCAAGGTGTTGTTATGGTTGCGGCAGATCGCGGTATCTTCTTGTAGAACAGGAATCGGATGAAAACGGGGAACGGCGACGACCGGAGCGGGAAATTCGCCACCACGCGATGGACGGTGGTGCTGGCGGCGCGTGACCCGAAGGGCCCGGCCGGCGGTGGGCGCTGACGCTGATTGAGGGGACATTGCGGCGGTTGCGGGAGGAATACGAGGGGCGGGGATCGGGCGAACTTTTTGGGTATTTGAAGAATTTTCTGACGGGGGCGAAAGAACCGGTGACGGTGGCTGAGGCGGCCGAAGCGGCGGGAGTTTCGGTGGAGCACGCGCGGGTTTTAATTCACCGGATGCGGAAGCGGTTTCGGGAAATCTTTCGGGAGGAGATCGCGCAGACGGTGCGCGACCCGGCGGAGGTGGAGGAGGAGATTCGTTACTTAAGAAAAGTGCTGGCGCGATCGGAATTTTTGTAATGTTTGCCCGCGGTTTCGTAAGGAAGAAAGTGAAGGAGGTTTCTTATGAAAGAAAAAACATGTCAGCGATGCGGGAGGAAGATGGCGGCGGATGCGCCAGAGGGGATTTGTCCGTCGTGTTTGATGGAGGCGAATCTCGGGACCGAGGCGACGGGGATTGCGACAGGGGGAAAGACGGGGGCGATGCCGGTGGAGGCGGTAGCGAAACATTTTCCGGATCTGGAGGTGGTGGAATTAATCGGCTCCGGGGGAATGGGAGCGGTTTACAAGGCGCGTCAGCCGAAGCTCAATCGGCTGGTGGCGTTGAAGATTTTGCGGCGCGATGAGCGTGATTTGAACTTCGTGGAACGCTTTACCCGGGAGGCGCAGACGCTGGCGAGGTTGAATCATCCGAACATTGTGGCGGTCTATGATTTCGGAGAGCGAGAGGGGCTTTTCTTTTTGATCATGGAGTTGGTGGACGGGGCGACGCTGCGGCAGTTGCTGGGAGAGGGGAAAATGAAGCCGGAGGCGGCGCTTGCGATCGTGCCGCCGATTTGTGAGGCGTTGCAATACGCGCACGAGAAGGGGGTGGTGCACCGCGACATCAAGCCGGAGAATATTCTGGTCGATAAGGAAGGGCGTGTGAAGGTGGCGGATTTCGGGATCGCGCGGCTGGCGGGAACGGATGCGGGGCGGGCGAATTTGACCGGGGAAGGGCAGGTGGTGGGGACTGCCCACTATATGGCGCCGGAGCAGGTGGAGCGGCCGGCGAGCGTGGATCACCGGGCGGATATTTACGCGCTGGGTGTGGTTTTTTACGAGATGCTGACGGGGGAGTTGCCGCTGGGAAAATTTCCGGAGCCGTCGAAGCGGGTGCAGGTGGATGTGCGGTTGGATGAAGTGGTTTTGAAGGCGCTGGAGAAAGAGCCGGGGCGGAGGTATCAGACGGCGGGAGATTTTCGGACGCGGGTGGAGACGGTTTCGGAAAGCTGTGCGGAAGGGGTGAAAGGCGCGGGTGTTCAGGCCGCGGAATCGGATACGATTAGGCGGATCCGGCGGTCACTCCTCTGGTATGGATTGGGCGGGAGTTTGTTTGGTGTGGTCGCAGGTATCGCGATGAATCTTCCTGTGATCTGGGGCCTGAGTTTGTTCGGAATTGCTGTGGGTTTGTGGAAGCTGGGATTGAGCAAGCATGCGGAAGCCGCAGGGACACAGTCGGGTGGGGCGCGGGCGAGGCCGGTTGTGGGAAGAGGAATCCGGAAGCGGTCGGAGCGGGAGATTTTCGGGTGGCCGCTTTGGAGTGTGGCGATGGGGCCGGATGTGTCGAGGGGCGAAATGCGTGGACATGCACGGGGAATATTCGCGTTTGGCGATATGGCGACCGGGTGGTTCGCCGCGGGAGGTATCGCGAGAGGCGGCGTGGCGCTGGGCGGAGTAGCGATTGGCGTGATTTCCTTTGGCGGGGCGGCAATCGGTTTGGTGGGAGCGTTCGGTCATTTGGCGGTGGCGGTTCTGATCGCGGCGGGCGGAGGCGCCGTGGGTTATTATGCGGCGGGCGTTGGAACCTTGCGGGTGCATGATTTGGCGGAATTGGCGGGCTGGC
>CAZYAN010000095.1:0-4005 GCA_964645585.1 uncultured Opitutales bacterium
CGTCGCCCAAAATCGGTCCGGCATCCTCGTGCGGCGCCGGGTCGTAGTTCCACTCGGGAACGTCGTTGACTGCTCCGATCGAGATGAGTCCGTCCGATACGCGAGGATAGCCTGCGCCGCGCTGATCAAACGGAACCGGCTCGCTCGTATCTCCATCGCCGTCGAGATCGACAGCATCGGGCGCCATGAATGCCGTCGATCCCGCTGCGAAAAGAGGACTGCCGGCGACGGGAGCCACCGTCATGGTGGAGCCGCCGTACGACAAGGATGGCGGATGAAGCAATTCTTCATACGGGAGCGTACCCGAACCTCGGATACCGACAATGTTGCCCAACTCTCCATGCACAATGGTTCCGCTGCTTCCAGCGTCGCCGATCAAACTGTAACGGGGTGAATAAACCCGGCCGGCGAGGTCGCCCGAAGCGAGATCGCCCGGAACACCATCGACGGTATTACCCGCCACCACGGAATTCCACAGGTGCAGGAGTCCATATGCAATGTTCGTGTCCAACCGCACGATACCGGCCGCGGGCGCGCCGGCCGTGGACCGGTTCAGCACGATGCTGGAATTCCTCACCCACACCTGACCACTCAGGAAGCGGATGCCAGCCGCCGTCCCTGAAGCTTCGTTGGAATGAATCGTACTGTTGTCGAACCAAACTCTACCCTCAGGAGTCTGGTCCGCATGAATCGCCACGGCGCGATTATCCCGAATTGTGCCGTTCAAAAACCGGAGCTTGTTTCTGGTAAGAATGACACTCTCTCCCTCACAATCGGTGATCTCGCAAAAACTGAAAATGACGTGCGCATTCAATCCGGCACGCACCGCGCTTCCTCCCGGATCCTCCACCGCGTGCGATCCGCCCCTCAATGTCAGGTGATGAAAATTCACCGAGTGACTGCCAGGAATGTCGGCGATCCGGTGCTCATGATTCCCATCGAGATAAGTCGCCTGCGCCCCGTCGCCGATCAGCGTCAGATTCTTCTTGATAAGCAGGGTTTCAGTCAAAAAGTAATGGCCGCGCGCGATCCGGATCGTTCCTCCCGACACTACCGCGTTAAACGCCGCATTCGGTGCGACGAAGGCGTTCTCTCCAAACACCAGCCCAGACACCGTTCCCTGGGTCTCGCTTTGCCACGTCACCCGTCCCCAGGACTCAACCCCGTCTCGCCGACGTCGTCTTCGATCCAAAAGTCCTCCGCCTCCGCGACGTACACGTCCTTCGGCGACGCGGGAAGAATCACCTCATAATCCTCGGACTCGCCGTCGGGCGCAGCCTCGGTCGGATCCAGTCCGCCCTCCGTGCTGATGCGAAACCGCGCGTACGTTTTCCGGGGAGCCGAAAGAATCTTATCGCTCCAGGTTGAGCCGACCGGAATGATCTGCTCGCCCGCGACGAGCGGAATACTCGGACCGCCGCCGATCTTATCCTCCGGATCGAAAACCCCGTCCGCTCCCGCATCAATCCACGCGTCGAGTTAGCCAGCTTCGGATGCGATCACCTTGATTTCGCCAAGATTTCCCGGCGGCGGAAGGTAAAGAAATAGAACACCATCCGCCACCCCGCGCACGTCGCCGAGCATCGGCCCTTTCTCTTCATGAATTGCCGGAGCGGTGAACGCGCCCTCGACCGCCCCGATCGAAACAGTTGCACCCAACAGCCGGGGATAACCTGCGCCGCGCTGATCGAACGGAATCGCTTCGCTGGTGTTCCCATCTCCGTCGATGTCAACGGCATCGGGAGGCAAAAGCGAATTCGAACCCGCTCCGACGAGAGGACTGCCAGGCACGGGCGCAACCGTCACGGTCGACCCGCCATACAACAAGGCGGGCGGATGGAGCAGATCTTCGTAAGGAATCGTCCCCTCGCCATCGATCCCGACAATGGTGCCGTGCGCCCCGTGCGGAATGCCTCCGCTAGTCGCGGCATCGCCAATCAGGCTGTAGCGGATATAGCTCGAATTATAGACGGCGCCTGAGATGTCAGCCAGCACGCCGTCCACCGTGTTGCCCGCCACCACGGTGTTGCGCAGATGCAGCTGGCCGGAACCGATCTTCACAATGCCTCCCGCCGGACTGCCGGCCGTGGAAGTGTTTAACACGATACTCGAATTTCTCGCCCAGACTTGTCCGCCGGTAAACTGGATACCCGCCGCGGTACCGGTTGCCTGATTGCCGGCCATCGTGCTGTTATCGAACCAGACGCGACCAGCCGTCGTGGCATCGGCGCGAATCGCTGTTCCGTGATTGTTTCGGATAGCGCCGTTCAGAAACCGGAGCTTCCCCGCAGCGAAAACCACGCTCTCTCCCCCGGAATCGGTAATTTCACAAAATCCGAAAGTCACGTGCGCATTCGCTCCAATACGAACCGCGTCCCCTCCTGGATCGTCCGCCGGACTCAATCCGCCGGTTAAAGTCAGATGACGAAAATTTACCAGGTGACCGCCCGGAACATCGACAATCCGGTGCTCGCGATTTCCACTGATATAGGTCGCCTGCGCCCCGTCGCCAATCCGCGTTACATCTTGCTCGATAAGCAGGGTTTCACTGATGGGGTAATGGCCGCGGGCGATTCGGATTGTGCCCCCAGAGGGGACGGCGTGCAGGGCGGCGCCCGCCGTGAGAAGGGCGTCCTCGCCAAACACCAGGCCCGCCGCCGCCCCCTGGGTCTCGCTTTGCCACGTCACTCGATCTCCTGCGCTCAGGCCAGGATCGCCAACATCCTCCTCGATTATGAATGCTTCCGCCTTCGCGAGATAAACGGTATCGGGCTCGGCGCCAATGAGCGAAACGGCATGCAGCCCGACCGACATCATCAGAGCCGCCGCAATCTTCCGCAACGACTGAATCGCACGGTGGCGGTTGTTCGAGGTGTACAGGTCAAAACCTTCTACTAACGGTGCAGGAAGAGCTGTATTCATGTCATGGATTCATTCGGGGTGTTCAACCGTTCAACCGGGAAGGGTTTCATCGGGCCCGGCGAAAGCAACCGCGCGAATTGAGTAAGAGCTACTTAGCCGAAGGCAAATTGATCCACCGAAACGCTCCTCCCGCACCGTGCCTCGGCAGCGCGACGCGGATGGCCGCCGCATTGCCCGCCACAAGCACCCCGAAACACCCCCGACAGAAGCCCCGGTTCACTGGCCGGCGTTCCTATAGTTCGGGATAGCGGTCAAACCCAAGTTTTCGGCCGAACTCGATCAATCCGGCAGCACCGTCGACCGCGAGTTTTCGAATGATCCGGTGACGGTGATTCTCGACCGTGCGAGCGCTCAGATTCATCTGTTCCGCAATCTCCCGGCTCGTTCGGCCCGTGCAGACCCATCCGATGATCTCCCGCTCCCGGCGGCTGAGGATTTTGTTGATCGCATCGGGATCGGTGAAAATGCGCTTCCGGTTCTCGCGCACGAGTTGCGTGAAGTAGTGCGCGCCCTCCGCAACTGTCAAAACCGCTTCGATGACCACCTCCGGCGTCTGATCCTTTTCCACGTATCCACTGAATCCCGACTCAAAAACCCGGGTGGTCGTGACCGGATCGGTCAGCGCGGTTACAGCCAGCATCGCCAGATCCCCCAGGTTCTCCTTCAACGTCGCGGCCAGGGAGCAGCCGGACCGATCGGGCAGGTCGATGTCGATGAGCGCAACATCCGGCCGCATCCGTTCGCAAAGATCTAAACCATCGGCCGCACTCGCCGCCGTTCCAACGACCTCCAGCTCCTCGTGTGAATCCAAAAGAGACCGCAGCAGATCGCGAAACAAACGCTGATCTTCGATAATGACGATCCGGTAACTCATAAAAATTTGCTAACGGGTTGGAAGCTAGTGGATTCACCCCATCCCCAGCCGACACGATAGCGAAGGCGACCGCATTTTTCGAGTAGTTCCTACTCAATTCTGCCAACCGGCGTAAAACATCGCAGTGGCTCCGGCCGATGATCCGTATAACAAAGAGGCAAAATGCCGCTTCCACTGTTCGGATTCAGGCGCAACGCTTAGCATGCAAC
>CAZYAN010000095.1:4105-6067 GCA_964645585.1 uncultured Opitutales bacterium
AACCGCATTCATTCTCGCAACCATTGGCGAGCTGCTCGGATTTATCAGTGGTTTCGGGTTGCGATCAGCTTGGACGGAGACTCGCGACAGAGCTTCGATGGCGAAGGAAACAGCGAAAGCGGTTCCGGGGAAGATCGCACCGGCGCCTCAGGATGCATTTGAGTTCCTGCCCCGCAGGCCAGCGGAGGCGATAGGGTCCGATATTGCGGATATCGAACTTGAAATCGATTACGGAAAGATGTTCGCACACCTCGATGCCGAGGGACTCCGGCTCGTTCCGAAAAGTGTGCTCTTTCACCTCGTGAATAAACCGATCGGCGTCGACGGATCAATCTCCCCGACGGTTGCGGAAGCGCTTCAACTCTCACCCTCGGAGGTTCATCGGATCGAGATGACATTGAAAGCGATTGCAGAGGATTTGGCAGCGGTGGAGATGGAGCGAGTCGAAAAAATTTCAGCTGAAGCCAATGACATTATTTTTCGAATACATCCGTTTCCAGCGGATGGAGAAAAACTGCACGAGCGATTGCGGGGCGAGCTGATTAGGATTTTGGACGACGCGAAAGGGAACAGTCTCGTTGAATTGATTGACCGGAACAACGCCTACTTCGACGGTTTCGGCGCCGCTCCACTGGAAGGCAGATTTCGGGTTGTTCACACGGATAACAAAACTCAGGCCTCATTCACCACCAGGCGGGTCCCCGAAGACGATTCCGTTCCTAATTGGATATTTCATTGGCACTTAAACCAATCAGCGCCCGTAACCGCGGGTCGCCATAGCTACCTTCTGCGCCAGTTGCCGCCAGAAATCCGTGTTCACTACGCCGAACCTCAGTGAAAATCGCGCCGCCCAGACAACAGATCGTTTTCACTGCCGCCGCTTTTTTCGTAGGACTGGCGATCGGCTGGGCGGTCGCGCGGCCACGTTCCTCACCGGTACAACCGATGGCCCCGGGGACGCGGCCTGAACAATCCGCTCTTTCGCTACTGGAGTCCACGGTTAACACGCCCGCGAATGCAGCGCTGGAACAATCACCCGGTCCAAGTCCATCAGAGATGGAGCGCTTTCTTAAACAAGTAGCCGCTCAGAACATGACTGTCATTCCCGAGAGCGCGCTCAGAAGAATAATTCCGATGCACAATGGACGGCTTTCCAACGACATGGCGGAAGCACTTGCACTAACCGAGGAAGAGGTGAGGCGGGTAAATCAGGTCTTTGAGGAAGTGGAGGAGAAACTGAACGAGAGCGAACTGGAGCGACTGGAAATCGTCGGCGCGAGCGACGAGGAAGTCATTTTCCGCATTCCACGCGATATCGAACGCGGACGACAACTCAACGAAGAATTTCGCCGACGGTTGATTGAGGTTCTCGGGGACATTGACGGTGAGTTCTTCTTAAACGTGCATGATTCTTCATACCCGACAGATTTTTACTTCCACAGGTTTGGTCAAATCGATCGCACCATCACCTTCACATTGATGACGGTTCCCAACAATGGGTCGCGGCTGGGGTTCTGGGAAGAGATCCCTCTCTCACAACAAAGGGGTGCACTCAAGGGAGCGGAAGGCAGTTCGAGAGTCGGCTTTGAAACCGAGTTCCCGATTACCTCTCTCTCTCCCGTCCAGCCAAGTTCCCCGAGTTCAGCCAAGCGTTCCAAATTCTTGATCCCCCTTCTCCCCGAACCGATGCGGTCGCAATTCGAAGGGCTCGAACGCGCCGCCGCGCCCCCGACTAGCGACAACTAATACATGTCACTCGTCGGAAGCTCTTCCTGCCCTATCGCTGCCGGACGCCGGGGCAGCGTGCAAGCTCGCCAATCGATCTGAGGGTCGCGGAGGATCAACTCTCGCGTGTCAGGTCCGGAAAATCAAATGCCTCCTCGACCCCAAAAAAGACCTGTATCGATAATTCCTGACAATGCAGCTAAGTGTTAATTCAAGGTCTGACCCCGCCTGCTGCCG
>CAZYAN010000096.1:0-1246 GCA_964645585.1 uncultured Opitutales bacterium
AACAGCGCCGCGAGAAAAAACGGCGCCAGGCCGAATTCATGACCGTCTTCATCAACGGAAAGCAGAAGCGGGTGCGGCGCCCGCCGACAATCGACGGGATGGATGTCGACGAATTTATCCGCCGAAACGCCGACCCCATTTGGCTGCATCAAAACGAAATGTGGGAACTGATCGAGGTGGAACCGGAAGTCATCTCCGCTCACAACGCCGACGACCCTCCAAACGCCAATCCAACTCCCCGAAAACGTCCGGCAATCACGGACGATGACGAAATACCGTTCTAAAAAGAACGACCCGCGACAAACAACGGAGAGCGAACATTGCTTCGCCATCTCCGCTTCGCTACGTCCTGTCCACTGGGCGGGCTCGAAAGCCCACCCTCCCGTAGCACCGCCCCTCCCAAAAAATTTGCCATCATCACCGCGCACGTTTCCATTCTTGCTCGACACGACACCCAACGCCACGGACGCTTTCGGTCATGTCCGACGATGCTCCGGAGATCACCTACGCCGACAACCTCGCTCCGCTCGCCGAAATTCTTGACGAGGTGAAGTGCCCGGGCGATTTCTTCAGCCTCGGTTCGCTGGAGACGCCGATGCCGCTTCTCGAGGTCGAAGACGCCGGGGTCGTGGCGTTCCCCGTTCCTCCCGAACAATGCCGCCGCCTCATCGAATCCGCCGCCGAACGCGCGCCTTATGGACGCGGAGATCAGACGCTTCACGACGAATCCGTTCGCAAAGTCTGGCAGATCGGCGCCGACAAAGTCCGCCTCGGCGGTAAAGCATGGCGCAAAACCTTCGATGCCCTCCTCGCTCGCGCCGCCGACGATCTCGGCTGCCCGCCCGACTCGATCACGGCCGAACTTTACAAACTTCTCATCTATGACGAAGGCAGCTTTTTCAAAGCCCACCGCGACACGGAAAAATCCGCCGGCATGTTCGCGACATCGGTCGTTTCTTTCCCCTCGGCCCACACCGGCGGCGATTTGCTCATCCGCCATGCCGGACGCGAGATGCGCGCCAGTCTTTGCGCGGCCGATCCCGGAGAGATTCGCTACGCCGCGTTTCACGCCGATTGCGAACACGAGGTGCTGCCGGTGGAAAGCGGCAATCGCCTCTGCCTGGTTTTCAACCTCCTCCACAAGCCGAACGCGAAGAACGCCCCGACAAGCGCGGCCGATTACCGCGAAGCTGCCGGGGCCGGCGGAAAACAGCTCCTGCGATGGGCGAAAAGCGGGACCGCGCCG
>CAZYAN010000096.1:1346-5620 GCA_964645585.1 uncultured Opitutales bacterium
CCTCGGCATTCTTCATATCGAGGAATCAGGCTGGGCCGAATACACCGGCGGCTTTTACGGCTACGGCCAGAGCAGAGGGAGATATTACGATGAGGATGACGAGGACGACGATGAGGACGGCGATTTCGAAATCGGCGAGGTGTGCGATTACTATCAATACATTTCCCAATGGCGCGACGCCGACGACCGCCCCGTCCCCTTCGGTAAAATTCCACTGCAAACGGGCGAGGTTCTGCCGGTCGGAGCTCTCGATGGCGAGAAGCCGGACAAGCTTCATTTCTCCGAAGCCACCGGCAACGAAGGTGCCTCCTTCGAACGAACCTATCTGCGGGCGGCCATCGTTCTCTGGCCGGAAGAACGGACCGATATGGTTTGCGCCTCCGCAGGTATTGAAGCCGCGGTCGAGCGGTTCGGCCAGCGGGTCACCGAGGCCTTGACCGGCGACAGCCATGCCGCGAAAGCCGTTGAAACCTTAGCCAAAAACATCGAAAACCGCTGGGAGTCGGAATATCAGGAGCCCTATAAACTGGCCACGGCCCTTTGCAGCCACCTCGTTCGTCTTCGCGATCCGGCACTTCTCGCCCGCCTCTGGAATTCCGTCCTTATCAAATCCTATAACGGCGAGCAAAACGCGGCCGCCGCCGATGCCGTCGCCGTTCTCGGACCGGAAGCGGAAAAACCGCTCGCCGCGCTTATAGATAAAAACCACGCGCTGCACGCCGCCGCCTGCATGGATCTTTGGATACAAATCTCGACGGGCGCGTCGGTAAATCCATCCTTTGAAGCAATCGGCCCACCGACACTTTCGCATCTTCTGGATCGGTTGCGCAACCGGCCTCCCGCGTCTCGACACACGTATCTTCATGCTTTGCACGCGAGGGAATCCGCAACCGATCTCACTCCGCGACTCGTTGTCGATTTTCTGGCAACCATTGCCAAAAATCCCGCCACGGCGTTGCAAACCGCCGCCGCGGCCGCATCGCTCACCACGATTCACAAACGCTTCACCACCGACGATCATCTGCTCCCGGCGCTGGAGCTCACCGATGAAATTAGCGGACAAATCCCGGAAACCGCGCGCGACATCCTTTGGCAACAATGCGCCGAAGATCTTCTGAGCCGTGCCGAATTTCCGCCGGAAGTCCCGAAAGACTGGGCGCAAAAAGTGACAATCCGCGCCAACGATCCCTTATTGAAAGAACTTGAAACCTTCGCCCGCGATCCCGAACGGAAAGTCCACCGTTTTTCCGTCCGCGCGGATCTCCGCCAGACGCTCCACCGCGCCATCGAGGCACACCAGCTCGATATGAGCCACGTCACCGAACGCCGCGGCAGCCCCTACACCCTCGTCTGCACAAAGAACCACAGCTCCTGGCATGCCGCCTGCAAGAAGCATCGGGCCGACAAGCTCCTGATCAAACGACTGCTCGCACTCGACGACACCTCGCGTCAACCGCCAACTCTCGCCGACCGCCTCCGCCAGGCGACGTCCCGTTCCACACCCACCGAGAAAGACCTGCCTCGAGATGGCTGAAGTTCCTGTTTCATCTGATCCGCCATAACCCGGCACAATCAAACCGATCGCTCTCGGGCACTCGCCCTACTTTGGTCTCAGATTCTTTACCAATCTCCCCTTCCCCTCGATCCGAAAAAATGCTACCGTCCACGACGGTTCACGTTGATCTCCCTCCTTCTCTTGCACTCCCGATATGTCCTCACCCGGCACAGCCCCGGCGCGTTCCGCGCAGTCGCCAGCCGACGTCATCCCGGCCCGGATGCTCAACGAGTTCGTCTATTGCCCGCGTCTTTTCTACTACGAATTCGTGGAAGGCCTGTTTGCCCACAATGCCGACACGCTGGCAGGCAAAGCCGCCCATAAACGCGTGGACTCCGGCAAAGGCGACCTTCCGCCCGCCAAATCCGCCGATAATGCGGACGGCAAAAACGAAGAACCCAAAGATGCCGAAGTTAATGGAAAAACGCAAAAATCGGATACGGACGACAAACCGGAAATCATTCATTCCCGCTCCGTCTCACTCACTTCCGAACGTCTCGGCGTCACCGCGAAAATGGATTTGATCGAGGTGGAGGTCGAGCGCAACGGCGATCGCGATCTTTTTACACCTTTACGCGTCTGTCCAGTCGACTACAAAGTCGGCGCCCCGCGCGAAACCGATGATGGCAAGGAGCTCTGGGACAGTGATAAAATCCAGCTCGGCCTCCAAATCCTGATTCTTCGCGACAATGGATACACCTGCACCGAGGGCGTCATTTACTACCGGAGTACCCGCCAGCGTGTGCGCCTGAGGATGACGCCGGACCTGGAAGGCTGGATACGCGAACAAATCGCATCCGCCCGGGCCACCGTCGCAGGCCCGATCCCAGACCCTCTTGCCGATTCGCCAAAGTGTCCGCGCTGCTCGCTGGCAAGCATCTGCCTTCCCGACGAAACACGCCTTCTGACGGAATCACCGGCCTATCCAGACGACGAGGATCTTCCGCTCGCTGAACAAGCCGCCTTTCCTTTCGATCGCGACTTTCCCGCTCCTCGTCACCCCGCCCTCTCCTACGCTCAGGAATTCGCGCTGAAGAACGGCCGTCTTCCCGCCATCCGTCCGGCTCGACGCCTCATCGCCGCAAACGACGATAAACGTGTTCTTTATTTGAATACGCCTGGAGCCTATGTCGGCAAGACTTCCGAACGGCTGGTCGTAAAGGAAAAGAAGGAAAAAATTCTCGAGGTGCGGATAAACGATCTCCACCACGTCGCGCTCTTCGGTTCAGTCGGCATGTCGACACCGGCGATTCAAACGCTCTGCGAGAAAGACATCCCCATCACCTGGTTCTCCATGGGAGGATGGTTCTACGGCATGACCCGCGGCCACAGCCTCAAGAACGTCTTCACACGTATCGAACAGTTCCGGGCCGCGGATGACCCGACGATCAGCCTTCGACTCGCTCAGGCGTTTGTTCATGGAAAAATCAGGAACCAGCGAACACTCCTCATGCGAAATCACATCGAGACGCCCCACATCGTCCGCCAGCGTCTCAAATACGCGGCGCAAAGTTGCTTTGACACTTCCTCACTCGAGGAACTGCTCGGCATCGAAGGCGCAGCCGCTTTGGCCTATTTCGAGAATTTTGCCGGGATGATCAAAACCGGCCGCGACCCTGCGGAGACCGACAGCGAATCTCAAACAACGTTCTCCTTCGACTTCACCCGGCGCAACCGGCGTCCGCCAAAAGACGCGGTCAACGCGCTCCTCTCCCTCGGCTACAGCTTGCTCGCACGCGATTGCACACTGGCCGCCTACGCCGTCGGGTTTGATCCATATATTGGTTTTTATCACCAGCCGCGCTTTGGCCGTCCAGCCCTCGCCCTCGATTTGATGGAAGAATTTCGTCCGGTCATTGTCGACTCCGTCGTCCTCACCATGCTGAACAACCGGATTATAACCCCAAAAGACTTCATTCAAGCCGGCGACGCCGTCAATCTCACTTCCAGCGGGCGAAAGCTGTTTTTCGAACAATACGAACGGCGGCTCAATACAACGGTTACGCATCCGGTCTTTGACTACAAAGTCAGCTACCGGCGTGCAATCGAACTTCAGGTTCGCCTTCTTGCCAAAGCGCTCACCGGAGAAATCGAGAGCTACCTTCCATTCATGAACCGTTAAGAAACCGATCTGCCACCGTTGCCTATGTCACGCACCTGCTTCATTGTCACCTACGACATTTGCGATCCCAAACGTCTCCGCAAAGTCTTTCGTACCTGCCGCAACTACGGCAGTCACCTGCAATACTCTGTGTTCGAGTGCGACTTAAATCGCCAGGAGAAAGTTCAGCTCGAAGCCGAACTGCAAGCGATCATCAATATGCGCGAAGACCAAGTTCTCTTTATCTCCCTCGGTCCAAGCGAAAGTCGCGGCGACCGCGATATCTCGGCTTTGGGAAAATCTTATACACGAATAGACCAGGCATGCTACGTCGCGTAAACCGGCGGCCACCAAGCAGCGCTTCGGATAGCCGCTGAATTTTAATTTTACCATTCCCCTCCGCCTGCTTATCAATTTACATTGTTCTTTGACAGCGAGAGACGCGAGCGCCAATGTGGTGCGGGAATTATCGCCGCCTCTCGCACCAATTGTATCTCAGCGACTTCCAGAGTTCTGTCGCGCCTTTAGCATCAGCAAATCACGAAAAAATGCCTGCTCTTGAGAAACAGCTCGAAACCGGCCGCAAAAAACCCTCTCTGACAAGAGCATCCGAGGCCG
>CAZYAN010000097.1:0-1572 GCA_964645585.1 uncultured Opitutales bacterium
CTAGGTCGCGGTAAATACGATGCCCGCGCGGATATCCGGGGACACGACTCCGTGGCGCTCGTCGGTCAAGCGCTGAACAAGATGGCGGAACGGATCGCATCGAGTATCCACGAACTCGAAAAATCCCACCGCGAACTCGCTAAAAGTCAGGAAAAGCTCGCTGCCCAGAACCAGGAATTAACGCGTGCCTACGACCGGCAAGCGCGGTTTGGCGAGTTTTTGGCGAAGATGAACACGATCGACATCGCGCATCTCGCGCACGATTCCTTCTCCGATCTCGTCACCGCCGCCCGGGCCCACGTCGGCGTCTTGCTCCTTTTCAACGAGTCATCCCAGCGTCTCGAACTCATTACCGAAGCCGGCATCGACCGCGCGGGGCTGAGAAAGCTGATTCCGGAAAATGCCTTCGAAGGACTGCCCGGAGAAGCCTTTACGCGGCGAGAATGGATCATTCTCGACGACATCGATCAGGACCTGTTTCCCGAACTCAATCTCGGGTTCGCGTCGGCACGCATCCAGACCGTTTACGCCATTCCCCTCCTCTTTGATAACAAGGCACTGGGCGTCGCCGTCCTTGCCAGCCTGAACAAACCGGCCAAGGCGACCATCCAGGTTTTGCGCAACTACGTTCGCGCCCTCGCCCACGCGCTCAACAACGCCCTCACCTACCAGGCCGTCCAGCAGCAAACGGTGAAATTCGAAGCCGCGAACGCGCGCCTGCTTCACCTCGATCATCACCGGCGGCAGTTCGTCGCCAACATGAGCCACGAGCTGCGAACACCGCTCAATTCCATCATCGGATTTTCAAACATTCTCCTCAAAAACCGCGACAATTCGATGACGCCGGACAACCTCGACCGCGTCGAGAAGATCAATCGAAACGGCAAGCATCTGCTGCAATTGATCAACGATATTCTCGATCTGTCGAAGGTTGAAGCCGGCCGCATGGAAACCGATTTTGCCCCCGTCCCGATTAAGGCCATCATCCGCGAAGTCGCCGACATGCTCTACCCGCAGGCCAACGCCAAAGGCATTTCGCTGACTGTCGAGCTCCCGGCCGAGGATGTCATCACCGAAACCGACGCGCAAAAGCTGCGCCAAGTGCTGATCAACCTCACGAACAACGCGGTCAAATTCACCGATTCCGGAACCGTCACCCTCGCCCTCCTGCCGCCAACCGCCTCCCACGGCGCCGCCATCCTGGTCCGCGACACCGGGATCGGCATCACTGGAGAGAAACTGGAATTTGTCTTCGAGGCATTCCGCCAGGCCGACAGCACCACCTCGCGCAAATATGGCGGGACGGGCCTCGGCCTCACGATTTCGAAGTCGCTGGTCACCCTCCTCGGCGGCCGCATCCGGGTCGAGAGCAAAGTCGGCCGCGGAAGCACCTTTACCGTCGAGCTTCCCCAGAGGACCGCGACCAGGAAGAGCAGCGGGAACGGGCGCGATCTTCAGCTTGACATCCCCACCCCGGCGGGCGCTTAAATAGCGTGGCGCGAATGTCTCAGCATACCCAAAGCCGAACACCTCGATACTCCGATCCTCATCGTCGATGATTTTCAGGACAAC
>CAZYAN010000097.1:1672-5456 GCA_964645585.1 uncultured Opitutales bacterium
CAAAGCCGAACACCTCGATACTCCGATCCTCATCGTCGATGATTTTCAGGACAACATCGACCTTTTGATCGACCTGCTTGAGGGTGCGGGTTACACGGCGATCACGCAGGCGCCGTCGGGGGTGGATGCCCTGCGAATCCTCGAGAACAATCCAAATTTCGGGCTGATCCTTCTCGACCTGATGATGCCTGAGATCGACGGCTGCGAAACGTGCTCGCGGATCGCGGCACGCGCGGAAACGCGCCACATCCCGGTAATCATGGTCACCGGCGGTTCCCTTCATCGCGACGAGGCGCTCCTTCGCAGTTTCGACGCGGGCGTTGTCGATTTCATCGCTAAACCGCTCCAGGAGGTCGAACTGTACGGACGCGTCCGCGCCGCCCTTGATTTGTACCACGAACGGGTCAATTCCCGTGAGAAGACGTGCGCACTGCAGAAAAGCGAAGAACGCTTCGAGCTCGCGGTCAACGGCGTCAACGACGGGATTTGGGACCTCTATCTGCTGACTGGCGAAGCCTACCTGTCGCCCAAATGGAAGCAGATGCTCGGCTTCGCGGAAGATGAACTGGAGGATTCGATGGCGGTCTGGGAGCGGTTCATCCACCCCGAGGATCGCGATCGGGTCACCACAGCCCTCGATAAACATTGGCGCGACCACACGTCGATCTACATGACGGAACACCGGATGCAGACCCGGAACGGCGACGCTATCTGGGTTCTCTCGCGCGGCAAGACCATCTGGGACGATGAAGGCCGGACGGTACGGATGGCTGGATCGATGACAGATATCACGAACCAGAAATCGCTCGAAGCCCAGTTCCGCCATATCCAAAAAATGGAGACCGTCGGCCGGTTTGCCGGCGGCGTCGCTCACGATTTCAACAATATTCTCTCCCTCATCAGCGCCTACGCCCAGGTTATTCTGGAAGAACAGCGCCTGTCCCCGACCGTCGAAAAATACTCTCGCGAGATTCTTCATTCCACCGAGCAGGCCTCGACGCTGACCCGGCAATTGCTCAGCTTGAGCCGCCGGTCCGACATCGTTCTGAAACCGACCAATCTCAACGAAATCATCGCTCCGATGGGAGAGATGCTGCGCCGCATCGTCGGAAATCGGATTCACTATCACCAAAAGCTCGATCCGGAGCTGCGGATGATTCTCGCCGACAAGAACATGATTGAGCAATTGATCCTCAACCTGTCGATCAACGCCCGAGACGCGATGATGACGGGCAATTTGAGGATCGAAACATTTGGATGCGAGATCACGGCGGGGGACTGCTTGAGGAACGAGGAGGCCACCGAAGGGCTGGCTACTGCTTTGCGCATCAGCGACACCGGGGCCGGGATGGATGAGGAAACGCTCGCAAAAATTTTCGAGCCGTTTTTCACCACTAAATCAGAGGGCAAAGGAACCGGGCTCGGTCTGTCGCCTGCCTACACGGTCGTCAAACAACACAAAGGCTGGATTACGGTGGAAAGCAAGTTAGGCAAAGGCACAGCATTCACCGTATTCTTTCCAGCCTTGGATGAAACTTCATCCAGCGTGACCGCTACCATCGAGACCACACCGACAGGAGGGGGCGAAACAATCCTGCTCGTCGAGGACGAAAACGCTTTGCGCGAAATGGCCTCGACCATCCTGCAAGGGTACAACTATCGCATCCTGGCCGCCGCGTCGGGGCCGGAGGCGATTGAAATCTGGGAAGAACACAAGGATGAGATCGATCTCCTCTTTACCGACATTGTCATGCCAATGGGCCTTTCCGGTATCGATATCGGCGAGCGTTTCCGCAACGAGAAACCTTCTTTGAAAGTGATTTACACCAGCGGCTATCGCCTCGACGCAATCCCCAAGTCGATGAAGATCCGCAGCACGGGCGTCTTCATTCCGAAACCCTACATTCCGTCGAGCTTGGCCAAAGTGATCCGCGACACGTTCCAGGCCAGCGCGGAATAGCCTCACAGGGATCGCTGCCCGCCCCAGTGGCGCTGCCGTGGCTCGTCAATAAAACCAGCTGATTCCAATCAGCCCGCCGTGCAGGTTGACCCCGCCGTTCGGTTTGCGGATTCCAGCATTCGAGTAGTGAATAAATCGATACTGTATCGAAAGAGCGAAATCCTTTTGAAAGAACCAATAGAACCCGGCGCCCCCCTGACTGTTGAACTGGAGATCGCTTCCAAGGTCCGGCCTCCCCAGATCCGTCCAGGTCAGTCCAAACCCTGCTTCAAAGAACGGCACAAATTTTCCCGGGTACCCGAACAGGTAACGCACGACGGGCGTCAAGCTGACCGCCCACGCTTTGCCCGGGTGAAACTCGCGCCCGATCGTCGCTTCAGCGAGAAAGAGCCACCGTCCGTCCAGCCAGCTGCCCTCCCCCGGTTTCGCGTCCAAGACCCAGCCGTAATGGCCAGTCACGAACGCGAAATCATGCTTCATCGCCCCGCCGAAGATAAACGATCCGAACGCCGCGCCTGACTGAACGCCGAAAGTCTGGTCCGGAACCGCCTCCTCTCCGCAAAGATCCGCCGCACCTGACACGGTTATTGCCCCAAGAAGCGTGATGCCCAGTCGCAGCCTCAGCAGGAGCGAACTGGACAGATTGCTCGCTCTCCCTCCGTTACCTCCCATGAACGCAATATAAGCGATCCCCCGGCGAACGCCTCCCTTATGGCTGCACCGGTCATCGCCCTTGGACGAGTCATGAAAAGCCCGATCCTCGGGCTTCCCTGCCCAGGCCGGATGCACGGCCTGCAAACCATCCTATTCCTGCTTTTCCTTCGCTTCCCTCATCGGGTTGTCACGAGTCTCGGGCGGTTTGAGCTGAAACGGAACGTCGACGAAACGACGCGGCCAAGAATTATTATCCGAGTTCGTATCGGTTAACTCCTCACGGGGATCGAACCCGATCGACTCCATCTCCTTCCCCTTCTCCGTCAGAAGAAGGTAACTGGCCTTCTTCGTGTCGTAACGCCAGATATCCGCGGGTATCCAGCGCTCTTCGGAGGTGCCGTCGGCGTACCGGATGTCGAGGATCAGCGGCATCACAATTCCGCCGACATTCTTGAAATCAATCAGGTAAAAGTTCCGGTCGGTCAGCAGCAGCGCAGGATCAATATCTTTTTCCTCCAGCTCTTCGAGAAGTTTCCGGTATTTCTTTCGATCCTCATCGGTGACCGCGTACTCATCGTATTCGTTGTAGAAATCTTTTAACTCAGGAAACGCGTCCACGCGTTTAGGAGTCGCCGCGTTTCGCTGGACGGTCAGCGTCGCGGGCCGTTCCTGGCTTTTCGCTTTTTTCTTCGGCTTCTCGATATCGGGATCACGCGTATCGAGCCGCAGGCGCCGGACACCTTCGATCGCAATATCGACATGGTCAGCGGAAAAAAACCACCCGTTCCAAAACCAGCTCAGATCGCGACCGGACGCGTCCTCGATCGTCCGGAAAAAGTCAGCTGGCGTGGGACGCTTGAACTGCCATCTTCGCGCGTACATTTGGAACGCGTAGTCAAACAGCTCACGGCCGAGCACGATCTCGCGCAACAGATTCAAGGCAACCGCCGGCTGCGAATAAGCCGGGTCTCCCTGAGCAGCCAGCGAGTCCGATGTGGTCATCACCGGCACGCGGTTGCGCTGCCTCATGTAGGAAAGGATCTTGTCAGGCGGCCCGCGCCTTGACGGATAATCTTCCTCCCACTCGCTCTCCGCCAAAAACTGCAAGAAACTGTTCAGTCCTTCGTCCAGCCACATCCACTGGCGCTCGTCGGAATTGACGACCATCGG
>CAZYAN010000098.1:0-4847 GCA_964645585.1 uncultured Opitutales bacterium
ATTCCTGAATCTGCAGTTAAGTGTTAATTCAAGGTCTGACCCTGACGGATCCTTCAAGGTCTGACCCTGACGGATCCTTCGCCGCCGTTTCGGCAAACCATGAATCGGGACTCCAATCCTGCAACGAACGCAAAACCGGAACTTCCGCCGGATCGAAATCGATCGCGATCTCGCCGCTGGTTGGATTGTCATTATCGTCCGCATTTCGAATCGAAACCATCGGCATGAGCATTCCGCCCTGATCGGCGGCGCCGGGAACTCCCGTGAGGAGATCCGCCCGGCCAGCGAGCGGACAAAGGGTCAAAAGCGCGAGCGCTGCGATCATTTTCATACGGCGTTCCATGATTGGATCGTATCCCAAAACTCCCTCGCCGGGAATGTGGCAAATTGCCGCACCCCGGTCCGCACGGAAAAACCGAACACCCGCCGAAGAAACGCCCGGCTTTACCGCTTACCCGGTTTTTCGCCGTAATCGCGGGCGAGATCGAGAAACGCGCGCAGGTAATCAATTTTCCGGTCCGATTCGCGCACGCCCAGAAAAAGTTTCTTGTCCACGCCTTTGGCTCCCAAACGCACCGGGAAAATATCGAACTTCGAGGATTCCTCCTCCACCACCCAGCGCGGCATCGCAGCCACGCCCCGTCCGCTCGCCACCATTTGCAGCATGATGTCGGTCGCTTCCACGCGCTTGTGCATTCTCGGGGAAATCCCCGCCGGCCCCAGAAAACGGGTGAAAATATCCAATCGGTCGATATCGACCGGATACGTGATGAGCACATCGCCCAGAAGCTGCTCCGGCTTCACGTACTTCGCCTTTCGCAACGGATGTTCCGGCCCGACAACCAAAACCTGCTCGTAATCGAAAACCGGTTCAAAATGCAGGCGGGTCCGATAGAGCGGATCGGGCGTTACCAGCAGATCGATTTCGTGGTCGAATAAAGCCCCGATTCCGCCAAACCGGAATTCCTGCTTCACATCCAGATCGACCGAGGGCCACGCCTCCAGATAAGGGGTGACAACCTTCAAAAGCCAGCGGTAGCAAGGATGACACTCGATTCCGATCCGCAGGGTTCCGCGCTCTCCGCAGGCGAACTGCCTGAGCCGCTCTTCCGCGTGTTCCAGTTGCGGAATCAGCCGGTTGGCGAGCGCCAACAGGTATTGCCCGGCCTGGGTCGAACGAAGAGTGCGGCCCTCCCGGCGCCAGATCTCGACGCCGAGCTGCTCCTCCAGCCGACGGATGCTGTGACTCAACGCGGATTGCGTGAGATGCAGTTTTCCCGAAGCAGCCGTCAGCGTTCCGTGCTGCTCAACCGCCCGAATAATTTCCAAATGAATGCGCTCGATCATGACTGCCGACTTTTCCTCAATTCATGACTAAATCTCATGGATAGGTGAAATACCACCATTTTACGTCATAAACACAATCTGTTACTATCGCCGTCATCATGGCACAGACACACAACCTTGGCTTCCCGCGCATCGGGAATAAGCGCGAATTGAAAACCGCGCTCGAATCGTACTGGAAGGGACGTTCCTCCCGCGAGGAACTGAAAACCGCTGGCGCCCGATTGCGCGAACTTCACTGGCGGGAACAATCGTTTCTCGACCGGATTCCGGTCGGCGATTTTTCGTTTTACGATCAGGTGCTCGACATGAGTTTCACCTTGGGCAACCTCCCGGCACGGGCGCGGGATTTCGATGGAGATCCGCTCGATAATTATTTTCGTGTCGCCCGCGGCCGCTCCGCTGGCAGCAGCGGCGACCATGGCTCCTGCTGCGGCGGCATCACGGCGGGTGAAATGACCAAGTGGTTTGATACAAATTACCATTACATCGTCCCCGAATTCGACGCGCAGACGGAATTCACACTGGACGCCTCCCGTCTGCTCGGGCAACTGGCGGAAGCCAAAGCCCAAAACATCGCCGCCAAGCCCGTGATCATCGGGCCGGTCACCTATCTCGTTCTCGGAAAAACCAAAGACGATTCCTCGAAACTGGCCTTGCTGCCATCCCTCCTGAAAGTGTACGCCGAGTTGCTGCATCTGCTCGCGCAGCAAGGTGTGGAATGGGTGCAAGTGGACGAACCGATTTTGGTGACGGAACTCGAGCCGTCCTGGCAGGAAGCGTTTCAAACCGCTTATGAAACGCTGAGCCAAGCCGATATCAAACTGCTGCTGACCACTTATTTCGCTTCCTTGAAGGACAACCTTCCGCTGGTCGCCGGGCTGCCGGTGGCGGGCGTGCATCTGGATGCCGTGAACGCGCGTCACGAGGTCGACGCGCTCATCGGGCAACTTCCATCCGACCGGGTGGTGTCACTCGGAGTGATCGACGGGCGCAACATCTGGAAAACCGATCTGGTCTCCCTGCTCGATTGGCTCGAACCTGTCGCGCGGAAGCTCGGCGACCGTCTTTGGATCGCTCCCTCCTGTTCCTTGCTGCACGTGCCGGCCGACCTTGAAAACGAGCAAAAGCTCGATCCGGAGATCCGATCCTGGCTGGCTTTCGCCAAACAGAAACTCCGCGAACTTCGCATCCTCGCCACAGCGCTCAACCAAGGCCGAAACATCGTTCAAGCGGAACTCGAAGCCAACCGGGCCGCCATCGACTCCCGGCGCAATTCGTCCCGGGTTCACAATCCCGCCGTCCAGTCGGCTCTGGCGAAAATCGATGCGGCGATGGGGCGGCGCAAAAGCCCGTATGCCGAGCGCGCACCCAAGCAGGCGGCCTTGCTGAAGTTGCCCAAGTTTCCGACCACGACGATCGGTTCCTTTCCGCAAACCGCAGAAATCCGGAAAACGCGCGGTCTCCACAAACGCGGGAAACTCGACGAAGCCTCCTACTTGAAAGCAATGCGCGAGGAAATCGCCCGCTGCGTAAAAGAACAGGAATCGCTGGGACTCGATGTCCTCGTGCACGGCGAACCGGAGCGCAATGACATGGTCGAGTATTTCGGCGAGCAACTGGAAGGCTATGCGGTCACTCAATTCGGCTGGGTGCAGTCGTACGGTTCCCGCTGTGTCAAACCGCCGATTCTGTTTGGCGATATTCAGCGTCCCCAGGCGATGACGGTCGAGTGGATCCGGTATGCGCAATCGCTCACCGGCCAGCCGATGAAAGGGATGCTGACCGGCCCCGTCACGATCCTGAACTGGTCTTTTGTTCGCGATGATCAGCCACGCTCGGTCTCCTGCCGTCAACTCGCGTTGGCCATCCGGGAAGAAGTGCTCGATCTGGAAGCGGCCGGAGTACGCATCATCCAAATCGACGAGGCCGCCTTGCGCGAAGGTCTGCCGCTGCGCAAATCCGAATGGCAGGAGTATCTGGACTGGGCGGTCGAATCCTTCCGCATCTCCGCGAATGGGGTGGCCGACGAGACCCAGATTCACACGCACATGTGCTATTCGGAATTCAATGACATCATCGCCTCCATCGCCGACATGGATGCCGATGTCATCACCATCGAAACCTCCCGTTCAGATATGGAACTGCTGGAAGCGTTCGACAGCTTCCACTATCCAAACGAGATCGGTCCCGGAGTTTACGACATCCATTCGCCAAACATCCCGAGCGAGGAATCCATGCGCTCGCTCCTGCAAAAAGCGGCGGAACGGATTCCCGCGGAACGCCTCTGGGTAAATCCCGACTGCGGCTTGAAAACCCGTCAATGGAGCGAAGTCATCCCGGCTCTCACTCACATGGTCGCCGCCGCGAAATCCTTGCGAAAACCGGACGAATAACTTCTTCCGTTTTTCCGCTTAACTTGGGCGCCATTCGGTTCTCATCACATCTCTTCAAGATGTCTGTTTTCAAACCGGGAACTGCGGCAATTTGCCGCATTCCCGGATTTTCATGACAATGATAAGATGGGGACAACATGAAGCCAAGAATGCTAAAAATCCATCGCGCCCTCATTCCCGCTGCCGCATTGATGGCAGGTATCGGGATGCCGACCGCCTCCGCGCATATCTTCTATACCGGACGCGATTTCGGCACGCTCGCGACAGGGGCGCCCGCCGTCACACTCAACTCAAGCGTTGGCTCCGGCTCAGGCTGGGCCGAGGCGACGACGGAAACATGGGGCGATAGCCACAGCGGCCGCTTTTTCCGTTTCACCCTCACGGAAACAATGTCCGTCGGCATCACTGTCCAACGGGCCGATCCCGGATCCGCGTTTCTTCCGGCGTTTTCCTTGTATGAAGGGCTCGCGCATTTGGCGCCCCACAAGCCGGCCCACGATGGCAGCGCGCTTTCCATGACCTCGCGTCCCGAAGGCACGATCGGTTCGCTACGCGCGCTCACCGGCTGGTCGATCGGAAACGACCCGGCCTATGTCGTGGATGGCGATCCCGCCAGCGAAATTCTTTATGACGCCAGCCTGAGATATTTTACCTACATCGGACATGCGGCCGATGGCTCCCCCGCCAACTTCGGAGATGCGGACGGTATTTTGGGCGATGGGATCGCGGATGGATGGGTCACCGGAGTTTTCGACAACCTCGCTCCGGGCGATTACTCGATCTTCGTTGGCGGAGCGGATTTTGACATCGGTCCCGGCTCTTACGGTATCGATGTGACGATGACAGCGATTCCCGAACCCTCCAGTTATGCCATCGGCCTGGGCGCTGCGGTTTTCGGGCTGCTTCTTTTCCGCCGCTCGCGTCGCCACTGAAATAAGTGCAAAAAACGGTTTCCCATTTTCGTTCCGGCAGCGTCCGCGCAGGATTCACGCTGATTGAACTCCTTACGGTGATCGCGATTCTCGGCATCCTGGCCGCGATCCTGTTTTCCGCAACGACGCCAGGGTCAGACCTTGAATTAACACTTTACTCCAAAATGCGATTCCG
>CAZYAN010000099.1:0-4393 GCA_964645585.1 uncultured Opitutales bacterium
GGTTCGATTCCCGCCCTCACCTCCAACCCTAATGATCAACAACTTAAACAACCCCAAGCTGCTAAAAATCCCGCCAAACACTAACATTGTCCTTAGAAATCCCCGCGTTTCCGCCGGTGTTTGCAATCGGATTTTTCAGCCATTTTCACGCGCGCGCCCCGCACTGTTAAAAGCCGCCCCCGCCGCTACGCCTTGACGGCTTTCGCTGTCCGTGCGAGGTTCGCTTTGGAATTCCGCTTGGCGAGGGCCAGGGACCATTGAGTCAGGCGGCGTCGGGCGGGGGTCGCCCTGGAGCCGCCCCGGGCCCATTTCGCTTTTCACGGGCGCTGATTCAGCGTCTCGTAGGGCATCCGTCCGGCGAGGGTCAGGGCCCGCTGAGCCGGACGGTGTCGGGGCGGGCCATCCCTTGAGTCGCCCCGGTGCCCGCCCCCCATAGGCCCGAAGCTCAATCGATCACAACTGTCAATGCTGACTCGGCGGCAGGTCGCGCAACTGCTGGGCGGCGTTCCCGGAACTGGAATCGGACTCCAAGAGCTTCTGCACTTTGCCCCAGTCGGATGTTGGGGTTTGATGTCCAGTGCTTCCGCTGTTTCTCGGAGGCGGACGGGCGGCGGTTTTCGGTGTTCTCTGGTTTACTCATGGGTGTTTTCCGGTCGATCCTTTACTCGGCACCGCGGCCACTCGACGAACGAAAGAATCGGGATTTGCGCGCCAAGAGTTCTTTCAATCCCGCTAATCTCGGGTCGCGGATCACGCGGATTCCATACTTCAGCTCCAAGGCTCTCACTCGCTTCCCGTAATCGCTGATCGACTCTCGCTGCTGACGAGCCTGGCGTTCCCGCATCACCTCAAGGCGAGTGTCTCCTTGGGCCGGGTCTGGGGAACTCTTCACAAAGAAGAGTCGTCCTCTGCCATTGTCCGGCCGTCAACGTCAAAAAATCAGGACCTGAGGTGTTTCGGTTGTTCAGATTAGCTAAGAGAAAATCATGCAGGGATTTAACGGTTTGTTGCAGTTCCTTTTGGCGATTTCGCCAATCACTTCACATCCGCTCAAGTAAGCCTTCCGCGCATCGTCTAAACTGAATGACAAGGTCCTGTGGCAAGGGCCCATCAATCATCTTTTCCGCTCACCCGTTTTTCATAAGGCGTGACCTCCCGCCACTTGAATAATCTGTCCGGTAATCCATGATGCTTGGTCGGAGCAAAGGAAAACCACGCTATCCGCTATATCCGCTGGAGTCCCAAGACGGCGAAGCGGGATAGAATCAATTATCTCCCCTTTCAATTCCTTCGTGATCCATCCTGTTTGAACGGGACCGGGGGAGACGGCATTTACTCGTATAGCGCTAGGTCCAAGCTCTATGGCCATACTGCGCGTAAAGCCTTCCAGAGCATATTTGCTGGCGCCATAAGCAACTTGACCGGCGAATGCCCTGGCTCCGTCTGTACTGATATTAACGATACATCCGCCAGATTCATTCCTACTCAACTTCCTCTTGAAGAGTTGTTGGGAAAGGAGGACAGCGGCACGCATGTTTACGGCAAAATGCCTGTCAATAATTCCTGCATCGATCTGACCCAATGTATCGGATGCTTCACAATGCGCGGCATTGTTGATAAGAATGTCAACAGCGCCTAAATGTCCCTCTACTTCATCGAACACCGCGGCCGCCGACTCCGTCTTCAGGAGGTCGGCGCCAACTGGAATGGCGGATTGGCCCTGCTCACGCAGGATCTCAACGATCCGTTGTGCCTCGCTCTGACCCAAAACAGTATGAAGATCCCCATCTTGAGCTTTTCCCGGATGATAATGGACTGCTACCCGAGCCCCTTGCTCTGCCAGAGCGGCACAAATAGATGCGCCAATGCCAGAATTTCCTCCTGTGACCAATGCGACTTTATCTTGGATGCGAGGATCGATCATTACTTCTTTGCAAAATGTAAGGGCATGGCACGCCGTCTAGGACTCACGCTCAACACCGGTCGGCCTCTCGGCGTTGGCAGCGCTGTTGATTCGGTCTGCGTCCCGTGTCCGAAAATTTTCTGGAGAACCCAGAATGTAAATGCCGCAGCGAGAAGTTAAAGTGCGAAATACATAAGGCGGTCCGGGGATTCGGACCACCCTGAGTCGTGCCGGATTATCGGCTAAGATCCGATGTTACGGGGGGCTGGCATCGAGCGGTCGCCATCGCTTCGATCAGGGCGTCGCGTTCCGCGATCGGCCCGCTTCGCTCGCCACAAGAATGCGCCACGGTGTCTGCTGCAAATCGTTTTTGGCGGTCGACCTCCCTTGTTTTTCATGCTGAGCTGCCCCATCCAGTGGCCAGCCATACGCCCACATGACGATCAAGCAACTCCAGATCTCCGGCTACCGCTCCTTGCGTCATCTCTGCTTGGACCTCGATCCGGTGAATGTCTTGGCCGGGCCGAACGGTTGCGGCAAGAGCAACCTTTACAACGCCCTCTTTCTCCTCTCTCGAGCCGCCAACGGGGGATTGGCCCAAGCGATCGCCGAGGAAGGAGGCATGGGATCGGTGCTCTGGGCGGGGCCGCGCCGAAAGACCAGCAAGAACGAGCCGGTCCGGATAGTTATTTCGGTGGTGACCGAGGAATTCTCCTACGAACTCCGTTGCGGCTTGCCGACACCGAGGGTCACCATGTTCAGTCACGATCCAGAAGTGAAGGAGGAGTATGTCTGGCACGGCGGGATACGGCGTACTTCCAACACCCTCTTTCAACGGGACCGCTCCGGCTGCTGGATCCGAGACAGGGACGCCCGGCGCATTCCTTACTCGGGTGAGCTGGGGAAAAATGAATCGGTCCTCTCCCAGTTGCGAGAACCTCACCTTTACCCGGAGCTTTCCCTCCTGCGGGCGGAAATGGCCCGGTGGCGCTTCTACCATCATTTCCGGACCGATCCGAATTCACCTTTGCGTCATCCCCAGCCGGGAGCGTGGACGCCGATTCTCAGTCACGACGGACAAGACCTCGCTGCCGCTCTTCAAACCATCCTCGAGAGCGAAAAAGCCCCCGACCTCGAAGCGACGATAGCGGCGGCTTTTGGAGGAGCCCGAATCGAAGTTCAAGCAGATGGACCGAGGTTTCGCATTCTAATGCACCTGCCGCGCCTCCTGCGCCCGCTTCAGGCCCAGGAGCTTTCCGATGGAACGCTGCGCTACCTGTGCCTGGCCGCGGCGCTGCTGAGCCCTCGCCCCGCAAGCCTCCTCGCATTAAATGAACCGGAGACCAGCCTGCACCCGGATCTGCTGGAGCCGCTTGCGAAGCTAATTGCGGGAGCCGGAAAAGATTCGCAGCTCTGGATCACCACCCACTCCGAACCCTTAGCGGAACTAGTCGAACGCTTCTCCGGAAGGAAGCGGACTCTGCTGGAATTGGTCGAAGGAGCCACACACGTGGTGGGACAGGGTTTGGTAGCGGAGTCCACAGACGAATGACGGGGCCGATGGCATGTCCTGCTGCTGCATATTAAGTTTCTCATGACACACCAAATCCTCGATCTCCTCAACCGCTGCCAAGGATCACTGCTCGGACTCGCCGTCGGCGATGCTCTCGGCACTGCCGTCGAATTCTGCCCGCCTGGCTCCTTCACTCCGCTCACCGATATCGTCGGAGGCGGACCGTTCGGACTTCAGCCCGGCCAATGGACCGACGATACCTCCATGGCCCTCTGCCTCGCGGAGAGCTTGGTCGAAAACGGCTGGGACCTGACAGACCAGATGGACCGCTACGTCCGCTGGTGGAAAGATGGCTGCAACAGCAGCACCGGCCGCTGCTTCGACATCGGCGGCACGACAGCGACCGCGCTGAACCGTTACCTCGATTCCGGCGATCCTGTCGCAGGTGATGACGACCCGTACTCGGCGGGCAACGGCAGCCTCATGCGGCTGGCGCCGGTACCCATCCGTTTTTCCCGCGACCTTTCCCGAGCAATCAGACTCGGCGGCGAGAGCTCCCGAACAACCCACGCCGCCCGGACGTGCATCGATGCCTGCCGCTACTATTCTGGCCTCATCGCCGCCGCCCTGCGCGACGCCTCAAAAGAAGAGCTTCTCTCCCCGGCCTGCCTCGAACCATTCTTCAATGACGATCCCCTATGCCCCGAAATCGCGGAGATCGCAGGCGGTTCCTTCAAAGAAAAGAACCCGCCGGAAATCCGCGGTACCGGCTACGTCGTGGAATCGCTTGAAGCCGCCCTCTGGGCCTTCCACCGCTCCACCTCGTTTTCCGAAGGCTGCCTGCTCGCCGTCAACCTCGGCCACGATGCCGACACCACCGGCGCAATCTACGGCCAACTTGCCGGTGCCTTCTATGGACTGGAAGAAATTCCCGCCGATTGGCGCAAGAAGATCTACCAGAGCGAAAAGATTCTCAG
>CAZYAN010000100.1:0-3283 GCA_964645585.1 uncultured Opitutales bacterium
TACGGTAATAGCGCCGCCCCTGTCAACCGCCTTTTCAGATTTTTTCCTGAAAATGTGATCACCAGGATTCTTTCACTTCACTAGAAGGAAGATTATGGCAATTAACCAGGAAACATTTCGGCGCCAGCTGATCGCACTCGGTTTTGACGAGGTGCGCTTTGCCGCGGCTGGAACGGTGCCGGACCTGCACCGGGAACGCTATCAAGAGTGGCTGGCGGAAGGACGGCAGGGCGACATGGCGTGGATCGGCCGGTCGTTTGAGAAGCGTTGCGAGCCCGATCTCGTGCTTCGGGGCGCGGCGACGGTCATTATGCTGGGAGTCAATTACCTGCCTTTTGGCGAGGGAAATGCGAGAAACGGAACCCGCTGGGCGAAGTATGCGTTGTACCAGGATTATCATGACACGATCAAGCGGGCGTTGGTTGAGGCGGGGCAGCTGCTGGAGGAGCATTTTGGCCTGGCTGGAAGCGATTACCGGTACTATGTCGACACCGGGCCGGTGATGGAGCGGGGCTGGGCGGCTCGAGCCGGATTGGGCTGGCAGGGTAAAAACGGTATGCTGATCTCCCGTGACCATGGAAACTGGCTCTTTCTCGCGGCGATCCTCACACGCTATTCATTTGTTGCGGATCCGCCTCTCAAGGGCGGTGCGAATACGGCCGTCGACCGGGAGCGCGATGGTCCGCCGGTTGGCGACCTGTGCGGTTCCTGCACGCGCTGCATCGAGGCCTGTCCGACTGGTGCAATCGTGAAGCCGGGCATCGTCGACGCCCGGATATGCATTTCATATCAGACGATCGAGAACAAAGGCATCATCCCGCGGGAGCTTCGCGGCAAGATTGGCGGCCGGATCTTCGGGTGCGACATTTGCCTGGATGTCTGTCCGTGGAACCGGTTTGCCCGGGCCGGCCGGCAGCTCCTTCTCTCGGAGCGCTACGATATTGCCGATCTGACCCTTCGCGATCTCCTTGCGATGCGGCAGGAGGATTTCAGCCGAATTTTCGCGAAGACGCCGATCAAGCGTTTGAAGTGGCGCGGGCTGTTGAGAAACGCCTGCATTGTGGCGGGAAACTTGCGCGAGCTGTCGGATTCGCTGTCGGGCGAGGAAGTCGCGGAACTCGTTCCGCTCCTGGTGAATCTCGCGTCGCACGAGCAGCCGATGGTGCGGGTGCATGCGGTTTGGGCGGTTCATCGTCTGGCTCCGGACGGGGCTCGAAATCTTCTGGCGGCGGCTCGGGCAGCTGAACGTGACGACGATGTTCTGGAGGAGTATTCCGCGTGGGCGGCAAGTTAGGGACCGAAGAGCAACTAACAGAACGGGGTTTGGTGCTCAGGAGGGGACTCGAACCCCTACACCTTTCGGCATACGCCCCTCAAGCGTACGTGTCTACCAATTCCACCACCTGAGCGTTGAACCTCGAAAGCGGGTCATCGAAACGGGATTAGCTCGCAAGGCAAACAAAAATCGCTCCAACCCCGCATTTTCTTGTTCGTCAAACCGTCAGACCGCTTGAATCGCGAAATTGCGCTTGATTCATCGAATGAATTTCACAACGTGGAATTCCTGCTGCACCATTCTCTTTTTTCGCCAGATTGCAACCCGCTGCCGGGTAAATTTCATGGACAACTCCACTGACAAGGGAGAAAGCAAGACCGACGATCTCCAGAAACTCGATTTAAGCGGCCTCCGGGACTTCAATTTCGCTTCGAACTGGAGCGAAGCACCCTCCGCGCCGATCCGGCGTGAAAAGGAGGCGAAGTCCCGAGGCGGCGCCCGTCCTGAGCGGCGCCCTGACCGGCGGCCTTCCGGCCTGAAAACGATGCGCTCGGCGCCGGGTGATGCCGCGCGCGGTCCCGGCGCCAAACCTCGGCGGCCGCGACCGGGAGAGCGGGAGGAGCGGCCGGATTTCTCGCTGTTGCGCGAGTCGCCGTTTGAGATTCAAATTTTTCCGGATGAGCCGGTTTTGGCCACGCTGACCCGTGCCATGCGCCAATCGCTTCGCACGTATGAGCTCTTTGAGGTGGCGCGGCTGATCTTGGAGAAGCCGGAGCGGTTTCACATCAGCTTCCGGTATAAAAACGACTCGGAAGAGAAGGAAGGGACCGGGAAAAACAGCCTTTATCTTTCCGTTCCGGACGGGTTGCCGTTCACGACCGAGGAAGCGGCGGTCGACCACGTGGTTCGGAACCACCTCGACAAGTTCTTTGAGGTCGAGGAATTCGATGGGGAACCGCCCAAAGGGAATTTCCAATTTATTGCCCGTTGCACACTGACGGGGGATTTCCTTAGTCCGCCGAATTACCACCGGTATCAGCCGATCCTTCTCCACTATTATCAGGAGCGGTTTCCAGATATGCCGTTCGAGCGGTTTCGCGGTCATATCGAAACGGTCAAAGACGAGGAGGCGGTTGCGCGCTGGCTGGAATCGATGAAACGGCAGAAGCGCTACAAGCTTGCCGGGAGCACGAGCGATGCCGGCATCGGCGACGCTGCTGAAGCCGAGAAGGCCGCCCAGGTTTTTGAAACCCTTGAGGATGCACGAGCGTATCTTCTCCAGCACAACAAGGGCGCCGTTGTTCGGCCGGTGAAAGCGGTGCGGATTCCTGGAAAGGCACTCGATGAAATAACCGCGCCTGAGATCAAACCGTATTTGACGGCGTATTTGGATCATCAGCGACGGTTCCCGCTCGATACGGCAAACATGATGCGGGGGCGCCTGAGGCGGCAGCATTTCTTTATCTATAAAAAGGGTGCGAGGGGGATTTCCTTTGTCTGCGCTGTGAAGAGAAAGCATCGGGAACCAGGGCAGACCTTTTCTGAGAGTATCGGCGCCTTGATTGAGTTTTTGGAGAAGAATCCGGAAATCCTGGCGAGCCAGCTGCCGGAGAAATTTCTCGGAATCACTCGCAAACCAGATGGATCGCCAACGGACGAAGCGGTGCCGTCGGCAGACGACGAGAAGCTGAAGCGTCTCAACCTCGACCTTCGCTGGCTGGTTTCAGAAGGCTACGTCACCGAATACTCCGACGGCCGCCTGGTGGTGCACGCCGAAACCGCGGCTCCGCGGGTGAAGGGGCAGAAAGAACCTGCCGCGGATGACAGCATGGAGGCGGAGGAGCGAGCGGAAGCTGGCGATTCTTCGGCAGAGGCCAGTGAATCGCGGGCGGAGACGGAGGAGCGTGAAGAGACCGGTGAATTGTTACCGGAGGCTGATGAATCTCCGGCCGAGGCCAAGCTCGATGAGGAAGGTTGATATTAGGCGTTTGTTATTGGTTATTGGTT
>CAZYAN010000101.1:0-2749 GCA_964645585.1 uncultured Opitutales bacterium
GGAAGGGAGAGATCTGATTTCAAAATTTTAACATCCGGCTTGCCATCTTTGCGCGGGAGGTGTCTTATCTTTCCTTTTCCGTAAAACCAGCAACGAAAACAATACAGAGAGTCATCAACAGAACCTCATCATAGAGTTACATTTCGAAGGAACTCGCTATTCCTGGAATGGATAATTCTGAAAGAACCTATGAACGTCACAGTTAAAGACCTGCTCGATGCAGGCGTGCACTTCGGCCATCAGCGCAAACGCTGGAACCCGCGTTCCAAAGACTTCGTCTACGATCACCGCCACGGCGTGTCGATCATCGATCTCGAGAAGACCCACCAGCAGCTTGAAAAAGCCTGCAAGTTTCTCGAGGACCTCGCTGCGTCCGACAAAAACATTCTCTTGGTCGGCACGAAGCGCCAGGCGCAGGAAATGATCCGCGAGGCGGCGCAGGCGACTCGGATGCCGTATTCCGCCAGCCGCTGGCTCGGAGGCACATTGACCAATTTTGAAACGATCAAGCGGAGCATTGCGAAGTACAAAAAATACTTGGCGATGGAGACCGACGGATCTCTGTCAAAGCTTCCCGGCAAGGAAGGCGCTGCGATCAAGCGGGAGATGGCCCGGATGCACCGCAATTTCGAAGGTTTGCTCGAAATGAGCGACCTTCCGGGCGCGCTCTTCGTCATCGATATCAATCACGAGTCGATTGCCGTGGAAGAAGCCCGCCGGCTCGACATCCCGGTGATCGCTATCGTTGACACAAATTCAGATCCCCACCGCGTCGATTATCCGATTCCAGGCAACGACGATGCGGCGAAGTCGATTCGCCTGTTGCTTGACGCCGTTGTCGAGGCGATTCAGGCCGGACTTGCGCAGCGCGAGTCGCGCCGGGCGAGCAAGGCGGTCACGGCCGCCGCGCGCGCGGACATCAATCAGGCCGCGGCCGAGCAGTTCGCGCCGGAAGGCGATGAAGTCCGAATCGACGGCGAAGCTCTCGCGGAAGCGACCGCGAAAGCCGCCGCCCAGGCCGCCGCGGCACCGGCACCGGCCGAGAGCGCCGAACCTGCACCGGAGGAGGCGCAACAAGCGCCCGCTCCGGAACAGCCGGAAGTGAAGGAAGAGCCGAAGGCCGAGGAGGCAGCTCCGGCACCAGCAGCCGAAGCAAAGGAGGAAACCGCGAAAGAAGAGGCGGAAGAGGCGGAAGAGGCGGAAAAGAAGACGGAAGAATCTTCCGAAAAATCGGACCAGTAAGGTCCAGAGAGACAGACTGACTGATGAGTAACGCAATTAGCGCTAAACAAGTTAATGAACTTCGCCAGAAGACCGGCGCCGGGCTTTTGGAGTGTAAAAAGGCCTTGACGGAAGCAGGGGGCGATATCGAAAAGGCGGAGACGATTCTTCGAAAGAAAGGGGTGGCCACCGCCGCTAAGAAGGCCGGCCGCGCCACTTCCGAGGGGTTGATCGAATCCTACATCCACCTGGGTGGAAAAGTCGGTGTTCTTCTTGAAATCAATTGCGAAACCGACTTCGTGGCCAAGACCGACGATTTCAAGGCGCTCGCCCGCGATATCTGCTTGCAGATCGCGGCCGCGATGCCGCTGTATGTCAGCCGTGAGGAAGTTCCGTCCGAGGAAATTGAGCGGGAAAAGGAGATCGCCGCTTCCCAGGCCGCGGGCAAACCGCCGCACGCGGTCGACAAGATCGTTGAGGGGAAACTCGACAAGTATTTTGCCGGAATCTGCTTGCTGGAACAGCCGTTCGTGAAGAACCCGGATCTAACGATCCGCGACCTTCTGAACGAAAAGGTGTCCAAGCTTGGCGAAAACATTGTTATTCGGCGCTTTGTGCGCTACCAGATCGGCGCGGAATAACGGTTTGCGGCACCGGACCGCCGGCGTTTTGAATTTGATTGAAAGCTAGAGAGCAGCGGCGGATTTCCGTCGCTGTTTTCGTTTTTGCAAAGACGTGAATACCACCACAGTTTTTAGTCATGCTTGGAGCCAAATGAGCTGCTGAGAGCCGAAATCTGTACATCATGGATGGATGTGTATTCGTGTTGTTAACGCTTTAAAAATCGGTGTTCGATTGTGAGTCGTCGGCCGCAACAACTTTCTGTCAGCAGGAGAGAAATTCTTCGGCGCGGATTTCGGATTCGCTGCCCGAACTGCGGGGGCAAAACGCTCTTCAAGCGGGGGCTGAATCTCAATGAGAAGTGTTCCCAATGCGGGATGACGTTTGAGCGGGGCGAGGGATTTTTTCTCGGCTCGATGTCGCTCAATTACATCGTTACCCTTTTCCTCTATTTGCTGCCGATTTTGATTCTGTTTTTCAGCGGAGTTCTGTCGTTTCACGTCGCGGCCGCATTCGGCATCACCGGAGCGATCGCGTGTCCGATTCTCTTCTACCGCGCGTCGCGGAGCTGGTGGCTGATGGCCTACTTTTATTTTCTCCCGCACGAACTCCCCGCCAACCGCCAAGACGTTCCGCCTTACGAGGACGAAGCGTAGGGGGAAAGGGGGAACGTTTATAACAGCCGAGAAGCAGCACGACCTGCATCAAACGGCGACCGGGCTCTGTCCCCATAACAGCTGATCCGTCCTGAAAATCCCGATTTGGGATCGGCGTCGCCGCCCGTCGTCTCGGACAGCGCTCGCGGGTATTCCGAGAGGAACTTCGGCATGTACTTTCAGTGATGAGACAACCTCTTGTCCCGTTAAAATGTAAAAAATTCGAAAATAAAGTTGACAGTGAATTGTAT
>CAZYAN010000102.1:0-1202 GCA_964645585.1 uncultured Opitutales bacterium
CGATGAATGCGTGGCTTCATCGCTACTTTCTTGATGATGCCGTCGATGAATGCGCGGCTTCATCGCTACGTGAAGATCCGGTCGAGGTCCGACTCGTCAAAGCTGGCGGCCAGCGGGAGGCAGACGATGCGGCGGGCGATGTCGGAAGCGATTGGGCAGTCACCCGGCAGCGCGCCAGGATGAATCGCCGGAACTTCGTGCAGAGCCGGATAAAAGTAGCGCCGGGGAAAAATCTGTTTCGCCGAAAGCTGCCCCACGAGTTCTAAAAGGGTCGCTTCCGATTCACACAGGACCGGGTAATAACTCCAGTTCCACTCGGTCTCGGGACGAAGCCTCAATGCCCGTCGCGCCGACCGATGCCCTTGGGCCAGCGCCGCGTCGTAGAATCCGATCAGCTCTCGCCGCCTCCGCAAGATTTCCGGAAGGTGCGGAAAAATTGCGAGCCCCATGGCGGCGTGCAGTTCGCTCATCTTCGCGTTGATGCCAACCCCGTGAAAGTCTTCCTGCCCCTTGTGAGCAAACCGCCGCATCCACTCCAGCACTTCGGCGGTCGCAGGGTCTTTTGCCACGACAAATCCGCCCTCGACCGTGTGAAAGAGCTTCGTTGCATGGAGACTGACCATCGAGACGTCGCCCCACTCAAGCAGGCTGCGGCCTTGGTACCGGACTCCGAATGCATGAGCCGCATCGTAGATAATCGCCAGGTTATGTTTGGCGGCAATTGCCTCGAGCGCCTCGACGTCACACGGGTTGCCAAAAACATGCGTCGCCACAATCGCCTCAGTCCGCGGTGTGATGGCCGCCTCCGCCGCGGCCGGATCGATCGTCAAGTGCTCAGGCTCAATGTCGGCAAATTTGACCGGACAACCCTCCCAAAGAGGACAGGCAGTGGTGGCGACGTAAGAAAATGGCGTCGTGACCACCTCCCCTTTTACCCCGAGCGCCTTGAGCGCGATCTGGAGGCCCAGCGCCCCGTTGGCTATGCAGTGAACCGGCGTTGAAAGGTCGTGATATTCCCGGAGCTTCGTCTCGAGTTCCTGAACGAGCGGCCCCTGGTTGGTCAGGCAGTTCCGCTCCCAGATCCCATTCAAATGTGTGATGTATTCCTTAAGCGGAGGGAGGAAGGGCTCGGTTACATGGATTGGTTTCATGGTGGATGAAAGGCGCGGCAGGTGCCGAATCTTCCGCTGAAGATTCGACGA
>CAZYAN010000102.1:1302-2691 GCA_964645585.1 uncultured Opitutales bacterium
CGAATCTTCCGCTGAAGATTCGACGAGTCGATGAAGGCGTGGCTTCATCGCTACCTTCATTCAGCCCGCGATCCTGCGCAAATAATCGCCGTAGCCGCTTTTGTCGTATTTTTCGGCCAGTCGCAGAAGCTGATCGCGGTCGATGAACTTGCTGTAGTAGGCGACCTCTTCGATGCAGCCGATCTTCGTGTCCTGGCGCTCCTCAATGACACGAACAAATGTCGACGCTTCGTTCAACGAAGCGAATGTCCCGGTATCGAGCCAAGCGATGCCGCGGTTGAAGACCCCCACCTGCAGCTTTCCCCGTTCAAGATAAACTTGATTGACGGCCGTGATCTCATACTCGCCCCGGGCGGATGGCTGAATCTCGTGAGCGATCTTCACAACCTCGTTGTCGTAGAAATAGAGTCCCGGCACCGCGTAATTTGACTTCGGCTTTGCCGGTTTTTCCTCGATTGAGACCGCCTTGCGGTTTTGGTCAAACTCCACGACGCCATAGCGCTCCGGGTCATGAACCGATGCGGCGAAAATGACAGCTCCGTCCGGATCCGTATGGCGCCGAACGAGCTCACCAAACCCCGAGCCGTAAAAGATGTTATCACCGAGGATCAGCGCGACTTGATCGTCGCCGATGAACTCCTTGCCGATCACGAATGCCTGGGCGAGCCCGTTTGGCACCTCCTGCACCGCGTATTCGAAACGGCACCCGAGGCCCGCACCGTCACCGAGCAACCGTTGAAACGCCGGCTGATCCTCCGGTGTGGTGATGATCAAAATCTCCCGAATTCCCGCCAGCATCAGCACGGAAAGCGGATAATAAATCATCGGCTTATCATATATCGGCATAAGCTGTTTTGAAACAGCCAGCGTAATCGGATGAAGACGAGTGCCGGCCCCGCCGGCGAGAATGATGCCCTTCATGAGAAAAAGTGGAAATTAGAGATCAGAGATCAGAGATCAGAGGTCGGAGGTCGGAGGTCGGAGGTCAGCGTTCAGGGGACGTGGATCGAGGTTGGTGAATAAGAAACGGTGCGGGATTCCGAAGCATCGCCCCAAGCATACGTCCAATCTCGGCGCAGAGTCCCGCGAGCTTTTCATGTTGCTCATCGGTGATATAGCCGCAGTCCCGCGCGAAATCCAACGAAGTACCCGTTTCCGCGTTCTCGCCATCAGAGTCGGTGAGTTTGCTGACAAAATGCGCTTCGTAGCGACGTTTGGCCCAAGCCTCCCTAAGGTTCATTGATATCGAGCGAGACGAACGTCGAATTTGGCTAGTGAGCGCATACTTTTCTTCTGGTGGAAAGCCACTTGAAAGCTCGTAAATAATCATCGCCAGCTGATATGCCTTCTTGTAAACCTCTAGCTCCGTTGCCGAATCGATTCGCACAA
>CAZYAN010000103.1:0-2269 GCA_964645585.1 uncultured Opitutales bacterium
CCTTCCGGGGGATTAGCTCAGTTGGTTAGAGCGCTTGCTTGACATGCAAGAGGTCCGCGGTTCGAATCCGCGATCTCCCACCACCCCAGCGATTTACAAACTATCGACGCGCGATCGCGTCTATTCGGTTCGTTCCTTGGCTTTCGGTAAACGGGCAACCGCATCCGCGTAGGCGCCGATGATTCCGTCGAAGGCGCCGTTGCTGAAGAAGACGACGGTTCGCGCCGCCCGCTCGCCTTCTCCACTTGGCTCTAAGGTTCTTGCCTGCAAATCCTCGAGAAGGGCCGCGTTGCTCGGAAAATGCGCGGCTTCGCCCCCTTTTTTTCGCAATTCCGCAACCACACGGTCGAGGTCGAGGCGCTCGTCGTCGCGAAGCTTCTCCGGCCGGTGGACCGGCCCGAGATACACCTCGTGCGCGTGGCTGAGTGCGTCGATCAGCTCGCGCTGGAGGTAGTTCGTCCGCGTCGTGTTTGTGCGCGGTTCGAAAACGGCGGTAATGCGCCGTCTCGGATAACGGGTTCGCAAGGATTCCAGGGTGTTTCCCAAGGCCGTCGGATGGTGTCCGAAATCCTCGATGACGACCAGCCCGTCGCGTTCGGCGCGTCTTTCCTGGCGGCGTTTGACTCCGTGATAGTCAGCGAGAGCGGAAAGGTCGAGACTCGTGACCGCATCGGGACGAGCCGTCAGTGCGGCCGCGAGCGCCGCCATCGCGGCGTTGCGCGCGTTGAAAAGGCCGCCGGCCGCCCAGCGAACCTGCGTCCACGGCTGCTTTTTCCAAATCAGGCGGAAACGCGCGCCGGCGCAGTCTTCGCCGAAATCCGCGATCCGCAGATCGTTCGCTTCGCCGACCCCGACGCGGCAAACCGGCGCCCACGTGACCGGGTCGAGCGCGGCAATGTTTGGATCGTCGCCATTGACGATGATCCAGCCGTTCCGCGGGACAATTTTCAAAAAATGGTTAAACGACCGTTGGACGTCACGCAAATCTCGAAAAATGTCGGCGTGATCGAATTCTATGTTGTTCACTACAGCAACATGCGGTGCGTAATGGATAAACTTGCTGCGCTTGTCGAAAAGAGCGCTGTCGTATTCATCGCCTTCGATGACGAATGGGGCACCTGTTCCTCCGAGTTCCGCGCCGCTGGGGAGATCGATGGGAACGCCGCCAATGAGAAAACCGGGGTCGGCGCCATTTGCCCGCAGAAGGAGAGCCGTCAGGGTGGCGGTCGTTGTTTTCCCATGGGTGCCCGCAATCACGATATTTTGGCGGCCGGCAAGCAGGCGGTCGTGGATCAGCGCCGGAAGCGAAATGAAAGGAATCTTCTTTTCCGCGAGGAGCCACTCGAACTCCGGGTTGCCGCGCACCGTAGCGTTTCCGACCACGACCAGGTCCGGCGCGAGCGCGGCGAGCCGTTCCGCGTCGTAGCCCTCGAAAATTTCGATGGTGTTTTCGCGCAGCAGATCGCTCATCGGCGGGTAGACTCCGGTATCCGCGCCGCTGACACGCATCCCCGCCGCCTTCAGCAGAAGGGCGGTGTTGCCCATCGCCGTTCCGCAGATTCCAAGAAAGTAGATGTGCTGATTCACGTTTCGCCGAAATGAAATGCATCTTTCTAGTCGAAGACAATGCGGATAATGCCGACCTGGTTCGCGACATCCTGTCCGACCGTTTCCACATTGTGCATTTCATCGCGGCCGACCCGCTCTTGCGCGGCCTGCGGGAGAAAACCACGCCGATGCCGGAGCTGCTCCTGCTCGATATATCGCTTCCCGGCATGGACGGCGTCGATCTGCTCAAAGCAGTCCGCAATGACCCCGTCTATCGAAAAATACCCGCGATCGCGCTGACGGCCCACGCCATGACCGCCGACCGCGAGCGCTTCCTCCGGTCCGGATTCGACAACTACGTCAGCAAGCCGATCGTCGACGAAGAGTGTCTCGTCGACGCGATTTCCACCCTTCTCGCCCAGCCTGATGACACCCCCGCCTCGTAATCGTACAATCAAGTTTCGCCTTCGCGGAATCACCTGGGTCCTCGTCAGCTGCATTGTCGGATTGATTCTCGTTTACGGGATACCGGTCCTTATGACGGCTGACGAATGGTTTCTCCAATTCGTCAAAAGCCTCCTTTTTGTCACTGCACTGGTCCTTGGTCTTTCTGAAATTCGCCGCCTGAACTCCCGCCTCGCCCACCTCTCGCGCGTGGCCAATGACCTAGGTCGCGGTAAATACGATGCCCGCGCGGATATCCGGGGACACGACTCCGTGG
>CAZYAN010000104.1:0-2252 GCA_964645585.1 uncultured Opitutales bacterium
AGGCTGGCATCCCTCCGGGATGTGCGAACGTTTCGGATTCCGAGAATGCACTGCTTTTATCTGGTTTCGTACGCCCTAAAGACGTGTATAAGGCTCAGCGGCAAAGCCGGATGCTACGGAACGGATCGCCCTCCACGCCGCATGAACAATGAAGGTTTCATAGAGAGAGAAGGTGTGAACATCTTGGGTCGTCCTGCTCGACACGGATGTCAGCATTGAGATCGCCCGCGGCAATCGGGGATCGATTACCACCGAGGATTCGCAAGAGTTCCTCGGGATTGCGGAGTTTGAAGTTTTTAGATGGAGTTCAGTTTGGGTTTCCTTGTAGCGATGATCGGCTTTGAAGATGACTTGCGCGCGCCGTCGGCGCCTTCCTTGGCTTTGCAGGCCGAGGCAGAGCGGCTCTTTGCGCCGGACGGCGAATTGCAAGAGGCGCTCGGGCTCGAGCACCGGCCCCAGCAGGAGGCAATGGCCCGCGCGGTCGCCGACGCGTTTTCATCCGATCAGCCGCTTCTCTTCGAAGCCGGCACCGGAGTCGGCAAGAGCCTCGCCTACCTGCTTCCCGGATTGCTGCGGTCGATTGCCAGCGAACGGCCGCTGCTCGTTTCGACCGCGACCATTGCCTTACAGGAACAAATCCTCCAAAACGACCTCCCGCTCTGCCGCAAACTCTTTCAGGCGATCCCGCGCCTGCAGCGATTCAGTGAGTTCAAATCCGCCCTCCTCCTCGGAAAATCAAACTATCTTTGCCCCCGGCGTCTCAGCCAAGCCGTCGCGACGAAAGGGGATCTTTTTCCCACCTCCGAACAGGAAGAGCTCACGCGAATCATCGAATGGTCGTACAGCACGAAAACCGGCTTTCGCCAAGAGCTCCAGCCGCCGCCTCATCCGGCGGTCTGGGAGTGGGTCAATGCCGATTCTTCCGTCTGCAGCCGCCAGACTTGTTCTCCCGGCAATTGCCACTATCAGCGAGCCCGTGCCGCGATCGAAAAAGCCAACGTCATCGTCGTTAATCACAGTCTCCTTTTCGCGCTGATCAACGCCGGAATGGCCGAGCGGTTCCGGCCGCCCGGCGTCCTGTTCGCGGGTGACTTCGCCGTGCTCGACGAAGCGCATACCATCCCCGCAATCGCCACCGGACATTTCGGCCTCAGTGTCAGCTCCCACGGGCTCGACCGTCTGCTGAAATCCCTCTACAATCCGCGCACCAAACGCGGCTACTTTTCTCGCTACGGACAGGCGGAACATTGCCAAGCGGTCGAGGACGCCTTGGCCGCGGCCGAACAGTTTTACGGTTTTATCCGCGACCGTCTCCTCCAGCCGCGCTCGATCGTGCGCGTCCGGGAAACCGACTGGTGCGAGCCCACCCTCGCCGGCCCCCTGCGCCACCTCTTCCAAATCGCGGCCCAACTCGCCGACCGCCTCGAAGACGGCCCGGCCCGGAAGGAAATGCTCGATTTAAAGGACCGCCTGAAACGCTACTCGACCGGCATCAATCAGATGCTCGCGCTCGATCCGGAAGATCATGTCCATTGGGTCGAACGTTCCGGACAAAGAGGCCAAAACATCCTGATGCGTGCCGCTCCCCTCGACGTCGCACCCTACCTCCGCGCGGCACTTTTCGAGCGGGAAACCTCCGTCGTTCTCGCCAGCGCGACGCTCGCGATCAACCGCGACATGAGCATCTTTCAGAAACGGTCCGGTGCGGAAGGCATCACGGCGGCCATCGAGGAATCGCCTTTCGATTTCGAACGCAACGTAAAGATCTTCATCGCCCGCGACGTGCCGCCGCCCACGCGGGCCGAGGCGCGTTTGGCGACCGATGCCCTGATCGATTACATCACGTTTTGCGTCTCGCGCGTTCCGGGCGGAACGCTCGTTCTTTTTACCAGTTACGCCGACATGCAGCGGATCGCCGCCGCGACGGAAGAGACGTTCGCCAGCGATGGTCGTCCGTTATTCATGCAGGGTCGGGAATATTCGAGAAGCGAGCTTACCCGGTGTTTCAAGGAAGCCGGAAACGGTGTGCTTTTCGGGACCGACAGCTTCTGGACCGGAATCGACATTCCCGGACCCGCCTTGTCGCAGGTCATCGTCACGCGGCTTCCGTTCGAGAACCCGACTCATCCCGTTGCCGAAGCAAAATGCGAATGGATCCGCGACCAGGGCGGGAATCCATTTAGTGAATACACGCTGCCGGAATCACTGATCAAGTTCCGCCAAGGGATCGGCCGCCTGATCCGGAAAAAAAC
>CAZYAN010000105.1:0-1849 GCA_964645585.1 uncultured Opitutales bacterium
TTCAACGCACCACCCGGCCCGATGCGGCGCCATTCATCAGCGCCTCCACCTCGGCACGGGAATGAAGATTGAAATCCCCTTCGATCGAGTGGGCGAGACAGGATGCCGCAGCGGCAAAGGCGATCGCGTGTTCCGGCGCCTGCAAGTCAGCCGTCTGCAGCGCGAAAATCAGCGCGGCGGCAAAAGAATCTCCGGCGCCGACGCGGTCGACGATTTGCCGAATCTCATACGGACGGTACGCCTCGTTCTCATCCAAGGGGGCAAATGCCGTCTTCCCCGACGCTCCGTCATAAAGCAGCGCGCCCCAGTTGTTGTGACTCGCGGACAAACTCTCCCGAAGCGTAATTGCCACGCGACCGATCCCGGGGAATTGTTTAACAATCTCAGCGGCGACCTCCGGATACCGGTCGAGGTCAAGCGCGCCGTTGTCTACATCGCTGCTGCCAGCGCGTATCCCTAAGACATCAGACGCGTCCGCCTCGTTTGCGATTAACACATCCACATACGGCAAAAGGCCGCGCATGGTCTCTTCCGCCAGATCGCGCGCGGAAACCCCTTCTTTCCAGCGCCAGAGTTTGGTGCGAAAGTTGAGGTCGCACGAAACGGTCGCTCCGCGTTCCCTGGCCGCTTTGACCGCGGCGAGGGCGCTCAATGCCGCTTGTTCCGAAAGAGCCGGCGTGATGCCGGTGAAATGAAACCACGACGCGTCCGCTACAAGCTCCGCCCACGGATACGATTCCGGGGAGGCAAGCGCAACACTCGAAGCTTCGCGATCATACACGACCCGGCTCGGCCGCTGATTCGCCCCGCGTTCGACAAAATAAAGACCGAGCCTTCCCCCGGCGGTTCGCTGGATGCCCGAAACATCGACACCATGCCCCCGCAGATTCGAGACACATGCGTCCGCGAGCGGATTCGCGGGGAGCGCCGTAATGAATGCCGCCCGCCCTCCAAAATGTGCGATCGACACGGCGACATTGGCTTCCGCGCCGGCAAAAGTCAGATCGAGGGAGCCGGGCATCGCCTGCCGGAACCGGTTGAATCCGGGCGGACAGAGGCGTCCCATGATTTCTCCGAACGTAACGGTTTTGTTCATGATAAAGAGTGATTCACTTCGCGTTTTGAGATTCACTTGCTCGCCGCCACGGAATGCGATTCGGCATACGCCGATCGTTCGACCGCCTTCCTCGCGGCGCGCGCGCGCCGCTTGATTCCGTCCCAGTCGCGCGCGGCGATGAGCCCGCCTCCGGTGATCCAGGAACCGCCGAGCGCCGCGACCGACGGCTCATCCAAATAAGCGGCGGCGTTGTCTTCGGTCAGACCGCCGAGAACGATATAGCGCGGACGCAGGTGCGCGAAAGGCGCATTCATCGCGCGCAGCTGCTTCAAGCCGCCGCCGGATTCCGCCGGAAAAAACTTTAAGGTCCGGCAACCGTATTCGAGCGCGACTTGGAGTTCAGACGGGGTCATCACGCCCGGCGCATACGGAAACCCAAGATCGCGGGCGGCTCGCAGCAATTTCGTCGACAGACCCGGCGATACACCGAACGCCGCGCCCGCGGCCTGAACCGCCTCCATCTGATCGACCGTCAGCAGCGTGCCGATGCCCGCCAGCATTTCAGGAACTTCCGAACGAATCGCCCGCAAAGCCTCGAGCGTCGCATCCGTGCGCCAGGCGAGTTCCATCACGCGAATACCGCCTCGAACCAGTGCCCGCGCCAGCGGCGGCGCGTCATCGGGATCGGTGACCGTGAAGACCGCGAGCAAGCGTTCCGCGGTCAGACTGGCAAGCAGCCGTTCCGGAAAAAGCTCCGCGCCGGCGCCGTTTTTCAGGTGGGAATCGTCCATC
>CAZYAN010000106.1:0-1794 GCA_964645585.1 uncultured Opitutales bacterium
GCGAGGAAGCGGTAGAGGGCGTCGTAGCCGTCGTGTTTATCGGCTTCCGCGTGGGAGATGGTTGTGATGTGGCCTCCGAGGTGGAGGACGTTGATCGCGTTGCGGTGCGAGGGGATGCTGATGATCGGCCCCTGGTGCCCGTAGCCTTTCGTCCAGCCGAAGTCGAAGGCGTAGGGCACGTTCTTGTTTTCCACCGTGACTTTGTGGTTCGGATTTCTCGCGAAGAAGCCGTCACCGTAGTTGTGGTGATCTTCTTTGCGGGGAATCCGATAAATCCATGCATAGCCGGTGCGCCGGATCGGGTTTTGGCGACTTATCTCTTCGGGGCGCTTGTATTCGTCGCTGGCGGCATAGACGTTATCGGACAGGCTCGGGCAAAAGAGCACCGATGGATTGTCGATGTAGCGGTTCGGCGAGCCGGGAGGCCCGCCGTATTCTTCGGGAATCAGCCAGCCAAGGGTCCGGACATCGCCGCCCGGCCCGCCGACGAAGGTGCCTGCCATATCGTCCAGCTCGGGCGGATCAAGTTCGGGATTGATGTTCGGCGGGGTGTGATCGTCGTGATCGGCGGCGAATAAATAGACCGCCGTGCCGAGCTCCCGCAGATTGCTTTGACAGGCGGCGACCTTGGCCGAATCCCGTGCGCGGCTGGTGACCGGGATCAGAATCGCGGCCAGAATGCCGATGACCGCGAGAACCGTCAGCAGCTCCGCCAAGGTCATTCCGCAGTGAAACGGCGGCACCGGGGAGGCGCCGTCTCTCGACCGTTCGAGAGGGAACCGGGGTGAATTCATTATCGAGATATTTTGGGCTGTCGGAAAGATGCGGAAGAGGGACGGGGAGACGCAAGGGGAACCCTGAACCTTGAACTCTTCGGTATAAGGCGATAGTAGCGGCGGCAGGGTCGTGTTCAAGATGTTTTCTGCCTCGGTGGATATTGCTCCATCTGGAAGGCCCTTAGGATCAAGCTCGGGTTGCGGGTCGCGTTCCGCCGGATCGAAGCAGCGCATCTATTCGGAGTGGCCGGTTCAACCACGAACGAACAGAGCCCGGATGCGCGATGCGCCTTGCGAGAGCGGCCGTTTCCGTTACCTTGGGGAGCATGAAGCTGAGGTTTTCTCCTTTTCCTTCCGTTCCGGTATTCGGTCTTTTGCTCGCCGCCGCCGCGATGTCTTTCAGCGCCTGCGCGGAACGTGCCTCCCAGGCCGCCGCCGGAGCTCCGGCCGGCGCGTCGGCCCAATCCGCCGAAGCCGGTCCGGCTGTCTGGCTCACCGATTACGAAGAGGCCTTGCGCGTGGCGGCCGAGGAAGGAAAGCCGGTGCTGATGAATTTCACCGGATCCGACTGGTGCCCGCCGTGCAAAATGCTGAAGCGCGACGTATTCAGCACCGGCGACTTCGCCCGTTATGCCAGCGATGAGCTGGTGCTGCTCGAACTCGATTTCCCGATGCAGACCCAGCAGCCGGCGGAGCTGGCGCGGCAGAACCAGTCGCTGCAGGAGAAGTTTTCCGTAGAAGCGTTTCCGACCCTGATCCTGCTTGATTCCGCGGGAAAGGAAACGCGGCGCACTGTCGGGTACATGGAAGGCGGTCCCAAAGCCTTCATCGCTTGGATTCAAGGGTAGGGAAGTCTTCGGTCTTTGGTCTCTGGCCGTTCGGCGGCGGGGCTCCTTTCGGGCCCGTCAACCTCCGATGGGTAGCGAATCTTCCCCGAAGATTCGACGGATCTGCATGCGGATTCCGCGGCAGCGAATCTTCCCGGAAGATTCGACGAATCTGCATGCGTGTTCCGCGG
>CAZYAN010000107.1:0-1783 GCA_964645585.1 uncultured Opitutales bacterium
AGACTTACGCGCAGATCCTTGCAGATCCGGCGAGCCGGCCATTCTTTGACAACCGCGCAATGAAAAATCTGATACTGACGCGGCTTTGCTTTTGCCCGCACCCGCTCTTTCGCGGTTTCGTAGAGAGTCTTGCGCCATTCCTCCTCCCAAAGTTCGTCGAAATCCAGCGCGTCTGGATCGGCGAGGCGATCGGCGAACATGTTTTGCGAAAAAGCTTCGTCTGAAACGCGCTGTTCGTGGTGCTTTCGTTCACGCCGCCAGCGTCCGATCACTTCGTTGCGTACCAGTTGTCGAAGCCACCCCCTGAAGGAACCTTTGGCAGGATCGTAGGAAAAGCCGGGGAGGCGTTTGGCCATTTTCAGCATCGCTTCCTGAACGACCTCGTGTGCATCCTCTTCCGAGATCTGAAAACGGCGTGCCATCCGAAAGAGGAGGGGCGCGTAGATCTGGTAAAACTCGGTCCAGCTTTCGCGGTCCTCCCAGTCTTTCACCCGCTCAAGGAGGCTTTGGCGGGTGGCCATGGGATCTGGACTTTTGGACCAAGGATGAGGCATCGGGGATGGAGAATTCCCGACAGGCTAGGCCAAAATTCTGCGGATGCGATTCTTTTTTCAAAAATCCGGGAGACGGCTGCGTACTCCATGGTAGCGGCGCGTCCGCCGCATTGGAATTAATTTACTCACCACATCCTCGCGACCTGTCATGAATAAGAAATCTCCCCGGTTTACGAATTCCCGCCTTGATTGCCGAATCCGCGCATCGATCGCGGATACCGCGGACAAAGGGCTGAAGCTCTCCCTCATACCACGCGCCGCCTTCCAAATCGGCGCATTCATTGCCGCGGGAGCGGCATTCTGTACCTCTCTCGCGGCGCAGGAGATTCTTTTTCAGGACAAGTTCGAACAATACGAACTGGAGACGGCACCGACTGAGATCTCAGAGGGCGGCATATGGGAGATGGCGCGCGAGGGTTCGAATGCCGGAGCTGTGCAGGTGCTGGAGGATACGGAGGATGTCTTTGGCTATGGCACGGCGAACCGGTATTTGCGAATCGAGAACGGGATCGGCTTTTTGTTCGCCGCACTGAATGTATCCGACGCCGAGGTCGTGACGATGAGCTTCGACTTCGTCGACCGGCGAACGACGATCTCATCAAGCGGATCAGAACGGTTGACCGTGCAGTTTCTGGCGGGCGACGGATCACACTCGAACATCAACCGGGCGCACATCTTCAGCCTTCAGGGCGGATCGGAGATTCGCCCGAATGCCGGAAGCTATGACGCGAACACGCGGCTTCGATTCGACGTTATTCTGAATAACAGCGCTGAGGAGATTGAGTATGAATCTCCGACCGGATTGAAGAAACTCGCACCCGGTCTCGCGGACGTCTGGAAAGACGGGGTCATCGCCGCTCAAAATTACTCCTTCGCCAGGGATTCCGCAATGACCGCCAGTCCAGTCCGCTCTTTCGCTTTTCAAACGTTCAGTACGGATCGATTCAGCGCCGATCTCGATAATTTTACCATTTTCGCGGGCGCTCATGTGCTGCCCGAGATCGCGACCGCGAGCGAAGCCGGAGACGGCACGCTGATTGAGCTGTCGAAAGTTTTTCCTCGGAGAGGATAAGAGCAGGGGCTCCAGCCCCTCCCAATCACGTAGAGGCGCTGAAGCGCCCACTCTTACTCGACGCGTATTTAATATCTCTCCAACCGATCTTGCCTCCCCATGAAAACCATTTCTTACACTCGCGCGGCTGCTCTCTGTTTAGGTCTTCTTGTTACGG
>CAZYAN010000108.1:0-1511 GCA_964645585.1 uncultured Opitutales bacterium
GGCATTCGGGTCTCTGCCGAGCCTGTAGGCTTCGGCAAGTGTGCGCGTTTGATCGCCGGGAGCCGGATCGCCGCTCGATACTTCAAGCGTGCCGAAATGATGCAGCCGCCACCAGTCCGGCAGAGGATCGGAGTCCGAGCTGAAGGTAATGTCGAAGCTGAAGAGGTTCTTGACCTGGCCGATGTTCGCCAGTGCGAAGTCAGCGGCGGGATTGATGCTCGATTCCCATGGGTAATCCGCGGTAAAGCCAGCAGCAATCAGCCGGTCGTAGAATGGTTGTGCAAGATTTTTTACCTGGCCAAGATTGACCGGCAGATAATCGTTGCCCGAGGTCATCCGCCACGCGGATGTGACTCCCTGCAGGTCCGCCCCTGGGCCGCCGGGCAGATTTTCCAGCAGTTCCTCGTATGCCTGTGCCGCGAGATGCTTGAGCTGCCCTTGGTTGACTGGCGCGTAGTCGTTGGGAGTCGCTGAAGAGTCAGTAACCTCACGTTCAGTCCACCATTGTGGCGCTTGCGCGGACAGCATGAGGAAAACGGAAGAAAGGACCAAGGCACCGATCGCGAGAGCGATAATTGCTTTTCTTTGGTATTTCATGGTACGGGGGTTTCCTTTGAAAAGGGGGTGAATGCCTTTTCTGATCGTTGCTGGGAATGTGCGCAAGCGGACTACTCGGGAGTGCTGGTGAAGGCTCCCATCGACAGATCGCCTTGCGGGACGATGTGCGTGATCGTCACTGGACCGGTAAAACTCGCGTCGCCAGAGACGTCGAGTGTCGCCTGCGGGTTCGAGGTGCCGATCCCGGTCCGGCCGTCTTTCAATACGGTGACAGCATTGCGCCGGTCGTTCCACGCGGTGCCGTTTCCAATCACAAAAAGGGCGTCGGACGTCACCCAGCCGTCGTGGTCGCCGCCGAGCAGTTCATTGTAGCTGCCAAGGACAACCGAGGCGAAACTTTCGGCCTGGGTTGAGATTCCCATGGCAACCGAAGCATCGCCGCCGGCCATCGTATTTTTGCCGGTCGCCAATGAGGAACCGCCCCCGGCCGTCGTCGACTGGTTCAGCGCGACGCTGTGGGTTCCGGACGGCTTCACGTTATAGCCGAGCCCCATGCTGTACAGCGCCCACGGAAAATCCCATTGGGTGCCGGTCGCTCTCCCGGCCCGCAATGCCATCTGCTGGGGGTCCCAAAAAACCCCGACCGTCCCCGTAAAATAGGAACTTTGAAAGAAGATGAAGCCGTCGGAACCGATCAGATTCTGCGCGTCCTGTCCCGTTACGAGCAGATCCCCTTGGATTTCCGTGTCGCTCTGGATTTCGGCAGTGCCTTGAACGACGAGATCGTCGGCGATTACTTGTTGTGCTCTCGCGACGGAGCCAAAAGAAAGGGAAGCGCAGACAAGAGGAAGAAAGACATTCAGTTTTTTCATTTTGTTGGGATTTGGGATTCTTCGGTGCTTGCGAAACGAGGTCTTGAAGAAGACGCGTTTGCAGACTAGGGAAAGGGTGAC